>DATLSX010000021.1:0-21595 GCA_035533915.1 Streptosporangiaceae bacterium
GCGCTGGACCTGGCGATCGAGACCGGCGGGGCTCCCGCCCGGACTCTCGCTACTGCCCTGGGGCTTACCTGACGGGTTCCGGTGGCAGGCCGCCGACCCGCTCCGGTCCGCCCCTGGCCCCGTCCCCGGGCACTAGCCCGAGTTTCCGACGATCATGCTCCTCGCCAGGGTGTTCTGCCTGGTCGGGAGGGGTTTACGGGGCCGCTGGCGCCTATGACCTAACTTTGGGGGCGTAGCGGTCCAGCTGGAAGATCTGGGTGAGTTTGTCTTGGGTGCTGGTGGTCCCGGTGAGCATCCGGCGGGCTTGGGGCCTGCCTCGTGTGGCGGGGTAGATCAGGATGGTCTCGCCGATGCCGGCGAGCTGGTGCAGGAGCTCGCGGACTGACATGTGCAGCCCGGCGCGCTCGGCTTGCAGGCGGAGTAGGTGCGCGATCTGCAGGGCGAGTACGCAGGTGAGGACGTGGACGCGGATGTTGTGCTCGGTCCAGTGGAACATCGGGGAGAACGAGACGGCGCGGGGGTCTTTCATCTGCCGGAAGGAGAATTCGGCTTCGGACTGGGACCGGTAGCCGGCGATGACCTCGGCGGCGGGCCAGTCGTCGTGGCTGGTGATCAGCACGTGCTTGCCGAAGATCTCCTCTTCCAGCGCGGCGCGCCCGGCGGCGTCGATGGACCAGGACAGCCGCAGGTCGCGGGGTGTGTCCCCGGTCAGCTCCCAGGTGATGACGCGGCGGACCCAGGCGTCATGGGTGATCTTCGTGATCTCCGCTTCAACCTTGGGCCGGGGCCTGCGGGTCTTGCCGCGGGCCAGAGTGGCGGCGAGCTCGCCGAGCTGCCTGGCGGCCTTGGCCAGCGTCGTGCCGTCGAAGCCGCGGGCCTGGTGGGCGTGCGGTTCCGGGGAATGGGTCAAGATCGCCCGGCGCTCGGTGCCGTAGACGGCGCGGCGGGTGTCGTAGGCAGTTAGCTGGCCGAACCGGTCCTGATCGACGACGATCCGGGCGGAGGCGGGCACGGCGAGCAGGTCACGGCAGTCACTGGCCGGCACCGACCCGACGTAGTGCAGGTTCGCGCCGGCCAGCAGCGCGAAGTTGGCCTCGGAGTTCTGCCCGGCGTCGAAGACCACCGTCATCTCGGTACTGCCCTGCCCGGCCGCGGCGGCCAGGGCGGCGTGCCGGGCGGCCAGGGCCGTGATCATCTGCGGGAACTGGGTGACGTCAGGCTTGCTGCCGGGGTAGGCATGGGACAGCAGCGGGACGCCGCCGTCCCGGGTCACCACCAGGCCCAGGCCGACCAGCCGCAGGTCCGCGCGTTTCTGCTTGGCCTTGCCCCGCTGCGCGATCGGCGCCCGCTCGTTGCCGGTATCGATGAACGTCGCGAAGTTCGTCATGTCCAGCGCCACCGAACTGGTATCCAGCCCGAACCGGGCGCACGCCGCCACGGCGACTGACCCGGCTACCGGCCATGCGCGGGCGTACATCACGGCCGAGGGCACCGGCCAGCTCATCACCGCCGACTCCGACGGCGCCAGCAGCTGGACCCGAGGCCCGACCGCCACGGTCGGTGACCATCCCACCGGCCTCGCGGTCAGCCCCGACGGCCGGGAGGTCATGGTGGCGGACGCCAACAGCGACCAGGTCTCCATCGTCGGCGTGCACGCTGACGGCACCCTCGCCCCGGCCGTCAATATCACCCTCCACGGGGCGCCGGGTGAGGCGACCGGCTCGGCCCCGGACGCGGTCGCGTACGACGGGGCCTCCCGCGCCTACGTCGCGCTCGCGGGTGACGACGCCGTGGCGGTGCTCGACCGGGGTGCCTCGGGGTGGCACGTCGACGGCTACGTGCCGACCGGCTGGTACCCGACAGCGGTCGCCGTCAACCCCCGCGACCACGGTGTGCTCGCCGTCTCCGCCAAGGGTCTCGGCAGCCGCTACCCCGCCAATGACCCGTCCGACCCGTATCCTGTTCCATTCGCCGCCAAGTCCGGCGGGTCTCCTTCGTTGCTCCCCAACTCGACCTTCTCGCAGACACCAGACCCGCAGGTGCAGCTCCCCGGGCTCAACTACAACGACAAGGGCAACATGCCGTCGCTCCTCAGTCGCTTCTGGGTTGCTAGTCGCTTCTGGGTTGCTGGCCCGCATCAGCGCGAGAGCGGCGCCTGGCACAGCGACGAGCGCCTCTCCAGGGACAGTGCGTTCGTTGCCCGGGCCATCGAGCAGTCGGGCGTCGAGTTCCGCAGCCCGGACAACCCCGTACCCGACGCCGCCCACGCCGGCCAGTCACCGATCAAGCACGTCCTGTACATCGTGAGGGAGAACCGTACCTACGACCAGGTCTACGGGGACCTCGGCAAGACCCGGAACGATGTCAACGCCGACCCGGCCTATCAGTACCTGGCGTCGGCCACTCCGCAAGGTCACGCGATCGTCAGCCAGTTCGCGTCAAGCGACAACTTCTTCTCGGACGGCGAGGCGAGCGTGCAGGGTCACTGGTGGACGACGTCCGCGAACGTGACCGACTGGATAGAGAAGGCGTGGCGCCTCAACTACTCGAACCGCAATCGCGGCTCGGATTTCCTCGCTCCCGTCGCCGAGCCCGAGCGCTGCAGCCTGTTCCAGAGCGCCCTTGCTAAGCAGAATCAGTCAGGCGGATCCTTCACGCTCCGTAACTACGGCGAGTTCTACGGAGCCATCACGCCCGACGGCAACGGCATCCCGGTGGGCAGCCAGTGCAGCCCCTTCCTCGGACCCAACAGCGCCAAATACACCGGGCCGGTCTACACAGACGCCACAGCCGTTCCGTGCACCGGGGCGATTCGCCCCGCCGGATGCGGAGTGATCAACAGCCTCCTTTCGGCCGGCAACTTCCCCGTCTACTCCTACAGCGATCTCAGCTACCCCAGCGCCATCAACGGCGACGCCAACCTGAGCGTGGACGACCGGCTGGGGGCGGCTGAATTCCTGACGGACATCGGCCTCAACCCTGATGGCAGCCCGGCAACGGCCGGCCCGGCGAACGGCCATGGCCTGGCCAGCTTCAGCTACATGGTGCTGCCCGAGGACCACACGACCGGCCTGGCGGCCACGTTCACGCCGCGGGCAGAAGTTGCCCAGAACGACGCCGCGCTGGGCGAAATCCTTTCTGCCCTGTCGCACTCCTCTTACTGGTCATCGACGGCCGTGTTCGTGGTCGAGGACGACTCACAAGACGGCGTCGATCACGTCGACGGGCACCGCAACATCCTGCTGGTAGCCAGCCCCTACGCCAAGCACGTGTCGGCGAACGGCAAGCTCGGTGGGTATATCGGCCACCAGCGCTACGATCAGGCCAGTGTCATCCGCACCATGGAGCTGATCCTCGGGCTCCCCGCCCTCTCGTCATACGATCAAAACGCCAGGCCGTTGTACGACCTGTTCCAGAACAAGGACCAGGCATCCCAGCTCACGTCTGCCGACCTCAAGCCCTTCAACCTCGTCGCCGACCCGTCGTTCATCAACGAGCGAGTAGCCGATCTCCCCCAGACCGCGGCTATCAAGGCTCTGGAGCGACAGTCCCGGGTCATGCCGAAGGGGGAAGACACACAGGGACCGATACTTGAGCAGATCGACTGGCAGGCGAGCACTAACCGGCCGATCCCGCCAGCGCTGAAACAGGAGGTCGCGAAGTCAAGGATCGGGGCGGGCGGGAACTGAGGTACCCGCGCCTCTTCAACCACACCGACGCTGGCCTCTATAGGTGCCGTACCGATCACCCGTTCGGTGCGGCACGAAAGACCAAACCCCTGATCCTGATCGCCGCCCATTTCGGCGGATATACGCGCGGCGAGCTTCCGGCCGCGCAGAACGGCGGTTCCGCATACCGCGGCAACTGTCGGCGCGGTTCCATCCATCGGCGCTGAGCTATCGGCCTCGTCGCAATTGAGAATGTTCCGGTGCGTTCGTGCCTTGCGAAGCCAGCGGCAACAGGCGACTGTCCTAGGGTGACGGCATGGCCGACCCGGTTCGCGTGATGCTCGAGCAGGGCAAGAAGAAGCGGGTTGTGGCCTGCGCCTTCGACTGGCCTGGCTGGGACCGGAGCGCCAGGATCGGCGGGGACGTGCTGGCGGTCCTCGCGCCTACCGGCCCCGTTACGCCAAGGTCGCCAAGCTGGCCGGCTTCGGCGCTGAGTTCGGGGCCACGGGCGAGATTGAGGTGCCGAGCGGATCGAAGGGATCGGGATGACCGATTTCTACGGCGTCTCGGGCAGGGCGGCGGCACCCGAGAACGCCCTGATGACCGAGGCCCAGTGCGAGCGGAAGATCGCGCTGCTCCGGGTCTCCTGGAGTACTTTCCGCGCCCGCGTAGGCGCGGACAGCCGGCCTCGGGGGCGGACCGCCGACCTAGAGCCTGACCGGTAGCGGCACCACCATCGGGCGTGAGATCATCCCGGACTATGCGCAAGGACCTGCGGGAGTCCCCTGAGTACGCTGCGGTCGCCGAGCATGTCCGGCGGCTGCACGAGCCGGCTTTCGGCAGGCCGCACCATGTGACCGATCTCGTCACGGCGAGCGACGGCAGCCGCATTGTGGTGACCGGGTCGGTCTATGACGAACTCGACGGGCTGCCGCGCACGGCCTTGTACGAGGTGCGGGACGGCGCGCTGCGCGCGCTGACCTCCGGTGGCGGGTCAGCTAAGGCCGCCCGGCTCGCGCCGGACGGGTCAGCCCTGGCCTTCCTGTCCGACCGGGCACAGGCTGACGTGTTCCAGCTCTACGTCCTGGCCGGCGGGCAGCTCGGCGAGGCCCGGCCAGCGCCTGCTGTCCCCGGGACGGTCGAGTATCTCGCGTGGTCACCGGACGGTACCCGGATCCTGCTCGGGGTCGCCGGGCTCGGAGCCGAGATGGCTGACGCGCAGGGATCGGGATCGGCCGGGTCGGGCGAGTCCGGGCTGCCATCCTGGTACCCGGAGGTCGAGGCCGGGACGCCGGAGGATGCCTGGCGCAGCCTGTGGCTGTACACGCTGGCCTCCGGCGAGCTCGCCAGGGTTTCGCCCGGCGGGCTGAACGTCTGGGAGGCGGCCTGGTCCAGCCCCGGGCATGTGCTGGCAATCACCAGCGAGCAGCCCGGCGAGGACGACTGGTACTGCGCGGTGCTCAGCCGGCTCGACATCTCGACGGGTGAGGTGACCGAGCTGCTCCGCAGTGACGTCCAGCTCGGGCTGCCCGCCGGGACGTCCGACGGCAGGCGGGCCGCCGTGGTCCAGGCCGTATGCAGCGACCGGTGGATCGTGGCGGGCGACCTTATCGTGCTGGACCTGGTGGCCGGCACCAGGTGCGCCGTAGACACCGCCGGGACAGATGTCACCGCGGTCCAGTGGATCGACCGAACGCGGCTCGGCTACATCGGCCAGCGCCATCTGGACAGCGTGGCCGGGATCGCCGACGCCGGGGAGGGGCCCCTGCCGGAGACGATCACCGCCAGGGAACTGGTCGCGTCCGCGCAGTCGTGGGCGAGCTGGTTCTATCCGGCAGGAGCCTTCACGTCCGACGGCCGGGTCGTCGTGATCCGGGACGGCTACGACCTTCCGCAGGAGATCGCGATCGTCGGAACGGGCGCGGGCCAGGTGCTGGCCTCCCTGGCCCATGCCGGCACCGACTACATCCGGTCGGTCGCGGGCTCGGCGGCGAACGTCAGCTGGAGCGCACCCGACGGGACACCGATCGAAGGAGTCCTGTGCACGCCTGCAGGCGCCGCGCCGTTCCCGCTGGTCTTGCACGTCCACGGCGGGCCGGTCGGGGCCTATCAGCGAAGCTGGACGATGCGTGACTACGCGGTGCCGCTGCTGGTCTCCCGCGGATATGCCGTCCTGCTCCCCAACCCGCGCGGTAGCTCCGGGCGGGGTCAGGAGTTCGCCGCCGCGGTCGTCGGCGACATGGGCGGCGCGGACACCTACGACTACCTGTCAGGAATCGACGCGATGATCGAGCGCGGGATCGCCGACCCGGCGCGGATCGGCACGATGGGCGTCAGCTACGGCGGGTTCATGTCGGCCTGGCTGGTGACCCAGGACGACAGGTTCAAGGCCGCGGTCGCCGGCTCGCCGGTGACCCAGTGGTACAGCTTCACGTTCACGACCAACATCCCCCGCTGGGGACTGTGGTTCCTGGACAACGCCGATCCCGAGGAGATCGGCAACCAGGTGCACACCCGCAGCCCGGTCATGCACGCGAGCAAGGCCAGGACACCGACCCTGCTCACGGCGGGCGCGAAAGACCGGTGCACTCCGGCCGGCCAGGCCAGGGAGTTCTACCAGGCACTGACCGGCCACGGCGTCGACTCCGAACTGGTGATCTACCCCGGGGAAGGACACGGCGTCAGCCGGTTCCCCGCCGTCACTGATTACCTGACCCGGCTCGTGACCTGGTTCGAGAGGTACATGCCGGCCTGAACTCGCGCCACGCGTGCGCCGGACGCCCAGCTCGGGCACGGCCAGCACGCCGACGCCGAGGACCATAAAGTCAAACCCCGTGGGCCGAACGGCTCATCATGCGGACCAGCCCATCCTCATAGACGGTGACCCGCTCCCGGTACGTCTGAGCAGGTCACGGACCGTAGAGGGCTCGCGGTGAGCCGTCCCTGACCGCTCGGCGCGGGCTGCAGGCGGCATGGACCGGGTCATCCGCTCGCTGGCCGGCGTCACGGTCGCCGGCCTTGCCGATCGCTTCGAGGCTCTGGCGAGGGCCGTCGGGCACAGGGTCGGTGCAGGGCAGTCAGTTCACGCGAGGCGAGTGCCTGGCCAGCGACGAGCCACCATGCGACAGCCAGCGCCGCGGCCCCGGCCACACGGGCGAGGAACAAGGCGAAGCGGGCAGGGATGGCGAAAGCGCCGACTGGGACCTGGTCCGTCAGCGGCACGGGGACCCGGTCCCACGGCAAGCCGAGAACCTGGGCGCGCAACCGTGGTGCCCCGCCGCGGCGGGTCATGAGACAATCGCACTTGTCAGGTGTCATCTCGAACCAGGAACTGGAAGCTTCATCACTCCCATCGTCCCAGTTCAGAGGGCACCTTTCACTTTGCCGCGCGCCAGCCCGAATATCGACCGGCGGATTGAGGCTTAGTTGCGAGGAGAAATGCCACCTGCGATATTTACAATAAATGTGCTAATCAGGCGGGATACCAACCAGGTTGGCGGTGTCATGGAGTACCGATTACTCGGCCCGCTCGAGATCGTATCCGACGACGGATTGCTAGAGATCCGCAGTGCCCGCCAGCGGATCGTCCTGCCGATGTTGCTCTTCCACGCCAACCGGGTCGTGCCGCTGGACCGGTTGGTTGACGCGGTCTGGGACATCTATCCTCCGGCAACCGCTAGGAGCCAGATCCAGACCTGTATCTCCGCCCTGCGGCGGCTGCTCGGCGCGATCGCCGACGATCAGATCCTGACACATCCGGCTGGCTATGGGATAAGGGTCAGCGACGGGGGGCTAGACATCACGACCTTCGAGCGGTAATCGAATACTGCATACAGCCGGAACTCGGTCTCGGCCTGCATCACCAGCTGACCGGTGAGCTTAGCGAGCTCGTTAGCGGCCACCCGCTGCGGGAAACGCCTGCGCGCACTTGCACCTGCTGGCGCTCTACCGGTCGTCCAGACAGGCGGACGCGCACCAGGACGCGCTGGTCGGGTTCCGCGCGGTCGATGACCGCGTGAGCGAGGTCGACGTGCTGACCAACATGGCTCAGATTCACGTCGACCGTGGCGACTTCGACACGGTAGAGCGCCTGCTCGGCCGTGCGCTTATGCTGTGCCGGACGCTCAAGGCACCGCGTGTCGCAGCCCGGACCGAGCACCGGCTAGGAGAGTTCCTCCTGCGCGAGGGCGACTTCGACGTGCCGAGCGGACATTCGAGTCCGTGCTCGCAGCAGTCAGGGAAGACGGCGATCTGGTCGGCGAAGCCTACGCGCTGCAAGGCCTGGGCACGGCGCGGACCAGGAAGAAACGGTACGCGGCGGCCAAGGTCGACCTCGACGAGGCCCTCGAGCAGGACGGCGGGGTGGGCAGCATGCCGAAGCTCGCAGGAGCGGGATCTCGCTGAATATCTGCGCAGGCAGGCGGTTAACGGCCGCAGCGCGACGTTGCGTGATGGCTGGCTGCCCGCCATGCCGGCGGATCATGTCGCGTTGCTCGCCCGATGTCAGGCGCGCGATTCGCCCGTGGCCAGGGCCGTCGGCTGGGCAGCTGCGGGCATGGGATCTGTCAGCGTGTCCGGTTACCGGTCCGCGGGGAGCTTAATCTGGACCTGGACGGGTAGCCTGGATGGTTCCCAGGTGAGGATTTGCTCTTGGATCAGGGTCGATGCCAGCACCGCCATGTCATGATAAGCCGAGTTATTCCACATCCTGTTCTTTGAATTGTTTCGGCTGATCCGCCTGAAGTCAGCCGCGTCGATGACGGCAGTGACTACAGTGCCGTCGGCGGCGAACTTGCAGATGACCCTGCTGCGCCCGTGGTCTTGGTCGAAGCCGATCCACCGCAGCTGCCACGGATAGGTGAACGGCTGCTCTGCCGTGCTTTCCCGCCTGCCGTCCAGGCCGTAAGCGGTGACCGTGGAGGTCGACGTGAGGATCTCCCGCAGTTCGGGCACGAAACTGTCGCCGAACACCCCGCGGGCTGCTTTCATGCCCCTACACTATCTGCCGTGCTGCGTGACGCTCAGGGTGCGGCGGCGCACGCTGCCAACGGCTCGTCACTCCCGCGGGAAGGCTACGGGCAGGGCTGGTTGACTCGCCTGCCTTCGCGCCCGTAGGCGGTCACGATCGTCCCGACTTGATCTGCGATACCACGTAGAAAGTCCAGATAATGTAAAACCCCTGGAAGAAGCACTGGAAGACGTTTCCTGATAGGCGCGGTGACCGGATGCGCGAGGTGTCGGCGCGCGGTTTCGCGGCGGCTGTGACCAGGCCGGGCCGTCACGGCCCGGCCTGTGTTCCCGGTTACCCTGTAGGCATGCTGGCACTGAGGATTCGGGTGAGGCCGCTGCCGTTAGCGGTGGCGGTCCTGGCCGTGGCGCTGGGGTCGGCCCTGGGCGGGTGCGGCGGTGTCGGCGGTCCGGCCGCTGACGGCCCGCTGAGCAGCGGCGTCGACGGCAGGATCCCGCGCGGTGAGAACTGCGTGCCGGGCGGCCACGTTCAGGCGTTCGGCGATCAGCAGTTCACCAACCACGGCCACGACGCCGTGGTGGTGGTGGACCGCGTCGTCCTGCTGCGCCCGCGTAACGAGCGTCTGGTCGGCTCCTACGCGGTGCCGGGAGACTGGGTCATCGGCGTGGTGTTCTGGCCGCCGGAGTACGCCCGCATGCCGCCCACGTGGAAGTACCGCCAGCCCGTGCGCGGCTTCCGGCTGGCGCCGGGCAAGTCGTTCAACTTGGTGCTCGGCGTGGCAGCCATCGCTGCGGGCCGGGCGACCTCGCAGGGCATGCTGGTCTACTACCATGACTCGTCGGGCAGTTATGTGGCCAGGAATTACTTCGCGATGACCATCGCAGCGACCAAGTCCGGATGCTAGCACGTCCTTCACAAGTTACGCGGGAGCCATTCGCTGGTCGCGGCGATGCTTATGGTGGCCTGCGGGCGGCCGGCGCATCCCGCCACGGCGAGCCCGGACCCGTCACCGCTCAGGCGGCCACGAGGTCTCCGCGCAGATGGTCTTCTTCGTTGCTGACTCATCTACCGGAGACCTCGCCCGTACCAGATACGACACGCTGGCCGCCTGCCAGGCAGGCAATCTGACCGGTCCTTTGGGGCAGGCCCTGGCGCTACGGCAGGTTGCCTCGCTGCACCAGGATCGCGGCGCTAGCTTCCGACCTGTTCGTGCCGCATAGGTAGCCCTTGTGGCCGAAATTGAAGTACATGCGGGCGTTGACGTCGTAGCCGGTCTGTGCTGATCCGTTGAAGCCTGCCTTCAGGTTCACTCCCTTGATATTGAGCGCTACTCCCAGGTCGAACCCGCCTGACCACTGGACAGCAGTCCCCAGATCGCCGTCGTAGTGGCTGTTCGCCTCATGCGGCGCGCAGTAGCGTGCCGAGGTGCGCGGGATCCGCCTCGGCTGCACTGTGCTTGTCCCGCCGAACCAGCCCGTGGACTTGACCAGCCACAAGCACTTGTGCACGTAGGCCTCCAGGTACTTGCGAGGACACTGACCGTGCTGGCGTACGCGCGGCACCGGAATGCCGGTACGGCCGAAACACACACCCCGGAACAGCCCGGTACTGAACAGCGTCCGGAACCAGGCGTTCCCTCGCGCCTTCGCAAAACCCTCGGTACGGTTGGCGGTTGATACGTGCGAGCCAGCGTTCTTGTACCCGGCCTCGAAGCCGTACGCCGATACCCCCAAGCCCAGCTCCGAGGCCTGCGTGTGAGCGGTGCCCTGGTTGTACTCGAAATTCACCCAGTCACCAGCGGTCTTCCGCTGCCGGAGGATATAGCCCTGGCCGACCACCGCCCACGCCGGCTTCATCTGCCGCAGCAGCATGAAACCGCTGAAGTGATACGGCTGCCCGCCAGACATGATGTCGCAAGGCGGCTTGCTCCTGCCGCCAAGGTTCACGGTCACCGCCGCCGCCGGCCGCGCCGGCAGCGAGCCCGTCTGATACGAGAAGAACCACATGCCGCCGAAGGGGCTGAAGATCTCCAGGTTCGCGTAACCGGCCTCCGTCGCCGCTGCCTTCAGCTTCGCCGCCGGGACCCGCAGCATGTACTTGCCGACGCTATTCGTGGTGGTCGCGGCCAGCAGCCTCACCGGCACTAGCCTTCCGGGCTTCATCGCCTTCAGCACCGCGTCTGACGGCCACGCGTACAGATCAACAGCCACGCCCGGCATCGCCGCCCCGCCGGGACCGGTGACAGTCCCGGCAGCGACCGCCGCGCCTGATGACCCGCTTCCCGGTAAGGAACTGAAGGCGAGCAGCGGCACAACAAGCGCGGCGGCTAGTAAGACCTGAAACGGGCCTGCGGCAACGCGCCGCAGAGCGGGAGATAACACGCTGAGGCTCCTTTGACTCGGCTGACTTAGCCAGATTCTAAGCAGCGCCTATTCCGAACCAGGCCAGCAGGACGACTATCCGTCCGGTTATCCGCGCCCGCCAGGCGTCTGGCGCTGCCGGCCGGACCGGGCGGGGGCACGGAACACCTGGCTCGCGTGCCAGTCGGCGTGGGACTTGGCGACGGCGGAGAAGCCCGTGAGCGGCCGTCTGACCGGCTGGTTGCTGAGGGACAGCACCAGCTGGCGGGCGGCCTGGCTGCGCCCGATGAACTGGGCCGAGACGGTGACGCGGTGGCGGTCGGTGATGCCGAGAACTCCCTTGTCGAAAAGCTTGTGGTGCAGGCTGCACAGGCACAGGCCGTTATCGATGGTGTTCGGCCCGTCGTGTGTGAGCCAGCGCACGTGTGCGGCTTCGAGGCCGACCATGTAGCCCTGCAGCAGCCCGTCGTACCCGCAGAATGCGCACTGGTACTCGTAGGCGGTCAGCAGGTCGCGGCGGAACTGCGGATCACGTCCTTGCCGCTGGCTGATCCCTGCCGTCCTGGTCTCTGCCGTCTCCAGATCCAGGCCGACCGCGGCGCAGATGTCCTCGTGCAGTGATGGCTCGAAGTTGGTGTCCAGCAGGACATGCGCGACCTGGGCGAGCAGGGCCGGGTCGGCCCACAGGCTCTGGGTGAGGCCTGGGGTGAGTTTCCCGGTGGCGTGCTGGCCGCGCAGGGCGGTGGGGCTGGCCCTGGGCTTCTCTGTCCTGAGGCGGTGCTGACTGTCCACAGCCCGTCGCTGGTCAGATGGTGAAAGGGGTAAGCGGGGGTTGTCGTGCGCGGCGGCCCGAATTCTCTCAGCAGTTCGTGTAACGGCACTTCCGCCTCGCTGAAGGCATTGGGCGTATCGTCGTGCCGCTGGAACTGGCCCAGCGCGTACAGCAAGAGCAGCGGCTTGTGCGGCGCG
This sequence comes from Streptosporangiaceae bacterium, assembly GCA_035533915.1. Lineage (GTDB taxonomy): Bacteria > Actinomycetota > Actinomycetes > Streptosporangiales > Streptosporangiaceae > Chersky-822. The sequence continues at coordinate 11,967 of DATLSX010000021.1, forward strand.
TGCTCGCCGCCCCGGCTCCACTGGCGAAGCCCGGCGACGCGTTCTGTCCAGTCCACGGCGACAGCCTAGAACTCATGCCGGACGTCGAATGCGTCAAGCGAGCAGGGCGGTGACCCGGCGGCACCTCGGGTGCATCGGCGATCCATCCAAGAACGCCGACCTAACGGTTTGGTGCATGATAAGACTTCTGGGGCGTAGCGGGTGTTTGCCGCGTGTCGGTCCCGCACATGACAGCGGCCGCGCGGAACGATCATGATGTGTCGTCAGGACAGGCCCGCGCGGCCATGAGCAAGCGTATCTTCACCGGGCTGAAGCCGCGCCACCTCGGCCGGATCATCGATGACCTCGCGGATCCCTGGCAGGCGGCCGAGGAATCACGCCTGCTCGACCGCCGCGGCCACGAGCGCGAGCGCGGGCCCGGCGCCGGCCCGGATCATGACCTGCCGTTCACCGGCCGCGTCATCGTCACCCTCGTTTACCTGCGGCCAGCTCCCGCACGGACTCCTGGCCGCGCTGTACGGGGTCCACCGCTCCACCGTCACCCGCGCGGTCCGGGAGATCCGCCCCCTGCTGGCCGCCCGCGGGTTCGCCGTCCCCGAAGGCCAGCGGCTCAAGACCATGGCCGACGTCTTCGCCTACGCCGCCGCCCCCGGCATCACCCTGCGCATGGACGGCACCGAAGTGCGGGTCAGGCGCCCGAAAGCGAAAAAGCCCGGCCGCCGGGCCTTCGACTCGGGCAAGAAGAAGATGAACGCCAAGAAGGCCACCGTCTTCACCGGCGAAGCCGGCCGCACCCTGTTCGCCGGCGCCTTCCGCCCGGGCCGCATGCACGACCAGACTGCGGTGAAGACCGAGGGCATCGCCGACCTCCTCACCCGGTTCCCCCAGGTCAAGCTCCTAGTAGACGCCGGCTACCGGGGCCTGGCCAAGGGCCTTCCCGGACCAGGCCGAGGCCCCGCCGAAGAAACCGGAGAAGGACGCCACCGCCGAGGAGATCGCCGCCTGCGAGGAACAGCGGCACAAGCAGTCCTCGGAACGGATCTGCGTCGAGCACGCCAACGCCGACCTCAAGAAACGGCGGCCCCCGCAGCGCTACCTCGGAAACCGGACGACTTCGACGAGACCTTCCAGGCGATCGCCGGACTCGTCTCCGACCGTGCCGCCGCCCGGTAAACCCCCAGCCAGCCCGCCAGGCCAACACGACCCACCGCTAATCGCGCACCACGTCGTAAGTGAGCGACTTACCCAATGCTTCCGCTGCTCGGACAGCACGGCGAATGTGCGGGGATTTCAGCTGCGCGAAGGCTAGTTCCATCACGCGGCGTCGCTGACGGCGTCCGGCGCCACGGGATACGACCGGATCGTCAACGACAAGCCATCCGAGGTCTGGACGACCGCCTCGGTAGCGAGCAACTCCTCCAGCACATCGAACGGACGCGGATCGGATGGTCAGGGACCTGGTTGGGCTTGCGCATGTCAGTTCCGGCGAGTTGCCACAGCAGGTCAGCGGCCTCTGCCAGATAGCTGGGGTTGAAGGCGACGTTCTGCAGTACCGGGGCGAGTTCATTGCGCACGTCCCGGTCGCTCCACGCATACTTCGGCGCGGGCTCAGGTTCAGGTGTTCCGTGATTGTCGGCTGGATTGGACAGCGCCCACCGGCAGAGGGCGAGAGCCGGGCCGGGCGCCATGCCCGAGCCGGGCAGCGGTGTCGCGCAGGTCGATGCCGCCCGTCAGGAGCTGGCTAGCGGAGTAGCGGCGCAGCGACTTGATGTTCATGCTCACCCCGGCGGCTACGGCGACCTCAGCTACTTTCTTGGTGACCCAGTTCGGATCCCATGGCGCCGCGCCGGCGAGGTCGTGGGAGAAGATGTACGCGCTAGCCGGCAGCTCGACGCCGATACGCACTAGTTCCTGCCGGACGTAATGCCAGCGTTCGCCGAGCACGGTGACCGTGATCTCGTCGATAGCCAGGTACCTGCCCTGATGGGTCTTGGTGTCCTTGCGGACCTTGCAGCCCGCACAGTTCGCCCCTGCCATCAGCTCGCTGACCGTGACCCGGGTGTCGGGCCGCTTCCCGGCGGCGGCGTCCTCAAGCAGGCGGCCGAGGATGATCTGCGCCTGCTGCTCGGTCTTGACGGTCTTGCGGTGCCGGAGCTGGCGGCCGGTTAACGGGTCCTTCCCCGCGTACACGACGACGCGGAACGATCCGCTCGGTAGTCGCTCTATGTGACCAGATCCGAAAGTTGCCATGTATCCACGCTAACGCGGAAACGGCGACTCGTTCCACGACTCGTTCCGCGCCAAGCGTCCAAGAGGGCCTCTCAGTGGAAGGACTCCCAGTTCAGGATGTGTGGGGCGTCCGGGGCTCGAACCCGGAACCTACGGATTAAAAGTCCGCTACTCTGCCATTGAGCTAACGCCCCTGGGGCTGCCGCATGCCGCGAGAGCCCACCGGATGAAGCGTACCGAGTGCAGTAGCCTGTCCGCTCGACCGAGTCGACAGGCTACTGTCCGGTAGCATCCGGCACGTGGAGAACGCCTTCTACGAGCCAGTCGGCCAGGACACCTTTGCCGCCACCAAGGCAACGGTCGGTCCGTGGTCCCCCGATGCGCAGCATGGCGGGCCGCCATCGGCGCTGGTCGCCAGGGCGCTGGAGCGGCACGCGCCGGATGACCGGCAGCGGCTCGCCAGAGTTGCCGTCGACATCCTGCGGCCAGTGCCGGTCGGCAAGGTCTCGATCAGGGTCAGGATGGTCAGGCCGGGGCGGCGGGTTGCCCTCCTGGAAGCGGTCATGGAAGCCGACGGCCAGGAGGTGCTGCACGCACGGGGCTGGCGGATCGAGCGTCCGGCAGGTGACGTTCCCGACATAACCGACGGCGGCGGCAGGCCCGAGCCCATCCCGGCTGACAGTGACGGTCTTCCGCCGCAGATCTTCAGGCAGGAGCGGCACGGGTACCTGGCGTCGATCGACTGGCGGTTCCGGCCCGCGCAGTTCACCGAGGCCACTGGTCCACGGGCCACCGAAGTCGGCGCGCCGGTTCGTGCCGCGTGGACCCGGCCATTGATCCCGTTGCTGCCGGACGAGGAGCCGTCGGCGATGTCACGCACGTTGCTGGTCGCCGACTCCGGCAGCGGCGTCGGTACGGCGTTGCCTGCGTCGGCCTTCATCTTCGTCAACGTCGACCTCACCGTTGCCCTGTCGCGCGACCCGGTCGGTGAGTGGCTGCTGCTTGAGTCGTCTACCATGATCGGCTCCGACGGCACCGGCCTAGCCATGACCAGGTTGCGTGACCCGCTCGGAGCATTCGGGCGAGGCATGCAGACGCTGCTCGTCGCGCCGCGCTGACCCGCACCTATTCCGACCGGTGTGATCCTCGTCACGTAATCTGGTACCCGGCGAACCATGCGCTCATTTCATCCGTACTCATAGCTATAGCGTCGGCGGTGGCGCGACGAAGAGCGCGGTCTTCCAAGACACGAGGGCCCACGGGAGGAACCTGTGATGTCGTTGACGCTGAAGCGATCACTGATAGGCCTGGTATTGCTCACTGGCCTGGCCGCCGGCTGCTCCTCGTCCTCCAATCCGGCGCCCAAGCCGGCCGCGCACCACACCTCCACCGGGCATGCCCCTACGGGAAGCCAGATACCGCAGAATAACGGCGGTGACCATGACGGTGACAACAACGGCGGGCCAAGCGACGGTGACGGAAACCTCTAGCTGGCGGCTGGCCGGATCCAGGACCGCGGTGGTTATCGGCACGGCGGCGGCGATCGCAGCCGTGGTCGCCGTCGCTGGATGCAGCGCGCGGACCTCCGGAGCACCACGGGCCGGCGACGCGCCGCGGACCAGCGACGCGCCGCAGGCCGGCGGAGCGTCGACAGGAGCGGCGATGCCGCTGCGGACACTCGCCGCTAAGGCCGCTCCTGCGGGGTGGCACCGGTTGCCGATGACGGGTGACGGTTCGGTGCTGGCTGACCTTGCCTACCCGCCCCAGATGCACCCGGTCGCTGGTGACCGGGGCGCGGCGTCCGCTGCCAGGCTCAGCCCGGCCGGTGCCTACCTGATGTACCTGAACGCCACGCCCAGGCAGGGCCAGGAGAGTCTGCGGGACTGGCCGTCCTTCCGGGTCGGGCATTTGCTGGAGGATGACGCGTCTAAAGCGCGACTGCTGGGCGTTAGCCGCGGTGTGCGTTTCCTCGGCGGGACTGGCACCTGCGTGCTCGACACCTACGTCACCAGGATCAAGGCCAACCACTACACCGAGATCGCATGCTTCGTGCAGGGCGCGATCAGCGCCAGCGTAATCGTCGCCGCCGCGCCGGCCGCCGGCTGGGCACGCGTGTCCGGCCTGCTGCTACGCGCTGTCGCCGCCTACCAGGTGCGCTGACGTGGGGGTACTTGTGCGCCGCACGGAGCCACCCGCTACCGGGCGACGCCCGGGCATTCCGATGCTGCGTGGGAGGGGACGGGCGATGACTAAACCAACATCGACTACGGAAGCGACCGTGGGCTTGCCGGAGCGGCTGAGCAGGTTGCTGCGTGTCCTGGTGGGCAGGCCAGAACTGCGGCAGCGCGGCAGCATGTTCGCCGTTGCGCTCGTGTTGCGACTGGCTGGCGTGGCGCTGCTCGGCTGGGTCGGCTATGTCCACTGGTTGCTGTGGCATCTCGGCTACCAGCACATTTCGGTGGATGGTCCGTTCTTCCTCATAGACGCGATCGCGGGGGTAGTGCTGGCCGTCGTGCTGCTCGTCTGGCCAAGGCCGCTCGCCGGACTGCTCGGTGCCGGCTTCGTCGCCTCGACGATCGCCGCCTTGCTGATCAGTCTGTCGGTCGGGCTGTTCGGGTTCCGCGAGTCCATCTCCGCTTCCTACGTGGTGCTGGCGCTGGTACTCGAATCGATCGCCGTCGTCATCTTGCTGGCCTGGATGGCGATCGCGGTTACTGGCGTGGCTCGCAGGCCTAACCGCTAGTTCACCCGCTATTCATGTAGCGGCGGATACGCTGACATGAGTGCCCGCGCAGTCGCGGGCCGTCACTGTCTGCGAGGGAGTGAACTAGATGACCGCCGTCGAGCTGAAGGGCGCTTACAACGTCCGTGATCTCGGCGGTTTGCGGACCAAGGACGGCCGCCGGACGAAGCACGGCATCGTCTACCGCGGCGATTCCCTGGACAGCATCACCCCGTCCGATGCCAGGATCCTTTTCGACAAGCTGGGCATCGGCGCGATCATCGATCTGCGCACGAAAGCGGAGACCGAGCTGAGCGGGCTGCTCTTCCCGGTGCCGAGGTACCGGTACTCGGTACTCGGCGAAGGCAAGCTGGGCACCGAGCCGTTCCCGTCGGACGACCCTGCCGAGCTGGCCAAGGTGTACCTTGCCAACGTCGTCGGCGGACGCGCCGCCGTCAAAGGAACTTTCGAAATCATCGGCGAAGACCTGCGGGTCGGAGTGGCGACCCTCTTTCATTGTGCCGCCGGACGAGACCGGACCGGCATCATGGCTGCGCTGCTGCTCGGCCTGGTGGGAGTGACCGACGGCCAGATCGCGGTCGACTACGTGCAGAGCAACAGGAACGCGCGCCGGGTCACCAGGAAGCTCGCCGAGAACCCGCTCTACGCCAACCATGACAAGGGCCGGCCCGAGGTGATCTTGCTGCATGAGCAGACCATCCTCGGATTCATGCGATCGCTGCGGGCACAGTTCGGTGGCCCGCGGCAGTTCTGCCTGGACAGCGGCGTCGAAGAAGGGACGATTTCGGTTATCGAGGACTACTTTGTCACCACCTCGGCCGACGTCGCCGCGAGGTAACGCCGCCGGCGAGCCGGGTTCGCGCGCCGTGCTGCCTGGTGACCTGGGGGCGTTCCCTGGACAACAAGATCTACGCTCCGAACTCCGGCACACGCCGGGGATCTGCGTTCTCACCGGCGGCCAGACCGGCGTGGACACCACGGCCGCGGTGACCGCGCTGCGCGCCGGGCTGGCGGCGCACCTGTTCTTCCCGCGAGGATTCCGGCAAGAGGACGGTCCGATCACCGACGTCCGACGTCGCGCGTTTCGCGGCGCTACCCTGCACGAACTGCCCAGTCCCGAGTTCGCCGACCGGACCTGGGCCTGCGTCGGATTGGCCGATGCGGTCGTCTTGGTCGATCCGGCAGGCGGGGAAGGCTGTCAGGAGACAGTACGCGCGGCCCGGACCCTGGGCAGGCCACTGCTCAGCGACGCCGGGTACGGTCCCGGTCTCGGCTCAGGTCTCGGCGAGGTGGCCGACTGGCTGGAACGCCACGGCGTACGGCTGCTGCTGATCGCCGGCTGCCGCCGCAGCCTGCTGGCCAGTGCTGGACGCGCATCGCTGGCGCAGGCCCAGGTCGAGAAGGTCATCATCGCCGCCAGGCAGAGGCATGCCCGGCTGACGAGTGCCGCGCCTGGCTGACTGGTCCGGCGGCTGGCTGGTCCGGCAGCTGGCTGGTCCGGCGCCGTCCTGAGCGGCGTCAGTCGTCCGGTGGTTCGCCCCAGTCGACGTTCACCGAGGCTGCGGCCTCGGGATTGCGTTCCAGCCAGCTGCGGGCGAACGGGCAGTGCGGGACGACAGTCAGGCTCTCGCGGGCCGCGCGTTCGACCGCGGCCCGTACCAGCTCGCCGCCGATGCCCCGGCCGCCGACTGCTGGCGGTACGCCAACATGGATCAGCACCAGGCGGTCTGCGCGCCGTCGATACAGCAGTTCGGCTTCCTGACCGTCGGCGGTCAGCACGAACCTGGACTCGCGCTTATTGTCGATCACCAGACCGGAGTCTGTGACCTGGGCGGATGCCGGGGACGGCGTGGGGGCGGGGATTTGGCCCTCGTCGGTAGCTGGGTCCGTCATGCTACCTATGGTCGCATCATCGGCCTTGACGAGAATCACGGCTAGTGCGGCGGGCCCGGCGTGAGCAGTGCTTCCGCTCCGGCCGGCTGGAATCCTCTTTTGCCGGGAATGCTGCACTCGGTTTGCTGCCCTTGCTCCTTGAAGTGCACGGAGTCAGCGGTAGGCCGAGATACCGGTGAGGGCCTGGCCGATCGCTAGCGTGTGGATCTCCTCGGTGCCCTCGTAGGTCAGCACCGACTCCAGGTTGTTGGCGTGCCGGATGACCGGGTACTCGAGCGTGATGCCGTTAGCGCCGAGGATGGTCCGCGCCTGGCGTGCGATGTCGATCGCCGTCCGCACGTTGCTCATCTTGCCGAGGCTGACCTGCTCCGGCGTGATCTTGCCGGCTTCCTTCAGCCGGCCGAGATGCAGTGCGAGCAGTTGCGCCCGCTGCAAGTCGGCGAGCATCCACGCCAGCTTGCCCTGGGTCAGCTGGAAGCCGCCGATTTTCCGGCCGAACTGCTCGCGCGTCCTGGCGTACTCCGTCGCCGACTCCAGGCACGACCTAGCCGCACCGGTGACGCCCCAGATGATGCCGAACCTCGCTTCGGATAGGCAGGACAGCGGGCCCTTCAGGCCAGTCACACCGGGTAGTACCGCGTCGCCGGGCAGCCGCACGTCGTCGAAATGCAGTTCGGAGGTGACCGACGCCCGCAGCGACAGCTTCTTGTGGATGTTGCGTGCGGTGAACCCGCGCGCGCCGCGTGGTACGAGGAAGCCTCGGATGCCCTGCTCGGTAACGGCCCAGATAACGGCGATGTCGGCGATCGACCCGTTGGTGATCCACATCTTCGAACCGTTCAGCACCCAGTCCGGGCCGTCCTTGACGGCCCTGGTCTTCATGCCGGACGGGTCGCTGCCGTGGTCAGGCTCGGTGAGTCCGAAGCAGCCGATCGCCTGCCCGGCGGCCATGCGGGGTAGCCACTCGTTCTTCTGCTCTTCCGACCCGTACTTCCAGATCGGGAACATAGCCAACGAACCCTGCACCGACACCAGGCTCCGCAGCCCGGAGTCGGCGGCTTCCATCTCCCGGCAGGTGACGCCGTAGGCGACCGGCCCCATCCCGGCACACCCGTAACCCTTCAGGTGCATCCCGAGCAGGCCGAGCCGGCCAAGTTCGGGTGCCAGCTCACGGGGGAGCGTACCCGCCTCGAACCAGTCCGCGATGTGCGGCATGATCCGGTCCGCGGCGAACTTGCGCACGGTGTCGCGGACCAGCCGCTCCTCGTCGCTCAGCTCGTCGTCGATCTTGAGCAGGTCACTGCCGACGGGTTCGGTGGAGCGCGGCATCGGCTCGGTCCTCTCTGCTTGACTTGCGGCCAGCGTATGCGCTCGTAGCGAGATCGCCGTTAGCGGCACCTGAAACGCGGAATGATGATGGTATGAGCAACTTCAACGACGGCAAGGTACTGGTACGCAGTCGTGACAACCGCATTATCGCGGGCGTCTGCGCAGGGGTCGCGGACTATCTCGGCATGGACGTCAACCTGCTGCGGGTGCTCGTGGCGGTCGTGACCCTGTTCACCATGGGCACCGGAATCCTGGCCTACCTCGTGGCGTGGGCTGTCATCCCTGAGGAAGGCCACAAGACCTCGATTGCCGAGGACCTGGTCAGCAAGAGCAGGAAGACCTAGCGGCGATCTGGCGATCTGGCGGCATCCGCTTTGCCGCGGGTGCCTCCTGTCCCCTATGCTTAGTCGGTCCCCGACGGCGGGCGCCAAGGGCAGGACGGCGTAGGTCGTCGAGCCCCCATCGTCTAGCGGCCTAGGACACCGCCCTTTCAAGGCGGCGGCGCGGGTTCGAATCCCGTTGGGGGTACGGCTGGCGAAAGCCAGCGGTGGTGGTGCGCATTGCGTAGTATGCAGTGCGCAGCGCAACTTGGTCCTGTAGAGCAGCTCGGAGTGCTCGCCACCCTGTCAAGGTGGAGGTCGCGGGTTCAAATCCCGTCAGGACCGCTCCGGTCGGCGGGGCGACCGCGGCAGGAGCCGCCGGTCGTGGCGCTGGTCGCGGTCAGGTAGCTCAGTTGGTACGAGCGTCCGCCTGAAAAGCGGAAGGTCGGCGGTTCGACCCCGCCCCTGACCACCACCTCTGAACAGCAAAAACGCCCCGGACCAGGAGTCTGGCCGGGGCGTTTCGCGTGAGCGTCGTCTCAGTTCCCGTCTCATTTGGGTTTCCAGAGGAAGCTGTTGAGCCGGTCGGCGATCTCCCAGATAAGCGGGGCTCGCATCGACCTGTCGACCGCTTGCCTGCTCGATCACGAACTGGACGAGGCGGCCGAGGCGCTCCAGGACGTGCTGGACGTGCCGCCATCGTTGCGGAACATGTCGCTGGCAGGCTGGTTGCAGCGGGCCAAGAAGGTGCTGCTGAGTGGCGAGTGGTCCAAGGATGCCCAAGCTGTCTACCTGGACGACTCAATAAGCGACTGGCTAGCAACTGAGCGGCCAGGTGGGAGCGCCGGACTCGGGTCGGACTAACCGAGGTCAGCAAGGATCTGCCGCTCGCGTTCTGCGCTAATGCCGATCTCGGCCGCTCGCTCGTTGACGGAGACTTCCGCGGTCCCCCGCATCCATTGCCACGTGTCCGCCACAGTCGCCGCGAGCGGCCTGGACACTAAGCCCCGCTGACAAAGCCGCAGGCGAATCAACCCGCCAGATCCGGTACCCAAGTGACATTCACCGTCATACCTCACAAATCCTCTGCCAAATCGCCCAATACTTCCGGCATG
>DATLSX010000022.1:0-36226 GCA_035533915.1 Streptosporangiaceae bacterium
TACCGCACTCTCACCGAACATCCGTTCGATGACAATCGTCGCATAAGCGACCGCATCACACCTGCAGGCACACCGATCAGGCAAGACTATATCGGCCGACACGCTGGAGGGAGTGCGAAGCGGCGGCGTGGCGGCTGCCGCACGCGGCGGACGCCGCCGAAGTCAGCCGCTGCCCGCCGCGAGCCCTGTCCTGCTGCGGGCCGGGTCAGGATGCCCAAGATAGAGGCGGACTTCAGCGCGAGCGCGAGCGAAGTGGCCATGACCGTCTCGCTGGCCACCGTAAGCTTCGCGATTGCCTGCCTGACGTACGGCAGTCCCGGACTCAACCACCGTGCCGAGCCGCACAACGGGATCGTCCGAAGCGTAGCTAAAGAGTCGGGGTTGGTATCCACGCCGAGTCTTGTAGCCTTTCCATAGCGCGGCGCACATGGACGTCAGTGAACAGACGTCCCTTGCGCTCGCTCCAACTGGCCACGCGTTCTGTCATCGACGCGGGATCGAGGGAGTCCCCTGCGGTTTCATGGGTGAGTACCCAGTGCACCGTCGCGAGAAGTTCCAGGCCATATGCGGACGCGAATCCGTTGACCAGGCTCAGCACGGCGGCGATTCGCGCAGACGTCTGGTCGGCATGACTCTCAAGCCACTGATCCGCTTCATCGGCGGTTCCTGAAACCTGCTCGGACTGACTCAGCCGGATGTAGCGCGCTAGGAGGGCCAGAACGGCGGCCCTTGCTGATGTCATCGCTGGGCGTTCGGTACCAATGACCATCGACGCTGGCGATGGTGCGCCGCCTTGGGCGGATATATCAATACCTCGACATCGCCGAGGGTCTCGACAATCAACGGGCGTACATCGAGCCAGCTCAAGCCGCCGTTGCCGCAACCGAGAGGAGGGATCGCGATCGACTCGATGGTGGGTCGCGAATGATCCGCCACAGATCGCGCAGCCCGGAGGCGATGTCGGGCAACCGTGATCGGGCACGCCAGTGCTGTTTGGTGGGGAAGTTGATGATGAGGCGAGGGCGTCCCAGCGCGTTCGTATCGAATACGAACACGCGACCGAGCTGGACCTCGCCACGGCGACACGCGGCTTCGTACGCACGGAAGTTGTCCGGGTAGGCCTGCTTGAACTGAAGGGCGATTCCCTTGCCCATCACGCCTACGGTGTTGACCGTGTTCACCACGGCATCTGTGTCGGCCTCCAGCAGGTTACCTGCAGCATCCTTGATCATCTAGTCACCTCCTCGCCTAACGACTTGGTGCGCGATTGAGGTCGGGGCGTGCTGGCCTGGCGGCCGGCAGGTGGATGATCAGCGCCTGGCGGCCCGGTCGGAGACGAGTCCGGCGATGGCCAGGTGGGTCTGTTCGTAGTAGTTGCGGCGCCCGGTGTAGCGCTGCGGGGATCTCCATTGCTTGTGCTCGGCGTTGGCATGCTCGACGCAGATCCGCTGGGAAGACTGGGCCTTGCGCGATTGCTCCCAGCGGGCCGTTTCGTCTGGTGGTGCGCCGGCCTTTGGTTTCAGCGGCGGGGCGTGGACCTGGCCGGGGTACTGGCGGGCCAGCCCCCGGTATCCGGCATCGACCTTGGCCTTCACCTGCGGGAACCGCTCCAGCAGGTCGCAGATGCCCGCGGTCTTCAGCGCGGTCTGGTCATGCTGGCGGCCGGGCCGGAACGCCCCGGTCCACAAGGTGGCGCCCTTGCCGTCGGTGATGACGGTGGCCTTCTTGGTGTTCTGCTTTCTTTTTCCCGAGACGAACGCCCGCCGCCCGGGCCGGTTCACCCTGGGCCTGCGGACCTGGACCTCGGTGCCGTCGATCCGCAGGGTCACGCCTTCGGCTGCCGCGTAGGCGAACACGTCCGCCAGGGTATGCAGCCGCAGCCCGGGCTTGCCGGGCACGGCGAAGCCACGCGCGGCGAGCAGCGGCCGGATCTCCTGCACGGCCCGGGTGATCGTCGAGCGGTCCACCTCATAGAACACGGCCAGCGCGGCGTGCGGGAGCTGGAACCGCAAGATGACCAGGGTGGCGATGACCCGGTCGGTAAACGGCAGCTCCCGGTTCGGGCCAGCTCCCTGGGCGCGCAGCCGGGCATGGCCCCGGCGCAGGCGCAGGCGGGACTCGTGCTGGGCAGACCACGGGCCGGCCAGCTCCTCGATCAGCTTGCCCAGGCGCCGCCGGGGGATGCCGGTGCAGATACGATGCGAGAAGGCCGCGCGGGCCCATCTTGACGACACATCTTGATCGTTCCGCGCGGCCGTTCATGTTCCCGGGACCGACACGCCAAGATCACCGGCTACGTCCCGGATCTCCTATCGCGCACCAAGTCGTAAGTTCTCTCGTGCCGTGTATACCGCACAGGCCTGACGCTCGTCAGAAGTACCAACCAGGGCGAACCGTAACCCGGAGCGCGACACCCTGGCCTGCTAGCTGGTCATCGAGCCGCTCCTTCATGCCAGGCGTGCGGACGGCGATCTCGGTTAGAAGCTGGATCTCCAGCCGCTCATGCACCAGGAACTCTGCCATGCGGCGTCGCATTCTGTCGGGATCCTCGGCTGTGTTCGCCCACATCCTCGCTCGCAGTTACCGTCACTGAACAGCCACGATCCCCGGTACGCAACCGAAGGGCGCTAGGGAGGGGCGAACTTGTTGCTCTACGGCCGGTGTGTGCCAGCACCCCCGGGGAGGAAGGTGCCGAGGAGGCGGACGGACGTCATGCAGCCGGCTCAGCGGCAGAGGATGTCGTGAAGGTGCTGCACGGGCCATCGCCGGTCGAACAGCGTCGGGTCGTCCCGGTCCTCGGCGCGAAGGTGCTCGATCAGGGTCACATAGCTGTCGAGGTCGAGGGCCCTGATCAGGGTGAGCAAGGCGGCCGCCTCGCCGGTGGCGGGGGCGATCGGTGCGACGAACCGGTCGTAGAGGTCTACGATCTGACGGACCATCGTCAGGTGGTGCGGCCCGGGCTCGGCGGAGGGGAAGTTCGTCGCGGCGAAGTCCTCGGTGAAGACGATGGGCTCGACTGCCAGGGCCTGTGGTCCGTAGTGCCGGGCGAGATGGATGACCAACTCGACGTCGAACGTCTCGTTGAATGACGTCATCTGCGCGATGGCCGGGCCGAGCGCGGTCCCGTCGAAGGCCTTGAAGCCGGCCTGGGTGTCGGGCACCTGGGCCAGGGGAGGGATGAGCAGTGCCCGGACGAAATGACGGAACAGGACGATGATCTTGTCCGGCTTGCCGCTGGTGCTGTGCGGCTCGGTGACCGGCCCGTCGGCCCGGACCAGCACCGCCCCGTCGATCCCGTAACGCTGGCCGAGCGCGCCGACCACCTTGTCACCGGCCACCACCGGTGCCGCCAGCGAGCCCAGCTGGGCCAGGTTCGCGGACAGATCCGCGTCGGTGTAGCAGATCACATGCCGGCCGGCGCCGTTCGCCCGCGCCGGATCGGTCCCGGCCGCGGCGGCCAGCCCGGCCAGTACCGATCCGCCCTTGCGGGACTGCTCGGTCGAGATCAGCCGGTCGAATGCGGGGCTGACCGAGATGTCACCTTCGATCACCTCAGCCAGCCTGAGCACCGTCACGCTACGGTGGCCCTTGCCCGGGTAACCCTCGGCCGCCGCGATATCCGTCATCACCTCGGCACTCGACGGCCGGTCCGGGCATCCGTCGTCACAGGCGATGATGCTCCACGTGACACCGGGCAGGCCGCCGGTCAGCCAGTCGAGCTGGCGGACCTTGGTCCGTACGAAGTCCTCCCCGTGCGGGTGCGCTGCACGGGGGACCATGCGGCCCGTCTCGCCGTACATGGCCCACACCACGCTCAGGTGGATCGGCCCGGTGAGTTCGCTCAGCCGCCGCCGCGAGCGAGCCGCGGCAGTCGCCTCGGCCGCCACCGCCGGACCGTGGCTGCCCGCGACACGCTCCGCCGCCGCGCCGCCCTCGGCTAGGGCGGAGGCCACGTCGAGCACTGCATGGTTCTGATCAGGATCCGTGAGGTCGCGCACGGGCACCAGCGCCTTGTCCATAACCCGAGAATGCCAGAGCCCCCGGCTCCTAAGCCTCCGGATCCAGCCGCCAGCGTGATGAGATCCTGTCCGCAGGACCGGATCTGGCCGTCAGCTGGCGAGCCCCAGCACCAGGGCTCCGGCCACCGGCGCCAGGTACATCAGCGGGTACGGGATGTGGGCGTACCAGCGGGCCCGCACCACGGTGATGACGGCCCCGGTGAAGTACAGCACCAGGCAGACCCCGGCGAGGACGCCGATGGCGGGCACGAGCAGGCCGACCAGCAGGCCGGCCGCCCCCGCGGCCTTGGCCGTGCCGAGCCAGGGCCACCATGACCGGGGGACGCCATAATCGGCCAGGGGCTGCACGACCCACCTGGCACGCAGGAACACGGAGACCGCCGAGAAGCCTACCCAGGCGGCGGCCAGGACGGTGACGATGACGTGGGCGGTAGACATCAGAATGCTCCCATCGGGCGGGCCGGCCCGGGCTTGCTCCGGCCCGGTCTTTGCTGTCACCGCTATGACCCGCCGCGGCGCGGGAATGTGACACCGTTGAGGAACGTGCGGACGCGACGCAGATCGCCGGCCCTGGCGCGCTTGACCCGCGTCAGGACTGTGTGGTTTGTCCTGCGGATGCCCGGATTTCGAGGTTGAGGCGTACGTGTATGCCGGTGATGATGTAGTCGAGTCCTGCGGCGAATGCCTCGTCCTTTGCGGCTGGCTTGGTCGCCGCCCAGCATCGCCACCGCCGAGGGAGGCGAACCGCGGACCGCTGTGGCGGTCTAGCGGACGGTCGAGCGCGGCCGACCAGAACTGGGCAACGGTGAGCACATCGTGGTACTTGGCCGCATTGTCTCATCCGCGCCCAGGCGCGCGCCGCGATCGCAACCGGCAAGTGGCCCTGCGGCTTCCAGCCCTCGTACCGGGGGCGACCCCGCGCATGCTCAGCGGGCGCGCAGCGGCGCCCGCAGCACCGGCGCCGCCAGGCACGCGCCCGCCGCGCCCGCGCCGAGGGGCACCAGGCCGACGAGCGCCAGTACCAGCCCGCCGACCCCGCCCGTCGCAGCGCCTGCGGCGATCAGGGCCAGGCCTGCCAGGACGCGGGCGCTCCGCCCTGCGGTTGAGTTCATTAGCCGGACAACCTTCATCACGCACCTCCAGCTCAGATACCCCTACGGGTATGACTACTTGCGTTAACCGCCCATGCCCTCACGCCATTCCCGACGCGGATACGACGTCTAGTACGCCCAGTCGAGGCACTGGGCGCACTGGATCCGATCTGATCGCGTTTTACCCGCCGGGGGCGGCGGGTATGACCAGCCGCCGAGGGCAGTCGCACGTTCAGTACCACGCACATCAGGGCCAATTGCCTCACTGGCATGCCGGCGCGGCCGAACTGGCATGCCGGCACGGCCGAAGCCAGGACGAGCAGGGGGATGCGCGATGTCGAATCATTTCACCGGTCTGAACCTCGGACCGCCGCTCGGTGACCAGCGACTCGATCTCTGCGATCTGTACGCGTTCACCTCGCCCGCGGATCCGGACCGGACCGTGCTCATACTCAACGCGAACCCGAACGCCGGCGCGCTGCACCCGGACGCGATCTACTGCCTCGGAATCGACAACGACGGCGACTACCTGAACGACATCGCGGTCAGCTTCGCGTTCGCGCCGCCGGCCGGCGGCCACCAGACCTACGACGCCTACGTGGCCACCGGATCGCAGGCGCGCTCGCCGGAGGCCGTCGGGACCAAGGTGGTGGAGGGGGCCGACGCCTCGTTCGGCACCGAGCCGGCCATCGTCAGGGCCGGTGACTACACGTTCTTCGCCGGCAGCCGCAGCGACGCGTTCTTCTTCGACTACGACGGGATCAAGAACCTGTTCGACACCAGCGGCGGCAGGAACTTCACGGCCCCGCATGAGGGCGGTCAGTCACCTTGGACGGGCACCGACTCGAACGCCACCGCCGACGTGTTCTCGATGGCGATCGAGCTGCCCACCAGCGAGCTGGGCGCCGGGCCGGAGATCCGGGTGTGGGGACGGTGCAGCCTGCGGGAGAACGGGTCGCTCCGGCACGTGGACCGCGCCGGGCATCCGTCCGTGAGCAGTTTCTTCAACACGGACGACACGAAAGAGGAGTACAACGCCAGCGAGCCGGTGCACGACGTCGAGCGCTGGACCGACCAGTTCGTCCACCTGATGGGTCACACCGGTGGCTACACGCGGGACGAGGCGATCAAGGCCATCGAGGCCGAAGGCCTGCTGCCCGACATGCTGTGCTACGACCCGTCCAGGCCCGCCCGCTACCCTAACGGCCGGGTGTTCACCGACGACGTCATCAACCACCGGCTGTCGTTCCTGTCCCAGGGCGACATCCCGCCGACCGGCCTGGCCCCGCACGCCGATGCGCTCAGCGTGTTCCCGTACCTGGGGAACCCGCACGCGGCACACTCGGCGGGCGGCTAGGCGCTCGGTCCGGCTCCTTACACAGACTTGCGAGGACTCAGGCGACGAGCCGCCGGCTTCGTGGTCGTGCCTGGCTTGGGCGTGGTCCGCGCCGGGCTGACCGCCAACGCGCTGCTGGACGCCTGGTGGCTCGGAGATGCTGGCAGGGCAGGCAACTACGGCGCTGCGACTCAACGGAACTCGGGACAACCTCGAGCATGCCGACCCTGTCCCAGTACTCACAAGACTGAAACCGGCCGAGCGGCATGAGTCCCCTCAGCTCCACTGGCTGTGCTTGAGAATCCGCCTACTGACTCAAGGTTCCGTGAAGTTGCAATGCTGAAAAGATTCATCGGCACACGGGCTTCTGCCGCAAGCCGGAGTGCCGGGACCGCGGCATTCTCTAGAAGTTGCAGGGCCTTGGGCAAAAGAGAAGGTTCTTCTATATTTGGACGAGCGCCGGGCTCTTGGCGGCGCCAGCCTTCTTTGGATATGCGTTTCATGGCATTACGGTAGGTCGTATCACTATAGATACCAAGTTCTCTAGCCCGATAGAGCAAGGCTTGGAGACTGACTCCCCAATACTCCTTCAGGGCCAGCAGCCTTGGCCAGAGCAGTCGGCGAGGAAGCTGTACTTCCACTACCTCACGTGGCATGAGCAGCTCAGCCGCAAAGCGATGTGCTTGCCGTTCAACCACATGATTACCTGGTTCAGCGTCACCATGCATCACCAGATGACCTATCTCATGGGCCAGATCAAAACGCTGCCGGTAGTAGTCACCTTTAAGAGGGTTCATTATTATTATCGGACGGGGCTGGGTCTGGAATGAGTAAGCGTCAACACCGGCAACCTGAAAAGGACTGAATACAGAGACTATGCCGTGGTTCTCAGCCAGGCGCAGTACATGGTTGATCGGCTCCGCGTCCATCGCCCACGTCTTCCGTAGCTGGTCGACGGCTGCCCGAATCGAGTCCTGGAAGGCAGGATCTTCTTTAATGTCGACCGGATACACCGGCACATCGACGACTGGCATCTCAACATGCCGCTCGAATACGGAAACAATCTCATGCACGACAGCGCCGTAGGCGGCTGCCTGATCCCGAGCTAGTTGTGACGTAGCCCGCAGTGATCGGAAGTTCGGTACGACCGAGTGCGGCAACGAGCTTGCCGTAACCGATGACGGCAGGAAGAAGGCTGGCTCAACTCCGAGCGCCACGCAGAGCTGAGCTACCGTGACCGACGCGGGACGTTTCCGTTCCGACTCGTAGGCTCCGATCGCCGTAGGTGTCTTGCCGATCAGATCGGCCAGCTCACTCTTGCGCAGTCCGGCTAGATGACGCGCCAGTGTCAGCCGGCTGCCGGCAAACAGCTTCGAGACCTGATCGGTGCCCGGCTTCGGAGCAGCCGGACTCATGCGCTGGCCTGGGCGTCGGGAACTTCCCCGACCTGCGGGCGCAGGCGCACCGCCGCGTCCTCGACCGGGCTAGATGGCTGATCGGCTGGACTGCCAGGACGCAGCCCGCGACCCGTTCCGCCGTGACCAATATCGTCGATCGCGACGCGCCAGTGCCAGGGCTCACCACCGCCCTGGTTGAGCCGCGGACGCCCCAGGTAGTAGGCGGACACTCCGGTCACAGCATCGATGGCGTAAGCCAGAACCAACGTCACGATCGGTTCGTCAGATGGCTTCCGCTTGGACAGGTCGGCGAGCACGTCCGCGGCCATCCGGAATTCCTGAAGATCCAGCATGGGCTCGTCTGGACGCGGCTGCCCGGCAACACGGCGCTTCGTCCATGACCGCTGTGCCCACTTGATCTCGTCGATGCCCATGCCCCCGTATGACTGGAGGAGGATGCGCCAGCCTTGGCTAAGCCAACCGGGCGATTTATTGAGATCATCCCGCACCACAACACCCGGTGGCAGATGCGGCATGCGATCGAACTCACCAGTTGACAAGCCCTGCGCGACGAGGTCCGCACCCAGAGCAGGATCGGTGTCCGCATCGATCACGAAGCGCCCGAGTGAGAAGACTCGGTTTAGCCGGTCCTCCAAGACCGTGAACATGTTGAAACCGATCCACGCTTGACTGTGACCAGTCTCTGGATCATACGTCTGCAACGTCTGGCTCCTGGCGCTCTCGCACGCCCATGCCAGTCCGGCCAGGACTCCGTTGGCCCGCAGGTCTTCGACAACGGCCTCTTGTTCGCTCACGGTCGCTGACTCTACATGTTCGCGCCGTGTCGTGCGCTGAAATGAACCTGATTAGCAACCATCGTGCGGCTAATGAACCGTAGCGGCGCAGGCCATCGCCCGTCAGGCGTGGATGCGCGGCAGCCTGTCAGCCCATGGTGCGGCCTGCTCGAGCTGACTGGCGACCCTGACGAGGACGTCCTCCCGGCCGTACCCAGCCACGAGCTGCACGCCTACGGGCAGGTCGTCCGGCGTCCAGTGCAACGGCAGGTTCACCGCGGGCTGGCCGGTCATGTTGAACTGTGCCGTATAGGGGATGAAGCTGGCTATCCGCCGGCCCTCGGCCTCCGGTCCCGCCGCGGTGAACCAGCCAATCTCGGGCGGCGGGGCGCCAACGGTCGGGGTGAGCAGCAGGTCAAAGTCGTCCCACCAGCTCGCCATCCGCCTGGCCCACTGACCGGTCCACAGCCTGGCCTGCAGGTACTCAACGGAGCCGAGTGCCCGGCCTGCCTGCCGGTACGCGGCGTTACGCGGCTCGATCTCGGTGTCGCCGATCGGGCGGCCTAGTGCCGCCTCGAACGCGCGGAACGTTGCCTCGGTATCGGCGGCGATGATCGCCGTGAAGTGCCCGGTGAACTCGTGCTCGAACATCGCGGCCGGCCAGGATCGCGTCACCTGGTGACCGAGCGATTCGAGCAGCCCGGCGGCTGCGGCGACGGCTGCGCGGCACTGCGGATCGTCGAGAAACCGCTCGTCCCCGGCATGGTCGACCACGCCGATCCGGAGCCTGCCGGGATCGGCTCCGACCTCGCGGGCGAGCGGCCCGGGCAAAGGCGGTGCATAGTAAGGCTCTCCAGGCATCCGGGCGCTGATCACGTCGAGCACGCCCGCCGCATCGCGGACCGTCCTGGCTAGCGATCCGTCGATGGTTCCGCCGGCCCACGCTTCTCCGATCAGCGGGCCCTGGCTCACCCGGCCGCGAGTCGGCTTGAGCCCGACCAGGCCGCATTCGCTTGCCGGGATGCGGATGGACCCGCCGCCGTCGTTGGCATGCGCGATCGGCACCATGCCGCTGGCTACCGCGGCCGCCGATCCGCCGGAGGAGCCGCCAGTCGAATGACCGGGATTCCACGGGTTGCGGGCGGCGGGAAAGCTCATCGCCTCCGTTGTCACCGTGGTACCGAACTCCGGCACGTTGGTGCGGCCGACGGTGACGAATCCGGCCGCCCGCAACATCTGGGCGAGGAAGGACGTTACCGGCCAGGCCAGGTCACGTAGCGGGCCGATGCCGAACGCCGTCGGCTCGCCGGCGACCATGCAGCCGAGATCCTTGAGCAGGATCGGCACGCCGCGGAACGGGCCGTCGGGCAGGTCGCCAGCCGCTTCCTTCCTCGCCAGGTCGAATCTCGTCCTGATCACGGCATCTAGGTGCGGATTAAGGCGCTCGATCCGCGAGATGGCGGCATCGACGAGCTCAAGCGGGCTTACCTCACCGCGGCGAACCAGGTCTGCCTGCGCGGTCCCGTCAAGCCAGGAGATATCTGTCACCAGCCCAACCTACGCGGGCAACTCCGTGCCGGGAAGTCCCGACTGGATCGGGGCTGGTGAACGCTGTTCGCGGCTGGGCCGCACTACCGCACTACCGCTCAGCCGGCTGGCGGCCGTTCGCGGGCGTGGCTTTCAGAATGGGACGATAGTGGTGAGCAGGAGTTATATCTGGTGCGGGATTCTTCTTGGCATGGGGTGGGTGCTTGCGGGAGGTTTTTGTGATGTAGATCACGTTAGACTGCAGCGTCCGCCGGAGTCTGTCGCATGCTGGGTGTGGCCCTTCGGCGGGCGGCGGCACGGCCAGGTGTCGGAGGTGGCGGGCTCGGGTGTGGAACGAGAAGCGGAGGTCGCGTATCGTCGCTGCGCTGCGCGGGGGCGGCGGGAAGGTTGGCGCGGGTGAGCTGATGCGGCGGGTCTGCGGGTTCGCGGTGGATGAGATGGCGGTGTCGGGTTGCGCGCTTGCGCTGATTTCTGGAGCTGAGTCGCTGGGGATCCTGGCTAGTGCGGGGAGGCATCTGGCCAGGATCACGGAGTTGCAGTTCGATCTGGGGGAGGGTCCCTGCCTGCAGGCGTATGCCTCGGGGATCCCGGTGCTGGTGCCTGACCTCGCTGTTCAGGGGGCGGCCCGGTGGCCGGTGTTCACGGGGGCCGCTGCGAGGCCGGGAGTTCGCGCGGAGTTCTGTTTTCCGCTGGGCGTCGGGAGGATCACTATCGGCGTGTTCGACTTGTGCCGGGATGAGCCTGGCATGCTCAGCGATGAGCATCTGGCTGATGCCCGTGTGGCGGCTGACATTGCCCGTGACGCGGTGCTGTATCTGCAGGATCCGCCGGGGCATCCGGCTCTGTCGGCGCTGTTCGAGATCGTGGGGATGGACCGGCTCGTGATTCATCAGGCGGCTGGGATGATCGCGGTCCAGCTCGATGAGGAGCCGTCGGATGCTCTGGCCCGGTTGCGGGCGGCGGCGTTCGAAAGCGAGCGCTCGATTTACGGCATCGCGCAGGATGTCGTCGAGCGGCGGGTGAAGTTCGGTGAGTGAGGTCGGCGGCGGGGGCAAGGATGGCGGCGGGGGCAAGGACGTCAGTCTCCGCGAGCGGCGGCTTGCCCGTGCGTTCGTGCGCCTGGCCGATACGCTGGCCGAGGAGTTCGATGTCGTGGAGTTCATGCACGGCCTGTCGGTCGACTCGGTGGAGATCCTCAGCGCGCAGGCGGCCAGCGTGATGCTGGCCGACATGCGCGGCGGACTGCGGCTGATCGCGTCATCACATGAGCAGATGCGGCTGCTTGAGCTGTTCGAGATCCAGAGCGCACAGGGCCCGTGCCTGGATGCGTTCGGTTCTGGCCGGACTGTGCAGGCGAATGCGGCCGAAAGCCGTAGCCGGTGGCCTGTCTTCGCGCGTCAGGCGTCCCAGGCCGGGTTCCGCGCCATGTGTGCGGTCCCGCTGCGGGCGCGGACGGACACCATAGGCGCGCTGAACCTGCTCCGCGGCAGCGACGAGCTGTTCAGCGACGCGGAGCTGGACATCGCCCGCGCAATGGCCCAGGTCGCGACGATCGCGCTCATCCAGGAACCGGCCCTTCGTGAGCGCAGCCTGCTGGCTGAACAAATCCGCTTGGCCCTGCGCAGCCGGGTCGTCATCGAGCAGGCCAAGGGCATGCTTGCCCAGCACTTGTCGGTGACCGTGGACGAGGCGTTCGAGCTGCTGACCAGGCACGCGCGCGATCACGGCCGCCGGCTCACCGACGTCGCACGCGACGTCGTCGAGCGGAAGATCTCACCCGGCGCACTGGCCAGGCCTATCCGGACCCGAAGCATACGAAGGGGCTGAACGGCTCGGCCTGGGCTGCCGTCGCGAGGGCTTCAGCGGGCCGGGCTCCGTGCCGCAGCTCATGGTGGTAGGCGGTCATGACGCTCAAGGCCGCATGGTCGGCTACCCGGCTCACCGCCGAGATCACGGTAGCAGTCCCGACGTAGAGCAGGGCTGCCGTGAAGCCGAGCACTTCCTCGCCCGGACGGACGACGATGCGCCCGATGTCACACGCGGAAAGAACCACGTGATACGGCGCGGTCGCGAGCTGCTGCAGGTCGTAGGCCATCAGCGGGCCGTCGGCTAGGTCGAGGCTGGAGAACAGGACGTTCTCCCGTTCGTGGTGTCCGTGCGCGGCCAGGTGCGCGAGCCAGGCGCCGTCGAGAGCGCGCAGTGCCGCGCTGACCGTGGCTTGCCCGCCCCGCAGCGGTTCGCAGCCTGGATAGATGCTCGCGATCTCGGTTACCTCGGCGGCAGCGTGTTCCAGATCTGGTCCTGCGGCGACGAACGGCGGCGCGGCCCGCGCGCGTGCCGCGGCCGGGTCCCGGCGCCGGGCGCCGAGCCAGGCGGTCGCGGACGGGCAGACGGTGACTGGCTTGCCGCGCAGGTCGGGCACGAGGCTCCAGGGGACGCTGGCCAGCGCGCCCGCCGGGACTATGACCACTCCGCCGTCATCAGTCCATGGCCGCAGCGGTGCGGTGACTTCCGCCGTGAGGACCTCCGTCTGGGCTCGGATCGATTCTTTGATGACTGATTCCAGCCGGGCGGGCAGCCGTCGTCCTGCCAGACTGTCAAGATCGGCGGTGAGCCGCGCGGCTGCTTCTGCGGCGGCCGCGTAGTCGCCGAGCCGCACCATGCGCGCCGAGCCGTTCCCGAGCAGCACGGCGTGCATTCGCGGTCCGTGGGCGAGTACCGCGATCAGGGTCTGGCCGCTCTCCTGCAGGGCAGCGCTGACTTCGGCGAGACCGGCTTGCGCCTTGCTTTCCCCCGCGCCGCTGATCTCCCAGCTCCGCTCCCTGACCTCGCGCCGCAGGTCGGTGCGTCTGGCGATGGCCGCCGCATCGCGCCGGCCGCTGAGTTCAGCCTCCCTGATCAGCCTGCCCAGCTGTCGTAGCTCGGCCAGCACCGCGGCGGCGCGTTCGTCGGCGGGCGGCCGTACCGGACTTACTCTGAACGCCTGGGCACGCGAGCGCTCCAGCCAGGCGAAGACCTCCGGCGCGGACCCGCGCTCCAGCGCCAGCCGCAATCCAGCGGCCGCAAGGTCAGCGCCTAGCGCGGCAGTTCCCGTCTGCAGGTCAACGCTGCCGAGCGTGCCACGCCTGGCGTGTACCAGCGCCAGGCCGGCCCTGAGCTCGCCCAATGCCTTTCCCGGCTGCCCTTGGCGTTCGGCAAGCTCGGATCTGGCAAGCCGCCGCATCAGGCTCACGTCAAGTGACAGCGCCGCGCCCCGGCGGCGGATCGCTGCTATCCGGTCTCCGGCTTCGGCGGTGCGTCCGGACGCGATCAGCCCGCGGGCGGCAATGAGCTGCGCCAGGTCAGCGTCCTCACCCAGGCCGAACCTTTGCAGCTGCCCGGCCAGCGCAAGCGCGTCGTCGGCCAGCGCCGTGCCCCGCCGTGGCGAGGTCGAGCGTGCCCGCAGCCTGGTCAGCTCGGCCAGGCAGGCGGAGGTTTCGTTGCCGCGGCGATGAAAGTGCCGCTGGGCGGCCGCTGCCCATTTCCGTGCGCTGCGGAGGTCTCCGGCGGCGAGCGCGGCCTGCGATCTTGCCAGTTCGGCTTCAGCATGGTCCTGATCAAGTCCCTGACGGCGGAATGCGACGATCGCCGCGTCCAGTTCGCTCGCGGCATCATCGGCAAGGCCGGCCGCGAGCAGCGCCCTGGCCTTATCCATCGCGAGCACCGGCAGATTTCCAGGCGCCCGCTGGTCGTAGACATCGGCGGCCGCTTTGAACATCGCCAGCGCCACCGGAATGTCCCCGGCGAGCAGTTCGCAATAGCCCAGGTTGTGCACCGCCTTCGCCGCGATCAGCTCAAGCCCGCGCTCCGTCCCGATCCGCTCGCACCAGCGCAGGTCGGCCCGTGCGCGGCGCAGGTCAGCGCGGCCCAGGTGCAGGAAGCCACGGTTGAGCAGCGCCCTGGCCAGATCCGCCGCGTCTGGATAGCCGTGCAGCAGCACGACCGCCTGGTCGAACAAAGGCAGCGCCTGGCTGTCTCGGCCGGTACGCAAGAGCGCCAGCCCGCGCTGGTAGAGGAGGATGCCCCGATCCTGATGTGCGGTCATTGGCTCGGCCTGGTCGAGCAGGCGCATACCGTATTCCGTGCGGCCCTGTTCGGCCTCGAAATGAGCCAGGCTCATCAGCAGCCTGGCGGCCAGGGTGTGGTGTACCCGCGCCAGTTGCACAGCCGCGGGCCAGCTGTCGCGTTCGACCCAGCCGAGCGCCGACAGCCCGGCCCGCAGCCTGCGAGCGCCGATCGCCGGCTGGCCAGCGGCACCCGCCAGCAGGCCGGCCCGATGAGCGGCACGAGCCAGGTCCTGGGCGCGGGCGATCGGCCCGGCGGGCACCGCCGCATCGGGCAGGTCTGCCGGCACTTCCAGGCTCACGCCGTCACAGCCGTCACGGCATCAGAGGACTAGCGCCGGGGTCACCACCGACCGGCCTGACCCGCCCGGGTCAGGCCGCGCCGGGTGAACGACCAGTTGCGCGATCCCCTGAGGCACGATCGCGAAAGCGAAACGCCCGTGGTCATCGGCGACCACCGTGAGCGGAGCGGCCGCGGTCCTCATCTCGATCTCGCGGCGCTGCGGCGGGGCCAGCCAGCCGTCCACTCGTACTGTTCCGTCACCGTTCGAGTCGATGCGGATCATGATAGTCAGGCTCTCGCTGTCGAAGGTGATCGTCCGGCTCTGCTCCGCACCGCGGCTGGACAGGACGGGCTGGCTTTCCCTCGCTGCGAGCCGAGCTACCTCGACTTCCAGGTCCCGCAGCGCCAGTGCGAACCGAATGCGCTCGGGCAGGTCCGCGGGCATCGGGTCCGCCGCAGCGAACAGGTCCCGAATACCGCCAAGGATCGCCAGGTCAAGGTCGTCGGGCGGGCCATCGGCGCCCGCCGCCTGGCCGGACTTGTCCTGTTGCCTCATCGCTTGCTCCCTGCCGCGTCATCGACCTCAAGCAAGCAGCGCAGCTTCGCCAGGCACCTCCCGCGGGTGGGGCCTACGCTTCCGCGCGGAATGCCAAGCTCGTCCGCCACCGCCTGATAGTCCGGTCTGGGCACGAAGGCGATGATCCTCAGCAACTCCCGGCACCGCGACGGGAGCTTGCCGAGCGCGCTCCACAGACGGCGCCGGTCATCGTCGATGATGGCCTGCGCCTCAGATCCAGGTGCCTGATCAGGCATGGCTGTGAGCCAGCTGTCGTCCACGGGAAGCTGTTTGCGCCCGGCGGCCCGCACCCGCCACGCCTCTCGCTTGGTGGTCGTGACCAGCCATGCGGTCAGCGCCGCTGACGTGTGAATGCCGCCGAGGTGACTGACCAGGCGCAGCCACGCCGTCTGCACTACGTCCTCCGCGTCACTGGTGCTCAGCCCAGCCGCACGGGCCACCTGCCAGAGCAACGGGCTGAGCTCGGCGACGATCTGCCCGAGCGCGTCCTGGCTGCCGTCCCTGGCCGCGCCGACCAGGTCGGCAATGTGCGCAGCGCGCTCAGGCGGCTGCGCCCGCGTCGTGACCGATCCTCGCCCGTCCACCGTCGTCAACCTCACCAGCCAAGCTCTTCGAGGGCCGCGACAACCCGCTGCTCCGCTGCTGCCGTCCCCTTGACGTCCAGCCGCAGTCCGCTCCCCGGCCTGGCGGCTGCCCGGATCAGCGAGCTGGCCACGCGCGCTGCGAGCAGCGGAGCGGCGAAGGAGGTGCCGCTCCAGACCGCGAAACCGCCTGAGTAATCGTCTGGATCTAGCGCTTCACGGGCAGCGGGCAATGATCGCGTGGCCGGCAGCTCGTTGGCCGGGTGGGCACGCATCCGGATCTCGGGGGCACGGCTGCCGTTGATGTCCTGCGGAAAGGTGCTGATCAAGGCCGCACCCGACGCCCAGGCGGTGACCCACCGGCCGCCGTCGCTGAAGAGCGCCTTCGAGCCATTGGGGTTCAGCGCCCCCACGCTGATCAGCGGGACTTGCCCGGCGGGTGACCGCGCCGCGAAGGCCGCAGGGTAGAACCTCCGGCTGGTGGCATAGTTCCCCGCCGCGGCGATCACCGCGACACCGAGCCCGAGCAGCATGTCGATCACCTCGCGCAGCCCGGAGCTATAGGTCACGTCGGCAGCCGACTCGCTGAAGTACCCGAGCGAGAGGCAGACCAAGTCGATCATGCCGGCCAGGTCGCCGAGCACCGCTGAGGCGACGCGATCAGCGAGCAAGCTGAGCGCGCAGATGAGGTCGCCCTCATAGACAATGCCGTCGCTATGCATGATCCGCAGGCTCAGCACCTGGGCCGGCGGCGCCACCTGGCGCACGATTCCGGCGATGAAGGTCCCGTGCCCCGTGTGCGTGTCAAGCTCGCCGACCAGCGGCTCAGCGGTCACCGGCCGATCCCACGGATACGCGATCAGCTGCCGCAGCGAGTCCCCGGCCGAGGTGACAGCTGCTCCCTGGAGCCTGATGATGTCCTGCAAGCCCTGGCTGACCTCGACAAAGCCATCGGCGGAATAGCCGCCGGGGGCTGCTGGGTCCGCGTGCACGCCCAGCCACGAGTGCGCGCGAACCCCCGTGTCCAGCACCGCGACCACCGCGCGCCGGCCGTACTCCCGGGCGCACCGCTCTGTAGTCGACCAGTCGGGGGCCTCCATGCACACCTCGACCGGAGAGCGTCCGTCACCGCCGCTGAACAGATACGAGTCGGTAGCGGCGGAGCCGGTGCCGCCGCCGTTCGGGGCGCTGTAGCTCAGCCCGCCGCCCTCGGTGATCGGGCTGCCGGTGATGGCGGCGCCGATCAGCAGGTGCTCTAGCGCGATCCGGCTGACGGCCTGCTTGTCCAGGCCAGGCTCGTGCGCGTCGGCGGCGGCGCGAAGCATCTGCAGGGCGACCCAGGCGTCGATGACCACCGGGAACCCGGCCGCCGCGTGGTCGCGGCGGGCCGGCGTCAGGACGGCGGGCCGGGGCAGCCGCATCCAGGTCCGGGTGCTGATCCCCTTGCCGTGGGCCTCCTCCGGTATCAAGGGCGCGACCAGCTTCATTCCGACGCGGGCCAGGACGGCGTTGATCGCGTCGAGTTGCGGCCCAGCCAGAAGCTCGCCGGGTACCAGCAGGTTCCTCGCTCGGTACACGGCTGGCCGGGGCGCGGGCCAGCCGGGGATCGAGACAGCGGCGGCAGGGTTGAGCACGATCGCACCGTGCCGCAGTAGCAGCGACTCGGGCAGGGCAGCCAGGCCCGGTTCGGAATCGGCTTCGGAGTGTTCGTCCTGGCTGTTGTCACGACGCGGTTCTATGAAGCACTTCACGCTCGGCTCCCGCATCAACGCTGCCCTCTCATCCTTGTGATAGACCCTCGCACAAGTCCGGCGCGCATGACACTCACACGCGGTTCCGCGTTCTGAGAGCGCCGGCCGGGCCGCCAAGGACGTGACGGCCGATAACTATCTGGTAACGGTCACATTCTTCGGTAGTCCGGTATCTGCGTCCGGGGACTCCGCTCTTGTCTGTCCAAGGCCACAGTGCGTAGCTGACACCGGAAAAGGAGATCACCATGAGCGTTGATGCGGAGCTGGCAGCGAAGATCCGTCGCATGGTCGAGAAGACCGCGGCCTGGCTGGCCGACGGGGACGGCGGCGGCGGCTCGGGGGGCAGCGAGTCGTCCGAGTCCAGCGAGTCGTCGGAGTCGAGCGAGTCCAGCGAGGGCGGCGAGGCGTTCTTCTTGCAGGAGGTGCTGGCCGCTGACCCCGCGCCCGACGAGTGGGGCACGCTGCTGGAAACCGCCGCCAAGCTCTCGGGCATAGCCGAGGCCGGAACCGCCGGGCGGCAGTCGGGAGAGCAGGGCTGATGGCGCCGCGGGAGCCGGTCGACGTGATCGTCGCCCGCTACTCGCAGCTGGTCTCACTGGCCAGCCTGGAGGACTGCTCGCCCGACAGCGAGTCGTCGGAGTCCTCCGAGTCCAGCGAGTCCAGTGAGTCCTCCGAGTCCAGCGAGTCGAAAGAGTCTAGCGAGAGCCTGCTGCTCCAGGCCGCCCTGGCGATGGATCCCGCGCCTGACGAGTGGGTCCCGGTGCTGGACGCGGCCGGGCAAGCGGCGCGCGAGGCATTCGGTGGATGAGGGATTCATCCCTCCGGAATGCCGGCCGGACGTGCAGGACGTGATGGCGGCAAGGGCGTGGGCGGTGGCCTACGCCCTGGCCGGACGCGAGCCCCCGCCCGCCGCGGAGTCCGCGGCGGGCGGCGCGGGAGAGCCGGAGCCACGGGAGGGAACGTGCTCGCGCTGATCGGGCACGATGGCGACCCGGTCTGCGACGCGCTGCTGCGCGCCGCGGACCGGGCCGGCTTGCGTGCCGCGCGAGTGCGCGACCCGGCCGCGTGGAAGGTGACAGTCCAGCTGGACGGGGACGGTCGCGGTCGCGTTGACCTGCGCGCTCCCGACGGCACCCCGGTCACCTGCGCCGTCAACCGCTCCCTGCCGCCGCAGCCGGGCCTGGGACCCGGGGAGTACAACGACCTGCTGGCGACCTGGTGGGCCGCCCTCGCGCTGCTGCCAGGGCGCGTCGTCAACCGGCCAAGCCCGCAGGGGTTCATCCCGTCGCCGCGGCTGCCCGGGGCGTACCTGACGACCAGGCCGCGTCCGTGCGGCACCGCCGTCGTGGCCAATGTCCACGACGCGCACACCGGCCGCTTCCTCTACCGTGCGGACGGAGAGCACCCGTCCGCCCAGGCCCCAGTGCTGCGCGTCACGCCCTTCGATCCCGGCCGCGCCTGGCGGCTGATGCTGGCCGGCGACCAGGCAGTCGAGCTGCACACTCCTGCCGACGGCCTCACCCAGCGGGACCGTGCGGCCGGCCAGGCTGATATCAGGACTTTCAAAGCCGCGGGGCTGGGCCTGGCCCTGATAGTGCTGTCGCGAGCCGGCGACGGCGTGATGCGGACGGTCGCGGTCAACCCGCTGCCTTCGCTGCCGCACTATCAGGACTACGAGGAAAGAGTTCACAGCGCGCTGATGGGATGGCTGGCGGGATGACGATCTTCCTCGGATCGGCCGCCGATCCCACCTTCCGTTATACCGTCTCCGCCTTGCGGCAGCGCGGCGTCGAGGGCGAGATCGCAGACCTCGGGCACCTCGTTCTGGCCGGCGACCTGCATCTTCCCTTGGACGGCACCACCGGCAGCCTCGACCTGGCCGGGCGCTGCCATGAGCTCGCGCCGCCGTTAGTCGCCCGGCTGATCGACATCTCCGCGGCAGCGCCGGACCGGGAACTGGCGCAGCGTGCCCGGGCGGTGCAATGCTCGCTGGCAAATTATCTCGCGGCCCTGCCGTGGAACCAGGTAGTCGGCGGCATCCAGGACAACTCCAACTTCAGCAAGGCGTATCAGCTCTCGCTGGCCCGCGGCCGGTCCTGGTCGATCCCCCGGACCTGCCTGACCAACGATCCGGACCAGGCCGCGCGGTTCGCGGCCGCACGCTCAGTGATTTACAAGGGCGCGAGCAGCGCCAAGACCTGGGCGCGCGAGTTCAGACCCGAAGACACCGCCCGGCTGCCGCTGCTCCGCCACGCGCCCGTGCTCTTCCAAGAGCAGATCACTGGTTACGACGTGCGCGTCCACGTCGTCGGCGACCGGGTCTTCGGCGAGGCGGTTCGGGCCGCCAGTTGCGACTACCGGACCGACCGCGCGGCAGCGTTCGCGCCGGTGAGTGTGCCCGAGCCGATCGCGGCCGACTGCGTGCGGCTGACCCGTGCGATGCGGCTGGTCTTCTCCGGAGTGGACTTCAAGGTGTCCGACGCGGGCGAGTGGTTCTTTCTCGAAGCCAACTCCGCACCGTGCTTCCAGGGCTACGACCGCAGGCTCGGCGGCGCCATCAGCGATGCCCTGGCGGACTACCTGCTGGATTCAACCGACGCCGCCGGGAACGTCACCAGCATGCTCAGCCGCGTTCCAAGCTCGGCAGGCGGGACTCGATCGCCTCGATGATCCGCGGCCGCAGTTCCGCCGCGCGGATGACGGCGTCGACGGAGCCGACCCGCACCGCGCGCCGGATGTCGTGCACGCGGTCGAACTCCGTGGCCACCTCGCCGAGCTTCTCCGCGCGGACCGCCGCACGGAGTTCGTCGAGTTCCGCGGTCAGCGCCGCGCGGTCGGTGCCGGCTGCGGCCGCGACCCGGGCCTCGACGTCGCGCACGCGCGGGTCGGCCGCGGTGCGGGCATCGACGTCGCCGGAGAACACCACCGCGGCGGCGGGGGCGCCGCCGAGCACCGAGGCGAACGAGCCTTCCAGCGCGAGCACGGTCATGTTCGGGTTCAGCGCCTTGGAGAACACTACGAACGCGCCGCCGTGGTACCGCGAGATCACGCAGAACACGATGGGCCCGCGGAAGTTCACGATCGCCCGGCCGATCTCCGCGCCGTACTCCAGCTGGAGCTTGCGCATCGACTCCGGCGAGCCGTCGAAGCCCGACAGGTTCGCCAGCACCACCAGCGGCCGGTTGCCGCTGGCCGCGTTGATCGCCCGCGCGGCCTTTTTCGACGATTGCGGGAACAGCGTGCCCGCGGTGTAGGTGTCCGGGCCGTCGGCGGGCGGGAAGCCGCGCCGCGGCACCGCGCGTGACTCGATGCCGAGCAGGCACACTGGCCTGCCGCCGAGATGCACGTCCTGCACCGCTACGGTCTCCGCGTCGGCCATGCCCGCCCAGCGTTCCAGCACCGGGTGGTCCTGGTCGGACAGCGCCCGCAGCACGGTCCTGATGTCGAACGGCTTCTTGCGGTCCGGGTTAGCCCGCGCGGAGAAGATCTCGCCGACGGTGGTGAAGTCACTGCCTGCCGCGGTATGCGGGAAGCAGGAGATGTCGCGGTCCAGGGGATCGGTCGTGCTCGCCCGCCGCGGCGCCTGCTCGCCGGGCGCGACGTACGTGTGGTCGTAGTACGACATCAGCACGTCCCGGGCGGCTGCCAGGTTCGGCGCCCAGTACTGCGCCTGCCCGTTCGGGCCCATTACCCGGTCGTAGCCGCCGATGCCGAAGTTGTCCTCGGCCGACACGCCACCGGAGAAGTCAAGCGACTGCTTGCCGGTGAGCACCATCGCCGAGTCCGGTGTCATCACCAGGATGCCCTTGGTGTGCATGAGCATCGTCGCCTCGGCGTTCCAGTACGGCTGCGCACCGACGTTAATGCCGGCGACCACGATGTTGATCTCGCCGCCTCCCTGGGTGAACTCGACGATCCGCTTGAGCGCCGCGGCCACCCAGTCCATGTTCTCGGTGCCCGACTCCATCGAGATCCGGGCACCGGCGGACAGCGCGTACCACTCCAGCGGCACCCGCATCCGCTCGGCCAGGTCCAGCGCGGCTATCACGCGACGGCACTCCGGCTCTGACAGCGCGCCGAGCGATTTCGTCGGGTCACCGAGCAGGACGACCCGCCTGACGCCCCGCGGGTGCAGCCGGGTCGGCGTGGTCACCACGCCCGCGACGATCGCCGCGGTGTTATGCCCCTTCGGCCGGTGCACCGGCACCAGCGCGCCGTCGTCGAGGTCGTGCTCGGTGAAGTCGCCGAGCAGGCCCGTCAGCTCGTACGGGTACACCGTGTTGCGGCTGCTCGCGCGCAGCACCTTCAGCCGGTAGTCGTCCAGCGGCTCGACCGGCTCGTCCGACGGCTCTCCGACGGTCAGCTTGGTTCCGCCGGCGGCGTCGAAGGAGATGCGCACCGCGATCTTGGTCAGCTCGCCGGTCTTCCGGTCGCGCTGCCGTGCGATAAGCAGGATCTCCTCCAGCCCGGCGCCCGCGGTCGTCGGCAGCACGCGCCCGGCGATCATCTCCAGTTCCGCGCGGGTGAGGTCGCTCGGCGGCCACACGTAGACCACGATCCGGTTGGTGCTGAAGCGGTTCTTCGACGGCCGCCGCGACTGCGCGCGGCGGATCGAGTCGAGGCAGGCGGCGATGGCGTCCTCGGCCGTCGGCAGCGCGACCAGCCTGCCGTCGTGCTCGCGCAACTCGGTCAGGTCGCGCACCTGCGCGAACGCGACAAGGCGGTCGTCCGACGGATCCTCCCGCGCCACGCACTTGAAGAGGTAGACCTCCTCGTCCGACGACGGCAGCCGGGTGAGGTCGAACTTGCTCAGCCGCGCCAGCTGCATGCGCTGCGCGATGTACGGGTGCAGGCCGCGGATCAGCCGCTCCTCGGCCATTCCGGTGGCCGACGGGCGGAACGTGAAGTGGTGGTGCATCACCGCGCGGCCGCGGCCCGCGACGGTGGCGGTGAGCCTGCGGACCTGGTCCGGCAGCGGGTGCGCGCTGACGACCTCGTGCAGGGCTGCCGCTGTCGCGTCGAAGTCCTCCGGTTGCTCCTCCCAGGCGAGATAGATGTCGGCGTCGATTACGTCCTCGCCACTCGCCAGTTCCGCGAGCCCGCGCAGCGTGCCGCCCAGCGCTTCGAAGCTCACGGCGGCCGAGACCACGCACGAGCCCGCGCGCTCGGCGACCACGAAGGTGCGGCCCGCGACCTGGCTGGTACGGACGCTGGTGAGACCCTTGTTGCCGTAGTACCGCCGGGTCAGCACTTCCAGCATGATCGCGTTGTCAAGGTCGTGGCGGACCAGCCGCTGGCCGAGCAGGCGCACCAGCGGCTCGGTGCTGCGCACCATCTCGGCGATGCGCTCGGCGCGGTCCGGCGCGTCCGGGTGCGCGTCCAGGTGGCGCAGGTGCTTGCGGACGTCGGCGTAGACGCGGGCACGGTTGCGGCGCAGCAGCGGCTGGCCGAACCAGGCGAACACCACACCGCGCGCGAGGTCGGAGAGCACGGGGAAGCGGACCTGCGTCGCGGCCACCAGCCGCTCCAGCGCGAGGCCGGCGGGCTCGCGCAGCGTCTCGTCCGGCGGCGGCTCCCGCAGCCACGCGCGCAGCAACGTCGCGACGACCGTGGCGTCGGCGGACGCGCGTTGCAGGGCAAGGAAGATCCGGAACACCGCGGCTTCGAGCTCGGGGGAGCGCTCCAGCCCGGTGACACCGTAGTGCCCCAGCGCCTTGGCGAGCTTGGCCTGGAACGGCTCCGGCAGCCCCGCCCGCTCGACGTCGAGGCTCCGCAGGTAGGTGTGGAAGTACTCGCGGGGGCTGTGCACGTGGCTGTCCCCGCCGCCGCCGTCGTCGCCCGCCGGCCGGTTGCGGCTCAGCTCGGCGAGGTCGGCGAACACGTCGACGAGTTCGAGTTCCCCGGCCAGCGGCCGGTCGCCGTCTTCGGTGGTCGCCCGGCGCGCGGCGAGGTAGTCGTCGAGCACCCGGCGCTCGTCGTGCGGGTCGACGTCGAAACCCAGCAGCAGGCTGCGCAGGTCCTCCTGGCCGCGCGTGCTGCGCTCCCGCGCCGGGCTCTTCCCGGGTGCGGCGGGCAGGTCCAGCTCGACGGACTCGGCGGCCGCGGTGTTCACGGCTTCGGCGTCACCGAGCGGCTCCAGCCGCAGCAGCGGCGCACCGGTCTGCACCTGGCTGCCCACGGACACGACGCATTCCCTCAGCCGAGCCCTGAACGGCGCCCGCAGCACCGTCTCCATCTTCATGCTCTCCAGCACCAGCACCGGTGCGCCCGCCTCGACCTCGGCGCCGACCTTCAGCGGCGTGGCGACGACCAGCGCGGGCATCGGCGAACGGACGACGCCGCCCTCGTCGTGGCTGACCCGGTGCGTCACGCCGTCTACCTCGACCAGGTGGATCGGCCCGTGCGTGCCGGTGACCAGGCGGTACCGGGTGCCGTTGACGACGATCTGCCCGGTGTGCCGGTCGAAGCGGTCGAGTTCGACGTCGGCGGTGCGGACGTCGTCACCGGCTGCGACGCCGACGCGGAACCGGTGCGCGCCGACCCGCGCGACGCGCACGCGGTAGCCCGCGCCGCGCAGCTTCAGGTCCAGCGGCCGGCCGCTCTCGTGCTGTACTTGCGGGCGTCCGCCGAACGCCGTCGACAGCAGCCGCTGCCGCTCGATGCGTTCCTCCGCCTCGTACGCCTCGATGGCTGCGGCCGCCAGCGCGACGGCGGAGTGCCGGTGCGAGACGAGCCTGCCCTCGCCGCGGACGCGGTCGATCCAGCCGGTGTCCGCGCTGGCGTCGATCACCTCGGGCGCTTCGAGCAGGTCGAGCACGAAGCTCTTGTTCGTCGCGCCGCCCTCGATGATCACCGTGGTCTGCGCTATCGCCCGGCGCAGCCTGCCGAGCGCCTCGTCGCGGTCGCGGCCATAGGCGATGATCTTCGCGATCATCGAGTCGAATTCGGCGGGGATGGTGTCACCCTCGCTGACCCCGGTGTCCACGCGGATGCCCGGCCCGGCGGGCAGGTCCAGCCGTGCGATGCGGCCCGGCGAGGGCGCGAAGTCCCGGTCGGGGTCTTCGGCATTCAGGCGGGCCTCGATGGCGTGCCCGCGTTCCACCGGCGGCTCGCTTTCGAGCCTGCTGCCGGACGCCACCAGCAGCTGCGCCTTGACCAGGTCGAACCCGGTGGTGGCCTCGGTGATCGGGTGCTCGACTTGCAGGCGGGTGTTGACCTCGAGGAACGCGAACACCTTGTCGCCCGGGTGGTAGAGGAACTCGACGGTCGCCGCGCCGCGGTAACCGACCGCGACGGCCAGCCGCTGCGCCGACGACTTGAGCTCGGCCGTCTGCACAGGGCTGAGCACCGGCGACGCCGACTCCTCGATGACCTTCTGGTTGCGCCGCTGCACCGAGCAGTCGCGGACACCGAGCGCCCACGCGGTTCCCTCGCCGTCGGCGATCACCTGGACCTCGACGTGCCGGGCACCGGTGAGGCGGCGCTCCAGGAACACGATGCCGCTGCCGAACGCCCGCGCGGCCTCCTGGCTGGTGCGCTCGTAGACGTCGGCGAGCTCGGCATCGTTCGTGACCACGCGGATGCCGCGCCCGCCGCCACCCGCGGTCGCCTTCAGCATCAGCGGATAGCCGATCTCGGCCGCTGCCGCCAGGGCGGCGTCCAGGGTATCGACCGGACCGCGGCTCCACGGCGCGACCGGCACGCCTACCTGCTCGGCGATCAGCTTCGCGCCGATCTTGTCGCCGAGCTTGCGCATGGCCTCCGCGCTCGGTCCGACGAAGGTGACGCCGATCTTCTCGCACAGCTCCGCGAACGCCGGGTCCTCCGCGACGAACCCCCAGCCGACCCACGCGGCGTCGGCTCCGGTCTCTGTCAGCGCGCGCTCCAGCGCCTTCAGGTCGAGGTACGGGCGCTCGGCGGCCGGACCGAGATCGTAGGACAGGTCCGCTGCCCGGACGAAGGTGGCCGCGGCGTCGACGTCGGTGTGCAAGGCGACGGTCTCGATCCGGGTCCCGGTCTCCGCGGCCAGCTCCCGGACCGCGTGGATGAGCCGCATCGCGGCCTCACCACGGTTGACGATGGCAACACGACTGAACAACCCGACCGAGCCCTCCTGTAGACCAGCGACGTGCGCGGCGCGACACGGCGGCGCCTGCGGTTTTCACCTTTCCGCCTAGCGGCTGGCAGCGCCATGCCGCGGATAGTGCAGACTAGCCAGTTTCCTTTGTAGGAAACCTCCAAGAGCCGTCGTGCGCCATGCGCGCCGGGCGGCGCGGGTATGACCGTCTGCGGTGGTCGTGATAATACGGCGTGACTCAGCATCGCCCGGCGAAGCGTCGTGTTAAGGGTGTGAGCACTTCGAGAATGGCCGGCAGATGATCGCCGACGAGCAGGCCGCGGCCGCGGCACCGCGTAGTCCCGCGCGCCGCTGGCCCCGGGCGGCGCGAGCCGTCCGCCCCGCGCCTGCTCATCCTGCCCATGTGTCCGCCGCGGCGGCTGTCGCGGTCATCGCGGTGCTGGCTCTGGTCGTCGTGCCTGGCGTAGTCTCCGGGGGCGGGCCATCCGGGCCGGGGCACCGATTCCCCCTGGTGTCGGCCAGGCGTGTGCCGGGCCGGTCCTGTCCCTGGACCAGAGACTCCAGCTGGCATTCGTGCGAGCGCACTACCAGCAGTTGCGGGCAGTGGAATCACCAATGAGGTTCACCGGCCGCGCGGTGAACCGGTATCTGGCCGACGAGTGATCTTACGCGTGTGGATCCGATCGACGGTCGCACGCGGCTGTTAGAATGCGCCGGGTGAGTTCCCGACCAGCTGATCCCCCCGCGGTGCGGACCAGTCTCCTGCTCCAGCGCTATCTCGCCTCGGCGCAGCCCGGCCAGCTCGCCCCGGGCGCGGTCGCCTTCTTCGCCGGCCTGGAGGCGATTGGTGCGGTCTCGCCGAACATCGCCGCCTCGATCGTGCGGGAACTGGCTGACCAGCGCTCGAACCTGAAGCTAATCGCCAGCGAGAACTTCTGCTCGCTCGCAGTGCAGCTGGCCCAGGGCAATCTCTTTACCGACAAGTACGCCGAAGGATATGCGGGGCACCGGTTCTACGCGGGCTGCGACAACGTGGACGCCGTCGAACTCGAGGCCGCGGGCCTGGCGCGGGACCTGTTCGGCGCCAGCTACGCCTACGTCCAGCCGCATTCGGGCGCGGACGCCAACCTCGTCGCATTCCTCGCCATCTTGTCCGCTACCGTGGAATCCCCCGCGCTCGAGAAGCTCGGCCAGACCAACCCGGCCGCCGTCACCGCCGATGACTGGGCGCGGCTGCGCGCCGAGTTCGTCGGGCAGCGGCTACTCGGCATGGACTATTACTCCGGTGGCCACCTCACCCACGGCTACCGGCACAACGTCTCCAGCCTGCTGTTCGAGGCCCATTCTTACAAGGTCGACCGCGAAACCATGCTGCTGGACTACGACGCCATTCGCGCCCAGGCGCGCGAGGTCCGGCCCCGCATCCTGCTCGCCGGCTACAGCGCCTACTCAAGAAGGATCGACTTCGCCCGGCTGCGAGAGATCGCGGACGAGGTGGGTGCGACGTTCATGGTCGACATGGCGCACTTCGCCGGGCTGGTGGCCGGCAAGGTGTTCACCGGCGAGTTCGATCCCGTCCCGTATGCCCACGTCGTGACCACGACCACGCACAAGACGCTACGCGGCCCGCGCGGCGGCATCGTGCTCAGCACCGAGGAGTTCGCGCCTGCCATCGACAAGGGCTGCCCGATGGTACTCGGCGGTCCGCTCCCGCATGTCATGGCCGCCAAGGCGGTGGCGCTGCGCGAAGCGCTGCGCCCCGATTTCCAGCGGTACGCTCACGCCGTCGTGGAGAACGCGCGGACGCTCGCGCAGGAGCTGGTCAAGCACGGCGTGCGCGTGGTGACCGGCGGTACCGACAATCACATCGTGCTCGTCGACGTTGCCGCTTCTTACGGGCTCACCGGGCGTCAGGCGGAGTCCGCGCTGCGCTCGTGCGGGATGACCCTCAACCGGAACTCGCTCCCGTTCGACGTCAACGGCCCCTGGTACACCAGCGGGCTGCGCATCGGGTCGCCCGCGATCACCACGCTCGGCATGGGCGCGGACGAGATCACCGAGATCGCGGACATCATCGTCTCCGTGCTCGCGCAGGTTACCCCGAAGACCACGACCGGTGAGGACGGCGTCAGCAAAGTCAGCAAGGCGCACTTTGGCCTGCCGGAGGCCACGGCGGACGCGGCCAGGCAGCGGGTCCAGGACCTGCTGCAGCGCTTCCCGCTCTACCCGGAGATCGACCTCGGCCTGGCGTTCGGCTAGGGGACTGGAGAGCGGAAGCCTGAAGTGGCCGAGCAGGAACGTGGTCACGATCTTCAAGGGGTTGCAGCTGGACATCGGCGCCCCGCCGCAGTTCATGGATTTCCGCTACGCCGTGCACGACCGCTGGCACGGGGAGTTCCGGCTTCACCACTGCGGTGCGCTGATGGACGTGGAGCCGCTGGGGGAGCAACGGCGGGCTGCCGCGAACTGCGCTCCTCGCACGCGGCGTCGGTCGAGCTTGGCCCGGTCGACCCGGCGGAGCCCGGCCGGGCCGACTACTCAGGACCGCTGCTGTCCGACCTGGTGTTCGGCGACTTCTCCCGCTCGGCCCTGGTCCGCATCGCCGACGAGGTATGCCTGCGGATGCACCTGCTCAGCCTCGGCTTCGCGCGGGCGGTCGCCGCCAGGGTGGAGGCCGGCCAGGCCCGCGCGCTGTGCTCGAAGCAGCTCACCGGCATCGCGGGCATCGCCGCCGAGCGACTGCACCGCGCGCTCGGGCTGCCGGGCGGCGTCGAGAGGGCGCTGCGCGTGCTGGAACCGCACCCCCTGCTCAACCCCGCCGCCTATGTGACCCGCCGTCGTGGACTCCAGGCCGCGGGTCAGCGCCAGCCCGGCAACCGCCGACGGTGCGTGGATCTCGCTGTGCGGGCCTGGCGACCTCGCGCCCTTGCGGGCCATCGTCCGCGCGGTGGACGTCCGTGCCCTGGACGTCGACGTCCAGGGCACGGACACCGGCTGGACCGCGGACGTGGTCATCCGGGACCAGCCCGCCAGGGAGTTCGACGAGGTCGCCGTCACCCGCATCAGCACCGGCTCGGCCTTCACGTTCCAGCCGCGCGAGTCCATCCCCCATCACCCCCATCACCCCCATCACCCCCGTGACCGCCTGACGGGGCCGGACGTTCCCGCGCGGTGCGGGCGGCGGCCGCGGCTCGCGGGACCTGGCGGCAGCCGCGGGCCAGAGCGCAGTTGGTCCAGCGTGCGATGTTTCAGCCCGCTAAGCGCAGACCTGGCCGAAGGACAGGTGCGGTGGTGACGTCCTGCCCTGCATGCGCTGACCGGCCCCGCAGCAGGCTGGAAAGCGACGAGAACTCAAGACAGTCCGGCGCGGCAGGCAGCAACCGCAGCCACCGCCACCGCGATGGTGATGCCGGCGTCGCCCTGACCTAGCTCAAGGTCCGGCTCTCACCTCGGATCGCAGACCTCCACAGAACGTCTACCAGGGGTGATGTTACATGTCTACGAGCGGTGGTCAGCTACGGACTAGGGCGCGGCCGCGCCATGAGCCGGGCCCGGAGCGGGCCTGGCTGCGGATCGCGTGGCACCACGCCGGCGCGCCGGTGCGCTGGCTGGGGGCCCAGGCGCTGCACTTCCGTGCGCAGGCGGGCGGGGAACACGCTGGCCGGTGGGGCGGGCGGACCGCCTGGGGCTGGTTTGTCTTCGTCGCAGCCTGGGTGGGGGTTATATTTCTCGGTTTTCGGTTGTTCACCGAATTTGTGCCGAATATCGGTTCAATACAACTAGCTCCACCCGTTAATTCCTGGTATCACCCTGGATACGACATTGTTACCGGGATCCTGGTCCCCTTTGCCCTGGCTGGCATGGGTTACCTCTTCTTCCTGCTCTGGCGCATGACCACATTCCGCCGGCCGTACAAGAAGGCCGCTGTCGACAAGCCGGAAGAGATGGTGCAGACATCTGGGACGATCCTGGGGGACGTAGTCGGCCGGGACGACCTGTGCCGGGCGATCATGGAAGATCTCCGGGAACCTAAAGCCCGCCGCCCGCGGATCATCGTGGGCGACGTGGGAGCCGGGAAGACTGCCACCCTGGTACGGCTCACGTCCCTGCTCGCGCAGAAGCGCGCGATCCCCGTGACGCTAAGGCTGCGTGACTGCGACGAGAAGCTCGACTTCCGCGAGGCTGCCTACCGCGGTTTCTGTCAGCGCGCGGAGACGTTCCGGGTCTCCAGCGCGGAAGCGGACAGAGTCTGGCAGCAACTGAGCAGGGACAACAAGCTCGTGGTCCTGGCTGACGGGCTGGAGGAAGCGCTCCAGAAGGTCAGCGCACAGGAGAACGAACGCGACAACCTCATCAGGACGGCGATCCATAAGGCGCGCCAGGAGAGCCTGCCGCTGGTCGTAGCTTCCCGCCCGTACGAACCGCTGCGCGGGATGGAAGCTACGATCACCGAACTTGAGCCGCTCAGCGAGCGTGACGCGCTTCAGTACCTGCGTCAGGCAGGATCACACGACGAGGACGGCAGGCTGCGGTGGATCGCGGAGACCGCGGCGGTCTCGGATTCTCCGCTGTACCTGCAGATCACGAACGATCTGAACGAGAATGGGCAACTCGATCTCGTGGGATCGGAGCCGGACCGCCGCCAGCCAGCGGCCGCCTGCCCCGACAAGCTTGAGCTCCGCATGCGGCTGCTGGAAGCCTGGGTCGAATCCGTCATCGACGGCCACCTGAACGGCGACATCTCGCTGGACCGCCGCGCACGGACTGCGACGGTCGAGCAACTCTCAGCGCTCGCCTGCGTCGGCCTGATGAAGAATTCCCTGGTGGTCAGGTTCTCCGACTTTCCGGGGCCGAGAAGCGGGACAGGAACCGGGGTCACGGAGCCGGCGGCGGGGGAGGGGAACGCTGACTGGTGCTACGAAAAGATCCGCGAGCAGCTCATGAAGAGCCTGGATCAGCACAACTGGCGTTTCGATCTCCAGCTTGCCGCCGCCTACGGGCAGCGGCTCGGCCTGGTGGAGCCGTATGGGGACGGCCTGCGGTATCCGCACAGCATCCTGCAGGCATACCTGGGGTCACGGTACCTGGGTGCTGTTCTCGCCGCCCGCGGGCATGACGGCACCGGCTGCGTAGGTGAGGCGCTCAGGGAACCAGGGCGGGAATTCCTTCTGGCGCTGGTCATGTGCGCACGGCGCTGCCGCGGGCACGGGGCGGCGCGAAAGAAGGTGGCTCACATCGTGAAGAGCATGAACAGCGCGGCACGAGAGCGTTCGACCTGCGCCAGGGGCAAGGTCACGAAGGTCGACGTCGCGACAATGGACTTGTACGCGAGCGCCGTGCAGATCATCCCTGAGACCAGGCGGGGACAGTTCACCGAGACGGTCACGGCGGTCAGCAAGCTGATATCGGAAATGCAGCACAACCAGGAAAAGGCCAAAGGCGACCTCGCCACTTTGGAGAAGACCAGGCTGCGGTTCGTCTTCCGGCTCGGCGAGGCCATGCGCAGGGCCGCGAGGCAATTCCTCGGCGGCCACACGTGCCAGCCCGTGTCAGCCCCTGGCCGGAGCCTGCCGGCCAAGGCCAAGGACGGGCCCCGCAAGGTCACCGGCTGGGCCGGTGACGTCCGCCGCCGCGGCACGATACGGCTGGGCATGGCAGGCGACAGCGCGAGATCCTGGCGCACCGATCTTGAGCACGCCTACCGTCAGTTGTTCGACCTGGGGGTATGCGACGGGTCCTACGCGGTGCGGCTCGCGGCCGCTCAGGAGATCGGCAGTGGCGGTGACCTGGCGTTCGAAGCGCTGCGGGGGCGGCTGGGACCATTGAGCCCAGCTGACCTGGAGCGGATGCGGCGGCGACTGGACAGCGGCGACCGGGCGGAGCAGGAGCAGGTTCTGCGCGATCAGGTCATGCGGGCCTGGCTGGCTCCGATGCTGGCTGGCTCTGTCACCTGGGTACCGGAGAACAAGGAATCCGAACTGACCCCGGATGATCGCGGCAAGCGGAACCTGTCCTGGCAGGCGCAGCACAATCTTGAGAGCTGGATCAGCCATGTCACTGACCCGTCAGGCGCGGACCCGGTGCCGTACAACCTCAAGATCGCCCTGGCTCAGGGATTCAAATTCGTAGCGAACTGGAGGCAGCGCAGCCCGTACGCCGGACCTCCCGAGTCGCGCCTCTACCTCGCGGGTCAGGCGGAATCGATGCTGCACCAGGTCGGCTTCTGGTATTCGCGGCTTGCCCTGCTGCAAGCGCTCACGCTGTGGTCGCTGCCTGATGGCGACGATCGCTCCGGTCCTGCTGGCAGCGCGTCCCGTGCGCCTGATGCGCTGATGAGGCAGTGGCTGGCGATGAGTGACGACGAGGCGGTCCGTGCCGGGAAAGACCGCCAGGTGGAGCATCCCTTCGTCGCGGCCGGGGCACAGATGTGCGTGTATGCCCTGGTAACGGGACAGCCGGAGCGTTTCCTGTGGATCGACGAGACGGGAGTGACGTCCCAGACTGGCGCCGGACCCACGACATCGGGGCACCGGTGCCCACGTCAGGTATGGATACCGGCATCGGCAGGGTGGAGTGCGCTCGACCATCGCGCACAGCAGCTCGCCGCCGACCTTCTCGTGTACCTCAACCTGGCAGAGGGCGGCGAGCGGCCGCCGGGTCGCGAGCACAGGCTCGCGCGGACCGACAAGGCGATCCTGCCCTCGTGCCTGACTGGGAGCCGCGCGCCGCTTCAGCCGGTTCAGACGGCCGGTGCCGCCGGAACGCGGGTCACCGGCGCGATCTCCGGTTGTGCCCCAGACTGCCCGTTTAACCTGTGTCCTTACCCGCCGAAGGGCTCGCTGCAGCACCGTGCCGAGCTGAGTGAGTCGCTTTGCCGTCGCGAGCGGATCATCCTCCGCGGCCGCGGCCGGGTCCGCTCGCTCCGGATCAGGCTGACAGCTCCCTGGCAAGGGGATACCAAGAAACACCTCAAGCACTTCTGGGAAGAGATGGCTGAGCGCGTCCGGCGGTGAGGTTCGCCAGCGGCCGGCCCGCTGTGGTGGTCTCAGCCCTGATAGGCGATGGTGGTGCAGGCGCCCGCGCCGGCGAGGCCGGTGACGAACACCTTCCTGCCATCGGCGTTGATCCCGATGGCGGCCGGCCAGTCCGAGCTGCCGCCAGGGCCGCTGTACCGCCGGGTCCTTCCTTCCACGGTCCTGCGCCGGGGCAACTCCGCATACTGGTCGGCCTGCCCGGTGCCGCGTCCCCCTGGAGCCTGATGCACCCATGACTTTCCCGGCCTGGGGAGCGGAACGGCAGTGGCCAAGGCCAGCGATACGCCGGCCAGACGTCCCGCTACCCGGCCAGCACGCGCACGTGGCCGCCGGACAGCCCGAATACCGGAATGTCAGGGGCGGCCTGCTCGCCGGTGATGCCGATCGAGAACGGCCCGGTCGCTCCGAGCACCTGATGCGGGGCCGTTGAGCAGCCTGATGGCGCTGCGGATCAGGGACGGCGGCGGGAAGGCCGCCGAGTTGCCCGTCGCCAGGCTGATGGCCCTCGCCACGGCGGCCAGGGCGTCGTTCGTCCTGACCATCCAGCTGTCGGACAGTCCGGTGGTGCCGAACATCGTGGTGAACATCGCACGGAACGACGTCGAGACCTGAGCCGGGTTGGCGATGCCGGCATAGATGACCGATACCTGTGCCGGATCGGGCTGATGGGCCTGGCCGGGCAGGGCCACCGTGACGGCAGGTGCAAGGGCCACCGCGTCCGAGCCTGTCACCACGGTGATCCGCCTGCCGTCACAGGCGGGTGACCCCTGCAGCTGATGGATGAACGTCGCGAGCACGACCTCACGGCCGGCGTAGATCACGAGAGGGGACGGGCCGGGAATGCCGCAGACGACGTCCGCGATGAGGTTGAACTCGTTGCCGATCCCCTGGCCGGGACCGTACGGTTCCTCGTTGACGACGTGCTTGCCGAACGCGGACTGGAAGTCCTGCGCGAGGTTAGCCGTGTAGAGGTCCGTGGTGTCGCCGTCGGAAACCGGGAACGCCCTCGCTAGCTGGTGGCGGCTGCCGAGATAGCGGGTGATTGCCGCCACTTCCTGCCGGACGTCCGGCGTCACCTTGGCGAGCCCGGGAATGTGCGCCCAGTCCAGGCTGTCGGCCGTGATCACGGCTCCGACCATGGGGATGCCCGCGGCGCTGAGCGCCTTGGCGGCCCGGAAGGTCGGCCGGACGCTGATGCCCATGCCGATGACCGCGACAAGCCGGCCAGGGGCGGCGGTCAGCTTCTTCAGCTGGCCGACGACCAGCGGCCAGGCTTGCTCGACGCTTCCCTCGTTGGCCAGGACCAGGCGGATCCGCGGGTTGACGCCTTCCAGTTCGTTGGCGTCGTACTGCGCCGCGTACGCGCCCTCAAGTTCGTCCCTGATCCGCTCAAGCGAGACCTGGCTGCTCGCAGACCAGGTCAGCGGTGTCAGTAAGGCCAGGGTGACGAAGTGCCCGCGCCGGACCACCCGGGCGTTCTCCGCTGCGATGTCCCGCTCGGCGCTGGTGATGCCCTGGCTCACGGCCGACCGGCCGGGGTCGAAGGGGAACTGGCCGTCGGTGATCCCGACGCATTCCGCGCCGTCCCTGACCACCTGGAAGGGCGGCGTCAGGCTGGCGCACGGCACTAGCTGGCCGCGCCCGCTGGTGACCAGGGCGTAGCCGCCGGCGCTGGCAGCCACGGCCAGCGCGGTGACGCCCGCGGCCAGCGCGGCGCGGATCCGCCGGGCGCCGGCGGCAGACCGCGGCGGCTCGAACATGGACTCGTTCGCCGTGCGTCCCTCCCGGCGCAGGCCGGCCCGGCCGCGCTGGCTGAGCGGATCAGACTCGATCCACTTGGCGGCGACCAGCCGCCCCAGCGCCGCGGACGGCATGTCGTGCTGATCGGCCCAGCC
Source organism: Streptosporangiaceae bacterium (assembly GCA_035533915.1). Classification (GTDB taxonomy): domain Bacteria; phylum Actinomycetota; class Actinomycetes; order Streptosporangiales; family Streptosporangiaceae; genus Chersky-822. The sequence continues at coordinate 34,487 of DATLSX010000022.1, forward strand.
GGTCAGCACGGTGATCTGCTGCTCGGCGGAGCCGAGCCGGAGGTCGAGGCTGTTCGGCGCTGCCGTGACCGACCCGAGCAACTCCAGCCATGCCGTGGCGTCGCAGTCTTCCAGCATGTCCGCCAGCCGCCTGGCGACGAGCTGGACCTGCGACAGGGCGAGCGCGTGGTACAAGCTCGCCGGCCACGTCGCCCGCGTCCTGGCAGGCCTTCTGCAGCCAGATGTGAACGCGGGCCCAGCTTGCCGGGGAGCCGGGGTCGCGGGCAGCCAGCCGCCGCAGCAGCAGCAGCAGCCGCAGCACCGGGTGCGGCCGCGCCGGACTGCCGGTGCCGGTGATGCCCCATAGTTCGACGGAGAAGATCGCCGACTCCGCGCCATGAGTCCCGGCCAGCAGCCCGCTGGCGGCGGCCAGGTGCAAGGCGGCCTCCTTGTCCCTGGCCGCCGCGCAGGTGGCCAGGTCATCGATGTCCAGGCCGTGCAGCCCCTGGGTAAGCCGGTGCAGCAGGGCTTCGCCCACGGTGGCCGGCGGTGTCTGCCGCAGCCCCTGTTCGCGGCTATCGAGGATGGCCAGCGGGTCGTCCTGATGGTCGGGATGCTCGGCCAGGGCGTCCAGCAGGGCACGGGCCGCGCCGGCGTGCCCGTGGGTGAACATGTGGACGGCCGCTGATACGCGGCGCCGGCTGCGGGCCGGCAATTCGAGTTCGGAGACCATGTTCGCGACCTCGTCGGCGGTCAGGTCAGGCAGCGCGACCGTATACCACCATCGGCGGGTCGGGGTACGGCTCTGCCGCAGGTAGTCGGCGTACGAGGCGTCGGCGATGACCGTCGGGGCTGGCCGATCGGCAGCAGCCGCTCGGCCAGCCTGCCCCGGCTGACCGCCACCACGGTCAGCGGGTCGGCGCCGTGCGGCGCGTAGGCGGCCCGCTGCCTGCGCGCCGCCACCAGTTCGTTCAGGAACTCCTGGCCCACGCTGCTGTCGGCGTTGTCGAGCAGGACCACGGCGTTGAGCGTCCAGTCCACCGCGCGGCGGCGGTGCTCGAAGGCGTCCCGCAGGTCTGCCAGGAACGCCGCCCACAGCAGTTCAGCGACCGCGCGCCTGTCGTCCTCACTGTCGGGCCTGGCCGCCAGCCGGCTGAGGCTGACAAGCTCGTCGAGCGGAAACCGGCTGAGCCCGATGTCCTGGTGGCCGTACCACTCCTGGCCCTTGCCGAGCAGCAGGCCGCGGCCGTGCCGGGTCGCCGCCATCCGGCCGAGCAGCAGCCGCGGGCCTACCTTGCTCGCGATATCGAGCGCCGTCATTCCCGCCAGCGGAACGCCCTTGGCCTCGGCGAGGGGGCGGATCCCGTCCGTCACGATCTCCTGGAAGGCGTCCTGGAGGCGCCGGGCGGTCTTCTTGTGGTCCTCAAGCACCTGCTGTGCCTGTTCGCGTGCGACCCCGCGGTCGGTCATGCTCAGTTCGGCGGTCATGGCGATCTGGCCGGTGACCAGGCGGGGAAACGGCAGCGTCCCGTAGCGCCCGCTGCGCCGGTTCAGCTCGAACGCGAGCAGTGAGAGCAGTTCGCGCGCGCCGCCAGCGAATTGCGCACAGTCAACGCTCACGAAAGACATCCCAGGAGCTTAAGTGTCAAGCCGCTACGGAAGATTGAGGGAGGTTTTGCCGGTGGGACCAGGCGGTTGCCTCGTCGTAGAGGGTGCGGGTTTTCAGGCATCCGTGCAGGATGCCGACGAGCCTGTTAGCGA
>DATLSX010000023.1:0-24896 GCA_035533915.1 Streptosporangiaceae bacterium
AAATCCGGTGGTGGCGGGGTGGCTCGCGTATTTCACCGTGTTCTACTCGACTGCGGTGATCCCACTGTGCGAACGCATCGATCACCAACTGGTGCGGTGGGGCAGGAGGAAGTTCAAGCGGCTCAAAGGTAGCGACAGGAAAGCGCGGGCATGGCTGGAGGGGATCCGCATGCGGGACCCTGAATTGTTCGCGCACTGGAAGATGCGTTACTAGCCCTGAAATGACACGGTGGCCTCGGTGACACGCGACCAACCGGCAAGGGAGGAGTCGCGCGAGAAGCGAGGTCAGAAAGCCCCGTCTAGGACTGGACGGCACGAGCCGGATGAATCGAGAGATTCACGTCCGGATCTGTGAGGGCCGGGGGCTGAGATGCCCCCGGCTACTCGGCGAATGAACGTCCAGGTCGCCTGCGACCTTTACGGAAGACTGAGATGGGTTTCCGATCCGGTCACCGGGAACCGCCACGACTCAGCCGCGCTCGAGATCTCCGGCGTGCTGGAAGGACTTAACCACGCGGATTGGATCGCAGACAAGGGCTACATCGGGAACGGCATGCTGGCGCCCATCAGGAAGCCCCAGTTCCGCGACCTTCTTGACTGGGAGAAAGAATTCAACAAGGCGGTGAACGGAATCCGCTACCGGATCGAGTAAACCATCGCGAACCTGAAGACCTGGCGGATCCTTCATGTGGATTACCGCCGCCCGCTCGCAAGTTTCGCGGAAACGATTTCCGCCGTCATTGCCCTGGAGTTCTACAGGATCAGCTGTGAATAACCGGTTCTTCGAAGTTAACCGGGATGCGGTTACTGTCTGATTACTTCGCGTGATGCGTCGTTGTTACTGAGCGTGGTTGCGGCGCCTGGGATGCCGCCCGGGCCCCGGCGTCCTGCCCTGCCACCAGGGCGGGCGTGTCGCCGGGATTGTGATGCCCGCGGCTTTTAGGATCTTGGGTCTTACCGCAGACTTCAAGATCATCAGAGAGCCGCGGGCATCGTGTTCGAGGATACGGCGTCCGTGCTGTTCGGCATGGATGGCCTGCGGATCACCGGCGCGGAGCCCGGCCCGGACGGCACGGTGAGGGCACGGGCGGTAACGGATCACCCGGGCGCGGCGGCGTGCCCGGGCTGCGGGGCGGTGTCGTCCCGGGTCCGTGACCAGGTGACGGCCTGCCGAAAGACGTGCGCGGCAGCTCGGGGCGGGTGCGGCCGTGCTGGGTGAAGCGGCGGTGGAAATGCGCGGAGGAGGCCTGCGGCCGCAAGACGTTCACCGGGTCGCTGCCGGGAGTCCCGCCGCGCCGCCGGGTGACGGCCCGGCTGCGGGAGCAGGCGGGCGCCGAGGTCGCGGAGCGGGGCGTCACCCCGGCTGAGGCGGCCCGGCATGCCGGGGTGTCCTGGCCGGTGGCGCATGAGGCGTTCGCCTGTCTGGCGGATCCGCTGCTGGATGAGCCGCTGGCTCCGGTGGCTCACCTGGGGACAGCTCCGTCCAGAAGATAGACTTCTGCAGAATCGATGCCCTCGTCGTATCGGAACCAGCGCAAAAGCCACATGTCGCCAGACACGTGATGACCCTAGAAGATTCCGGTCCGCGAGACGGCCAGCGCGCCAGAAACTCAGATCGGCAGGCGCCGTGAACGGCGTTACCGCGGTGTGCGGCCTCCGATCAGGGGCGGCGGTCCGCAAGGACGCAGAACTCGTTCCCTTCCGGGTCGGCAAGTACGACCCAGCTCTCATCGCCTTGGCCGACGTCGGCGTGCCGGGCACCTAGGTCGAGCAGGCGACGGACCTCTTCGTCTTGCTCCCTGTCGGTTGGGCTGACGTCGAGGTGGAATCTGTTCTTGACGGTCTTGCCCTCGGGCACGTGCGCGAATGTCAACGTCGGTGGCACTGGGCCAGGGTGGTTCTTGCCTTCAGGCACCGTAGGGGAGCCAATCGTGACAATTCCGTTGTCTTCGTCCTGCACCTCGTAGCCAAGGACCGAGCACCAGAACCGGGCGAGGCCGTTGGGATCGGCACAGTCGATCGCAAGCTCGGTGAACTTACTGGTCATATCAGGACCTCTCAGTCAAGTAGCGGGTCCGCCAAAGTCCAGCCAGCCATCCTTCCCGACCCCCTCAACTCAACCCCCTGCCGGAAAGTCTGACTCGCTCCACCATAAAGAGGCCGGCTGATGCGGGTCGACCGAAATATGGCCGGGCCGGCCTGGCGGGCCTGATCGCTCGCAGCATGGCTCCGGCGATGTTCCCCGGCGGGCTGGCCAACTGCTGCACGGCGAGGTGCGAGAATCACCCTGACGTCGTGCGAACGGAGTAGCCGAATGACAATGCCAGTGTCGTGCCTGGCGCGAGGACTGATGGCGGTGCTTGTCGCGGCGGCGCTCAGCGGGGGATTGGCAGCCTGCAAGGTCACCACGCTCGGGTCCGCCGGCGGCCCCGGTCAGGCAGCTAGCCCGGCCAGTTCGGGATCTGCCGGCGCCGTGCCCGTTTCCGGGCCGCCGATCGCCAGGCCGTCCGGCCCGGGGACCGGTGAGTGGACGCTGGCCGGGGGAGTGGTGCTGCCGAACAGGTACCTGACGCCCGGAGCAGTCAATCTGGCAGTGACGCAGGCCGATATGGGCTCGACGATCTGCCGTACCGGGTACACCAGGACGATCAGGCCGCCAGAGGAGTACACCACGAAGCTCAAAAAATCGCAGCTTGCGGCTGGCTACACCTACCACGGAGACAGGCGGACCGGCGACTACGAGGAAGACCACCTGATCTCGCTGGAACTCGGCGGCAGCCCGACCGACTCGCGCAACCTGTGGCCTGAGCCCTACCACGCCACCGAAGGTGCCAAGGTGAAGGACCTCGTCGAGAACCGGCTGCACGACCTGGTCTGCTCCGGCCAGCTGAGCCTGGCCGCCGCGCAGTACGCGATCTCGGTCAACTGGTGGGCCGCGTACAAGCGGTATGGCGGCGACAGCAGGCCGGCTGTCTGGAACGGCTCCTACACCGGCCCGGCTTCCGCCCCGTCCGCCGGTTCATCGGCCGGCCCGACCGGCAGCCCCGGCGGGGGAGCGCCAGCCGGCGCCACCGCCAAGTGCAAGGACGGGACGTATTCGCACGCCCGGCACCGTTCCGGCGCCTGCGCCGGCCATGGCGGCGTCGCCTACTGGATCAGCCCGCCACCTTGATCAGTCCCTTGAACTGGGCAGCGGTACCGGCCCAGCGCAGTCGGCTTGGTCTCAGCTGGCGCGTTTGTAGGCGCGGACGGCGAGCGGCCCGAAGACCAGGAAGATGCCTGCTATCCATACCAGGCTCTTCCACAAGTTGGCGGTGACCGGGCCGCCGAGCGCTAGCGCCCGCATCGCGTTGATCGTGTAGGTGACCGGCTGGTTGTTGGCGAACGCCTGCAGCCAGCCTGGCATGGTGTAGATCGGCACGAACGCCGAACTGACGAAGGTGAGCGGGAACAGCCAGATCAGCCCGAACGCCTGGACGGACTCCTCGTCACCGATTGCCAGGCCGGTGAAGGCCGCGATGCAGCAGATCGACAGGCCGAAGATGGTGGCGAGCAGGATCATGGCCACGGCCGGGACGAAGCCGTTGCTGAACCGGAAGCCGACCGCGTAGCCGACACCGACGATGATCAGGATCGTCAGGAACATCCGGGCGGTATCGGCGACGAGGCGGCCGGCTAGTACCGCGGACCGCGCCATCGGCATCGACCTGAGCCGGTCGATCACGCCTTTCCGCAGCTCCTGGGCCAGCGCGATGGCCGTGCCAAAGGACGCGAAAGCCGCGGTCTGGCCGATGATTCCCGGCAGCAGGAAGTTGACGTACCCGCCGGCGACCTTGACCGGGATCGCGCCGCCGAAGACGTACCTGAACATCAGCACGAACATGACCGGCTGGATCACGGTGAAGACGATGTAGGCCGGCACGCGCGTCCAGACCAGCATGTTGCGCCGGGTTATGGCGAGCGTGTCGGTGACCGCCCAGCGGCCCCGGCTGAGCAGGCCCGGCGCGTCCGGCTGCGCTGCGATCGTGGTCATGACGCCGTCCTGGAGCTGCTCTGGTTACTGCCATCGCCGGCCTGGCCGCCTTGGCCGCCAGGCCGGCGGCGCCCCTTGCCGCGCCGCCTACCCGGCGGCGCCTCGCTCTCGGCGGCGTGGCCGGTCAGCGCGAGGAACACGTCGTCGAGCGACGGCCGCCGCAAGGTGAGGCCACGAGTCCGCACTCCAGCGCTGTCCAGTTCGCGCACCGCATCCACGAGCGCGTCCGAACCACGGCCGCCGACCCCGATGCTGATCACGCCGGTGTCGGGGTCGAGGTGCGGCTCGCCCTCGCCGACTTTGCCGATCGCGGCGACGCCGTCGCTGACCTTAATCCGGTCGGGCACGGTGAATTCCAGCACGTCCCCGCCGATCCGGCCCTTCAGCTCCTCGGCGGTACCCGCGGCGATGACCAGGCCGTGGTCGATCACCACGATCTCGTCCGCAAGCTCGTCGGCTTCGTCGAGGTACTGGGTGGTGAGCAACAGCGTGGTCCCGCCGGCCACGAGGGAACGGATGATGTCCCACATTCCGAGCCTGGACCGGGGGTCCAGGCCGCTCGTCGGCTCGTCCAGGAAAAGCACCTTGGGACGTCCGACCAGACTGGCCGCCAGATCCAGGCGGCGCTGCATGCCGCCGGAGAAGTTCTTGGCAGGCCGGTCTGCGGCGTCAAGCAGGTCGAACTGGGCGAGCAATTCGGTGGCCCGGACCCGGGCCTGCGACCAGCTCAGGTGGTATAGCCGCCCGATGATCTCGAGATTCTCCCGGCCAGTGAGCTCTTCCTGGATGGCCGCGGACTGCCCGGACAAGCCGATGCACCGGCGAACCGCGGCAGCATGCCGGACCACGTCATGCCCCTCGACCGACGCGTGGCCGTCATCCGGAAGCAGCAGCGTGGTCAGGATGCGGACCGCGGTGGTCTTGCCAGCGCCGTTGGGACCGAGGACACCGAGCACCGTCCCGCGCGGGACTGACAGGTCGATGCCGTGCAGCGCGCGGACCTCTCCGAACGACTTGACCAGGCCCTCCACGAGGATGGACGGCCCTGAGCTGTGCTGCGACAACCCCGCCCCTCCCGATCTTCCGCCTTTGCTCGCGCCGTCCCCGAACCTACCGGCAGCTACCGACAGTCTTACCGGCAGCCACCGACAGACCGACAGCCGCGCGTCATCAACACCCTTCCTGCCAGCCGGACCGGTCAGCCGGCGTCCGCTCGGCCCTGCTCGTTCTCCCTGGCCGCTTGTGCCAGCACCGGCCGGGCGGACAGGATGTGCGTCCGCATCACCGCCTCGGCCCACGCGGAGTCGTGCGCGGACAGGGCGTCGAGCAAATCCCGGTGCTGGCGCATGCTGCGCCGCAGCCGCTCGGGCGAGTACAGCCGGAATGTCCGCACCACGATCGGGATGTGCACGAACGACCGGGCGACCTCAGGCAGCAACGGATTGTCCGCCGCGGCGGCGACAGCGCCGTGGAACTGACCGTTCAGCTCGGTGATCAGGTCATAGTCGGGTGCCAGGCCCGGCGAGGTGGCCGCCTCCATCTGGACCACGATGTCGGCGATGACGGCGAGTTCGGCGTCGGCGATCCGCGCGGCTGCCAGGGCAGCGGCATGTCCTTCGAGCAGCGCACGCAAGTCGAAGATGCCGTCGAGTTCGCGGGCGCTCCAGATCCGGACCCGGGCGCCCTTGTTGGGCAAGGTCTCGATCAGGCCCTCGGAACCCAGGCGGCGCAGCGCCTCCCGTACCGGGGTCCGGCTGACCCGCAGTGCCTCGGCGAGTTCCATCTCCCCGAGCCTGGCTCCTTCGGGATAGGTGCCGTCCAGGATTCCACGCCGCAGACTCGCGTAGACGCGGTCGACCGCCCCTTGGGAAGGCTGGGCGGCCGGCCCGGGTAGTACCCGGCCGCCGTCCGGGTGATCAACCATCACGGCCACCTACTCAACTGCGCGCCGGCGGATCGGCCACATCGCCGTAGCTCTCGATTTCCTGGCAACACATTCTCGCTCGGCCGGTCACCCGCCCCCGACACTACCCGCTCGCGGCGGCAGACCCGGGAAAGTCGCCTGCCCGCCCGAGCAGCGCAGGGCCGGGATGGCCGAGCCGGCCGGCGATGTAGTCGGCGGCTTCCAGCAGCCCGGCCAGGTCGATGCCGGTCCGCACGCCACTGCGGCGAAGAGCGTAGGCCAGGTCTTCGGTCGCGATGTTGCCGGTCGCCGCCGGGGCGAACGGGCATCCGCCGATCCCGCCGCTACTGGCGTCCAGCGCCGCAGCCCCGGCCTCGACCGCGGCGAGCGCGTTCGCGTACCCGGTGTTGCGCGTGTTGTGAAAGTGAAAACGCAGCGGGCCGGTGCTCACCTCGCGCACCGCGCCGGCCAGGACGCGGACGTCACGGGGCACTCCGACTCCGATGGTGTCGGCCAGTCCCACCTCGTCCACGCCGGCCTCCGCGCACCGGCGGACGATCTCGGCCACGCGCTCCGGCGCTACCTCGCCTTCGAACGGGCAGCCGAAGGCCGCGCCGACCGTGAGCGTGACGCTGATCCCGGCGGCGTGCGCGCCGGCCGCGACGGCGCCGAACGAGGCGATCGCTTCTTCGACGCTCATGCCCTGGTTGCGCTGCGAGAACGTCTCGGTGGCGACCACGACTACGTTGACCTCGTCGACGCCGGCGGCGACGGCCCGGTCCAGGCCGCGGCGGTTCACCACCAGGCCCGCATACCGGATCGCCGGCGAGCGCGGGACCGCCGCCAGCACCGCTTCTGCGTCGGCTAGCTGCGGCACCCGGTCGGGATGGACGAAGCTGACTGCCTCGATCCGGCGCAGCCCGGCGGCGGCAAGCCCCTCGATGTAGGCGACCTTCGCGGCGGTGTCGAGCAGGACCGACTCGTTCTGCAGTCCGTCCCGCGGCCCGACTTCCACCACGTCGATCCGGCCGGTGCTGCCCGCCGGTGGTGTGGTCGTGTGATCCATGATGCGCTCCAGGCGATTCTGCATGCAATCTATCAATATCTTGCCATCAGGATCTTGAACTTACTAGATCAGAGGATTCGATTGCATGCAATCGACAGCGAGTGGTGCTCCCGTACGCCGGGGCGATTCATGCTTGGAGCGAGGTAGCAGATGACTGGTGAGGACGCGCCGCTGCCCTTGGGGGATGTGCGGGTAGTCGAGCTCGGCCAGTTGCTGGCGGGGCCGTTCTGCGGGCAACTGCTTGGTGACTTCGGAGCGGAGATCGTCAAGGTGGAGGACCCCGGCCGGGGCGATCCGATGCGCCAGTGGGGCAGGGAGAAACCGCATGGGATGTCGCTGTGGTGGGCCAGTAGTCGCGCGCAACAAGCTGTCGGTCACGGCCAACCTGCGCGACCCGCGTGGTCAGGACCTCGTGCGCCGGCTCGTGGCCGAGTCCGACGTGCTGCTGGAGAACTTCCGGCCAGGCACGCTGGAGCGCTGGGGACTGAGTCCGGAGGCGCTCTGGGAGATCAATCCCGCCCTGGTCATCACCCGGGTCACCGGCTTCGGGCAGACCGGTCCTTACGCGCCGCGTGCCGGATTCGGCTCTATCGGCGAGGCGATGGGCGGGATCTGCTACGTCACCGGTGACGCTGACCGGCCGCCGTCGCGAGCCGGTGTTTCACTCGGCGACGCGCTCGCCGCCACCTTCGCGGCCCTGGGCACGCTCGTCGCGCTGCACGCCCGGCAGCGGACCGGACGCGGCCAGGTGGTCGACTCGGCCATCTACGAGGCGGTGCTCGCCCTGATGGAGTCGTTGCTGCCGGAGTGGTACCTGGCCGGATACCAGCGGGAGCGGACGGGGAGCGTGCTGCCGAACCTGGCGCCGAGCAACGTGTACCCGACGAAAGATGCCGACCTGATCCTGATCGCGGCCAACCAGGACTCGGTATTCCGGCGCCTCGCCGCGGCCATGGGCCAGCCCGGGCTCGCCGACGACGAGCGGTATGCCAGCCACGGCGCGCGCGGCGCGAACATGGCCGAACTCGACGGCCTGATCGCGGCGTGGACCAGTCAGCACGAAGCAGACCGGCTGCTTGACCTGATGCACGAAGGCGGGGTGCCGGCCGGCCGGATCTACCGGGCCAAGGACATGTTCGCTGACCCGCACTTCGCGGCCAGGGATGCCATCGTCCGGCTCGCGCACCCTGCCTTCGGCGAACTGCCCATGCACGGGGTGTTCCCGAAACTGACCGGTACTCCAGGCCGGATCAGGCACGCCGGCCCGGAACTCGGCGAGCACAACGACCAGGTGTACCGGGGCCTGCTCGGCCTGACCGACGACGACATCGCAGAACTCGCCGCCGACGGCGTGATCTGACTACCGCAACCACGATCTGAGGAGGCTCGATGACCTACCGTCTGGGCGTCGACGTCGGTGGCACGTTCACCGATGTCTTGCTCATAGACGAGCGGACCGGGAATACCTACCGCGCCAAGACCGCGTCAACGCCGCAAGACCAGTCGGTCGGCGTGCTGCGCGGCATCGAGAAGGTGTGTGACTCGGCCGCCATCATCCTCGGCGACATCACCCAGGTCCTGCACGGCACCACCGTGGCGACCAACGCGATCCTGGAGGGAAAGGGCGCCCGGGTAGGGCTGGTGACTACCCAGGGTTTCCGTCAGGTTCTTCAGATCGCCCGGTCGTTTGTCCCCGTGGGTCTCGCCGGGTGGATCATCTGGCCGAAGCCGGAGCCACTGGCCTCGCTGGAGGACACGGTCGTGGCGGTCGAGCGGATCGCGTCCGACGGCTCGGTAGTGACACCGCTGGACAGCGATGACATCCGCGCCAAGCTTCGCCGGCTCCGTGCGGCCGGGATCGAGGCCCTGACGATCTCGCTGATCAACTCCTACGCCAATGCGGCCCACGAGCAGCGGATCGCTGCTATCGCCGCCGAGGAACTGCCGGGTATCCCGCTGTCGGTTTCCAGCACCGTGCTGCCCGAACTCCGCGAGTACGAGCGCACGATCACCGCGGTGGCGAATAGTTACGTCCACCCGCAGGTGTCCAGGTACATCGCCAACCTGGCCGGCAAGCTCGACGAGGGCGGCGTGCGGGCTGGCCTGTACATCCTGCGCAGCGACGGGGGACTGGCGAGCGCGGCAGCCGCCGCGGACAGCCCGGTCTCGCTGCTGCTGTCGGGTCCGGCCGGCGGTGTGGCAGGCGCGGTCTGGGCCGCTGAGCAGGCCGGCTACCGCGACCTGCTCACCTTCGACATGGGCGGCACCTCGACCGACGTGGCCCTGGTGCAGGGCCTGGCGCCGCGGATCGGCAGGGAGACCACGGTCGGCGACCTCAAGGTGCGTGCCACGTCGGTGGACGTCCGCACGGTGGGTGCCGGCGGCGGTTCGATCGCGCACGTCCCCGAACTGACCAGGGCGCTGCGGGTCGGCCCGCAGTCGGCCGGCGCGGTACCCGGGCCGGCCGCGTACCGCCAGGGCGGCACCGAGCCGACCGTGACCGACGCCAACGTGGTGCTCGGCTACCTGCCGACCGAACTGGCCGGCGGTGAGATCGTGCTCGACGCTGAGGCGGCGCAGACGGCGGTGAAGACCATCGCCGACGCGATGGGAATCGACAGCACCGAAGCGGCCGCGGCCGGCATCGTCGACATCGTCAACGAGAACATGTTCGGCGCGTTGCGGCTGGTGTCCGTGCAGCAAGGATTCGACCCGCGCGAGTTCGCCCTGGTGGCCTTCGGCGGTGCCGGGCCGCTGCACGCCAACGCGCTCGGCAAGCTGACCGGCGCCTGGCCGGTGATCATCCCGCCATCGCCTGGCGTGCTGTGCGCATACGGTGACGCCACCACGATGGTCCGCGATGAGGCGGCCCGCACCTACATCCGCCGGTTCGGCGCCATCACCGACGATGAGCTGCTCCGCCTGCTGCACGAGCTCGCCGACGCGGCGGCCGCGACCGTGCAGGCCCAGGGCGTGCCCCGCGACGAGCAGACGATCAGTTACCACGTGGACCTGCGCTACCACGGGCAGGGCTTCGAGATCACGGTCCGGGTCGCGCAGGACGCGTTCGACGGTGCCGGGGGCGGGCTCACCGCGCTCGCCGCCGCGTTCGACGCCGAACATGACCGGCTCTTCTCGTTCTTGCTCCAGGGCAACGAACACGAGCTGGTCAGCGCTCGCGCCACGGTCAGCGGCCCGCGCCCGAACGTCGGCACGGTGCACCTGCCGCAGGGCGGCGCCGACCCGTCCGCGGCCTTGAGCCGCACCACCCGGATCTGGGTGGACGGCCAGCACGCCGACGCCCGCGTCTACGACCGGACCGCCCTGTGCGCGGGGAACGTCGTCGCAGGCCCGGCCATCATCACCGAGATGGACTCCACCACCCTTGTCCTGCCCGGCCACGCTGCCACTGTGCATCTCAGACGAGTTCCCGCTGATCGGGGACCCCGAGGGCAAGATGGTGGCGGGCCAGTTCGGCTTGTCCGTGCCCTCCTTGCTCGCCCGCTACGAGGGCACCATCAAGGAAGGCGACGTGCTGCTCACCTCGGACCCGTACGCGTGCGGCGCGGCGATCAGCCACGCCAACGACTGGCTCGTGGTGATGCCGATCTACCACGCTGGCCGGGTGGTCGGCTGGGCCTCCATGTTCGGCCACATGTCAGACGTGGGCGGCAAGACTCCGTCTTCCATGCCCACCGACGCGCGGACCATTTTCGAGGAGGGCGTGGTCATGCCGCCGTTCAAGCTCTACCGCAAGGGCGAGCTGAACGAAGAGGCGCTGCACATCATCCTCAACCAGGTGCGGATGCCCGAGTGGAACCGCGCGGACCTGAACGGGATCGTCGCGGCCTGCCGCACCGCTGGCCGGCGAGTGCAGGAGCTGTGCGAGCGGTTCGGCGAGGCGACCTACCTGTCGGCGCTGAACGCACTGCTTGACCGGAACTGCCGGGCGATGAAGACGTTGCTGACCACCATCTTCGAGGACGGCGAGACGATCTCGTTCACCGACTACATCTGCGACGACGGCGTCGGGTACGGGCCGTACGAGCTCAAGCTGTCGCTGACCCGCACCGGGGACAAGGTGGTGCTCGACTTCACCGGCAGCTCACCGCAGGCGCAGGGGCCGGTCAACTACTACGTCAACGAGAACCTGGTCCGGATGTTCTTCGGGATCTACATGATCACCGTGGCGGACCCGCAGATCCTGTGGAACGACGGCTACTACTCCCTGGTCGACGTGGTGATCCCGGACGCCAGCTACTGGAAGCCCAAGTACCCGGCCGCGCTGAACGCGCGTAACCACGGCATCGGCCGGATCTTCGACCTGTTCGCCGGCCTGCTCGGCCAGAAGAGCCCGAGCCTGCTGAACGCGGCAGGCTTCTCGTCCTCGCCGCACTTCATGTACTCGGGCACGTATACCCGGCCAGATCGTAAGGGCGAATGGTTCCAGCTCTACTCGATCGGCTTCGGCGGTATTCCTGGTCGGCCGATCGGGGACGGACCGGATGGTCACTCCCTCTGGCCGTCGTGCGTCAACATCCCGTGCGAGTACCTGGAGTCCTACTACCCGATGCGGATAGAGCGCTGGGAGACCGTGGCCGATACCGGCGGCGCGGGACTGCACCGGGGCGGTAACGGCGTCGACGTGGCGTACCGGTTCCTGGAGCCTGGCACCATCGCCATTCACGACGACCGCTGGCTCACCTACCCGTGGGGAGTCAACGGCGGCGAGCCTGGCGCGCGCGGCCGGACTATGCCAGCTCCGGCTTCGGGCAGTCACTGCCATGGGGCAACCGGCCAGCGCTGGTGATGGTCGACCTGATCCGTGCCTACTTCGAGCCGGCAGCGGAGTTCTACCTGGGCTCGGATTCGTGCCTGCTTGCCGCTGCCCGGGTGCTTGCCGCCGCCAGGGCGGCGGCTATCCGGCCGCACGAGGCGAGCCTGTTCGACCTGCAGGCCAAGTACGCCGAGGTCGTGGACGAGGAGACCGTCCTGACCTGGCTGGCGTACTAGACCTGGCTGGCGTACTAGACCTGACCGGGGTAGAAGCCGTAACGGGCGAGCGGCTCCATGATCTGCTGTTCCTCGTAGGACAGGTGGGAAAGCAGCGCGTCGGTGAGGATATCCACGGCCTGCTGAAGATCGGCGAAGCCGTCCGGGTCGCTGATCAAGCGCACCAGCGCATGGTCGACGTCTTGGATCACCTCGTGAATGATGACGTGCTCTTCTTGCAGGCGGTCGACCACCGGTCCCAGTCCGGCGTCAGCGCGGCGCAGGTGCGGGAAGATCGACCTGTCCTCGATCTGATGGTGCTGGGTGAGGATGGTGCAGTACGAGGCGCAGTACGCGCCTAGCGTCCAGTTGTTCTGCCGCATGGTCATCTGGCTGAGCACCCCGCGCGCCTGGCCCGGTGTCACCGCGCCTTGCCTGACCTTGTCAAGCAGGCCGCGGATCTGCGCGAGCTCGAGGCGCAGGTGGTCGTGTACTTCGACGAGGTGCGCGCCGATGGCGTGAGCGCGGTCCGCGTAGACGTGGTCGGCCGGCGCGGGCGGGCTGACCGGCCGGGTCGACTCGTCCCAGAGCCTGCGGCTACTGAGCCGGGTCGCCGGGGCAGGTGCGTGCCGCCCTCCGCCGAACCGGTATCTCTGATCGGCCATCCGCAGTCTGCCCTCTCCCTGGTCTGGCTTTCCCTTGGTCCAGCTTTCCCCTGGTCCGCTTTCCCCTGGTCCGTTCGCATCCGCGACCCGCTGCGAGGTTACTCGGTGCATCGTCCGACTTCTCCAGGGAAGCGGCTTCGGTATCAGCTACTCCTCAGCGCCGCGTACATCCGCCAGGCCGGCTTTCGGCGCTGCGCTAACTCCGGGCTCCGGTGGTGCAGCCGGAGGTCGGGACGACCCGGTGACCGGAGCTGGAACCAGACAGCCGTGCGCTCCCCGTCGTGCCAGTAGCCCCATTCGTCGGAGAGAGTCTGCACCAGCAACAAACCGTTCCCGCTCTCCGCGCCAGGGTCGCCGCGCACGACCGGGTCGCCGGACTCCGAGCCGTCATCGCTGACCAGGACCAGCAAGCTGATCAGGTTCCTGGCGACGACCACTTCGAACGTGCCGCCCGGCAGCGCGGACTTGCTGTGCAGTACCGCGTTGGTCACCAGTTCCGAAGTCAGCAGCAGGACAGCGTCGATGTCCGGATCATCCCCGACCTTCCCGGCGACGAACTGCCTGGCCGGGCGGACATGCTCGGGGCCGCCGGGCAGCGTGAGGCTGCCGAGGACCAGCCAGCCCGGCAGTAAGACCGCGTCGGCGGATGGATCGCTTGCGCGGGTGGCCTCTGCTGGTGGCATCTGGTGGCTCCTTCCGATCGATCGAGACGCTTTCGTGCGCTCGGCTGCTGTCGCTACGTGGTACGCATACTCTCAATGCTCTAAGTGCTTTACGCAGATCCAGGGAATATCATTCAGCGTGCAGCGCGGATAAGCAAGCGCATCGCCGTTGCCGGAGTGACGGATTCGTTGCCGGAAGTGACGGCACCGTTGCCGGAGTGACGGAATCCTGCCGCGAGCGGCCTTTCCGGAAGTCCCGGGCGGCTCGGCCTGGCCCGGCGTCGGTAAGATCGGCCACGCAGCGACGGCTATGGCAAAGGCAGGGCAAATGCGCTTCCGGTCACTCGGTCATTCCGGTCTTCAGGTCTCGGTGGTGGGCCTGGGGTGCAACAACTTCGGTGGCAGGCTGGACCTGGCCGGGACGCGCGCGGTCGTGGACGCGGCCATCGACGCAGGCGTGACCTTGTTCGACACGGCGGACACCTACGGCGGCGGCGGCCAGTCGGAGGAGATGCTCGGTGAGGTGCTGACCGGCCGGCGCGACCAGGTGGTGCTGGCGACCAAGTTCGGCCATCAGCAAGCCGACATGGGCTATGGCCAGGCCGCAGGTGCCAAGGGCGGTCGCGGTTACATCAGGCGGGCGGTCGAGCAGTCACTGCGCAGACTCAGGACCGACTACATCGACCTCTATCAGATCCACACGCCCGACCCGAAGACCCCGATCGCCGAGACCCTCGGCGCGCTCCACGAGCTGGTAACCGAGGGCAAGGTCAGGTACCTGGGCAGCTCGAACTTCGCTGGCTGGCAGATCGCCGAGGCGGCCTGCGTGGCCGGGCGGCATGGCTGGTCGCCGTTCGTTTCCGCGCAGAACCACTGGTCGCTGCTTGAGCGGGACGTCGAGGCGGAGGTGGTGCCAGCGGCCGTGCATTTCGGGGTCGGCGTACTGCCCTACTTCCCGCTGGCCAACGGCCTGCTCACCGGCAAGATCCGGCGTAACCAGCCAGCCAGGGAAGGGACCCGGCTGGCTGGCAGGGACAGCTACGTGACTGAGGCGAAACTCGACATCGTCGAAGGGCTGGCGCACTGGGGGGAGTCGCATGGCGTCTCGCTGATCGCGATCGCGATCGCCTGCCTGGCCGAGCAGCCGGGCTGCGGCAGCGTTATCGCCGGCGCGATGTCGCCCGAGCAGGTCACGGTGAATGCCAAGGCAGCGGACTGGATCCCGTCCGCTGCCGAACTGGCCGAGGTCGACGCGATCACGCTAGGTTTTGGCGGCTGACGCCTGCCGGGTTTTGGCGGCTGACGCCTGCCGGTACAGAGCGGCGATGTTGGGCCCGAATACCGCTGAGTAGGAGATGTCTGGGGAGTTGCCGCCCAGCTCGTAGCCCCCGATCACGCCGATGATCTGCCCGCGGCCCTTCCTGCGGGTATCGCTCAGCAGCGGACCGCCGCTGGTGCCGTCGGTGAATCCGCCGCAGACGAACCTGATCTGGTCCAGCGCATGCGGCCGGAACGGTACGGCCCGCGCCGAGCAGGAGACGCGCCTGGCGCTGGCGTCCGGATAGCCGATCGCCCGGATGTGGGTGGGCAGTGCCGTGTTGACCCGAAGCCGTACCGCTCCGACCTCTTGCTGCACCGACGTCCAGGTACGATCGGCCGACCTCGCCAGGGCCGCGGAGCTCACCCGCCCAGCAGAACTCGGCTGCGAGGCCGGTACCGTCCGCCCGGCCTTTCTGGCCACCGTCAGGAAGGCCACGTCGTCGTTCGGGTCGTGCCAGGCGGCCCAGTGCCTGGTGACGAACTTCCTGGTCACGACCCACAGGCCGCGAGGAAACCTGCCACGGTGGTAGCCGGGCGCGAACAGTACCCGGCCGGGCGACAGGGATTTTCCGGTCATGCAGTGCGCGGCCGTGATGACGAGATCTCCCGCCGGGCTGGCCACGACGCTCGCGGTGCAGAAGTGACGGCCGGGACGGCCACGTCTGCCGAGGAAGAGAGCGCCGACCGCGTAGGAACTGCGTGCGGAAACCGACAGGTTCGCGGCAGGGGTGGCCTTCCCGGACAGTACGATTCCTGCCGACCTGGCAAGCCCGGTCGGGTCGCCCAAAGCGCCGGTCGGGTCGACGAAAGCGCCGGTCGGGTCGACGAAGGCGCCAGCGGGGGCGATCAGCAGGTAGAGCAGCGTCAGGACGACCGTCGCGGTGGCGGCGATCCTCGCTGGTTGTGCGGCCGCCGGATCGGTAGCCGGGTGCGGCCCTGCGGTCGGCGTCAGGCGGCTGCGGCGCCGTAGTTGCCTCATGACATCCCCCTGGAGCATGACCATGCTGCACCAGTTGTTTCCGGAACTGACGCAGACACGCTGGCCATGACCAGAGTGAGAGCTGACGCTTCCGTTGTGCATGCCGAACGAGTCTGCTGGATGATCTGCGCATGGGATTCCCCTTCCAGAGGCCTGAGCCTGCCGGTGCGCCGGCCCGCCCCGCCAGTGCGCCGGCCCGCCCCGCGGGTGCGGCAGGCCGGGTTGCCAGTCGGCGCGGCGCACTCGCCAGCGGCCTGATCGGAGCAAGCCTGGTCGCCTTCGCGGTGGTGATGGTGCTCGGTCCCTCGGCGGCGGTGCCCAGGGTCGGCGCCGGCGGTGCGCTGGTCTGGCTGCACGCCCGGCCGTCGGACGCGGTCGTGATCACACTCGTCCGTGTCGCGGCCCTGGCCGGTGCGCTCGGCACGGCAGTCGGACTGGCGGCGGTCAGCAGGGGCTGGCGACCATCGATCCGCCAGCTCGTCGGCGCGGGCATAGTAGTGGTCGCGGTCTTCGTCTTCCTGCCGCCGGCCGGCTCGACCGACGTGCTCAACTACGCGAGCTACGGCCGGATTGCCAGTCTCGGGCACAGCCCTTACGTAATGACGCCGGCGCAATTGCACCGCACCGATGACGCGGTCGGCGTGCTGACTCCGGCAGCCTGGCGGTCGGCGCCGACCGTGTACGGGCCGGTCGCGACCGCCGCGCAGTGGGCGGCGGGCGAACTGGGCGGCGGCTCGATGGCCAGGATCGTCTTCTGGATCAGGCTCGGCAACGCGCTCGCCTTTCTCGCGACCGGGCTGGCGTTGCTACGGCTCGCCGGGCCGGACCAGGTCAGGCGAGCCCGGGTCGCCCTGCTGTGGACGGTCAACCCGCTGATGGCGTTCTGGTTGATCGGCAGTGGTCACGTCGACGTTCTGATCGCCCTGTTCACCGTCGCGGCACTGCTCGTCCTGCGCTGGCGCCGCCGGGTACTCGCTGCGGTGAGCGCCGGGATATTCGCAGGAGCGGCCATAGCCGTCAAACTGCCCTACGCCATCGTCGCCGCGGGCATGCTCTGGTCGCATCGATGGCCCATTGGTGCTGCCATAACGACACCGATGGGCCATCGGTGGAGTTGGCGCCGTTTGCTGGCGGGGGAGGGGAAGGTGGCGGGGGCGGGCGCGGCTGCGGTGACGGTGAGCGTCAGCTATCTGTGGCCAGGCGCGGCGGACACTTCCACCCTGAGTCGGCGGCTGTCGGCCGGAGCCCGGTTCATCTTCTACCTGCCCCAGGTGCTTGCCGCCCGCCCGGCCCTGCTCGGCGCGCTGGTCCTGGCAGGCACGGTCGCCGTCGCGATCTTGCTGGCGCGCGGGCTGCCCCAGGATGAGCAGCGAACGCCAGGGGTGCGGCTGATGCTCGCGCTGGCCATCGCCTCGCTGGTCGTGCTGCCGGTGCAGACGCCCTGGTACGACGCGCTGATCTTCGTGCTGCTCCCGCTGATGCCGGCCACCGGCCTGGACTATGTGCTGCTCACGCGATGCCTGCTGCTGACCGAACTCGTCCTGCCAGGAGCGGCGCCGGACAGCGGTACGCTGAGCATCCTGGCCGCCAGGATCAGCCACTTCGGGCTGTTCATAGTCATCCTCGTGCTGATCGCAGGTTCGCTGCGCGGCGCCTGGCAGTCGCCGCCGCGGCAGCCTCGCCAGCCCGTTACGGCGTTAGCCGATGCAGGTCACGAGGAAATGCGGTGACCTGGCGCACGTTCGCCGCGCCGGTAAGGCGTGCCGTCCATCGCTCCAGGCCGATCGCGAACCCGCCGTGCGGCGGCATGCCGTGGCTGAACATCTGCAGGTAACTGGCGTACTGACCGGGGTCCTCGCCTCGTGCGGCGAGCGCGGCCAGGTAGTCACCGTAGTTATGCAGCCGCTGGCCGCCGGTGACCAGTTCCAGACCGCGGAACAGCAAGTCGAAGCTGCGGGTGTAAGCCGGCCGGTCCGGGTCGGGATGGGTGTAGAACGGGCGCTTCACCATCGGGAAACCGGGCACGAACAAGAACTCGCTGCCGTGCTCGCGCAGTGCCCACTCACCCAGCCACCGCTCGTCGGCGGGGGAGAGGTCAGGCTCGCCGCGCGGGTCCCAGCCGGCCTGCCGTGCGATCAGTTCCTGCGCCTCGGCGAAGTGTAGCTCAGGGATCTGCGCGGGAACCTCCGGCAGCTTGACGTTCAAAAGATCAGCGGCATAACAAGCCCGCTCCGCGACTGCGGTCACCATTCCGGCGATGACGTCCCGCAGCATGGTCATGACGTCGTGGTGGTCGGTGACAAAGCCGAATTCGGCATCCAGGCTGCAGTACTGCGCCAGGTGCCGTGCGGTGTCGTGCGGCTCGGCCCGGAAGGCAGGACCGACCTCGTAGACCCGCTCGAACACGCCGACCATAGCCTGCTTGTAGAACTGTGGCGACTGGGCCAGGTAGGCAGGCTGGCCGAAGTAGTCGATCGCGAAGACGTTCGCGCCCGACTCGGTGGCCGAGCCGACGATCTTGGGTGTGTGGATCTCGGTGAAGCCGTGGGCATCGAGCGCCGCGCGGAAACCGGCCACGCTGGCCGCGGAGATCCGCAGTCCGGCCCGAAGTACCGGGTGGCGAAGCGTGGTCGGCGCGTGGTCGAGCACGGTCGGCAACGCGGCGGTCACAGCCGGCCGGTAGAGGTCGAACGGCGGCGGTTCGGCGGCCTCGCTCAGTGCGGTCAGCACCGGTCCGGTGATCTCGGCCCCGCCCGGAGCCTGCGAGTTCGCCATGACCAGGCCGGTGACCTGGACGACCGTCTCCTCGGTGAATCTGGCCCCGCTCGCCCCGGCGGCCCCGCTGGCCCTGCTCGCCCCGGCGGCCCCGCTGGCCCCGGCGGCCCCGGCGGCCCTGCTCGCCCCGGCGGCCCCGCTGGCCAGCCTGCCGTCGCTGCTGGTCAGGAGGACCTGCGCGAGCCCGCTGCGGTCCCGGATGACGAGGAACGTCACAGATTTGAGTTCGCGCTTGCGATGCAGCCAGCCGGCGATGGTGACCTGCTGGCCGAGGTGAGCGATAAGGTCCTGCGCTAGTACTCGACTGGGTGTCATGAGGCACTCCCCGGCTCGTCGTGCCCCTTGGGAGTGCGGGCGAGAAGGGAACTCGCTGTGCCACCACACCTTCGCCGTCGCGCGGTGCCCGCCCCGCTGGCCGGGTGCCTGGCACGCTGCTCGCGGCCTCATTCGCCCGGTCACGGGGGCAAGCCGGCGGGGCATTGAGCGGCCGCTGGCCGCAGCCGCCGTTCCTCCCCGCGCTCGGGAGGGTCTTCACGACCGGACGCGGGGCCACCTTCTCAGCTACCGGCGGCTCTCTGTGCTCGCGGAACCCGGCGTTACTTGTCTCCGTCAGTGCGTTGTCGGCAGTCTAACCGGAGCGGGCGTCACGGGCGTAGCGAGTTACGGTGGCTGTGGATACCGTTGGTGTGCTTGGGCGGTGGACACTCGTACTGCGCTATGATCTGTGCGTCCGACAGGGCGACGGGACGTGGCCCAGCTTGGTTAAGGCGCTGGTCTGGGGGACCAGAGAGCCCGGGTTCAAATCCCGGCGTCCCGACTGAAGGAGTCCAGGGCACTGGATGGCTCACTAGGGCACGAAGCGCCCGCGCGAGACGTTGCCCATTGCGATGAAGATTTCAAGATTGGGACCGCCCTGGCAGCAGGGCTACCAAGGCGGCAGGGACATGGCGGGCAGGTCGGTGCCGGTCGGCGGGACGATGCCTGGACAGGTGCGCTGGCGCAAGTGGCTACGCCGTGCCGCGCTCGCGGTGACCGGCATCGTGGTTGTCTTGGTGACAGCGGCTGGGGTCATCATGGCTGCTACTCCATCAGTAGGTAACGCCTGGTCACTCGCCCGCGCTCAGGCGGTCCAGCATCACGCGGTCTTTCCCGGGCCTCAGGTACCGGCCAAGTTCGCCGACGCGCTGATCGCGACGGAGGACCACAGGTTCCGTTCGGAGCCAGGTGTCGACCCGCTCGCCATTGTCAGAGTCCTGCTCGGGCGGCTGTTCGGCGGTGGTGACCAGGGCGGCGCAACGCTCTACCAGCAGCTCGCCAAGCTGCTCTACACGCCGAACCAGTGGAACTTCGCGGTCGAAGTCAAGCAGGTGGCGCTGGCGATCAAGCTGAAGTACAGCTACACCAGCGAGCAGGTCTTGCGCATGTACGCGACGGTGGCCTACTTCGGCCATGGCTACTACGGTCTGGAAGCGGCCAGTTGCGGCTACTTCGGCAGGCAGTCAGACCGGCTGTCCTGGCCGCAGGCCGCGCTCCTGGCCGGGCTGGTCCAGGCTCCGTCGGCATACGACCCGCTGGAACACAGTGCGCTCGCCAGGTCGCGAGAGGGCCATGTGATCGCCAGGCTGGTAGCGACCGGTGCGCTCAGTCAGCAGCAGGCCACCGCCGCGCTTACGGTCCCGGTGGCTCGCCTAACGGCTGGCGCTGGTGGTTGCCGCGCCTGATTACCGTGCCGCCGGGTCACGCCAGCTCGGCGGCATGATCTGGTGGTCGGCCCGCCAGTTCGGCGGTACGGCCTGGTCGTCAGTCTGCCAGGCCGGGCGTACGGTCTGGTCATTCGCTCGCCAGCTCGGTTCCTCGCGCAGTTGCCTGGGCGAGCCAGCCGCCTCGGTCGGCACGGCCAGCGCCGACTGCCGCTCCGGGGCGGATGGGATGGGTACCGTGCGGCCCTTGCGATGGCGGCCCCGGCGAAGCTGAGTCAGGCGCACCTCGGGCGGTACCCAGATCCACTTGCGGTAGGACCAGAACCGGAACAGCGTCCCGAACCCGATACCGACGTTGACGGCGATGGTCGCCTCGAACGGTGTGGTCAGGCTGAGCGCCTTGGTGACGCCGAGCACGGCGTACTGGATGAGCAGGCCTACTCCGTTCAGCGCGAAGAACATCAGACCGTCAGTGCGGGTGCCCGCACCTTCGCGATTCCGGAAGCTCCAGTAGCGATTGCCGAGGAACGCTACCACGGTGGCGACGGCGGTCGCGATGGTGACCGAGGTCAGCGAGCCGAGGTGAAGGTCGCTGTGCAGCGGAATGAAGACGAGGTTGGTGACCCCGATTCCGATCAGGCCGACGATTCCGAACTTGGCGCCTTCGTGGATCTGCTGACGGAAGCGTTGGTAGAGGGCAGCCATGCGCTGGACCTGCGGATGCGGTGTACTGGACCTGCTCAAAGCGGTTTGCTGACCCCGCCCGGGGCGGTGGCGGGCTTGCTCGGAGCGGGCGCGAGTACCGGTTCGAGCGCCTCGTGGCCCGCCGGCGGGTCTTGCCTCTTCTCAGTCCAGACCCACTTGCGGTAGGACCACCACCGGAAAAGCGTGCCGAGTGCGATGCCGAGCACGATCGCTATGTTCGCCGGCACCTTGCTGGTCAGGCCGAGCAGATGCGTGGTGAACCCGAGGCAGGCGAGCTGGATCAGCAGGCCCACCCCGTTGAACACGAAGAACAGGACCGTCTCGCGGCCTACGGTGCTGCGCTCGCGGTGCCGGAAGGTCCAGTACCGGCTGGCGACGAAGGCGAAGCAGGTGGCGACGACGGTCGCGATGACGTTGGCCGTGAGCCAGCCGAGCTGGTTATGGACGTGCAACAAGTTGGTGCCGCCATAGGTGATGACTACACCGATCATGCCGACGACGCCGAATTTGGCACCTTCATGGATGAGCTGCCTGAAACGCCCGTAGAGTCGCATGGCACTACCCACCGAGGCAGCCTCCCACTTGATCGCGTCGTAAGGCGGCGTTACACCTGGCGGTGTTACCCGCGCCGCATGATTCGAAGCACTGTCGGCAAGATTACCGTGCAGGACGGGGCACATGGCGTAGAAGCAGATCACCCACTGCGCCGTGCCGTGCAGGCGATGCAGCCGCTGGCCGCGTGGATGGTGTTCCGGGTGATATGCCGGAATCAGTCAGCGTGCTCCGGTTGAACCGATCCAGGCCTGTCGGTGCCGACGGGTAGGGTCGCGGACGTGGCTGATCCTGACCTTCTGATCCGGGCCAAGGGCCTGATCAAGCGCTTTGGCGAGTTCACAGCCGTGGACGGAATCGACTTCGAGCTCGGCCGCGGCGAGGTCTTCGGCTTCCTCGGCCCGAACGGTGCGGGTAAGTCCTCGACCATGCGGATGATCGCCTGCGTCTCGCCGCCCTCGGGCGGCGAGCTGTCCGTCCTCGGGCTCGATCCGGTCAGGGATGGCTCGGCCATCAGGGCCAGGCTCGGCGTCGTCCCGCAGGAGGACACTCTCGACGTCGAGCTGACCGTCCGGGAAAACCTGCTGATCTACGGTCGCTATTTCGGCCTCCGGCGTGATCTCATCAGGGAGCGCACCGCCCGGCTGCTCGATTTCGTGCAGCTCACCGACCGGGCCGATGATCAGGTCGAGCCGCTGTCCGGCGGGATGAAACGCCGGCTGACCATCGCCAGGTCGCTGATCAGCGAGCCCGAGATCCTGCTGCTGGACGAACCGACCACCGGCCTGGACCCGCAGGCGAGGCATGTGGTGTGGGACCGGCTCTACCGGCTGAAGCAACAGGGCGTGACGCTGGTACTGACGACTCACTACATGGACGAGGCTGAGCAGTTGTGCGACCGCCTGGTCGTCATGAACGCGGGCAAGATCGCAGCGCAAGGCTCACCGCGTGAGCTGATCGCCACCTACTCCACTCCTGAGGTGCTCGAATTGCGCTTCGCGCTTGACGAGCAGGAGCAGGCCGGGGAGAAGCTGGCCGACGTTCCTGCCGAGCGCATCGAAGTGCTGGCCGACCGGATCTTGCTCTATACGACCGACGGTGATGTGGCGCTGGCCTCCGTTCGGGCGCGTGGTCTTGAGCCGACGACTTCGCTGGTGCGCCGCAGCAGCCTGGAAGACGTCTTCCTCAGGCTCACCGGGCGGCGGTTGGAGGACTGATGGCGCGGACCCTCGCCGTCAGGCAGTTGCGGTTCTGGCTCACCAACTACCGGCGCACCTGGAAAGGGTCGGTCTATTCCAGCGTGCTGACTCCGGTTCTTTTCCTCGGTGCGATGGGCCTGGGCCTGGGCACGCTGGTGGAAACGCACGGCACCGCCGGCCTCGGCGGGGTGAGCTACGTCGTTTTCCTTGCCCCGGGCCTGATGGCGGCGTCGGCTATGCAGACCGCGGTTGGCGAGGCGACTTATCCCGTCTTCGGCGCCGTGAAGTGGCTGAAGACCTATGAGGCGGCGATCGCATCGCCGCTGCGCCCCACTGACTTGTTTCACGGGCACCTGCTCTGGACCACGCTGCGGCTGGCCATGAACTCGGCGATCTTCCTCGCCGTCATGGCGGCTTTCGGCGCGGTCCGGTCGGCCTGGGTACTCGCTTGCCTGCCCGCGGCAGTCCTCACCGGGCTCGCGTTCGCGGCGCCGATCGAGGCGTACACGATGACGCGCAGCAAGGACGCCTCGTTCGCGCTGCTGTACCGGTTCGCCGTGGTGCCGTTGTTCTTGTTCTCCGGCACCTTCTTCCCCGTTTCGCAGCTCCCCGTGCTGGTCCGTCCGCTGGCTTACCTGACCCCGCTCTGGCACGGCGTCGCGCTCTGCCGATCACTCAGCCTGGGTACTGCCCGGCTCGGCGACTCCGCGGCCCACATCGGCTACCTGCTGGCTATCACGGTGGCCGGGATCTACGTCGGAAACCGGACCTACCGGAGGCGGCTATATGCCTGAGCTACAGCGCGGGCGTCCCCTCGCCAGGCTGCGGCAGGTTCCGGCTCAGGCCCAGGCGGTGCCGCTGCGCATCCTGCCGGTTACCTTGCTGCGCACGAGGCGCTCGGGCCTCGGCGGACGGGGCAGTATGCACCTGATCGAACGGCATGCCCGCGTCTACCGGCACACCTGGGGCGTGCTGCTGTCCGGCTTCTTCGAGCCGCTGTTCTACCTGCTGTCCATCGGGGTCGGGCTCGGCCATCTGGTCGGTGCGGTGACCGGGCCAGACGGGCATCGGATCGGGTTCGCCAGCTTCGTGGCGCCTGCGTTGCTGGCGACCTCGGCCATGAACGGCGCGGTCGTTGACTCGACGTTCAACGTCTTCTTCCGGCTGAAGTACGCCAAGCTCTACGACGCCGCGCTGGCCACGCCGATGCGGGCTGACGAGGTGGCCCTGGGCGAGATCGGCTGGGCCCTGATCAGGGGCGGTATCTACGCGGTCGCGTTCATGGTTGTCATGCTGGCGATGGGGCTGGTCCACTCGGTGTGGGCCGTGGTGACGGTACCGGCCGCGCTGCTGATCGGCTTCGCGTTCGCTGGTGCTGGAATGGCGGCTACGACCTATATGCGGAGCTGGCTGGATTTCGAGTTCATCATGCTGGCTACGCTGCCGATGTTCTTGTTCTCGACGACCTTCTACCCGCTCAGCGTCTACTCCCGGCCGATCCAGATCGTTGTGGAGTGCACACCGCTCTATCAGGGTGTCGCGCTGCTGCGCGGCCTCGTTCTCGGAGTGGTGGGCCCAGGTTTGCTGTGGAACGTGGCGTACCTGGCGGTCATGGGTCTGGCCGCGCTGGTTCTCGCTGCCCGGCGGATCAGGGGCCTGCTGCTGAGGTAGCTGTATCACCACGGATGCCGGTCCGCCATGCCAGCCGCCGCGGCTTGGCGCCGCTTCGTTGCGAACGCCAACGTGTCGCGCGCTGCGGGTCTGGTGCGCCAGCGAGTTGTGCGCCGCGGGTGGCTTGTTGCCTTCCCCCCGCGCCGGCTCGATGAACGTGGTGACTTTTCGGCGGATAGCGCGGTCAACTCACCGTGATCTTGGTTGAGTCCGGTGTGGTTCCGATCTGGCCGCGTCAGTTCGATGATCGTGGTGAGTTGCCGTCAGATAGCACGGTGAAGTCACCGTGATCATGGAGCGGCTCCCCGTTAACTGAGTCGTGACACCGGCTGCGGGCTAGGAGTGGCTGGCTCAAATTTGCCGTGTCAGGCGGCGGAGAGCCGGAACGGCCTGTCGGCTGCCAGGCTGCGCGGCTGCGGCTGCTGCTGGCAGTGGTGGAGTTGGGCGGGGTGGGGGTGGCCGTTCATTGCGTATTCCGGGATGGGTGTGCCCATTGATGCGGGGTGCGTGGTGCCGGGGTGCGTGGTGCCGGGGTGCGTGGTGCCGGTGCGTGGTGCCGGTGCGTGGTGCCGGGGTGCGTGGTGCCGGGGTGCGTGGTGCCGGGGTTTTGGCGGGGTGTTTTCGGGCGGGGGTTCGGTGCGAGGTGGTTTGTGGGGTGTGGTGCGGGGGGGCGG
>DATLSX010000024.1:0-2854 GCA_035533915.1 Streptosporangiaceae bacterium
GTCCGGGGGCCTGGGGATGGACAGCTGGACCAGGAGGTGGTCAAGGCCGTAGCTGAGCAAGCCCGGCATGGCGGCCCTAGCGAGCTTGACGGTGTCGATGACGGCGATGGTGGCAAGCTGCGGGCAGTGCTCGTGGTAGTCATAGATCAGCCCGGCCTCTACATGCGCGTTGTGGGCCACCAGCAGGTACGGCGGGTCGGTGAGCCAGGCGTTCAGGTCGGCGAGCACTGGCCCGGCGGGCCGGGCGTTGCTGACGTCGGCGGGGCGCAACCCGTTCTCCGCAGTGTCGCGAGCAGTGATGGGAGCGTGCGCGGGCGGCTGGATGACCTCAGCGAACGTTCCGGCCTCGGCGGGGCCAGCGCCGAGGTCTCGCACCGCGAGCGCGGCGACCTCGATTGGCTCCGGCCGGTAGCCCTTGGGTGTTGTCGCCTCGAAGTCGATGACGATGAAGGTGGTCGCCCGGTACTCCGGGTCGTGCGTCAGCCCCATCTGGCGATCTCCCTTGCGACGATGTCGGCCATTCCGGCGATGCGCTGCTCGTCATCGTGCTCGCTGAGGACGATTGCCAGCGTGGTGTCGACGAAATGCCGTGCGCGCCGACACGGCGACGGTGACAAGCCGGCGAACACGCGCCTTTGATCATTTGCGACGAGTGCGAACGACCCGACACTGTTCGGCACGCCGACCTCTGCCAGCCGTTGGGACAGCTCCCGGGGCCGGGCCACTGGCGAGAAGCCGTTCCAGTCTTCCCAGTCCCGGGGAGGGCACCATTGGAGGTCCGTGATGCCGGATAGAGCGGACTTGAGGGCGGCGGTCTGGGCCCGGCGCAAGCTCAGCAAATCCCCGAACCGGGCCAGGGCTGAGCGCAAAGTCGTTTGGCCTGGTCAGGATACGTGTCATGGTGGCTGGCCGGGCTGGCCGCGTATTCCCGGCGCGGATGGGTTCCGGGTTGGCCGGGGGGCGGGACGGCTGCGGCTGGTCACGATCGGTGACGGGTGCCGGGTCGGCGCAGAGGGGCGGATGGTACCCGTTTCGGTGACTGCGCGTGATGTTCGGTATTGTGATCATATTGGCGCCTGATGGGCGGCGCCGCTTCCCGGGATAGGCGACGGGGCTCCGGTAGGACGGGTGGTCTTCCACAACCTTCCGGATCCCGGGGAGCCCCGTTGCGCCTCCAGTCTGCCATGCCCGTTCCCGTTCCAGTGCCCGTCTCGCCGGCGGAGGCCGCCGCGGCGGTCCTGATCAGCAGGGCCGCGGACCTGCACCGGGCCAGCGGCGGTGACCTGGCGGGATGTTTCGCGGCGGTGCCAGATCCGCGGCGGAAGCGGGGGATCCGCCATCGGCTGCCGGTGATCCTGGGCCTGGCGGTCGCGGCGGTCCTGGCCGGGTGCGTGACCCTGGCCGATATCACCGCGTGGATCGGCTGCGCCCCGCGCGAACTGCTCGCCGCGCTGGACGCCCGGCCCGGCGCGGCTGACCGCCGGCCGCCGCACCCCGATACCGCGGAGCGGGTCTTCGCGCTGCTCGGGGCGCAGCACCTGGCCGATCAGACCGGGGCGTACCTGATGGCCAGGACCGGGACCGCGCCGGTTGCCTTCCCGGTCGCCGGGCCGGTCATGCTCCCGGCCCTCGCGGTCGACGGCAAGGCGGTGCGGGGCGCGATCGGGGCGGACGGGATGATCCCGTACCTGCTGGCCGCCGCCACCCACGGCGAGTCCGTGGTGATCGCCGAGCGGCTGATCGGCCCGAAAACCAATGAAGTGCCGGAGTTCCAGCCGCTGCTGCGGGGCCTGGACATCGCCGGATGGGTGCTGACCATGGACGCCGGGCACACCGTCCGCTCCCACGCCACGTTCATCTGCGAGGAGCTGCTCGCCCACTTCATAATGATCGCGAAAGGCAACCAGAAGGGCCTGTTCGAGAAGCTGGACGCCCTGGACTGGGCGTCGGTCCCCGTCACGCACAAGAGCGCCGGGACCGGGCACGGCCGCAAGGAGACCAGGACCATCCAGGTCATGGACGCACCCGCTGACCTGGGATTCCCGCATGTCCGGCAGGTGTTCCTGATCGAGCGGCACACCATCCGCAAGATCCGGCGCCGCAAGAAGAACAGCCGCAAGTACACCACGAAAGAGGTCCGGTCCGCCGTCGCGGTCCTGGGCGTCACCAGCCTGTCCGCCCGCGAGGCCGCGCCGGAGCACATCGCCGCCTACGTCCGGGGTCACTGGGCGATCGAGAACAAGGTCCACTGGGTCCGTGATGTCACTTTCCGTGAGGATGCGTCCCAGGTAAGGACTGGTTCCAGGCCCAGGATAATGGCGACTCTGCGTAACCTCGCAATCGGACTAATACGGCAAGCCGGGTACACGAAGATCGCCGCCACGATCCGCCGCATCAGAAACGACCCCCGCCTGCTGCTGACCATCCTCGGCCTGCGACCTGGCCCCGGAACCGCACCATGACCAGCCGAAAGGACTTTGCGCACCGCCCTGGGTCACCGGGCTCAACGACAAGGGCGTCACGGTCGGCTTCTGGTCAAGTCAGAACAAGGCGAACATGGCCAACAACAACTTCGGCTTCTATACCATCCATGGCACTTTCCACGCCGTCAACTTCCCGACCACGGACAACTCCACACCGCCGGTGAACCAGCTGCTGGGGGTCAACGACACGGATGTCGCCGTCGGCTTCTACGTGGACAGCCAGGGGAACACCCACGGCTACGAGTACAGCATCGCGTCGAACTCCTTCAGCGACGTCTCCGTGGCCGGCGCGGCCAGCGTGGTCGCGGCCGGGATCAACAACCTTGGCAACGTGGCCGGCTTCTACACCGGCAGCGGCGGCCAGACCAACG
>DATLSX010000025.1:0-7917 GCA_035533915.1 Streptosporangiaceae bacterium
CGTTGCGGCCACGGGACGCAGCGGCCGCGCGCCGGACCGCCTCATCCGGGCGGGGGGAGTCGTTGCGGTCCACTCGACCCGAGTCCTCGGCCGCGATCATGCGTTCGATGATCCGACGCGACTGGAGCGGGCCTCCGTCCACCGGGATGTTGAGCTCTTCGGGGTAGGAAGGCTCCCAAGCGGCGATGATGTGCTCGATCGCCTCCGCGGCTTGGATAGTCGCGGAGCATGAGGCGGCCCTGGTCACCGAGATGTTCCGCCGCTACGCCGACGACGGCGCCTCGATCGCCGACCTGGCCCGCTGGCTCACCAGCCAGGGTGTCCTCACCCGGACCGGCAAGAAACGGTGGGACCGGCCGGTGATCTGGGGGATGCTGCGCAACCCCGCTTACGCCGGCAACGCGGTGCTCCGCAAGACCATGGTGGTGGCCGAGTCGTCGTAGCGCTCAGCCATCCGCTGCGACTGCCCCACCGGGCTCGGCGATGGGATCCCGCCCTGTTGCTCGTTACGCTGTTCGCGCTGATCATCGGGGCCGGCGCGACGGCGACCAGTCTCATCGGCGAGAGTCAATTTGACCGTTACTTCGTGGTCGTCGTGCCGTGCGTGGGTATCGCGCTACTGCATCGGGCGCGGCTGGTCTCCGGTGTCGGCTGCGTGCCCGCTGCAGTGGTGGCGTCGATCGCGGTGCTTGTGCTCGGCGTCGTCTCGTGGGACGTGACCTGGCTGCATCTCACGAGGGTCCCTGTCTACATCTTCCGCCGGCCTGCCTCCTGCCCGGTGCCGCCACGCGACGTCCCTGGTTCGGCGACACGACGGCCGACGTCATGAGTCCCAACCACGTGGCGCGTGGCCGACCGTGGAAATGGTTGGCCGGGGGGGGTATTGACAGCGCGCCGGGATCGGCTGAAGATTCCTTTTGTCCGGCTAATCAACTATTGGTCAATCATGTCCGAGATCCTGCCCTCAGATGCCCGGTGTGTTCCGCGATGACCCTTCTCTGGTGAGAGTGGCTAGCCATGCCTTCAGCTTTTCCTGGCACGCGGTGTTTGCACGTGTCTGCCGTCGTTGCGGTGCTGGTGTCTTTAGCGGTGGTCGCTGTTCCCGCCGCGCATGCCTCGGTGGCTGGGGCTGTCGCCCGGTCAGCGCGCGCGGCGGGGCCGTTGACCGTGCCGTTGACCGTCCAGCAGGCATTAGCGCGGGCTGCGTCCAGCGGGCGTGCGGTGGCGGTGCCGGGGGCGACCACGGCGACGCAGACGCTGGCGGCTAATCCTGATGGGACGCTGACCCTGGATCAGTCGGTCGCCCCGGTCCGCAAGCGGGTCGGCGGGGCCTGGCGGGCGCTGGACGCGAGGCTGGAGCGTCAAAGCGACGGGAGTGTGTCCACTGCCGCGACGACCGGTGCGCTGAGGCTGTCGGGCGGCGGCAGAGGGCCGCTGGCCACGATGAGCGCGCTGGGGAAATCGCTGTCGGTGTGGCTGCCTGTGGCACTGCCTGCCCCGGTGCTCTCGGGCAGCACCGCGACGTATGGCGGTGTCCTGCCTGGTGTTGACGTGCAGGTCACGGCCGATGTGCAGGGCGGGTTCTCGGAAGTGCTCATCGTGCGCAGCGCTGCCGCGGCGGCGGACCCGGCGCTGCGGCGCCTGGTGCTGGCGACCCGGGCGGGCGGCCTGACGGTTGCGGCGGGCCGGGCCGGTGACATCACCGCGGCGGACCGGGGCGGGCATGTGGTGTTCGCCGCTCCGGCGCCGTTCATGTGGGACTCGGCGCCGCCGTCGGCTCGTGCCCCGGCGGTGACCGACCCGATCACGGGGCAGCGGGTCGATGCGCGCAGTGGCCTGCCGCTGGCCTCGACGGCTGCCAGCCCCGGTGAGGCGGTACACACGGTGCCCGTCGGCGTCGCCGTGCAGGCCGGGCGGATCATCCTGACGCCGGATCATGCGCTGCTCACCTCGCCCTCCACGGTGTTCCCGGTCTATATCGACCCGACGTTCACTGCCCCGTCGGCTGGTTCGTCGCGGAATGAGTGGACGACGGTGAACAACGGGTTTCCCAGCCAGTCGTACTGGAAGACGACCAGCGTGCTGTTGCAGGTGGGTGACCAGGCGTGGAGTTCCCCGTATTTTGTCGCCCGCTCGTTCGTGAACATGCCCGTTCCGTCGAAGATCTACGGGGCAACCGTTCTTTCCGCGCAGCTGAACTTCACCGAGGAATGGTCGCCTTCGTGCACGGCCAAGCCGGTGCAGGCCTGGCTGACCGGGGCGATCAGCTCGTCGACGACCTGGGACAGCCAGCCTGGGTGGGACAGTGAGACCGGTTCGCAGACCGCCGCTCATGGCTATAGCTCGTCCTGCCCTGCGGCGGGTGTCGGTTTCAACGTGCAAAGCACGATGCAGTCGGCCGCGAACGGTAAGTGGTCGCAGGCGACGTTCGGGCTGCGGGCTGGTGATGAGTCGGATCCTTACGGGTGGAAGCAGTTCGCGGACACCGCCACCATGTCCATCACCTATGACCATCCGCCGAACAAGCCGGGTGGGCTGAGCACCTCGCCGGCCACCTCGTGCACGGCGTCCACCCCGACGACGGTGGGCGATGGCAACGTGTCGCTGTATGTGCCGGTGTCTGACCCGGACGGCGGGACGCTGGGCGTGACCATCAAGATGTGGAACACCGCGACGGGGGCGGCGTTCACCGGTACCCCGACGGACCCGCAGAAGCTGTATGTCAGCTCGGGGAGCACGGCGGTGTTCATCGCGCACGAAGCGGACCTGAAGGCCGCCGCGGGCGGGGCGGTCACCGAGTTCTCCTGGGAAGCCCAGGCGACCGACTACAACGAGACCAGTTCGTGGTCGGCCACCTGCAATTTCAAGTTCGACCCGACCCGCCCTGGGTCGCCGGTGGTGACTCCGCCGGCTACCGCCAGCATCGGTCAGCCGGCCACCTTCACCATCACCCCGCCGGTCAGCGGTACCACCCCGTCGGACTACATGTACCAGCTCAACGGGGGCGCGCCGGACACGGTGACCGCGTCGTCCGGCAGTGCGAGCATCACCGTCGTCCCGGGCCGTTTCACCAACACGCTGACCGTGACCAGCCAGTCGGCGGGCGGCAACATCGGTGACAGCGCCAGTGTGGTGTTCAACGCCACCCCGGCCGCGACCGCCGCCGACGCTGACCTGACCGGGGATGGGACCGCGGACCTGCTCACCGCCGGCAGCAGCGCCAACGGCCTGCCGCCTGGCCTGTGGCTGGCCGCAGGCCGGGGCAATGGGCAGATCGTGACCGCGGGTACCGACCTCGGTGTCAACGGCAACGGCACAGCGGGTGACAACTCCCCGGCCGATTTCGCCGGCGCACAGGTGATCTCCGGGCATTTCGGCGGCACCGGGCTGCAGGACGTGCTGGCCTATTACCCGTCCGGCGCCAGCGCCGGGCAGGCCAACATCTTGTTCGGCAGCGGTGACGGTTCGCCCATCCAGGCCCAGGACAGCGGCAACGAGCTCACCATGCCCGCGGGTACCCTCACCGACTTCAACGGGGACAACCCGGTCCAGGTCGCCAACGCCGACGACACGTCCGGGCAGGGCTACGCCTACCCCGACCTGATCACGGTCAACGGCGACAGCCTTGACGGCTACTACCTGGAGTTCTACCCCAACGGCGATGGCCTCGGCAATTACCTGACCGCAGATCCGCTGGCCACGCTCACCCCGGCCGGGGGGACTGACTGGAACAACTGGACCATCGCGACCGCCCAGGTGTCCTCGGGCACCGCCATGTACCTGTGGGACCCGGCCACTGGCGCGCTGTACCTGTGGGAGAACCTCGCCTACAACATGAGCACCGGCGTGTTCAGCTACGCCCAGTACGTGATCGCTGATGGGTCCACCGCCACCTGGAACAAGGGCGCCACGCTAACCTTGCAGGCCGCCGACATCAACGGGGACGCCACCCCCGACCTGTGGGCCGTGGGCGCCGGCGGTCTGGCCACCGGCTACTTGGCTGCCCTCGGTTCCGGCACCGCCACTCTTGCCGCCCAGCCGGCCCAGGTCCTGCTCACCCCCGCCCACACCTGGGCGCTGAACGACGGCACCAGCGGGCCCGCTGGTGCCGTCGCGGACACCACCGGGACACCGGCGCTGAACGCCACGGGCTCGGGGAACGCCACCTGGAACACCGGTGACCTGTTCAGCCCCGACGTCACCCTCGATGGCACCAACAGCGCCCTGGTCGCCAGCGGTGCTGCGATCAACCCGGCCAAGGACTTCTCCGTGTCGGCATGGGCCATGCCAGCCGCCCTCGGTGGCGTGGTGGTGTCCCAGGACATGACCCACGCGGCCAGCTTCAAGATCTACCCCGACACCACCAGCGGCAAATGGTACTTCTGCATGGCCACCGCCGACACCGACACCGCCACCAATGACTGCGCCTCCGGCGGCAGCGTGAACCTCGGCGTGTGGACCCAGCTCACCGCGACCTACCAAGCCGCCACCGGCGTGATGAACCTCTACGCCACAGGTGTCAACATCGCGAGCACCACCCACACCGCGCTGACCGGGACCATCGGCGGCAGCCTGCAGATCGGCGACTACCTCAACGGCAGCGCCCATGCGGGCTACTTCACCGGCCAGATTGCCGAGGTCCAAACCTGGGACCAGGTCGTTAACCCGGCTCAGGCGCAGACGCCGGACGGGTACTACCAGCCGATCACCCCGACCAGGTTCCTGGACACCCGGTACGGCACCGGAGGTACCACTGGCCCGGTGGGCGCGGGCGGCATCGTCAAACTGACCGTGGCCGACGCGGGCGGCATTCCGGCCACGAATGTGACCGCAGTCGCCGTCAACGTCACCGCTCTGTCGGAGACCAGCTCCGGAGTCATCAACGTCTACCCGGACGACACGCCCCGGCCGGTGACGTCCAACCTCAACTACGTCGCCGGGGTGACCATCGCGAACCTGGTGATACTGCCGGTCGGCGCCGACGGCAAGATCGACCTGTACAACGCCAGCGGAGGCACCACCCAGCTTATCGTAGACATATCCGGATACTTCACCTCCGATGCGGCGGCGGCCGGCGATACGACCTACACGCCCATGACCCCCACCCGGGTCCTGGACACCCGCAACGGCACCGGCGCACCCAAGGCTAAACTCGCCGCCGGCGGCACCCTGACGTTGCAGATCGGCGGCGCGAACGGCATTCCCGCCGGCGTCTCCGCCGTGGCCGTCAACCTCACCGCGGTGAACGACAGCGGCGCGGGGTTCCTGATCGACTACGCCGACGGCACCACCCAGCCAGGTGTGTCGGGCCTCCAATTCAACACGCAGACCATCGCCGGGATGGCAATCGTCCCGGTCGGCGCGGACGGGAAGATCGACCTTCACGCCGGGGGAACTGGAAGCACCGACGTGATCGGTGACGTCGCGGGTTACTTCACCACGGGCACGGCTGGTGAGAAATACCATGCCATCGGCGCGACCCGGATGATCGACACCCGGCAGGACAGCAAGCCGGTGCCGTCCGACGGCACGCTGGCCGTCGCCCAGGGCAGCACCGTGGCCGCCGTCAACCCGACCCTGGTACTCAACGTGACCGTGGTGGACGGCACCAGCTCTGGCTATCTCACCATCTACCCCGACGGTACGAGCAAGCCCAGCACGTCAAACATGGACTACGCCGCCGCCGAGGTGGTCGCCAACCTCGCACTCGCGGCCACCGGCGGCGGGACCGCCGACATCTACAACGCCAGTTCCGGAACGGTGCAGGTCGTTGTCGACTGCCTCGGCTACTTCTCCACCGGCTAACCGCCGGCGATACGTCAGCACAGTCCGTACAGCAGCACCGCGCCTTAAGTAACGCCACTCGCGGCACGCAAGATCGTTTGTCGGCACAATTCTGTGAGGGTTCGATGGTCCGGTTGATGGCGAGGCGCCGCGGGTTCTGGCTAGCGGGCATGGCTGCGGCGACAACGGGGCTGATTCTGGCGCAGGCGGCTCCTGCGGTGGCGGCTGCCGGGGCATCGGGAACGGGCGCGCAGCACGCCCCGCCGCGGGTCTCGCCGGGCCCGGCCGTTTCCGGGGTGCATGCCGCGGCGTTCAACTTCAAGAAGCCGCCGAACCGGGCGAGC
Source organism: Streptosporangiaceae bacterium (assembly GCA_035533915.1). Classification (GTDB taxonomy): domain Bacteria; phylum Actinomycetota; class Actinomycetes; order Streptosporangiales; family Streptosporangiaceae; genus Chersky-822. Next base: position 6,129 of record DATLSX010000025.1, read on the forward strand.
CGCGTGTTCACCCCGTCGCAGACGGTGTGGCCGGCGGCGGCGGGGTCGGCGTCGGTGGCGCTGGCCGCGCCTTCGGGTGCGGCTCAGCGGGGGGCGGTGGGGCGCGCTGCCGGGACGCCCGTCTGGGCGCAGGCGGTGGCGGGCACGCATGGTTATACGGGCCCGGCGACGCTGGGCGTGCGGGTGCTTGGCCATGCCAGCGCGCGGACGGCTGGCGTGGACGGCACGCTGTTCGCGGTGACGGTCACGGGTGGCCGGCCTGGGATGGTGCGGGTGGGGTTGGACTACGGGGCGTTCGCGCAGGCCTACGGCGGCAACTACGGGTCCAGGCTGGTTCTCACGGAGCTTCCCGGATGTGCGCTGACGACCCCGGGCGCGCCGGCGTGCCGACGCCAGACACCGCTGGCTTCCGCCAACGACCCAGCGGCCCGGACGGTGTCGGTTTCGTTGCCAGTGGGCGGTCAGGGGAGCGTCGCGGCCCTGGCCCAGGAGAGCCCGGCCGCGGGTGTGTCACCGGCGGTGAGCACGGTGGTTCTCGCAGCTGTGGCCGGTGCGGGGCAGGAAGGGAGCCCGGCGGGGTCGTACGCGGCGACCACACTGAAGCCGTCGGGCAGCTGGACCGGCGGTGGCAGCGCGGGGTCGTTCACCTACTCCTACCCCATCTCGGTGCCGTCGGCCGCGTCATCGCTTGTCCCGGGCCTGGCGCTGTCGTATGACTCCTCCAGCGTGGACGGGCAGACGGCGTCCACGCAGGCGCAGGCGTCGTGGGCGGGGGATGGCTGGTCGACTGGTGACGCGTTCATCGAGCAGTCGTTCATCCCGTGTGCCGACAAGCCTGAGGGCACCGCGTCCCCGGTGTCCACGGCGGACGAATGTTATGACGGGCCGGTGCTGACGCTGTCGATGGACGGCACCTCGACCTCGCTGGTGTGTAACGCCGCCGAGACGAGCTGCCAGACTGCTGCGGACAACGGTGATGTGATCAAGCACGTCACCAGTTCGGGGAACGGGACCGGGACCTATAACACAGACTACTGGACTGTCACCGAACGCGACGGGACGGTGTATGAGTTCGGGCGTAACGAGCTGCCGGGGTGGAGCTCGGGCAAGCCGGTGACCAATTCGGTCGATTCCGTGCCGGTGTACTCGGCGCATTCGGGGGATCCGTGTTACAGCTCCAGCGGCTTCACCTCGTCGGTGTGCACGATGGGCTACCGGTGGCACCTGGATTACGTGAAAGACGTCCACAGCAACGCGATGGCTTATTACTACACGCAGTCCACGAACTATTACGGTGAGGACAACGGCGCGCACAATGTGTCCTACATTCGGGACGGCTACCTGAACCACATTGATTACGGGTTCACCGACGGCGGCGCTTACGGCACCATCCCCGACCGGGTTGCTTACACGACCGGTGACCGGTGCGTGTCGGGTACTTGTGACCCGCTGAACTCCGCGAACGCGAAGAACTGGCCGGACGTGCCGTTCGACCTGGTCTGCGCGTCCGGGGCGACGTGCACCTCTTCGCAGTACGCGCCGTCATTCTTCTCGACGGTGCGGCTGACCGGTATCAACGCGGAGCAGTACTCCACCGCGTCCTCGTCGTACGTGACGGTGGACTCCTACGCGCTGACCGAGACGCTGCCGGCGACCGGGGATGGCACGTCGCCGACGCTGTGGCTGTCGAAGATCGCTCACACGGGGTCGGACACGGCCGCGGGGGGCTCTTCGCCGGTTACGCTGCCGCCGGTGTCGTTCACCGGGATCGACCTGCAGAACCGGGTGG
>DATLSX010000026.1:0-6431 GCA_035533915.1 Streptosporangiaceae bacterium
ATCTGGCCGCGCCGGATCTGGTGGACCCGGAGACGGTCGCGGTGCTGCGCAAGCGCTGGCTGGCCGGGACGATCCCTGACGACAGGTTCGCGGCGGCCGTCCGGGATCTGGAGGACCTGGATCTGGATCGTTATCCGGCGCTGCGGTTTATGCGGCGGGCCTGGGAGCTGCGGGCGAATGTGACTCCGTGCGACGCGACCTACGTGGCGCTCGCCGAGGTACTTGGCTGCGAGTTGTGGACGGCCGGCCAGCGGCTCGCTAAGGCGCCTGGCCCTGCCTGCGCGATCCGGGTCCTGAGCTGACCGGCCACATGCTGACCAGCAGGTGCCAGAACTCGTCGACGAGCGAGCAGGCGGCCCGGTGAGTACAGCAGGAAAGTACCGCAACCAGCCCGGATTCCGGAGGACTCGCGCGGACCTCCGGGGACGGTGACCTGCGGTGATGGACGGCGGTGGATCTCCTGCCGCTGGATGGCATGCAAGAGGTCCGGGGTTCGAATCCCCGTAGCTCCACAGGTCAAGGCAGTAATTCGAAATCTTAGCCCGAGAATTTCCGAGCTGTACAGCAGCAAAGTACAGCAGCGCGCGCGGATCAGCAGCCGCACGTCAGTTCGGATCCAGTCTCCGCACGGAGTCTCACATCGGCCTGTACGGCAGCGGGATGAGACTGATAAGGCCGCTGACCAGGCGGAACGCCATGCGCCTCTTGGCGTGTGCGCCAAGAGGTCCGCGTAACGGTCGCCCTACGGCGCGAGACAGGATGACTCTCTTGGGCGTGTCCTTGCCGCCTGTGCAGAAGGTCACGCCGGAGGTGAGCCGCGTCATTCGATCCGGACTGCTGTGAAGTGCGCGTCGCTGGCCGCCATCGCAGGGACGTCTGTACCGGTCGCCGAGCCCACGCGTGTGACGGCTGCGCCGGTGCGGTCGGCCGCGGCGCAAGCCGGCTCGGCTGCGGCGCGACATGGCTGCGCCAGGCGCGCGAATGCGCGCCAGCCCGGATGAGCAAGGCGCATGTACGCCGACTCCATGTTCATCAGGAAAAGGGACACGGACCCGCGTTACCCCGGGTGGGTACACCCCAACGAGTTCCGCCCCGGTGCGCCCTGCTTCCGCGGCAGCCCCACTCAGATGGGGCTGCCCGACTCGGTCCCGTTCCGGGCGATCGAAGAGTGTGGGCGATCGCAGGGCGATGCCGGGTGCCGGGTGTGGCGCCTGGCGTCGCCTTCGCGGGTGCTGGACGCGCGGACGGGCGCGGAGCTGTGCCGTCTGGATCACGGCGGCCCGGTAAGTGCAGTGGTGTTCAGCCCGGACGGCGGCCGGGTGGCGACTGGCAGCCGAGACCGGTCTGCGCGGGTGCTGGACGTGGTCACGGGTGCGCAGTTGTGCCGTCTGGATCATGACGGCGCGGTGTTTGCGGTGGCGTTCAGTGGTGATGGCAGCCGGATAGCGACCAGCAGCCAGGACAGATCCGCGCGAGTGCTAGACGCAATAAGCGGTGCGGAGCTATCCCGCATGGACCATTCGAGTTCAGTAAGCTCGGTTACGTTCAGTCCCAGCGGCCGCCTGGTGGCCACAGGAAGTAACGATGGAAGCGCTCGGGTCTGGGTCGCTCACCACGATCAGCTGATTAAGCAAGCCGAAGGCCGCCTTACCAGAAATCTCACGCATCGGGAATGGCGACATTATCTATACGCCGAGCCGTATAGAAAAACTCGGGCCGACTTGCCTTAAGGCTGCAACTCATGGCCGTTCAATTCTGGGTGCCTTAGGCTTATCGCATGATGCTACGCTGGATTGACAGCCTGCGTGATGACGCCTTTGTCGGCTGTGCCAAATCAGGACGACGATTTTCGCCAGTGCGTGGCTATGATCATCAACAGGTTAGATGTCTCCAGCTGGTTCGCGATGGGCGCCGCCGGGCAGCGCCGTGGCTGGATCGGGTAGCTCACCGTCGCGAGATGCGCCGACTGTCCTGTCGGCGCCCCACCCGGAGGACCGGCTCGACCGACAGCCGGTGCCATGTGAGGGATCAGGAAATCGATAATCTCAAGATCGCGCAGCGAGCATGATCACGAATTCTATGCACTACCTGCGCCAGCGCCGCGACCGCTCGTGCATCTTCGCGGCGGCAGCGGTCCGGCTCGCCGGCGCTGGAAAATTAAGACTGCTCTCGGAAATAGCGCAGAGAACTGTTTAAATCAAGTACTAGTAAGGCTATGGCCGACGTCTTTCTTAAACGTGCCGTCACATATACTAACTGCAGGAGCAAAAGCGCCCCTCGCCACCCCCTGGGAGCACCGCCATGAGCACCGCCGCGACCCCGGCCGCCCGCAAGAGCACCGCGACGGCGAAGCCCGCGATCGTCAGCGCGATCGTCAGCGCGATCGGCCGGACGACGACTGGCGACAACGGCGGGGGCCGCCAGCCGGCCGCTGTGAAGGCCGCGCGCGTGAAGGCGGCGGCCAGCAAGACCATCCCGGCCAGGAGAGTGACGGCGACGGCGATGGGACCGAGCGGGTACAGGGCACAGTTCGGCGTGCTGACCGACGAGCAGATCGTCGAGGCCGTCCGCGCCAGCTTCGAGCCCGGCGAGTTCACGCTGACCGACGAGCAGATTGTGGGCGCAATCGGCTGGGCGCTCACCGTCAAGACAGCGGTGACGAAGGTGAAGGCGCTCCTGACGGCCTAGCCAGCACACAGCACGAGGTCACCGCCCGTCACGCGCAGATGTCCGGTCTGCAGCCGCCATCTCCGACGCTCGTAGGGCGGCAGATGAGTGCTTTTTCGGCTATGGAGGTGTGGACCGGTGGTCATCCGGCTCGGGCCAGTAAAGGCCCCAGCCGCCGGGTTCGCGGGCTGGGTGATCGGGCCGGTCCGGGCCGGCCGTGCTTGTACCTGCCGGCCGTCGCAGGGTCTGGATCAGCAGCCAGTTCAGCACTGTGCCGGCGATCTCATGCCAGCTGCTGTCGATTGTGAGCGAGTGGCCGCGGCTGGCGGCCCCTGCCTCAGGTCCGTCACGGCGGTCGAGTGACGGTACTGCCTGGAGGTGGCGTAAGTGACGCTGTCAGGAACGGCGTGATCCTTCTGGCCGGAGATCAGCAGCAGCGGTCCCCGGGCAGCGTTCCTCGTGTTGACCTGCGCCGGGGAATGCGGGGTGAGGTTGGCGAACGCGGCCTCGAACAGCGCGCGGCCGGGCGCGGGGATGCTCCATGCGTCATGCAGCTGTGCCGAAGCACGCTGCGGGAGCGCTGGGACCGGGTCGGCACGTAGTGCTTTTCCAGGACCGGGTCGGCTCCCCGGTGCATGACCGCGTGAAAATCCAGGTCGAAAATCGCTTCCTCGCTGGTAGCCAGCCCGGAGGAGATCATCTGGGTGTCCAGGGCGGCCAGGAACTTGCGCTGGTGGTCGTGGGACAGCCGGTAGGAGTAGTCGGTGAGCGCCGATTTCTTCGGCAGGATGGCCAGCCCGGCGAGCAGGCCGCTGCCGGGGTCCAGGAGCAGGTCATCGACGTGGGAGACGCGGCGGGTGGCGGTCAGCTTGAGGGCGAGCAGGGACAGGATCCGGCTGGCCGGCGGGATGGCGGTGGTGCCGGGGTAGCGCGCTTTGCGGACCAGGGCGGGCAGGTCGAGGGCGACCAGGTCGGGGATGACCAGCAGCAGCCCGGCGAGCCTGGTATCGACGCGGGCGGGGAACGCGCCGAAGTCGATGACGCCGGCCGCCGGCAGCGTCGTGTCGCGGCCGGCGGTGCCCGGCGAGGTGCTCTGCTCGGGCTGCGGGCCGCGCAGCAGCCGGCCGGATCCTTCCTCGGCGAGGATCTGGCCGACGCCGGTGCGGTTCAGCGGGGCTCCCTGCAGCGCCAGGCGGGCGCTGATCTCATAGACCGGCAGGCCCGCCCGGCGCAGCTCGATCACCTTGCCGCGGGCGCGGTCTTTCCTCGGGGCGCTCTTGCGGCCGGGTTTCCCGGGCTCGGCGAGCAGGACCAGCTTGCCGGCCCGGAAGTCGCGGACCAGCGAGGCCAGCGCGGAGGGGGTGTAGCCGAACCGCGCGGCGGCCTCGCCGAGGGAGGCTCCCTCGTGCAGGTAGGCGCGCACTGCCTCGTAGCGCCGTTGGCTGACGTGCACCGGGCGGAAGAACACCGTGACTCCGACGGCAACTCCTGCGACACCGGCTGCCGCCACGATGGCCGCGGCGCGGAAAGTACGAATGGACCGTGGCCGCCTGCCTTGACTGGCAACCGCGCCCGTAGCGGCTTCTCCGCGAGCAGCCGTGCCGGACTGCTTGCGGTTAGCAGTCTGGGTGTCTTCTGCACCGCTGCGCTGGTCTGGCGCGATCGCGGCCGACGTTGCGGCCTGGTAGGGCGCTACCTGCCGCGGCACCGGGGAACCCGGCAGCAATCCCTCACCCACCTGGGCGCGCAGGCCGTCGGGCCAGCCGCTGACGACGCTCGCCACGGAATCGGGCCAGAAGCTCCCCGCCAGGGCATCGAGATGCGGCGCCGATGCGGCGACGGCCTCCATCAGCTGACTCAGCGTCGGCCGGCTGGCGGGTGCCTTGGCCAGGCAGCTGGCGGCCAGGTCACGCAGTGACGCTGGGACACCCGCAAGCTCGGGCTGGGCGTGGACGACCCGGTAGGCCATGGCGATCGAGTCCCCGCTGCCGAATGGCGCAGCCCCGGTCGCGGCGAACACCAGGACACCGCCGAGGGCGAATACATCCGCGGCCGGTCCGACGGCCAGGCCCTGGGCCTGTTCGGGTGACATGTACGCCGGCGTGCCCGCGACCATCATGCTCGCGGTGAGGGCCGTGCCGTCAAGCGCCCGGGAGATCCCGAAATCGATCACCCGTGGGCCGTCAGCAGCGATGAGCACGTTGCCCGGCTTGAGGTCGCGATGCACCAGCCCGCGGGCGTGGACGGCCTGTAGCGCCTCGGCCAGGCCGCCGACCAGCCGCCACACAGCCGGTTCCGGCAGCGGCCCCGCGGCGCCGACGAGGTCGGCCAGCGACGGGCCGGGCACGAACGCTGTCGCCAGCCACGGCGGCGTATCACCAGGGCCGGCTGCCACCACCGGTGCGGTATATGCGCCACTGACCGACTCCGCCGCCGCGGCCTCATGCCGGAAACGCCGCACGAACTCCGGATCGCGGGCCAGCTCCGGGTGGATGACCTTGACTGCCACCGCTCGCCCGGCCGGAGAGAAGCCCAGGAAGACCTGGCCCATCCCGCCAGCTCCCAGGCGCGAGGTGATCCGGTACGGACCGACCTGCAGGGGATCACCCGCCGCCAGAGGATCCATCTGCCCGCACAACCTCTCCGCGTCCCGACATCCGCAGAGTAAGGCTGCACCCGCGTAACCAGCGAACCAGGCCCGGTCGGCGGGCTCGTACCGCACCCGGCCGGCGTTCCGGCGCAGCACCGCGTTCTCGTGCCGGAGCACCAGAAGCTCGGCGTCCTTCGCGCGGTCGCCGCGCGACATCAGCACCATCAGCCCGAGCAGCCAGCGCATCAGCAGGTAAGCGATCTTCAAGGGCACCCGGCCAGCCAGCCATCACAGCGCCAGGCAGGCTGCCAGTAACGGCAGGTCAACCTGCCGATCGAGTATTCGGGCGGCACAAGGTCACGGGACCAGGCCGGCTTTGGAACCGGGCAGGCGCTCGCGCGTTGCCCTGGCTATAGGGGCCGGTAGGCGTCACGGCGGTGCTCGACGCGCAGGATGATCACCTCGCGGCGATCTTCGCGGATGCGGCAGAGAACGCGGTAGGTGCCCCGGCGCGCGGACCACAGGCCGGCCAGGTCATCACGCAGGGGCTTACCGGCCCGGTACGGCTGCTGGATGAGGGATGTGGTCAGGAACTCGATTACCGCGGCGGCTACCGGCTCGGGCAGCTTCCCGGTCAGGGCACGGCGCGCCGGCGGGGTGAGGACGAGCTCGTAGTTGTCCGCGCTGCTCACCGGCGCAGCTGGCGGACGGCTTCTACCCCGCGGACGACATCACCCCGCGCGTAAGCCTCGTCGGCTTCGCGGATGTCGGCAAGGGCCGCGGGATCGCCCAGGACATCAACGGTCTCCTCGAGCTGGGCGAGGTCTTCCGGGCTGATCAGGATGGCGGCCGCACCTGCGGCGCTCCGCTACCTGCGCCAGAACACGTGGGCGCCCTTCGGGTCACTCACTGTGTCCCCGCTGGGCACCTCCAGCCCGACCATTGCTGGCCCAGAGCGCACCGGTAGGCGGGCGGGCCTGGTGCCCGGCACGGCCAGCTGCCATCGCCTGGGCCGTTGACGCCCGGCTCGGCGATGCCAGGCGCCGGCCTTCCTGCTGACGTGCCCGGGCACGGCTGACCAGTATTGTGCTCGCGGCGCGACGCCGTGATGACCGGTGCTGGCCGGATCCGGCCATTTTCAAGGTGCTATTGACCCATCCGGTAGGGCGGCCTT
>DATLSX010000027.1:0-46194 GCA_035533915.1 Streptosporangiaceae bacterium
CTGCGCAACCACTCCGACGCCGACACCAGCTCCGACGCCACCGCACGCTCGAAACCAGCACCCTCAGACGCCACCCGCGGAACCACGGACCTACCCGGACTAACCTGCCCCACCGGCCCTCCAACCTGGCTCACGCAGACATCCTAGCCACCAACCCCCCGCAAACACGCTCCATACGACACACAACCAAGATCAGTACAAGTCCTGCTCATTAAGCATGACAACTCAGCGGTTCAGTAAGCGTGCCAGCTCGGCGGCTAGCACCGCGCCGAGTTCCCAGCACGCGTCAAGGTCCGCCTTGCCTGGCTGGCCAGTGACGCGGACGGGCGGCCGTGCCGACCGCCATTTCAGGCCCGTCGTAATGGCCTCTACCGCGCGGACCGCACCGGTGGTGTCACTGGCGCCGTGAACATACAAGGCGTAGGGCCGCCGGACCGTAGCGTCCAGACAGGGATAGTAGATGCCGTCGAAGAAGTGCTTGAGCGCTCCGGACATGTAGCCGATGTTCGCCGGGGTGCCGAGCAGGTAGCCGTCGGCGGCGAGCACGTCGGCCGCGCCAGCCCGCAGCGCCGGAACCGCCTCCACCTCGACACCCTCGATCTCGTCGGTGCGCGCGCCGTCGAGCACGGACTCGAGCATCGCCTGCATTGCCGGTGACGGTGTGTGATGCACGATAAGCAACCGGCCCATGTCCGCCGAGCATAGTTGCCCGCGCAGGCCTGGCCCTTGCCGCCCGGCCCTTGCCGCCCGGCCCTTGCCGCCCCGGCCCGGTCACGGCTGCCCGCCGGGGCGGCATCGGCCCAGGATGCCTTGCGGCGGCCCCGTCAGGACTCTTAGACTGAACATTCAGTCAACTCCGTTAGGGGGCTCGTCATGGCCGATAGACAGGCCTCGCCCAGTGAAAGACCGCCGCATCCGTCACCCGCAACCACCGCCGGCCCTGGCCGCAGGCCGGGCACAACTCCCTCCGCCCCCAGGCGCCCGGTATCCCCGCGCGGTACTACCAGGCCGCCGGTCAGGACCAGCCTCGCCGAGATCATCAGCGAGCAAGAACAGATTTTCATCCGCCGCCAGCCAGAATCGGCCAGGCTCGCCGGGCTAGCCGGACAGACCCTGGCCGGCGGCGTGACATCGAGCTGGCAGATCGCCCGCCCGCAGCCGGTCTGGCTCAGTCACGGCAGCGGTTCCAAGATCTACGACGTCGACGGCAACGAGTACGTCGACCTGCACGGCGGCTACGGCGTCTCGCTCGCCGGGCACGCCCATCCGGCGATCGTCGCAGCCGTCACGCACCAGGTCACCAAGGGCACGCACTTCGCGCAGCCCACCCGCGACGCGCTCGTCGTCGCCAGCGAACTTGCCCGGCGCTTCGGGCTGCCGCAGTGGCGGTTCGCCAACTCGGGCACCGAGTCGACGATGGATGCCGTGCACCTGATGCGGGCGATCACCGGCCGCGACCTGATCGTCAAGGTGGAGGGCTGCTACCACGGCCACCACGACTCGGTCCAGGTCTCCGTCTCGCCGCGGCCCGACGAGATGGGCCCGGCCGACCGGCCGGCCAGCGCACCCGCCAGCACCGGGATTCCGCGCGCACTGACCGACCTGACTCTCGTCGTCGGCTTCAACGACCTGGCAGCCGTCGACCGGGTGCTCGCCGAACACCCCGGGCAGGTCGCCGGCATGATCATCGAGCCGATCATGATGAACGCCGGCATCATCATGCCGCAGCCTGGTTACCTGGCCGGGCTGAAGGAACTGCTGCATGCGCACGGGGCGCTGCTGACGTTCGACGAGGTCAAGACCGGGCTGACCGCTGGCCCTGGCGGCGCGACCGGGGTGACCGGAGTGGTCCCGGACATCATCTGCCTGGCCAAGGCCATCGGCGGCGGAATCTCGGTCGCCGCGCTCGGCGGCAGTGCCGAGGTCATGAAGCACGTGGCCGACGGCGATTACGAAATGGTCGGCACGTTCAACGGTAACCCGCTTGCCATGGCCGCGGCGCGCGCGATGCTCTGCGAAGTCGCTACCCCGCAGGCGTACGCGCGCCTGGAGGCACTCGGCCGGCGCGCCGTGGCCGGCGCGGAGCAGGCGATCGCACGGCACGGCCTGTCCGCGCGGGTGGTATCGGTCGGCGCCAAGGGCTGCATCGTGTTCGCCACCGCACCGGTCAGCGACTTCCGTGACTTTCAGGCCGTCAACGGCGCCTACAGCCATGCGCACTGGCTCATCCAGCACAACGGCGGCGTCTTCTTGCCGCCCTGGGGCAAGTCCGAGCAATGGCTGATCTCGGTCCAGCATGACGATGCGGACATCGACCATTTTAACAGTAACGTTGCGAAATTCGCCGCGAGCGTCGCCGCCGCCGGCAAGCTGCTCACTCCCGCCTCGTGACGGTACGCAGCCCGGACGCGGCTACGCCGCCCTAAACGACGAATAGTCTTGTTTCTCCGCAGGAACAGGAGTAATCAGGGTAGTTGAAGCACTGTTCAGCCTGCGGCCATCCGGGCGATCCGTTTCCATCAGGACATCGGCCGGCTGGCGCGGACTCCCTGAGCGAAGGGATGGCGCATCATGCACCCGAGAGAAGGCTGGCGCGCTGACGGAAGCCCGCCACCGGCAGGACCATCTCGCCGCGGTTTCCTGCGCCAGGGCGCGGGAGCGGGAGCACTGCTCGGGGCGGGGGGCCTCAGCTCGCTGATCGCCGCCTGCGGTTCCGCTGGCCCGGCCGGTACGGCACACTCCGGGCTGACCGCCAACGGCATCCCGCTGCCCCGGCCAAACAGCCCAGTCACCTGGCCGGTCTTCGCCGACAACAAGGCGATCAAGAGCGGCCTGCAGCCGGAGCAGAACGCGACCCTGCGCATCTACAACTGGGTCGCGTACATCAACGAGGACGTCATCAAGGCCTTCTGCAAGAAGTACAACTGCAAGTACGAGCTGTCCACGTTCAACAACATGGACGAGGCCATGGCCAAGCTTCGCTCCGGCCAGCTCGACTTCGACATCTTCTTCCCGACCATCGACGTGCTCGGCGAGCTCGTCTACGGCAAGCTGATCCAGCCGGTCAACCACAGCTACGTCCCGAACATCAGCCAGGCCTGGTCGGATTTCGCCAATCCGTTCTACGACGGCAAATGGCAGTACACGGTGCCCTACACGATCTACACCACCGGCATCGCCTGGCGCAAAGACCACGTGCCCGAAGACCCGTACACGATGGCCAACCCGTGGGCGATGCCCTGGAACGGCAAGTACAAGGGCAAGGTCGCGATCCTGGACGACTACCGGGAGAGCGTCAGCCTGGCTCTGATGAAGAACGGCATCTTCGACCTGAACACCCTGAGCCCGTCCCAGATCAAGGCAGCAGGCGACGCGCTGGCGAACCTGGCCCAGATCACCAACGTGCACATCGACAACAACGACTACACCGAGGTGCCCGGCGGCCAGATCTGGATCCACCACGCCTGGTCTGGCGACATCGCGACGTCCGCGTACTACATGCAAAAGGGCGTTCCTGTCGACGTGGTGGGCTACTGGTTCCCGACCGACGGCAAGGGCCCGGTCGGCAACGACCTGGTCGTCGTGCTGAAGAACGCACCCAACCCGGTGCTCGCGCACCTGTTCCAGAACTACCTGCTCGACCAGCACAACGCGCTGAGCAACTACAGCTACACCGGCTATATGCAGCCGATCAACGGCATCACGCCCGAGCTGCTGGTCAGCGAGCAACTGCTGCCGAAGAGCCTGATGTCCACCACCGTGCTGCCGTCCTACTTCCGGCGCGGCGTCATGGAGCTCCAGCTGCCGGTCACGGCGAACGGCCTGTGGGAGCAGGCCTGGCTCCAGGCGAAGAGCGCCTAGGCGGGTTAAGTGGCGCTCGCATCACGGCCGTGGGCACCGCACCGACGGCAGGCCAGTGATCCGCACCGGCTGTTCTGGGCCGCCGTCGCCGCGCCCGGCGTTATCTGGCTGGCTATCCTGTTCATCCTGCCGTTCTACGTGATCCTCACCATTGCCGCCGGCTACGTGAACCAGGTGTTCGGGTACCCGGTGGCGGTGTGGAACCCGTTGCACTGGAGCTCGGCGAACTTCGCCGCGGCCTGGCATGACGTAGTCGGCTCCGGTGCCTTCGTCGGGCCGATCATCATGCGGACGCTGTGGTACGTCGTCCTGGCGTCGGCGTTGTCGCTGCTGATCGCCTACCCCGCGGCATACTTCGTGGCCAGGTTCGCCGGCCGCCGTAAGGGCTTCTTCCTGGTGCTGCTGATCGCGCCGTTCTGGGTCAGCTACATGATGCGGATGCTCGCCTGGGTCGGCCTGCTGCAGTCCGACGGATACGTGAACAAGGCCCTGGCCCTGGTACACCTAGGGCCGTACGACTGGCTGGGCGGCAGCAGCGGCACCGTCGTCCTCGGCCTGGTCTACGGCTATATCCCGTACCTGATCCTGGTGCTCTACGCGGGCCTGGACCGGATCGATCCCGCGCTGATCGAGGCCGGGCGCGACCTCGGGCTCGGCCGGGCGCGGACGTTCGCACGGGTGACGCTGCCGCTGTCGCGGCAGCCGATCGTGACCGGCATGCTGATCACGGTCCTGCCGATGCTCGGTGATTACTTCACCAACCAGTTGCTCTCCGGCACGACGGGCACCAACATGATCGGCAACGTCATCGACGAGCAGCTCAGCACTCCGGGGCTGCAGGGCGAGGGCGCGGTGTTCTCCGTGCTGTTGCTGCTGGTCCTGATCGGTCCCATGTTCTACTACGTCATGACGACCAACCGGTCAGCTCGGGAGGCGGCGTGACAGCGGCCCGCGCGCTCCCGGAGGCCAGCGTGGCCGGCCGGTTCGTGCCTGTCCGCGCTGGACCGCGCCGGCTCGCGCCGCGGCCGAACCCGTGGCGCCGGGCGTGGTTCCTTGAGACGTTCACCTGGCTGTACCTGATCTGGTCGCTGGTCCCGGTCGGGCTGGCGATCTTGTTCTCCTTCAACAAGGGCCGGTCGCAGAGTTTCTGGCAGGGTTTTTCCTGGCGCTGGTACATCCATGACCAGGTCAACTCGGTCTGGTGGAACCCGAACCTGCACGCCGCGGTGGTCCAGACACTGCGGCTGTCGCTGTATACCACGCTGATCGCCGTGCCGCTCGGCGTGGCGTTCGCGCTCGGCATCAACAGGTGGCGCGGCGGTATCCCGTCCACCTTCAACTTCCTGATGATCATGTCGTTCGTGATCCCCGAGCTGATCTTCGGCGTGGCGATGTTCTTCGTCTTCACCGCGCTGTTCACGAACATCGGCCTGGGCACGCTCGCCGAGACGCTGGCGCTGGTCACCTGGAACGTGAGCTGGCCGGCCATTATCGTGCAGGCCAGGCTCGCGACCATCGGCCGCCAGTACGAGGAAGCCGCGGCGGACCTCGGCGCCTCCGCGTGGCAGACGGTGCGCCGGGTCATGGTGCCGCTGCTCACCCCGGCGATCTTCGCCAGCGCCGTGCTGGTCTTCTCTAGCGTGGTAGACGACTTCGTCCTGGTGGACCTGCTCAACTCCAATGCGGGCAACACGCCGATGTCGGTCTACATCTACAGCCAGCAGCACGGCGGGAACGGCGGCCCGGCGCTGAACGCACTCGGCACGATCATGCTCGCGATGTCGTTCGTCATCGTGCTCATCGGATTCTTCGGCTACCGCTGGATGACCCGAGGCGAGCGCGGTGACCGCGAGCAGGCGCTGACCACGATCGCCGGCATATGACTGGACCGACATCGCGGCCGGCGTGCTGAAGGGGACGGGTTAGCACGCCGCCAGTGACGGGTTACTCGCCGTGGTAGAGGCGGTCGAGGCCGATGAGGGCGATATCCGGCCTGCCGGAGGCAAGGTCACGAAGGTCGTCAGAGAAGCCCGCGCCAGAAAATAGCGCGAGCCGGGTCCGGTCGCTGGCTCTGGCCGCCGGATGGTCGCGGAGCAGATCCCTGGTTCTGGCCAGGCGTTCCAGGTGGCCGGGAGTCAGCACGGTGTTCCACTTCGCTTCCCCCACGCAGAGGACTTCTGGATGGCTGGCGTCGCTTTGAGCCAGCACCACGACATCGGCCTTTAGCAGCATCCGACCAGACCTGTCGTTGATCGTGCCGCTGCCGACCCGCGACTGATAGCCGCCGAGGGTCTCCGGTGCCGCGTACCAGCGGGCCCAGTCCCGGCAGAGCCGCTCGAAGTGCGGACCGACTACCTTGCTGGTGAAGGTCTGCCGCATCCGGCGCCAGACCTCGGCGGCTCGGCCTGGTCGTTCCAGGTCCCCCCAGGCTGGCCGCATGACGGCGTGGTAGAAGGCGACCATCGGCTCGGCGATACGGTATGCCGACCTGTTGCCCCGGAACATGTCCGCGTCGCGGGATATCAGGCCGGCGTCCTGAAGCACGCTGAGTGGGTGCGCAAGGTCGGTAGCGGGACGAGCCAGATAGCTCGCTATCCCGCCGCGAGTCGCATTACCTTCCGCGATGGCCGCAAGCACTGAGTGGTAAAGCGCGGTGTCGCGCAGGTCAGGCTCCTCGGCCAGGAGATACCGCGCTTCCCTGAAGAGCGGCCTGGCGGGGTTGAGCACCGCCCGGACCAGCCAGGAGTCGAAGTCTTCCGGCCCGGCTGGCGTGTCGCCCTGGGTGAACTCCCGCCGGTATGCGGGCGTGCCGCCGACGACGGCATTGGCCAGCACCGCCGTTCGCGGGTCGGCTATCTCCCAGAAGTTCGCGGCCAGCCGGAAGTCGAAGGTCAGAACGAGGAGTTCGAGTGCTGCCCGGCCGCGCAGTGGCGCACTGCCGGACAGTAGTCGTCCCATAAATGACATCGCCGAACCGCAGAGCAGCAAGCGAACCCGAGCACCCGGTCGCCTCACCCCGCGATCAAGCTGGCGCTGGATCAGTGACGGAAGCTCAGGAGACTGTCTGACCAGATAGGGAAACTCATCGAGCACCGCGACCATCGGCCGGCCATCCGGCGCGCCCCGCAGCAACTGCGAGAGGGCCTCGTCCCAGCCGGTGAACCGGTAAGGAACTGGCTCGCCGCGGAACCCAGCCAGCACCGCGCCGAATTCACGCAGCGACTCGGCGGCCGTGGCTTCGGTGGCAGTGAACATGAGTCCGCCTGAAGCGCTGGTGAGCGCATCCAGCAGATACGTCTTGCCCTGCCGTCGGCGGCCGGACACGATGCCGAGCGTGGCCCCAGCCCGGTCATATCCGGCGAACCTGACGAGCTCGCTCCCGGTCGAACATGTCCGCTGGCCTGTCGATGGCAGCCTCGATGTTTCTGTAAGCACACCTATAATAACTACAACTATACAACGCGCTTCGGCGGCTTCGCCGACGGGCGGCTGCTGCTGCGCGTCGCGTGCCGCGTGCGTGCAGACTGTGCAAGTAAACCGGATATCTCTTCACTCTTTGTGCCTTCATTTCGGCACTGCGCCGGGGCTAGCGTGTGCACACGCAGCCGCACTTACGTGCGGCAAGTGCCGGAGCGAGGTGGCCAATTGGATGCATCGACGATGAATCGCCCGGTCAGCAGGCGGTCGGTACTGTCAGGCGCGGCCCGCGCCGGCCTGATCCTGGGCACTGGCACCCTGGCCGCGGCGTGCGGCCAGGGTGGCACGGCCAGCAAGGCGGGGCCGCCGATCAAGGCGAAGATCGACGGGGACCTGTCCATCTTCAACTGGGCGCAGTACATGAACCCCGACGTGATCAAGGGGTTCGAGAAGACCTACGGAGTCAAGGTCCACCAGACCTTCTTCGACAACGACGAAGCTATGCTCGCCAAGCTGGCGGCGGGCGTGCCGTTCGACTTCGTCGTGCCGAGCGGCGGCAACTACATTCCGCGGCTGGCCGCCGCCAATCTGCTGACGCCCATCCCGCATGCCGAACTGAAGAACTTCGGCCAGGTCCTGCCGTTCTTCCACAACCCGTTCTACGACCGCGGCGCGCGTTACTCGCTGCCGTACGCGGCCGGGACCACCGGCATCGCCTGGCGCACCGACAAGGTCGGCGGGATGACGGGGTCGTGGAACGATCTGTGGAACCACCCCAAGGCCAAGGGCAAGATCTTCCTGCTCGACGAACTTGCCGACACCCTCGGCATGAGCCTGATCAGGCTGGGCTACAACATCAACTCGACCGCGCCCGACCAGGTGAACGCGGCGGCCGACGCGCTGCTGAAGCTGAAGCCGATGCTGGCCGGGTTCTCCACGAACGACATCACCAACCTCGACGGCGGCCAGGCCTGGATCGAGCACGCCTGGTCCGGCGACGTGTACGTGGCCCTCACCTCGGCGAAGAACCCGCATCTGTACCAGTACCAGACCTGCGAGGAAGGCGTGCCAACCTGGGCCGACACCATGGCGATCCCCAGGAACGCGCAGCACCCGGGGACGGCGCTGAAGTTCATCGACTACCTGCTCGACCCGGAGGTGTCGGCGATGAACGCGACCTGGGTCGGGTATCCGAGCGGGACCACCGCCGGGACCGCCGCGTTCAACAAGCTGGTCAAGGACTTCCCGTGGCTGCAGATCACCGAGAGCATGCTGGACACCGGCGAATGGTCCAAGCCGCTGCTCGGTGCCGGTCTGACGCTCTGGGACGAAGCGTGGACCAAGGTCAAGGCGGGCTGAGCGGCTGATGCGAAGCCGGCTGTCCCGCGTCTTCCTGCTGCCAGGCGCGGTCTGGCTGCTGATCCTCTTCGTCGTGCCGTTCGGCATCGTGATCGCGGTCTCACTGGGCACCACGAACGTCGTGGGCTTCCCGGTCTACGGCTGGCACCCGGGCAACTACGCGATGGTGTTCCAGCCGTTGTTCCTGCCGGTGCTGCTCCGGTCGGTACTGTTCGCCGTGGTGACGACCGCACTGTGCCTGCTGATCGGGTATCCGGTCGCGTACACGGTGGCCAGGTTCGGCGGCCGGTACAAGAACGCGCTCATCGCGCTGCTCTTGCTGCCGTGGTTCGTCGACTACCTGGTACGGATCTACGCCTGGGTCGTGATCCTCGGCAACGAAGGCCTGCTGAACGGCCTGCTGGCCAAGCTCGGCATGCACGGCAATCCGCCCGTGCGGTTCATCGACACCCCGTACGCGGTCATCGGCGGGCTGGTCTACGACTACTTGCCGTTCATGATCTTCCCGATCTACGCGGCGCTCGAGCAGATGAATCCCGCGGTCATCGAGGCGGGCAAGGACCTGTACGGCACGCCGGGCCGGACGTTCTGGCATGTGACCTGGCCGTCGTCGCTGCAGGGCGTGCTGGCCGGCTGCGTCCTGGTCTCGCTGCCTGCCGTCGGCGACTTCGCGACGGCCCAGCTGCTCGGCGGCCCCAACACGTACATGATCGGAAACCTGATCTCCGACCAGATGGTGGAAGTCACCGGAGCCTGGCCGTTCGGCGCCGCGCTGACCGTCGTGCTGATGGCGCTGCTGTCGTTCGCCGTGATCGCCTACGTCCGCTCGGCGGCGCGTGCTACGGCCGAGGCGATCTGGTGACCGGCGTGCGCGTGATCGGCCCGGCAGGCAGCCGTGCGGACCTCTCGGCAGGCAGGCAAGCGCGCGGCAGTGACCGCGGCCAGCGCCGCCGGCGCGCTGGCTTCGACCGGCCCAGGTTCCTGCTCTTCGTCACGGCCGCGACGATCGCCTTCCTGTTCCTGCCGATCGTCGTCGTGGTCTTCTTCTCGTTCAACTCCGAGCACTCGCTCTCGGTCTTCACCGGGTTCAGCACCCGCTGGTACGGCACGCTGGCAACCGATCCGACGATCCGGGCTTCGCTGCTCGCGAGTGTCGAGATCGCGGCGGTGACGATGGCCGTTTCGACGGCACTCGGCGTGATGCTGGCCTTCGCCCTGGTGCGGGCGCGCACCAGGGCGACCCGGCCGACCGAGATCACGCTGCTGCTGAACTTGGTCGCGCCTGAGATCGTCGGCGCGGTCTCGCTGATGCTGCTCTTCGTCCAGGTCGGCGTCCAGCTTTCGCTGGTCACCGTCACGCTGGGCCACATCACGTTCTCGATCGCCTACGTGGCGATCATCGTGCGGGGCCGGCTGTCCACCTTGAATCCGCAGCTTGAGGAAGCCGCGATGGATCTTGGAGCGACCGAGTTCCAGTCGGTCCGGCTGGTCGCGCTGCCGATGCTGTGGCCGGCCATCCTGGCGGCCGGCCTGCTCGTGTTCGTGATGTCCTTCGACGACTTCATCACCTCGTTCTTCACCTCCGGATCAGGCACGCCGCCGCTGCCCGTGCTGATCTATTCGATGATCAAGTTCGGTATCTCGCCGGTGATCAACGCGATCGGGACGCTGATGATGGTCGTGTCGGTGTGCGTCGCGGTGGCGGCGCTTGGCCTGTTCAGCGTGCGCGGCACCGGACGGGGTCGGCGGCGGCGGGCCGTCGCCGGGCAGGAGGAAGCGTGACCGACCAGCAGGCGGCCGTGCGGGTCGCCGCCGTCACCAAGCAGTTCCGTGACATCACCGCGGTACAGCGCCTGAACCTCGACGTCGACCGGGGCGGCTTCTTCTCGATCCTTGGGCCGTCCGGGTGCGGCAAGACCACGACGCTGCGGATGATCGCCGGTTTCGAACGCCCTGACGACGGCGAGATCTACCTCGACGGCAAGCCGGTCACCGCGGTACCGCCTTACCACCGAAACGTGAACACGGTTTTCCAGAGCTATGCGCTCTTCGAGCATCTGAGCGTCTGGGACAACGTCGCGTTCGGACTGCGGCGCAAGGGCCTGCCCAAGGCAGAGATCACCAAGCGGGTGGGCGAGATGATCGACCTCGTCCACCTGGCCCAGCGTGCCAGGGCCAAACCGCGCCAGCTCTCCGGTGGCCAGCAGCAGCGGGTCGCGCTGGCCAGAGCGCTGGTCAACCTGCCCGCGGTGCTGCTGCTCGACGAGCCGCTCGGCGCCCTGGACCTGCAACTACGCAAGCAGATGCAGATCGAGCTGAAGCACATCCAGCGCGAGGTCGGCGTGACGTTCGTCTACGTCACGCATGACCAGGAGGAAGCGCTGACCATGAGTGACGCCATCGCGGTGCTGAACGCCGGCGTCCTGCAGCAGGTGGGCACCCCCGAAGAGGTCTACGAAACTCCGGCCAATACCTTCGTCGCATCCTTCATCGGAATCTCCAACCTGTTGCCGGCCACCGCGGAACAGGGCGTGCTGCGGCTGGACAGCGGGCTGACGCTGCCCGCCGCACTGCCCGCGTGGTGCGGGCCAGGCCGGGCCGTCTCATTCTGCATCCGGCCGGAGAAGATCATCCTGGCTGACAGCCTGGAGACGGCCGGGCAGAGCGGGCTGGTCACCGTGACAGGCACGATCGTCGAGTCCGTGTACCAGGGCATCATGACTCACTACGTGGTAGAACTACGGCCAGGCGCTCGCGTTGTGGTCGTGGCCAAGAATTCCGCTCGCGCCCAGGCCAGAACCGCGCTGGCACCCGGCGCTCCGGTCCGGCTCGGCTGGCTGCCCGAGCACGGACTGGTTCTGGACCGCGAGCCTGCCGCGGCGGGAAGCTGAGATCGTGACGCATCAGCTTGCCATCGCCGAGCACTCCCGCGCGCGACAGGACGGCCCGCCACAGGATCTCGGTGCGGTGGCCGTGGCCGCGATGCGGCAGATCACGGCTGGCCCGTCGCTGGCAGCGCCGGAGACGTTCGGCCCGGTGCTCGCGGATACCGGCCGGATCACCGCCGCCGACCAGGTGGAAGTGGTCGAGGTCAGCGACTCTGGCGGGCGCTCGCCCCGGGCAATCCGGCGGGCCCGCTGGCTCGCGGCCGACGAGACAGGTCGCAGCGGCGGCCAGCCGGACATCTGGCCGTCACCAGAGCTGGTGAACCGATGGATCCCGACGCTGCGCCGCGGCGGTGTAGTCCAGTGCACGGTAGCCGCCGCACCGGCCAGCACCGCACCGGCCAGCACCGCACCGGCCGACACCGAGCCACCCGGCGAAGCGGACCTGGCTGGCTCGGCCGTCGTCGTCCCGGTCAACGTCGCGGGAAAATGGTGGGGCATGTTCATCGTGCGCCACTGCCACCCGGCGCGGCTGTGGCCGCAAGCCGATATCGACGGCCTGCGCGCGGTGGCCGCCGCGGTCGGGACCATCGTGCAGACCGGATTGCTGCAAGATCGGCTCGCCGAGATCCGCACGCGCTATCAGACGCTGGTCGAGCAGGTCCCGGCGATTATCTACATCGACCTGCCGCAGGAAAGCCGCACCGCCTATGTCAGCCCTCAGATCGAGCCTATCCTCGGCGTCACCCAGGCCGAATGGCTCAGCAAGACAGACCTGTGGACGCTGATGCTGCACCCGCAGGACCGGGACTGGGTACTGGCTCAGTACCGCGAGTTCGTGGAGAACGGCGGGCCGCACCTCACCGAGTACCGGATGGTCAGGCCCGACGGCCGCACTGTGTGGATCCGCGACCGCGCCCAGGTTGTGCGGGACGAGCAGGGCCACGTCGTGCTCGAGCAGGGGCTCATGATCGACGTCACCGAACTGAAAGAGGCAGAGGCCACCGCGCACCGGCATGCTCGGCTGCTGGAACGTGTCGACACCGTCAGCCGCCAGCTCACCGAGCTGGTGATCCAGGGCGGTGATCCCGGACGCATCTTGCGCGTACTCGCCGGGGTGGTCCAGAACCCGGTGCTGCTGGAAGACGCCGCGCACCAGCTCATCGACTTCGCCGCGCACTCCTGCCCGGTCGACGACGTCCTCGAAGCGTGGGAGGCGCACTCCCGGATAGGCCATCCGGACAACCCCAACGGCGTGATGATCCACGACAAGGGGACTCCCCGGTGCGCCTGGATACCGCTGTCCATCCGGGGCGATCTGTGGGGCAGGCTGCACGTACTCGAAGTAGACAGCCCGCTTGACGACGCCGCCAAGTTTCCGCTCGACCGGGCCGCGGCGGCGATCAGCCTGGCCCTGCTCTCGCAGCGCGATGCCGCCCATCTCTCCGATCACGCACGCAGCACGCTGATCTCGGATATCGCCCGGGGCAAGGTGGTCGCCACCGGCGAGATCCTGCGCCGCGCCAGGGGGCTGGGGGCCGACCTGGCAGGCAAGACCCTGACCGGCCTGGTGGTCGAGGTACGCGGCATCGGCGGCAAGGAGCCGAACCCTGACCTGTCCGAGCACGACCGGCAGCGGCTGCGGATGCGGGTGCTCGACGAGACCAGGCGAACACTGGCCGAGGCAGGCTGCACCGGCCTCTCCGGCCTGGAAGGCGACCGGGTACTCGCGCTGCTCGGCCTGCCGGCCGGCCGCCCGCCGCGCGAGGTACTTGAGCAGATCGGTGTCTGCGCCTGCCGCAGGATCGAAGCGCTCGACGAGGAGATGTCGCTGGTGGTCGGATTTTCCCGCACCAGCATGCGCCCGGTGTTCGGGCGGCTGCTCACGCAGGCCATGGAAGCTGCGACATTCGGCGCGTCGGCCGACCGATGGCAGGTTCACCACTTCGGTGAACTCGGTGTCCATCACCTGCTCGCGCGACTGGCGGAAGGCCCAGAACTGAGCAGCTTCGTGGAATCGGAACTGAGCCCGCTGCTCGAACACGACGCCACCGCCAAGGTCGCGCTGCTCCCGACACTCGCTGCTTACCTCGAACACGGGGGCAGGAAGGCGGCCACCGCCCGCGTACTGCACCTGGAGCGGCGGACGTTGTACTTCCGGATCGACCGGATCGAGAAGCTGCTCGGCCGGAACCTGGAAGACCGGGAAGTCCAGCTCCGCCTGCACCTGGCGGTCCGCGGACTGGACCTGCTGCGGCGGCGTGCTCCGGGGGGCGGGTGAACCCAGCTGCGCAGAACGTGAAAGACGAGGGCTCCATGCCTCACGGAACGGGGCTAGCACCCGCGCCATTGATCACGTACGTTCATCACCAAATCTGGCAGCCGTCGGCTGTCCGGATTCCAGCCAAAAGGAGCCGCGTATGCGTCGACTTATCGTGCCGCTGACCGTGCTGGCCACGGCACTGTTCGCTTTCTCTGCCGTCCCGGCGGACGCCGGCACCTCAGGGCATGCCGCGATCACCATCACCTCCAACGCAGGCTTCACCACCTGTGCCTGCGTCACCAGCGGAAACGGTACCGCCGCCAGTCCGTACGTTATCGGTCCGTGGAGCATCGCCGCACCGAGCGGCGGTACCACCGGCTGGTCGGTGAAGATCGACAACTCCGGCGGCGGGATCACGGACTACTTCGACATCTTCGGGATCTCCTCGACCTACAACGACACCAACACGACCGACCCGACGATCTGGCTGGTGGATGTCAAAACCCCCACCCTGATCTCAGGTAACAACGCCGACCCCACGGCCGGCAACGATCTCGGGATGGGCATCGAGCTCGACAGTTCCGCCAATATCTCGATCGACAACGTGAACTACAACAAGGGCAACGGGACCGGCGTCTACATCAACGGTTCGACCAACATCACGGTGAACAACAGCAAGCTGAAGGCGACCTGCGTCATCTGCACGCCGCACACCGGCGACGGTATCTACGCGGTCAACTCCTCCGGCATCCAGATCGGCACCGGCTCGGACTGCCCGAACACCAATCCGTGCGTCGACGTCACCTACGACGACGGCATGGGCATCTGGCTGAACAACACCCACGACGTCGTCATCAACCAGGTCTCGACCGGAGCGAACGACACCGGCGGCATCGTCCTGGACGGGCCCGATACCTACCACGTCACCGTGCAGAACACCCAGGGCGACGGGACCGGCAATATCTGCATCACCTTCAACGGCCAGAAGGTGAACACCGGCTACTTCACCGACTTGCAGGGCGGCCTGCACATCATCAACGGCGCGCACGACAACACGATCACGAACGACGAGTTCACCGCGGACACCGGCATCTCCGTAGCCAGCGGCGGAAACGGTTTCTACGTGAACGAGTGCACGGGCGTGACGAACCAGCCGTTCAGTCCAGTCGAGGCTCCGATGGGGTCAGGTAACACCTTCTCGAACATCTGTTACACGAACACCAACATCGCATCGCTCCCGCCGTCCACCTGCAAGAGCTAGCCGGGCGACAGGGCCGGAGCCGGGCCAGTCCCCCGCTCCGGCTCGCCGGGACCTGCGCCGCCGGGCGAACCCAGACGGCGCAGGTCCCGGTGCTTTTCAGCCCGAGCCGTAGCGTGCCCGCTACGGGGTGATCGACGCGCTGTAGATGTTCTGGTCGAGCCCGCCGGTGAGGTCGAAGCAGGTGTCCAGGGACGACGTGCAGGTCCCGCCGGCCTCAGGATCGCCGGCCACGTCGGCTCCGTCATTGTCACCAGCAGGGTCGGCCGCGCCGACCGTGTTCCGCTGGTCGGTCCAGACCATTCCGATGGTGCCGCCCTGTGCGGCCACGGTGATGTAGTCGCCGAAGAACGGCACCAGCCGGCCGCCGAACTGCTCGTAGTTCGGGTTGGTCGGCGTGTCGGTCACCTGGATACTCGGCCCCCAGGTCATCCCGCCGTCGGCCGACTCGGCGTACCGCACGTTCAGGCACGCGGAGGTAGCGCCGGTGGCACTGTTGCACGGTGCCCGGGTGGTCGCGTAGTTCGGGTCACCCTGCGAGTCGTACCAGCCGGCGCTGACCCGCCCGTTCGACGCCGTCACCCACGGCATGAACTGGTGCCCGGTGGCGGCAGACGCCAGCAGTTGCGGTGCCGACCAGGTCGTGCCGTTGTCCGTGGAGAACACCGACTCGATCTGGCCCTGACCGGACGACTGCTCGACCGGGAACGCCATGACCACGGTTCCGTGCACGTTGTCGGCCGTCACGCTGGGACCGGCCAGGTCGAAGCGCGGGTAAGTCTGCCCGCTCGGGCAGTTGAACGGTGCGTCACCGCATTCCCGCGAGCCGTTGCCAGAGAACTGCTCGAACGTGAACGGCGCGTAGACCTCTGCCAGGCCAGCCTTGCTGAACGTGGCGCCGAAGTCGTCCGAGGCGACGAACGCCGCTCCGCTGACCGCGCCGGCCGAGTTGGAGCCGTTGCCGCCGAGATTTCCCTCCCAGCCGACGTAGACGTTTCCGCCCGGCCCGACGGCGATCGACGGACCCTGGTTTCCGCAGATGCTCGAGGAGATCTTCATCGGAGCGCTGAACGTCACGCCGTGATCGGTCGACCGGCTGAACAGGATCTCGTTGCAGCCAGAGCCATGGAAGTCGGACCACGCGGCATAGATGTTTCCGGTGGCGGGATCGGCCACTAGATCGGTCTTGTCATTAAATGACCCGAGACCGAAGGTGTTGGTGGCCAACAGGACCGTACGAACGTAATGCGAGCCGTCGGTTGAGGTGCCAGCGACCTTTGGATCTGGCGAGTAGGTCGCGACCCAGATGGAGCCGGTATTGTCCTGAGTCGTGCCTGAAACTCCGTTCTCGGTGCCTCGGTTGAAGTTGTTTCCCATGTAGAACAGGTCGCCCTGCCCGTCCCAGGTCATCTGCGGGTCACCAGCGGCGACAGCCCCGGCGGCCACCAGCGGCGCCAGCGGGGAACTCGTCCCCTGGGCTGAGGTGTCGCCGTTGTATCCGGGCAGCAGGCTGTCGGTCCACGCGGCGCCGCTGTTGGCGCTCCGGTAGAAGCCGGCCCAGGCGTCGCCCGCGGTGGGCACGGTGCAGTAGTCGTTCGAGCCCGCGGCCCAGATCGAGGGGTTACGCGGATCGATCGCCAGCGTGGGCTCGTTCTGCATCCGGCGGTCGACGCCGCACCTGGCCAGGACATTGTCGGTGTACGTGCCGCCGCTGAGCTGGTCCGCGCTGACGTACCTGCTCGCCTGGTCCACGGTCACCCGTACGTTCGATCCAGCTGCCGGACCACCGCCAGCGAAGGCAGGGGTCGCGGCATAGACGCCGGCCGCGATGCACAGCACCGCCGCTGTGCCCGCGCCGATTAGCGATCTTTTATGCATCAAGAGCCTCCGGAAAGGATTGGGTCTGACGCTTATGTTCACGACAGTTTCCCGCGATCGGTTCAGGACGTCCATACCGTTCCGCGTTATCCCGCCAGCAAGTGCTCGGGTGCCGCCGCCGATTCCTCGCCCGCGCCAGAAATCTCCTCGCCGGGCAGCACCCGCAGCGCGTCGGGCGCCAGGTAGGCGAGCACCGGCGTGCCCTGCGCCAGGCCGGCCTGGCCGCCGTCGTTCTGTACCAGCGCCTGCACCAGCATGCCGGGGGCCAGCCGGAGCATGACCTGAGTGGCCGAGCCCAGGTAGACGAGGCGCTCCACCATGGCGGGAACGCGGTTCGGCTGGGCCGGCCGGCCCGGCCCGGCACCAGCGCCAGTCCGGCCGGCCTGGTACGCCTCGATCCTGACCCGCTCCGGGCGGATGACCGCATGCGCGCGGTCCGGTGCCTCCTGGCCGCCGAAGTCAGCCGACAAGACAGACTCGCCGAGCCGCACTTTGCACGCCGCACCCGGGCCGCGCTCGACGACCTGCACCTCCATCAGGTTGGACACGCCGAGGAAGTCCGCCACATAGGTATTCGCGGGCTCGTCATAGATCTCCTGCGGGGCACCGAGCTGCACGATCTTGCCCGCCCGCATCACGGCGAGCCGGTCCGACATGGTCAGGGCCTCTTCCTGATCGTGCGTGACATACAAGAACGTGATCCCGACGCGTTCTTGCAGCGCCTTCAGCTCCACCTTGAGCGCTCTGCGCAGCTTCGCGTCCAGTGCACCAAGCGGCTCGTCAAGCAGCAGCACGGCCGGGTCAAGTACCAGTGCCCGCGCCAGCGCCACCCGTTGCTGCTGGCCACCAGAGAGCTGGGACGGCCGCCGCCGCTCGTAGGCGCTCATATGGACCAGTTCGAGTACCTCGCCCACCCGGCGCCGGATGGTGACCTTGTCGACGCCTCGGTTGCGCAGGCCGAACGCGACGTTCTCGTGCACGTTGAGGAACGGGAACAGCGCGTAGCTCTGGAAGACGGTGTTCACGTTCCGCTTGTTCGGTGCGACGTTCGTGACGTCGACGCCGTCGAGCAGCACCTCGCCCGAGGTCGGCTGCTCGAACCCGGCGATCAGCCGCAAGGTCGTAGTCTTGCCGCAGCCCGACGGCCCGAGCAGCGAGAAGAACTCGCCGCTGGCGACCGTCAGGTCCACCTCGTCGACCGCCAGTTCGACAAAGCGCTTGCTGAGCGACACCAGCTCGATCTGACCACCAGACATGGCCGCCTACCTTCCCGCTCCGGCGCTGACTGTCCTGGAATTGCCGTGCGCGCGCCCGCTCGGCGTCCACTCGAAGCCGAGGTGGTCGGCGATGTAGCGCATGCAGAGCTCGAACGCGCTCACCGGGTCCACGACCGGGTCATCAAGCGCGATCTGCACGGTGAGCCCGTCGAGCAGGGCCGAGATGAAGATCGAGAACGGCTGCGGGTCGACGCGGACGAACTCGCCGGCTCGCTGGCCTGCCAGCACCAGGGACACGATGACCTCGCGCCAGCGTTCGTCCGACTCCCTGCGCACCACGGCGACGCTGGCATCTCGCGTTGCCCGGACCCAGAAGTCGAGCCACAGCCGCCAGTTGCTCGCCAGCTCAGGATCGCTGTCGGGCAGGAGGTTCATGGCGACGAACTCCTCAAGCCGCGCCGCCGCTGTCGGCAGGTCGTCCATCCGGCGCTTGCCCTCGGCGTACCAGGTGTCCTCGTAGTGCCTGATGGCTTCGGTGAGCAACTGGTCCTTGGTCTTGAAGTAGTAGATGACCAGCGCCGGGCTGATCCCGATCCGCTCCGCGATGTCGGTGATCCTGGTGTCGGCGAAGCCACGTTCGGAGATCACGTCCAGGGCCGCGCGCAGCATCTGCCCGCGCCGCGCCTGCGCGATGCCCGGTCCGGCCTGAGCGCGTTCGGCCTGCTCGCTCATCCTGCAATTCCTCCGCAGCACTTGTCGTTACCGTAGCAAATTTCTAGACTGAACATTCAGTCAGTCGTGACGCAGGCTGACCGGCTGCCGCCTGCCAGCGACCGGCCTGGCTCGCCCGAAGCGAGGGGGAAGGCATACTCATGGCCGCAACATACGACGCTATCGTCATCGGCGGAGGGCATAACGGACTAGTGGCCGCCGCATATCTCGCCCGGGCCGGCGCACGAACCCTGGTGCTCGAAAGCCGGCATAAGACTGGCGGCGCCGCGACCACAGAATCCCCATGGCCAGACGCTCCTGAGTTCAAGGTGACCAGGCTCTCCTACGTCATGAGCCTGATGCCACCGACCATTATCAACGATCTGTCGCTCACCAGCCACGGATACAAGGTCTATCCGATGGGCCCGTATTACCAGGCATTTCCCGAAGGCGGGTCGATCAAGCTCTTCGCGGACGACGCCAGGCGCAACTACGAGTCCGTAGCGCGGTGGTCGAAGAAGGACGCCGCTGCCATGCCGCGCTGGGACGCGTGGCTCGCCGGCCTGGCTGAGGTGCTCGGTCCGCTGCTGCTGACGGTGCCGCCGAACCTCGGTTCCCGTAAGCCACGCGACCTGCGCGGCACGCTGCGGCTCGCCTGGCGGAACCGCGGCCTGAACGTCAGGACGATCGCCGACGTCACCAGGCTGATGACGATGTCGATCGCCGACCTGCTCGATGACTGGTTCGAATCTCCGCAGGTCAAAGGCGCGCTGGCGGTCAACGGAGTGATCGGTACCTGGGCCGGTCCGTACGAGCCGGGCACCGCGTACGTGATGGCGCACCACTCCATCGGTGATATCGGTGACGGCCATCTGGGTAACTGGGGCTTCGCCGAAGGCGGCATGGGCGCGGTGGCAGCCGCCATCGAGTCCGCGGCCCGCGCCGCGGGAGCGGAGATCAGGCTCAGCTCCCCGGTCGACCGGGTGCTGATCGAGAACGGCCGCGTCGCCGGCGTGGCGCTCGCGAGCGGCGCGCAGATCCGGGCCGGAACGGTGGTCACCACGCTGCACCCGCGCACGGCGTTCCTCGACCAGGTCGGCGAAGAGAACCTGCCGGCCGAATTCGCCTCAGACATCAAGACCTGGAAAACCAGGAGCGGCGTCGTCAAGATCAACCTGGCGCTGTCCGAACTGCCGAACTTCACCGCGGACCCGGGCACCAACCCGCAAGAGCACCACACCGGATCGGTCGAGATGGCACCGTCGATGGAATTCATCGAGCGGGCATTCACCGACGCGCGGGAAGGCCGGCCGGCGCTGCGCCCGTTCAGCGACGGCGTGATCCCGACCTCGTTCGACACCACCCTGTCGCCACCGGGAACGCACATCATGTCGCTGTTTACCCAGTGGGTGCCCGCCGACTGGAACCGCGAACCGCACACCGCCGAGCTCGAGGCCTACGCGGACCGGATGATCGAGCTGTACGACGAGGTCGCGCCGAACTTCAAGGCGTCGATCCTGCACCGCGACATCGTCGGGCCGTATCAGATGGAGCAGGAGTACGGTCTGATCGGCGGCAACATCTTCCACGGCGAACTGTCGCTCGAACAGCTCTTCCACATGCGCCCGGCCCCCGGCTACGCGGACTACCGCACTCCGATCCCTGGCCTGTACTACGGCAGCTCGGCCACCCATGCCGGCGGCGGCGTCTGTGGCATCCCCGGCTGGCAGGCGGCGCGCGCCGCGCTGGCCGACCGCAAGGTCAGCCGGTCGGCCAGGCGGGCATGACGGACCGGTCCCAGGCCCGGCCGGCAGCGGGGCCGCGACCGGCGGGGCCGCGACCGGCGGCGGGCCGGCCAGCCCTGACGGTCATGCTCGAAGCCCGGTCCGTGGCGATCGTAGGCGCATCGGACCGGCCTGGCAGCTTCGGCGCGCGGATGATCGCCGAGGTCGGCAAGAGCGCGGCGAAGCCGGCCAGCTACCTGGTGAACCCCCGCTACCGGGAGATCGGCGGCCAGCGCTGCTACCCTTCGGTGGCCGATCTGCCCGGCGCACCGGACCTGGTGCTGCTCGGCGTGCCCGACGCGGCGCTGCACGACCAGCTCACGCTGGCGGCGACGCTAGGCTGCCGGTCCGCCGTCATCTTCGGCAGTGCGCACGAAAACCAGCCACGCCAAGGCGGGCCGGCTCGCGGCCCGGCCGGTGCCGGCCGTCCTGCGGGCAGCCCGGCCAGCGGCCTCGCCGGAGCGTGCCACCCGACGGGCAGCCCGTCCGGCCGTCCCCCTGACCTGCGCCAGCGGCTGGCCGCGACCGCCACCACGGCAGGCATGGAACTCTGCGGCGCCGGCTGCATGGGTTTCGCCAACGTCGGCCACGGGCTGCGGGCGATGGGCTATATCGAACCAGATCCGCTCCCGGCCGGGCCGGTCGCCCTGGTCACGCATTCGGGGTCGGTCTTCTCGGCACTGCTGCGCAGCCGCCGGGCGTTCGGTTTCACCCTCGCGGTCTCTTCCGGGCAGGAACTCGTCACCCCGGCCGCCGCCTACCTCTCCTACGCTCTCGCCCGGCCGCAGACCCGGGTGCTTGCCCTGGTGCTCGAAGCGATGCGGCAGCCGGACGAGCTTCGCGAGGTGCTCGCGCAGGCCGCCGGACGCGACGTGCCGGTCGTGCTGCTCACCGCCGGGGGCTCGGCGAGCGGCCGGGCGATGGTGGCCGCGCATTCCGGCGCGCTGGCAGGCTCGGACGGCGGCTGGGAGGCACTGGCCCGCGGCTACGGCATTCACCGCGTCACCGACCTGGCCGAACTCGCCGACACGCTGGAGCTGTTCTCGCTCCGCACCACGCGCAGCCGGCGCGCGCCAGCGCAGCCCGGCCGCCGAGCGCCCGCCGGAGCAGGCCGTCGCGGGATCGCGGCCGTGCACGACTCCGGGCTGGAACGCGCCCACGTCGCCGACCTCGCCGACGAACTCGGCGTCCCCTTCGCCAAGATCAGCGATGCCACCAAGGCCAGGCTCGCCGGGCTGCTCGATGCCGGGCTGACGCCGGCCAACCCGCTCGACGTGTGGGGCACCGGCGCCAGTACCAGGGAACTGTTCGCCGGCTCGCTCACCGCGCTGGCGGAGGATGACGCGGTGGACGCGGTGGCGTTCGCCGTGGACCTGATCACCGAACTCGACGGCGACGACGCCTATCCCCTCGCCGCGCTCGACGCCGCACGGCGGACGGCCAAGCCGCTCGCCGTGATCAGCAACCTGGCCAGCGGAATCGACGCCGGCGCCGCGGGGCTGCTGCGTGAGCACGGCATCCCGGTCCTTGAAGGCACCAGGACCGGGCTGCTGGCGTTCAGGCACCTGCTCGACGCGGCGGACCGGACGGCCCCGGCCGCAGCCGCGCCGCCGCCGCGTGCCGCCGACCCGGCGCGGACCGCGAGGGCGCACGGACTGCTCGCCCGCTGCGCGCGGACCGGTGCCGCGCACCTGGCGCTGCTGCGCGAGTACGGCATCGTGACCGCCGAGGCGGAACGGGTCACCAGCGTGCGGGCGGCGCTCGCGGCGGCCGGGCGGTTCGGCTATCCGGTTGTGCTGAAGACCGACCAGCCCGGCGTCGCCCACAAGTCCGATGCGGGCGGCGTGGTCCTGGGCATCGGCGGCGACGCCGGACTCGCCGCCGCCTACGCGGATCTCGCCGCCCGGCTCGGCCCGGCCGCGCTGGTCTGCCGCGCCGTCCCGCCGGGCACCGAACTAGCGCTCGGCATCGTCCGCGATCCCAGCCTCGGGCCGCTCGTCGTCGTCGGCGCCGGCGGCGTCCTGGTCGAGCTCATCGGCGACCGCGCGGTAGCGCTCCCCCCGGTGACCGCCGCCCAGGCGGCCGGCTTGCTCGACGGTCTCAAGGTCCGCAGGCTCCTGGCCGGCGCCCGCGGCGCACCGCCCGCCGACCTCGGCGCGGTCGGCCAGGCCATCGCCGGCTTGTCCGCACTCGCCTGCGAACTCGGCGACCAGATCGAGGCGCTCGACATCAACCCGCTCATCTGCGGCCCGCACGGGGCTATCGCCGTCGACGCACTCGTAGTCAGGCGGCAGCGATAAGACCAGCCCGGCCCGTTACGCGCGGCCGCGCTGCCGCCCCGTCAAAGGGGTGCGTGGTGAAATCCCGCAACGATGAGAACGACGCATCCGGCGGTCGCGGTAACCAGCGCGACCCAGAAATCTGACCGGCGCGGCAGGCCAGGAGATCCCGGCGGCAGCGGCAGCGCGGCAGCCACCGGGTCGGCCTTCCGCAGATACCACTGGACCCGATTTGCCCGATACGAGATCGTGATTGTCTGAGCCGCCGCTATCCCGAACGGCAAGGGACCCGCCACAACGTGCGAGCGGCATAGTGGCTCCGCGGGCAACGGACGAGCACAGCCCTGGCAGGTCACCGCTCTGCGCCCGCAAGCCCTTCGAGCCGCGGCCACGCCGCGCCGAGGTGTCCGGCCAGTAATCAATGAGCATCCGCCACTTCCCAGCATCCGCCGAGGCGACCGCCATCCAGGCCGGACTCGCCCCGCCGGAGCCGCGGGCGAGCGTCCACGCCAGCGCATTCACCTGACCGCACGGGCGCCCCCGCTGGATCTCATCTGAAGATCGCCGTCAGCAGGCCGACGATTTCCAGCGGCACGACCAGGGCCACGAGCGGCCATAGGTCGAAATGGACCCTGGGCCGGTACGAATGCCGCTCACGCGTGCGGACCGGCTGACCGGATGACACCGCGCCGGCGGCCAGGGACTGCCGGTCAGCCTCCATCTGATCGACGATGCGCCGCATCCGGCGGAACCCGCTGAACTGCCCGGCCAGCGAACCGCCGAACGCGAACGACCCGATCGCCCGCCCGTCGGTCATCACGACCTTCAGGCCGTTCCTGACCCGGAACTCGCTGAACAGGTCCCAGGGCACGAAACCGACGAGAAACATGTTGCTGACGGTCACCCCGTCAGCGTTAAGGCGCACCGACGACTGCCATCCAGCCAGCCAGCCCAGGTAGCCGCCCATCGCCGCGACCAGGCCGCCCAGGTACGGCGGCCCGGCCGGGTCAAGGGCGATCGCCAGCCCGATGCCAGCGCACAGGGCCATCAGCCCGCTGGCCAGGCCCTGCGTCAGCCTGTTGCGGTAGACGTACTCGGATCGCTCTGGCATCCTGCCCCTCAGCAGCCCGGGTGCCACAGCGGGTTGCTGCACGTCGCCTGTCCGATGACGGCGGAGGCGCCCCACAACGTCCCGGTCCTGCTGAAGTTTACCGGAGCTTGCGCGGCATGGCGCCAGCGAGCCAATCCCGGGGTGGTCTCCTCCCATTCCCTGGAGACGTTCGACGAAAACAAGACGCTGTCGTCCTCGCCGATAAGGCCCATGTTCTTCGCCGTGACGCCCCATCCGGCGCCCGCCACCCCGCCTAGGCCGACTAGTCCGAGATTGACCACGTAGCTTTGCAGGGCCTTTCCTGTCCAGCTGCCAGTGTCGGCTCTGGCGACCAGATAGTTCCCGGTGGCTACCGCGGCTCCGATGACCATGCAGGATCCGACAGAGACCACGACGCACGCACCGAAGCCGACGACTCCGGCGACCTCCATGATCCCGTGCCGGTGCTGGTAGACCCAGTTCCATGCGGTCCCGAGCCAGCCCCAGCCGCCGCTCTGATGGACTTTTTGATGGGCCTCGTACTGGCTGAAGCCGGAACAGTTGAGGCCGAACCTGCCGCAGGTGTAGGGGTTATACGAGCCAGCGCTGGTGATATGCGGGTGGATCTCCCTGACCGGCGTGGGAACGGGCCGCGGCGGCGCGCCGCAGAGCAGCGGGTTGCACAAGCTGAAAGGTGGTCCCCAGTTCCCGGTGCCCGTGGTCGCCGCCGGGGTCGGGTGGGTGTGGACCGAGTCGATGCGCTCGAGGAACTGGAACGACCCGCAGTGCCCCATCTCGTCGCACGGCATCGTGCCAGTGGCGTCCATGTTCGTCACCGGGTTGGCGAACGCGTAAGCATACGGGTTCAGATCCTGCGGGTCGTAAGGCAGCAGGATTGAGTCGGTGGTGAGGAAGGTGGTCGTGCCCGGGTTGTACTCGCGGGCGCCGAGGTTGACCAGCCCGGTGACCGAATCGGTCGTGCCGTTCACGAATCCCCTGTTGCCCGGCCAGGAACTCGGGGCTGGCCCTACCGAGTTGCCGTTCGGGTCGTAGTAGCGGTGCGTCGCGGCGAGAGTCCCCGAGTCGAGCGCCAGCGTCGCGGTGCCCTGCTGGTTCCCGGTCAGGTACTGGATCTGACCGGAAGAGCTGCGAGCGGCCACGGTCACCCCGCCGAGCGAGTAATAACGCACGCCGCTGATGGTGCCGTTGACGTCGGTGATCTCGGAATCGGGCAGGTACAGGGTCGTGGTCGTGCCATCGGTCTGCAGCAGCAGGTTCCCTGAGGCGTCGTAGACATAGTTCGCGATAGTGCCCGAGCTGTTCGTGATCGAGGCGAGCTGCCCGGCGTCGTTCCAGTTCAGGTTCTTGGTACCGGACGGGGAAGCGATCTTGGTGGTCTCGCCGGCGGCGTCGTAGCTGTACGTGGTCGCCGTCGACCCGGCAGGAGTGGCGGTCTGGATCGCGTGCGGCTGCGCCGACCCAGGAGCCGGGTAGGTGTAGGTGGTAGTGACCGCGCTGCCGGTCGGCGGCGTGCTGGTCTCCGATTGCAGGTTGTTCTGCGCCGGCGCGGCCGCGGTGTCGTAGGTGTAGCTATGCCAGTACGGCGCGACGCCGCCCTCGGCTGACTGTGAAGGGGTAGCCGCGCAGCCGGTCGTGCCCTGTGCCCACGCCTGGACCAGGCGGGCGAGGTAGTCGTACTGGAAGCACTGGACGTTGGCGGTCGCCGACCCGCCCGGCGGCGTGTCGGCAGCCGAGGTGATGTTTCCCGCGTTGTCATACGCATAGGCGGTGGAATCCAGGGTGACCGGGCTGACGCCGGCCTGGACCAGCGCGTTCGTCAGGCGGCCGGTCTGCTGGGCGTAGGTGTTCAGCAGCCACGCCGGGCTGGTGGTGGTACCGAACGCGTACTCCTGCGGCTGGCCGAGCTCGGTGTAGGACAGGGAGGCGACATAGGTCCACAGCGAGGAGCCGACGGACAGCGGCTCGTCCGACGAGTCGTACTGCGTCGACACCGTTTCGTTCGGCAGCCCGCCCGCGGCGGCGTCGAAGTACGAGGACATCAGGTTGCCGTACGCACCGTAGGTGTACCCGCGTTTGTACGTGCCCGCCAGCGGCCCGGCCGAGATCGCGGTGCTGGTCCCAGACGGCAGGCTGTAGGCGTTGTAGCCCGTCACCACCTGCGTGTAGGACGTGCCGGAGGTCCCGCCGACATAAGCGATCGACGCTGTCGGCATGCCGGCCTTCAGGGTGTCGTATGTCCACGCCGCGAGTTCGCTGGCGCCGCTCTCCGCGGCACCGCCCGTCGTGTCGTACTCGGCGGTCTTGCGCCCGTCGGCGTCATAGGTGTACGAGACCTGCTTGCCCCGTGCGTCGGTCACCGACATCTGCAGTCCGGCGGGATCGTAACTGTAGGTGGTGGTGCCGGTATCCGGCGTCGTCTGGCTGATCCGGTTCCCGAGCAGGTCGTACTGGTTGGTCCAGGTGTTCCCGGCCGGATCGGTGATCGACGCGAGCAGATTCGCTGACGTGTAGGTGTAGGACGTGTGATCCCAGCCGCTCGCGCCGGACGAGTTACCTGTTCCCTGCGCGGGCGGCGTCGACGGCGGCGGGCTGGAGTGGTACTGGTAGATGTCCGTCGTCAGGCCGCGGCCGTCGGTATAGGTCGTCTTCGGGGTCGCGCCGGACGGCGGGGTCACGGTGATGTAGTTCCCGCCGTAGGAGGTGTCGGTCTCCCAGGTTTCTGTCGCGAAGGAGTAGGAGACGGCACGGACCACCCGGCCGGCGTCGTCGTAGAAATACCCGGTCTGCGACGGCACCTGGTCATCGGGCGCGGCGACCAGAGTGCCCGACGGCACGCCGGTGGTGTAGTAGGAATCGGACGTGACGAGCTTCCAGCCGTCCGAGTTGTACCGGACGTCGGTGATCAGGCGGCCACCGTCCGGCGTCCGCGTCTGGGTCTCTATCTCGCGGCCCAGCGAGTCGTACAGCACCTCGGACGGGTTGTAACCGCCGCTCGGCGTGATCGTACTCGTGGTGATCACCGACGGGTTGGCGGCACTGACGTTGTAGGAGAACGTCTTGTCCGCGGGGACGGTGCCCTCCGGGTGACCGGGTGACCAGACGGCCGTGATCCGGCCCAGAGCGTCATAGGTCTCCGCGGTCACGTACCCCGCCGCCGTCGTCTCGGTCAGCGGCAGGTCACGGACGGGGTCATAGGTCGTGACGGTCCCGGTACCGAGATTCAGCGGGTCCTTGACCGTGATCGAAGTAGGCTCCGCCCCGGTCGCTGGCGTGTAACTCGTAGTCGTCGTCCTGCCGTCGGCATCGGCCAGGGTCAGCACCCTGCCGTACTCGTCGTAGGTGGCCGACGACTCGGTCGTGAACACCGGCGTCGACCCCGAGTAGGACGTGGCGTCCTGGGTGGAGGTCACGTTCCCCGCACTGGGCGCCGCGCCGAGCGTAGCCGAGCCGTCATAGAAGTAGCCGGTGTCGGATACCGCGTCGGCCGGCAGCGTGGGCGTGGTCGTGCACGGCACCGAGACGACCTTGACCTCCGCGGGCAAGTCCACCAGCCAGGACGTCGTGTTCGGCGCGTAGCTTGTCGTGGTGCAGGTGTCCTCCGACGACTGGGTGGTGTCGGGAACATCCGAATCCGACAGCACGCGCCCGGACGAGTCGAAGGTCATGGTGACGTCGGCCTCGCGTGACCCGCCGGCCGCCAGCGTGGTGAAGGTCCTGGTCTCCCGCACGTTGGTCATGAAGGACTGCAAAGCAGGAAGTGGCGAAGGCAGCGAATGGGAGGCCGTCGCTGCCGATGTCCACGGGATCGTCACGGCGTCGGTGACCTTCGACGAGCCGTTCCACACGATGTGCTCGAAGTTCATGCCGGCGAACTGGAGCGAGTCGGTGACGGTGTCGCCGTAGGCGTCGGAAAGCGACGCCGACTGGGTGGTGCCGTCGGACTGGTAGTTACCGTCCATGCCCTGGAAGAACGTGTCGGTGGTCTTGGTGATCGGGTCGGGACTGGTCCCGGTCGACGTGGTGACCAGGCCGAATCCGTGCCACTGATCCCAGGTGCGCTTGGACGCGCGCAGCAGCGGGTCGTCGTTGTAGTGCCAGGCCGCACCGTTCAGGCAGTCCGGCGACGTGCCGTAGCAGTACGAAGTGATCACCGGCACGGTGCCGCCCGCGGTGTTGGACTGAGTGACCGCCGTGACCACGTACTTGTTGAACCAGTCGAGCACCGGCGAGGTGGCACCCGGCGGTGTCCACCAGTCCGGGTAGCACACGGTGTGGTCGGCGTCCTCGGGCGGGAAGTTTCCGGACGTGCACGCCGTCGGCGGGGTGTCGTAGCTCACCGTAGTGATGCCGCCGGTCTCGCTGGTGACCTTGAACATGCGCATCCTGGCGATGATCGAGTACCCGTCGTTCAGGTCGGTCTGGGTCTCCACCCGGTTCGGCAGGCCGTTCGGGGTCGGCGTGAACGTCACGGCGGGCAGGCCGGCGGTCGACGAGCCGTCCTGGCCGGTGCGGGTGATCGTGGACAGCCACATCGGCGGGTTGGTCGAGGTATCCCCGGTGGCGGGGAACGTCTGGGTGAGCGCGTACGAGTCGGCCTTCACCTGACTCGTTCCTTCCAGCGCCAGCGTCGAAATGGTGGTGAGCGACAGCTTGGACCAGAACGTCGGGGACTGCACGTCACAGGTCGCGCCGGACGAGCACTGCAGGTCACCGGTGGAGCCGGTCGGCACGTCGGTGCGGGTCGATGCCGTGGTGAAGTTCACCTGGCCGGCCGGGGTGACCCCGTAGACCGAGCCGCCCCGCAGCCCGTAGACGATCTTCGACGGGGCGCCGCCGCGGATGTAGGACGCCGTCGCGGTGGTGCCGTTGTCCGCCGCGTAGTAGTTCGTCTCCTGCGTGTAGTAATCGGCCATCGCGTTGCCATGCGGGTCGGTGACATAGTCCAGGTTCCACCGCCAGGCCTGCTCGCAGTGCGAGCTTGAGAACGTGGAGTTGTAGCACGGCTGGCCCGAGGCGGTCGAGTAGACCGGGACCGTCCAGGCGCTGTTCGTCACCGCGTCGCCGGACGCCCAGCCCGGGAGCCGGTTCAGCCCGAAGTAGTAGGTGTTACCGCCAGGATCGGTAATGACCCAGTAGTCACCGTCATGCGTGCCGTTCACGGTCCCGGTATTGAAGCTAATCCGCTCGTTGATATCGCTTTGCGCATGCCAGGTGCCCGTCTTGTCGTCCTGGACCAGGGTGGTGTTCCGCCCGTCCAGCGACAAAGTCACGCTGTTATTCGACGACCAGCACAGGTCCCCGGTCTTGGTCGACCCCGATGGGTTCTGCTCGCACGACTGGTAGTCCCGTTCCACGTACCCGGGCGAGTAGGTCCAGCCGTCGCCGATGAAGGACGCCTGGTTGTTCGTGGACGAGGTCAGGCCGTCCACGGCCTGGGAGTCATAGCCGAGCTCGACCTGCGGTGCCAGGCCGCCGGGTACCGGCGGCACCGTGACCTTGTAGGAGTAGGTGAACGCTCCGGACGAACCGCCGGCCTGCCAGCTTCCCGCCGATGCGAGCGGTGTCGCGCTGTAGGAGCCCACCGAGCCCGATGTCGACGTCGTCGCGGCCAGGATCAGCGTTGATCCGGCGGCCGGCAGGGTCACGTTGGCGCCCAGCCGGAACGCCGACGTGTCGTTCCAGGTCGTCACCGGAGTCAGCCGGCGGCAGGACCCGACCTGCGGAGTGGTCAGCGCGCAGGCGGGCATGATCACCAGCCGCAGCCGGTCGGCGAAGCTACCGCCGTCGGCGAACGCGAACGTGGCGTAGTCCAGGCTGACGTGCGCCCGCACCGGCTGGCCGCGCGAGCCTGCCAAGGAGAACACGATGCCGGCGACTCCGGTCGCCGCCGCCGCCGACCGGGGCAGCACCCGGACCCGCACCGCCCCGATGGCGGCCGCTGGCTCCCCGGTCCGGCCGGTTCCCGCCGCCGCCCGGTGCGCCGCAGACGTCCTCGCGGCGGCCGGCGGGCCGACCCACACCGGCAGCGAGCCGGCTCGCGCCGACCCGGCAGACGCCCCGGCGAGCACCGCGACCCGCCGGGGACGCGCACTGGTCGGGCGGCTGGTTCCGGCCGCCGCCCCGGGAACGGTCGCGCTGGTACCCGGCACTGCGAGCGCCGACCCGGCGGCAGGCCACGTCACCTTCGGCATCCGCCACAACCGGACCGCGGGCGGCCGGACCCCGGACGAGGGCACGGCCCGCACCGGGACCGGCCGCTGGGCCGGCACCGGCCGCGGCCGCGCCGGAATCAGCCGCGCTATGCCAGGCGACCCCGCTGTCGGCACCGTCAGCGGAACCGGGATCATCAGCGCGGCGAGCACGCCCGCCTGAACCAGGTGGAACTTCCGGTTTTTCTGACCCAGGAGCCTGGCCATCAACTGCACCTCTTCAACACCAGCGCGGCTCGCCGGACCGGGCGGCCCGGCCTACGTTTCAGGCCCCGTCGCATGGCGGCGGGATGATCACGTCAGGCCCTCAGCGGGGCGGAGCGGAATGCGAACGGAGGCTCCTGGCCGGGCACCGCGGGGTGCCCGGCCAGAAGTACGGGTCAGGGGACTGCGGGCATGGGGAACATCGACGGCATCAAGGCGCAGAAGCCGCCGGAATTGGTGACGGCCGGGGCAAGCGCCGCGAAGCCGGCGTATGACAGGTTGGCGTGGTCGCCTGAGTCGAAGTTCGTCGGCGACGTGGCCAGCGCCTCGGGCGAGGCATTGTCGCTGACCGCCGAGTCGAGATCGGCCCAGCAGTTCGGCAGGGAAATGCCGGATGTCACAGAGTTCACGTAGGCGCGAGCGGCGTCCACGGTCGCTCCGGTACCGGTCGTGCACGTGTACCCGGTGGCGGAATCGGTGAATCCGGCGCAGGGCGTGAGCGTGCCGACGATCACGTTGATCCCGTAGGCGTTCAGCTGGTTCACCAGCGCGGCGAGGGCATTGTTCAGGTCCGGTCCCACCGTGGTGGATCCGCCCTGGGCGAGCAGGTCCTGCAGGCCCTGGTCGATGATCACCGTCCCGACGTCGGGCTCGGCGAGCACGTCACGGTCGATCCTGGCGAGCAGGCTCGGCCCGCCGGTGAAGCTGGAGTCGGCCAGCATCCGGTTCGCCTCGACGCTTCCGTCGGTCACGCCGAAGCCGGGCGCCAATCCCTGCGAGGCAAGCTGGCCGGCCAGCCGCTGGCTGGGCTGGTTGAACGTGTCGCTCGGCGCCTTGGTTGTCCACCCGTCGACGATGTTGTTCCCGGTGACGACGACCGTAGGAGCACCAGGACTCGCGGTCCCTGCCACCGTGGCCGCAGGGGTCGTGAGGTCGTATCCGGTCAGGATCGGCACGGCCCCGATCGACGACGACCCGGTCCCGGTGAACGGAGTTCCGGTCGTGTCAGTGGTCTCGTTCGGGGTACTGGACGGGGCGAACCAGGAGCCCGCGCCCGCCCCTTCGGAGTCGAGCGGCAGCACCGGCAGCGAGGTGTTCTTGACCCACAGGCTGATCAGCAGCCCGTGCCCGGCGGTGACCGGGTTCGTCCCGAACGACGCGGGCAGCGTGATCGGATCGCTGTAGATATCGCCGCCCTCGGGAATGGTGACCGATGCCGACCCGCCGAAGGTCAGCGGGACCGGCGTCTGGGCTGGTGCCGCCCCGAAGTATTCCTGGGCGATGGTCACCGCGCCGATCTGCAGCGGCCCGGTGCCGTCCGCCGACAAGAACCCGGGGAAGGACAGCCTGATCCGGATGGACGCGCCCGCCGCGGCGCTGATGTTCGGCGACGCCCAGATGCGTATCGTCTGGTTGCCCCAGGTGACCCCGCTCGGCGGGCCGAAAGCGTTCTCCATCGGCGCCTCGAACGCGCCGGTCCACGCCCGCGCGGACGGTGAGGCCGGCGCGGCTCCGTTCGCCTGCGGGGTAGCTGTCGTCGTATTGCGCAGCGACACGCCGAAGATGTGCAGCGCGGGCAGTGACTCCTGAACGCCGCTCGATCCTGAGGTGACCGCCGCCCGCGCCGTGTCACCCACGTCGGGAAGCGTGACCGAGGCGATCTCGCACGAGGCGTCGAGCGGGACGGAGAAGGCGTACAGCTTCACCGTCTGGGTGTGCGCGCCGCCGGTCTGCACGACACCCGGCATGGTGAGCGCGGCGATGTCGGACGGCCCGCTCCACCAGTCAGGCACTGTCAGGTCGTAGGACTGCGTCGACGGGCATCCCGTGGC
The DNA here is from genome assembly GCA_035533915.1 of Streptosporangiaceae bacterium. Classification (GTDB taxonomy): domain Bacteria; phylum Actinomycetota; class Actinomycetes; order Streptosporangiales; family Streptosporangiaceae; genus Chersky-822. Next base: position 32,269 of record DATLSX010000027.1, read on the forward strand.
CGGCACGTAAGTGATTACGCCGGAGGCCGGCACGCACATGCCCTGCAGCGTGGTGTCCGTGGCGATCGCGCCCGTGCAGCCGGTGCCGGTGACCCGCGTGCCGCCCATCACGGCCGGGGCCGTGGTCTCCGAGGCCACGCTGTCCACCGACCCAGTCACCAGGCCGGGCACAGTGGCGAAGCCGTCGGAGGAAGCGGCCAGGAATACCAGCGAACTGCCCTGTTGCCCAGCCGAACTGGCCGCGATGGTCTGGTTCGCGGCCAGCAGGTTGTCGACCCCGCACGATCCGAAGGTGGGCAAGGTGAACGAGGTCCCGTCGAGCGTCATCGTCTTGCCGGACTGCCATCCGGCGCTGGTCAGGTCCCCGGCGACGAAGTCGGTGCCGGTACCATCCCCGCTCGACGTGCCGCAACTCGCGTCAGAGGAGTTGGAGATCATGGTGTTGTCGAACGACTTGGCGGCGCCGAGCGCGGCGGCGAAGTTAGCCGCCAGGCTTGCCCCGCCGGTGTAGGACACCGCGGGGTCGTTGGCGACGTCGAAGGTCTCCACCATGCCGGCTAGTGCCCCGGTCGCCATGCCGGAGTCGTTGCCGGCGACATCCTGCTGGTAGACCCACAGGATGTGCGGGCCCGGCGAGGGCGCCGAGATCGTCAGCACCGCCTTGCCGCTGGACAGCGTGCACGTCGTGGACGTCGAGTCGCAGATCTGCCCGGCCGGGATCGTCCCGGTGGTCGGCGGTGTCTTGTCCAGTCCCCAGACGAACTCCTTGGCCGTGTCCGACTGGGTGATCGTGAAGCTGAGCGGCGCGCCGACCGCCTGGTTCTGAGTCTGGTCGAACCCCGCTGTCACCGCCGGCGGGTCCGGGTCGTTCGGATAGACGGCGAAGTAGCACTTGCCTGACCAGGCTGAGGTGTACACGCTGTCGGTCGCCTGCGCCTGCCAGCCGATCACGGTGCCGTTGGCCATGTTCGAGGTAAACGACGCGGGAATCTGCGCCGCTCCGGTACCGGACAGCGACGAGCCCGCCGAGATGGAGAAGGTGGTGGACGGCGTGGCGTTGTTCCAGTACTTCGCCGTCCCCGCCACCGTGTCGCCGTCCGGGTCCTTGTAGGTGGCCAGCAGGTACGGGCCGTTGGTGGCATCGGTCTTGCCGATGATCGGCAGGTTCGGGTCGGTCGCGTTCGAGTCGCAGGCCAGGCTCCCCGATCCTGAGCTGGTCGCGGCCTCTTCCAGGCTGGACGGCACGTTCGGGGTGTCGTTGTAGGTGAACTGGATGGTCGGATTGTCGGTGAGCTGCTTGTGGTTGACGTCGTTGGTGTCGCTCGGCTCCCAGACCCTGATGGTGATGTTGCTCGCCGAGCCGATCGACGACATGTCGCTCATGATGCTGAAGCCCTGCGACACCCGGTTGCCGGTGTTCTCGGTGCTGTTGCAGCTTCCCGAGTCAGGCCCGAACGAATGCGAAGAGTCCACGTCGTTCGACGTCTTGCCGGGGCCTCCCCAGCCGGTGCTGCTGCTGATCCCGCCGATCCAGCTCACCGTCACCGACGGGTCCGCCGAGCAGCTCGACGTGTAGACCTCGGTCAGCTGCACGTCCGCCGAGTGCAGGTGCGCGTCCGACGCCACCACCACGGACGGGATGCCGATCCGGTACAGCGCGCGGTCGGTGTCGTTGAACTCGCACGGGCCGGCCTCGAAGTTGTCGTATCCCATCGGGGAGAACTTGTAGCCGCTTGAGTCGTAGTGCGAGCCGGTGCAGTTCGTGGTGTCGCCGTAGATGCCCGAGTTGCCCGCGTCAGACTGCACCGGGTCATACGCTTGCTCGTCACCGGTCTTGGGATACCAGTTGAAGGACGGGTCGATGAAGACCGGGTACCGCGTCGTCGGCGACCCGAGCAGGCTGCGGTCAGGCAGCAGCCGCAGCAGCGTACCTCGTCCTGACACGACCGCGCCGACCGGCGCGACGCGCGCCCCGCCGCCCGGACCCGCTGATGACGACCTCGGCCCGGACCAGATCGGCGCGACCGTGGCGCCTACCGCCGCGGCCGAGGCGACGGCGCCGCGCGAGGGCAGTGCGCTGTTCGCCGGCCTGACCGACGAATCCCACATGACCGGTGCGGGCGCGGCGAAGCTGCCAGCCAGTCCCGGCAGGGCCACGGTCAGGCCGCCTCCCGCGGCCCTGGCAAGCTGTCCTGCCGACGCCGACACCCGCAGCGCAAGGCCGGCCAGCCGCGGATCACGGGCGGCGGCGGCGTTGCGCACGACGAGTACCTCGCTGAACCCGCCGGTCTGCACGCTGGTCGCCGTCAGCACCAGGTCCACGCCAGGCAGCACGTTCCGGTAGGTCGCCGAAGAACCGGCGACGGCCGGACTGGGCAGCGCGCCAGGCCACCACAGCTTCAGGCTCTGGCCGCCTCCTGACAGCACGGCCAGCGGCCCTGACCCGCCAGCGGAGAACCGCACCGAGTCGGCGGGCACAGCGGCCGGTATCCAGCCGCCTGCCGGGTCCGCGACCAGGTGCGTACTGACCGGGACCCAGGTCCGGCCGTGCCGCACCCGTACCGGCAGCACCCGCTCGGTCACCACGAGCTGATCGTCAGGACGCGCCCAGACCTGCGTCGTGCCGGTGGTCAGCGCGCTCACCAGGACCGGCCGGCCCAGGCGGCGGGCGCGAGCTGCCGCCACGCCGAGGGCGTGCACGCCGGCTACGGTGCCTGGCGGAGTCAGCTGCGGCAGGACCTGGCTCTTGGGCGCAGGAGTCGCGGGTGCCCGCCAGGGCTTGCCCACCGGGGAGGGCGTGACCGTTCCGGGGCCGCCGCCTGACCTGGCAGCTACCGCCGGTACTGCTGGCCAACCCGCCAGCGCGAGGGCAAAGACCGCGACGATCGACAACCCAGCCAAATGACGACGCATTTCTGCTCCATTGGCAGTCCGTTGGCAGTCCGTAGGTGCTGCACAGATCATCCGAAGCATGCGCTTGCGCGCTAGCGCCGCACTAGCGCACTGTTAGCAGCGCAGGTCACATCGCAAGGACCGAGGACGGCCGTTGACACGATCATCTTGGCTAGATATAAGCGGGATTATCCTCTGCTTTCCGCCAGGGCAACCGGAGTGAACATGACAGTCAGCACCGCCAGCGTTGCCCACGAAACTCAAGGTCAGGACGCGACGGAGTTCCGCCTCCTCGGCACTCTCACGGTGGCTCACGGCGACACGTTCGTACCAGTCACCTCAGGCAAGCAGCGTGCGGTTCTCGCGGCACTGCTGGTCCATGCGAACCAGTGCGTGACCGCCGAGGACCTGATCGAGATCGTGTGGAGCGAACCGCCACGGACCGCTCGAGTGACCTTGCAGAATTACGTGAAGAGAATTCGCCATATATTAGGATCATCAGGATCATCCGTATATAACCGCCTGATAAGCCAGCCTTCGGGATACTTGATCTGCGCGAGTGATGACGAACTCGACATAAGGGCCTTTACCTCCGGATGCGCCGCCGGCCACCGTGCCGCCACCGCAGGGAACTGGGAACTGGCCGTGAGTCGCTGGAGCCGCGCCCTGTCGCTCTGGCGGGGCACCCCGTTCGCCGATGTCCCTTCTGAGGTGCTAGCCGCAGGTGAAAGGTGCCGACTGCAGGAGATGCGCTTGCAGACCCTCGAATCCCGGCTCGAGATGTACCTGCGCCTCGGCTGTCACGCGGAAGTCATGGCCGAGGCGCGCCTGCTGGTAGCGGCCGAGCCATTTCGTGAGCGCCTCCATGAGGCTTTGCTGCTCGCGCTGTACCGCAGTGGCCAGCGAGCGGAAGCGCTCGCGGCGTACCGCAGCATCCGCGGGCAACTGGCCAGCGAAATCGGCATTGATCCCGGACCGGCCCTGCAGCACCTGCATCAGCAGATCCTCAATGACGACCCCGGACTGTGGGAGCAGCGGCGCCGCTATTCGAAGATCACGTAGACCTTGCGTATCGTCTCGTGGATCTGCCAGGTCCCCGTCCAGCCGCGCGGGAAGACCGCCGTATCGCCCGCACCGATCTCGACCGGTGCGCCACCGTCCGGCGTCACCGTCATCCGGCCCGCCAGGATCTGCACGAATTCGTGCTCCTCCTGCGTCCAGTACGACGGGCCCGGAGTGCACTCCCAGACGCCGGCCTCCTGGTCGCCGTCCTTCCACAGCGTGAGCCCGCGGGTCGTCATCTCCTGCGCCGTGGCCTCGGCAAGCGAGCCCCAGTCCTCAAGCTCGGCGGTCGCGGCGTCCGCGAGATGGGGGGTCGCCGGGTTGATGTCGGTCATCGAGGTGCGTTCCTTCCTGACGCGGCCGGCGGCGTAGTGGTATCTGCCGGATGTCGCCGATGCTTGCATAAACTGAACGTTCAGTCAAGAATGAGCGGATAGGTGCGGCCTGGAAGGGGACCGATGTACAGCCTGTCAGAGCAGGACCTGGACATCCAGGCGCGTGCGCGCCGGTTCGCGGACGAGCTCATCCCGCTCGAGGTCACGGCCGAGCTAGCCGGCGGTGACCTGCCTGCCGACCAGCGTGCTGCGCACAAGGCCAGGGCGATCGAACTTGGCCTGTATGCGTCGAACCTGCCCACGGATGTCGGCGGCGGTGGCTGCACCGTGCTACAGCAAGTCCTGATCCAAGAGCAGGTCGGGCGGGTCACCAACGCGCTGGCGTGGGTTTGCGCGACCCCGCCCGGCTGGCTGCCCGCGGTCGCGACTCCCGATCAGGTCGGACGTTACGTCCGCCCGGCGGCGCGCGGCGAGCGCGACGAGTGCTATGCGATTACCGAGGAGGGCGCAGGCTCGGACGTCGACGCGATCGAGGCCACCGCGCGAAGAGACGGCGACGGTTACCTGCTCAACGGCGTCAAGTGGCACGTGACCTCGTTCAACGCGGCCGACTACGCCTTCTTCCAGGGCAAGCTGGCTGACGGCGAGCACGCGGGCGAGCACGCGATGTTCCTGGTGGACCTGCCGAGCCCGGGCGTGCGGGTGGTCCGCACCCCCGGCTACACGCACTCGCTTGGCCATGCTCACCAGCATCCGATCGTGGCCTTCGAAGACGTCTGGGTCCCGTCCGCTCACCTTGTCGGTGCCGAGGGCGACGGCATGAGCTTTGCCTACGAATGGTTCAGGTTCGAGCGGATGATGGTCGCCGCCCGGTGCCTGGGCGCCGCGGAGCGACTGGTTGCCGAGATGACGGCATTCGCCAGCGAGCGCCGGGTCGGCGGCCGCCCGATCGCCGAACTTGGCGCGGTCCAGGCGATGCTGGCCGACTCACTGACCGAACTCTTCGCGGCCCGGTCGCTGACGTATGAGACGGCGCGGGGCATCGACGCGGGAACCGACGTGAAGGTGCAGCACGCGCAGTGCTCGATGGCCAAGCTGTATGCCTCGGAGATGGCCGGCCGGGTGGCCGACCGCGCGGTCCAGGTATTCGGCGGTCGCGGCTACATGCGCGAGTACGCGGCCGAGCGGTTCTTCAGGGAACTCAGAGTGGAGCGGATCTGGGAAGGGACCAGCGAAGTGCAGCGCTCCATCATCGCCGGCCAACTGGTCAAGCGCGGCCCCGGACACCTCGCCTAGCAGCACGTTTGCCCCGCTGCCCCCTTGCGGCCCGCACTGCCTGGCGCGATGCTGGAAGGAATACCCGCGAAGCAGTGTTGAGGGGTCGCCAATTGCTGAGACTGATCTCTCCGTACTTCCCCGACCGCGAACTGCACCGATACCTGAAACACCAGCGCTGCTCCCCCGAACCTGGCATGCGGCGAGCCGTCAAAGCTCCCGGCGGTTTCGTCTGCTGGCTCTACGACCACTTCGAATGGCAGATTCGGTCGGTCACCGACGACCGGCACGAAGCCGTCTCCTGGTGGCTCGGTGACCCCTGGCTACCGAGCCCGCGTTCCGACGACACCGCAGAGTAAGCCGACACCGCAGAGTAAGCCGACCCGGCGAAGGTGCCGGGCTGGTTCGCCAGCCCCGGCACCTAGCCGACAGGCCAGGTCTGCCTGTTAGGCCGACCTAGCCCACCCGCCTAGTCGCCGAGGCTAGCCTCGATCGCGTCGACGACCTCCGGCGCCTCCGGGTCGGTCATAGGCCGAAACCTGGCGATCACGCTGCCGTCCTTGCCGAGCAGGAACTTCTCGAAGTTCCACTGAATGTCGCCGGCCTCACCCGCCGCGTCGGGAACTTGCGTCAGCTCGGTGTAGAGCGGGTGCCGGTCCGGTCCGTTCACGTCGATCTTGGAGAACATCGGGAACGTGACGCCGTAGTTCACCGAGCAGAACTCGCTGATCTCTTCCGACGTGCCAGGCTCCTGAGCGCCGAACTGGTTGCACGGGAATCCCGCGACGGTGAAGCCACGCTCGGCGAACCGGTCATGCAGCCGCTGCAGGCCGACATACTGCGGCGTCAGCCCGCACTTAGACGCCACGTTCACCACGAGCACTGACGATCCGGCGAAAGCGCCAAGTTTGGCTGGCTGTCCGGAAAGGGTCAGCAGATCAATATCATGCACGGTCACGTCAGGTTCTCCTCGAATGCAAGGGTGCGTAGCCAATTTCCTGCGAGCCGTAACCCACAACAGCTCAGCCGGCGTCGTTATGCCCGGCACGCGAACGTCGTGGTCGCCGCCCGCAAGCGCACGCGAACGTCGTGGTCGGCTAGGTCGTCCGCTCCCGTGGCCGTGACGGCCACACGGCATCGCCTGTGACATAGGCGACGCCGCCGCCCGACAGCGGAACCACCCACGCCAGCCGGGCCGGCACCCCGTCATAACCGAGGAACGGGATGCCGCCGACCCGAAAGCCCGCCCGCTCGGCGACCTGGCGTACTTGCGCCGGATCGGTCCACGCGGCCAGTGGCTGCCCTTGCCCCAGCGCGGAATAGGACGAGCCGTCCTGGCTCACCCGGACGTAGCCGACGAGTGATTCGCCGATGGCGACAGGGACGAACCACGACTCGACATCGCCGGAAGAATCCCGGACTGGAATGGCAGCCAGCGTCCGAGCACCCGGCGGAGCGCTCGATGCCGCTAGCCAGGCCCCGGTTTCGGTGGCCTGTCCTTGCGATGGCAGGTCTTTCATCACGCCGGAATGACGTGCGCCGTGAAGGTAACCCGGTACGTCGTCGCCGCGAAATTCTCCCATCTGGTGATGACCCCCGCGTTCGGCGGCCACGGGTCGTAGACGAGCAGTCCCTGGAAGCCGAGGACGGGGAGGATCGGCACGAGGTTGACGAAACCAGCAACCGTCCTCGAGTGCCCTGGTATGAAGCTGATAACCGGGCGGTTGGCCCGGGCCTCCGTGACAAACTCCGCGAAGTTCGGCGTGGTGTTCATGCCCGCTACGAGCGCCTTGCTCGTCAGGTGCTCAAGTACCGTGACGACATCACCATCCCTGGAATACGGGAGGCCGTTCGGGTCCTGCCGCGTGCCGAGCCCGAGTTCGGTGGCGAGACGGTCCTGGGTGTAGTTGTAGCGGTAGAAATCGAGCATCATCTGCACACTCGCGTCCGCGCACCACACGTTGGTCTCCTGGCCGCGCAGTTCGTAGCATGGCGCATGGTCGGTGCCGCGGGTGCTGTAGTGCGGTTCCTTGACTTCCAGCCTGCGGATGATCGGCTCGAACCAGTCGCTGTCCACGCGAATGAGCGGCGACCACCGGTGGATCCGCTGGAGTTCGCCTGGCACGGTCGCAAGCGTATTCGTGAAGCCCGTCGCCCGGCGCCGCGCAACGCCCTTGCCGAGGCCGTCCTTGAACGGGATCCGCTTGAAGTTGTCGTCAGCGGCCTCCCTGGGCACGAGAATGCCGGTGTAGCACTCGACCAGTGCTACCTCCTGCCCGGCGTCCAGGAACTGGACGGCGATCTTCGGAAACGAGTACGCCACGAAGCGGGACTCATCGTAGGACGGCTTGCGCATGTGCTTGCCCAATGCCGCCGTTGCCTGCTCGATCAGCGTCTCGGGCTGCCAGTCCCCCTTCGTCACGGCCATCAGCGGCGCGCCTGCTTCCGGAGCGACCGCCAGGTCTGCGTAGGTCCCTCCGTTGAGCACTACCCGTTCGAATAAGACCGCACCGTCGAGGTCGTAGACGGGAGTCCCTTCCCGCGGAACCTCGGTTTCGGTTAGCTCAGGCGGCAGGAACCCGCTCCTGCTCAGAGCGCCGAGCTGCATCGCTACGATTCCCGGCACCCGCTCATCCAGATGTCTCATGACCGATCCCCCCTGATGACCTGGCGGCATCATTTATCGACGAATTCGAGACCGCCGGATGTGGCGGTGCTGCCAGGGCGACGATTATGCCCGCCAGTGACATTTCCTTGCTACCGTTCTCTGCCATGCGCACCCAGGGAAAAAGGACCCGCCGGAACGGGACCTATGGCATTCGCACGGATCGCCGGGTGCTGCCGCCTGGGCCTTATCCCAGCTCGGCCCTTATCTCAGGCTGGACAGCGATGCCTCGACACCTGCCAGCCAGCCGCCGACCAGGCCGAGCGCCGCGTCCGGCCGCTCGGCCTGGCTCATGTGCGAGCAGCCGTCGAGCACCACGAACTGCGAGCCGGGAATCGCCTCGTGCGCCTGGCGGACCGTGGCCGGAGTCACCTCGTCGAACTCACCGCAGAACAGGAGCGTCGGCGCCTCGATCTGACCGAGCTCGCGGAGAATGTCGAAATCCTTCAACGGCCCGACCACGTGAAACTCACTCGGCCCGTTCATCGTGTAGTAGACCTCCGGGTTGGCCTCGATGCCGTCGAACGTCCGCTGCACCCAGTCCGGATACGGCCGGACGCGGCAGACATGCCGGTCGTAGAAGTCCACCATGGCGGCCTGGTACTCGTCGCTGTCGGTAGTGCCAGCTGCCTCGTGCCGTCTGAGCACCTCGTCCACTTCTGGCGGCAGCTCCGCACGCAGCTTCGCGAGCTCGGTCAGCCAGAACGGCACATTCGCCGGGGACGACTCCACGATCAGGCTGACCAGCCCGGCGGGCCTGGTCGCGGCGTACGCCATGCCGAGCATGCCGCCCCAGGAATGCCCGATCACGTGACAGTGCTCCAGACCGAGTTGCTCGCGGATGGTCGCGACCTCGGAGAGGTAAAGCTCGGTGGTCCACATCGCCGGGTCGTGGTCCTCGGTGACCGCCGAGTTGCCGCAGCCGAGCTGGTCGTAGCAGATCACCCGGCGGCCGTGCGCGAGTTCGCGGTACGGCTCCATGTGATGCCAGGTCGCTCCCGGCCCGCCGTGCAGGCAGAGCAGCGGGAACTTCCCCGGTTCCTCGGACTCGCCGGTCACCTGGTACCAGGTCCGGTAACCGGCGAAAGAGATATAACCTTCCCGGGCTGGCTGGCCGCCGCTCATGCACGTTCTCCTATCGCATCGGTTTGCCTGATTTCTTCATCCTGAACATATCCAGCACCGCCGGTCCCTTACTGGAGGGGTATCCGAATTCCCGGATTGGCCGGGAACGGCTTGGACGACTCGTAATACACCCGCGCCGCGGGCACCGACACTAGCTCCCGTTCTGGATAGCGCAATTCGGTGAGCCTGCCGCCGAACACACAGCCGGTGTCCAGGCACATGGTCCCGTTCACCCAATCAGGCTCGGCGAGAGGCGTGTGCCCGTAAAGCACCATCGCCTTACCGCGGTAGTCGTTCGCCCACGGATAGCGAACTGGCAACCCGAACTCGTCGGTCTCGCCGGTCGTCTCCCCGTAGAGGCAGAACGACCGTACCCGGGCAGATGCGCGGCCGTGCAGCCGCTCGGTGAGGCCAGCGTGGCTGACCACCAGCTTCCCGCCATCCAGCACGTAATGCGAGCTGAGCCCGTCGATGAACGACTCGACCTCGGCCTGGAAATCAGCAGGCTCGGCAGCGAGCTGCGCCAGCGACTCGGCCAGGCCGTGACTAACCCGGACGTTGCTGCCGCGCAGCGCACGCAGCAGCTTGTGCTCGTGGTTGCCCGGCACGCAGAGCGCGTCGCCGTCCCGCACCATGCCGATCGCCAGACGCAGGACTCCCGGGGTGTCCGGCCCCCGGTCGACCAGGTCACCGAGAAAGACCGCCCGCCGGCCCGCCGGGTGCCGCGCGCCGACCGGACGTCCGCCGGAAGCCCGGCCGCCGGAAGCCCGGCCGCCGATAGCCTGGCCGCCGACGGCCCAGCGCAGTTCGTAGCCGAGGTCGGTCAGCAGTGTCTCTAGCTCGGCACGGCAGCCATGCACGTCGCCGATCACGTCGAACGGGCCCGCCTGGTCGCGCAGGTCGCTGGGCAGCTTCGTCCTTACCACAGTGGCCGCGGCGACCTCGACCGGCGACCTGAGCACGTGAACCCGGCAGAAACCCTCGTTGGCCAGTCCGTGCAGGCCGCGCCGGAGCTGGTCCCGCTGGCGTCTGACCACCTGCGGGCCGAACTGACGGTCCGTCCGCGTCTGGTTCCTGGCCACGCACACCCGCTCGGGCAGGTCAAGCACGAGAGCGACCGGCGGCACGTCGTATTCCCTGGCCAGGTTGACCAGTTCCTTGCGGGCCTCCGGCTGGACGTTGGTCGCATCGACGACGGTGAGCCGTCCCGCCGCGAGTCGCTTGCCCGCGATAAAGCGCAGCAGGTCGAAAGCATCCCGGCTGGCCGACTGGTCGTTCTCGTCGTCGGCGACCAGACCGCGGCAGAAGTCGCTGGAGACCACCTCGGTTGGCGCGAAATGCTGGCGGCCGAACGTCGACTTCCCCGACCCGCTAACCCCGATCAGCACCACCAGGCTGAGCTCGGGGACGTCGATCACGCATTCCGCGCTGCCCGCACGCCCGGCGCTGCCCGCACTTTCCGCGCTGCCCGCGCATTCCGCGATGTTGCCCCGGCCACTCAACGATGATCACCGAGCCAGTGAGCGAAGATAACGGGCGGCGATCTGGCGCTGGATGACCGCTGCGAACGGCCCGGCGATCCTGGCCAGGCGAGTAGCTGGCCTCGAAAACGCGGTTACAGTGAAGGTCACCGAGTCATCGTCGTGATGCTCGACCAGGAAGGCTTCCTCGCCGCTCTCCGGATGCCCGGCCAACGTGCCGTAGGCGAAGCCGGTGCGGCGAGGCTCGTCCGCGGCATACACGACGCGGCACGGCGCCTGGAGGCGCAGCGAACCGATCCCCAGGCCAACCTCGCGGCCAGCCAACCGGTCACGCGCTGCGGTCGGCAACAGCACGAGGTCCATGGTCCGATCATGCCCTATGAGCCAGCTAGGCTCGCGATCGTGCCAGTTCTGCCTGCATCCGGCCGGTGATCATGAACGGGCGCCCGCCGTGATGAACGTCGTGGCGAGCGAGCGACTGGAAGCAGAGGTCCGCATCCCTTCGCCACTGGAACGCTTGGCCGACGACTGGCTGGAAGATCTTGGTATCCAAGTCTGGCTGAAACGAGACGACCTCATTCACCCGGACCTGCCAGGCAATAAGTGGCGCAAGCTGAAATACAATCTAACAGCCGCCGCAGGTCAGGGTCAGCGCACGCTGCTGACATTTGGGGGCGCCTACTCGAATCACCTTCGGGCGACGGCTGCGGCCGGCCGCTACTGCGGTTTCGCCACGATCGGGATTATCCGTGGCGAGGAACATATACCGCTGAATCCGTCGCTCGCCTACGCGGTACAACAGGGAATGCGGCTGAGTTACCTGGATCGCCAGACCTACCGGCGCAAGACCGACCTTGCGGTCATGGATAGCCTGCGGCGCGAGTTCGGACAGTTCTACCTGCTTCCGGAGGGTGGCAGTAACGAACTGGCGGTTCGCGGCTGCTCGGAGCTTCCGGCCGAGATTAAGGTTGACTTCGACGTGATCTGCTGTCCGTGCGGGACCGGCGCGACGCTGGCAGGAATCGCCGCCGGCCTCGAATCCGGTCGACGGGCGGTGGGCTTGTCCGCGCTGAAGGGTGCGGAGTTCCTTGAATCCGCGGTTGCCGACCTGCAAGTACGAGCTTTCGGCCATCGGACCGATAACTGGCACATCGAGCACGGCTTCCATTGCGGCGGCTTTGCCAAGGAGAACTCTGAGCTAGAGTCCTTCATCGCTGGCTTCCGCAGGCGAAATGGCCTGAACATCGACCGTATTTATGTTGCCAAGATGCTCCACGGCATCTACTCCCTCGCGCAAGCGCAAGCCTTCAAGCGAGGAAGCCGCATAGTCGCGGTCATCACCGGACCACAAGGTCCGGACTGGTGATCACGAAGGTGGCTCGACTGGGCCTAGGCGGCTTGGCCGGGGGGAATGTTGCCGGCCGGGTTGTGGCCGGGGTTGGCGGGAAGGCTGTGGCCCGGATTGGCGGGCGAGTTGCCGGGCAATGGCCTATAGGCCCGGCTGCGTATAGCCAGAATTTCTGGCCAAAGGCCCTTTCTGGCCCCCGAAATTGTCAGACCCTCCCGATATCCTTGGTCCTGTAAGTACATAAAAAGCCCTGGCGGGTGCTACCAACACCCCCAGGGCGCGGACCAAGGGATAGCGCCCTGTGGCCAGTTCAAACGTAACATACGCGCATGACGCGAACGGCGTCCGCGCGCTGCTCGATCTCCCCGAGATCCGGCAGTTCATATCTGATCTTGACGAACTGCGCTGGACCGGCCGCCCCGGCTTCGGCTCTGCCGTGCTGGTCGGCGCAGCCCTGGTCAAGTCGATTTACAGCTTGCCAACCTGGTCGCGCACCGCGCGCCTGATCGCGGAGCACGCCGCGCTCCGCGACGCCATCGGCGGCGCTCCGTCTCAGTGGGCGTGTTACCGCTTCGCCACCAAGCTCCGCGAGCATGGCGACGCTCTGGCCAGGTGCATCGACGCGGTTTTGGCGAAACTCCGCGACGCCAAGCCCGGCATGGGCCAGACGGTCGCGATCGACGGTTCGGACCTTCCGGCCTACGCCAACGGACAGCGGTTCGTGAAGCGGGGAGGGAGGAACGGAAGAAGTTCAGTGACCCGGACGCCTCGTGGGGTCACAGGTCATCGATCAGCACCAGGTCGGGCGGTGGGTACTACGGGTATAAGGTCCACACTGCCGTCTGCACCACGACCGGGCTGCCGGTCGCGTGGCAGGTCGAGACCGCGAAGGACAGTGAACTGCCGCTCGTGCCGACGCTGCTTGACAAGATCAAGTCGCGCGGCTTCACGGTCGATGCCTGCGTGATGGACCGTGGTTACGATGCCGAGTCATCTATAATGAGTGCGAGAACCGGCACATCCGGCCCGTCGTGCCGTTGCGCGAGACCCCGGCTGTGAAGGCCGGCAAGCACAAGCCGCCGACCTGCGACCACGGCGAGTGGAAGTTCGCGGGCAGCGATTCCAAGCGCGGCGCGTCGAAGTGGCGCTGCCCGACCGGTGAGTGCGAGCCGAAGTCAGTCTGGGCCAGGGCTTCCCGGCTGCACCCGCTGATCCCGCGCGAGACCGACAAGTTCAAGGCGCTCTACCACCAGCGCGGCGCGGTCGAGCGGGAGTTCGGCACCCTCAAGCACCAGTGGGGACTCCTGCCTCTGCGGGTGCGGCGGCTCGCCCGCGTGAGGCTACACGCAGACCTGACCATCCTTGCGACGCTGGCGAGCGCCGCCGTCAGGTATCAGACGCGTCCCCCGGCCGGTCAGACTTCGGCGTGAGCAACGCTTGGTAAAGAATCGTATCCTGTCGGGGTTCCGTCAGATATGCCATGCGATCTGGGTAAACGTACGCCCGGGTGTCGCCCGTCGTCAGGCTTGTGCTGATCGTGGCTGGCATCTCGGCACCTCTTATTGTTGCGGTGGCTCGTTGTCAGTATTACCCATGGCGGAGGGTAAGCATTCACGTCCCCCGCATTGGTTCGTGTTTGCGTTACTTGTGAGTTGCTGTGTGTGACGGGTTTCGGGCGCGGTTCAGGCGCCGACGGGGATGGGTGGTATCCAGGGGTTCCCGCCGAGGGCGTTGCGGATGGCG
>DATLSX010000028.1:0-2112 GCA_035533915.1 Streptosporangiaceae bacterium
TGAATTAGATCTAGTCGCATGTCGTTGCAGCGTGATGCCCCCTTGCCGCTGAGCCAGCAGCTCGCCGCGCTGCTCCGCGCCCAGATCGAATCCGGGGAGCGGGCGCCCGGGTCACGGCTGCCGACGATCATGCAGCTTTCCGAGGAGTACGGGGTCGCGACCGCGACCGTCACCAAGGCACTAAGGATCTTGAAGCGTGAAGGACTGGTCATCGGCTCAACCGGACACGGCACCTTCGTAGCCGAGCACCCCCGGAACTAACCGGCAATCAGCGCCCAGACACCCACTGCCACTGCGCGCCCACAACGGGCCACGCTTGCGGCGAGCCGAGCGAGAGAGCGCCCAGAGGCACAGGAATTCGGCGTTGCGGTAGAACTCGACGGCCGCGCGGCCCACCCCATCCAGGGCCGGTGGCGTGACGTCCACCGGGACAACTCGATACCCGGCCAGGGCATCATGACGCTCCGCTACAACTGGGCTGACGTCACCGAGCGTCCCTGCGGCGTGGCAGCCGAGATCGCCGTCGTGCTGCAGCAGCATGGCTGGACCGCCCGGCCGCGCCGATGCGGCCCCGGCTGTCGGCTCGCGCAGCCCATGATCACGGACGATTCCCCGCGAATAGCACAGGGAATCGTCCGTGATCATGAGTGAGGCTGAGCGGTAACGCTCCCGGAACGGTGTGGGCCTAGCCTGTGCTCCGTGGGGACGTCGCAGCCAACCGGCGGGCAGGCGCCGGTGACGACGGAGGTCACTGGCCGCCGCGTCAGCCTGGCGTCGCCGGTGACGGCGACCGTCCTCGCCGCCTTGGCACTCGCCCTGGCGGTCGCCGAGGTCGCCATGTCCTTCCTGGCCCACGACTTCGCCGTGTCCGACAGCGGGGCCGGGCCTGCCGCTCTGCTGGTGTATGCGGCGGTGGGAGCGGTGGTTGCGCGGCACCAGCCGGCAACCCCATCGGGTGGATCCTGGCTGCTGCCGCGCTGATCGCCACCGTCAACCAGGACGTGAAGCTCTACCTGGTCATTGACTACCGCCTCCATCACGGGGCACTGCCGCTCGGTGCGGTGGCCGTTGTGCTGACCAGATCAGGGATCATCGTCGAGCTGCTCATCCCGCTCGTGATCCTGCTCTTTCCCAATGGCCGGCTGCCGTCACCCACTGGCGGTGGAGGGTCTGGGTCTATCTCGCCACGGTCGTGCTGGGCGTGGCTGGCGTGTTCGCAGGGCAGGCCGCCGGCATCAGCGGCCAGCACTCCGCATCAACGCCGGCGGCCAGCCTGTGAACGGCGTGGTGGGCGCCGGGGCAGTGCTGATGGGCGCGGGGCTCCTGAGTGTGATCGTGTCCGTGGTGATCAGCCTGTCCTGGGTGGCCCGGCAGCTCGTCACTTACCGGCGCTCGGCCGGTGACCGCCGTCAGCAGCTCAAGTGGCTGGTGAGCGGTGCCGCAGTGCTGGTGCTGTCCCTGGTGGCCGTCGACCTGGTGAGCGGCCAGGTGGGCCAGGCAAGCCGGGCCATCGCGTTCTTCGGGCTCGCGGCACTGCCGGTCAGCATCGGCGTCGCGATCCTGAAATACCGCCTGTACGAGATCGACCGGATCATCTGCCGCACGCTGGCGTATGCGCTGGTCACCGGCCTGCTGGTGGCGCTGTATGCGGGCCTGGTGCTCCTGTCCACCGATGTGCTGTCACTGTCGTCGCCAGTGGCGGTCGCCGCCTCAGCCAGGGCGGCTGAGCCCTGGCTGGCCGGTCAGGTAACTCTAGGCGTTGTTGCGGTTTCTGGGTGTTATGGCTCCAGGCTGGATGGGATGGAGTCGGTGTGCCCGGTCGGCCGTTCGGTGTGCCCGGACGGGTCGTAGATCTTCACCCAATGCACGGACAGGAACTGCTTGAGCGTCCGCATGATCTCGTTGGCGATGGTGAAGGTGGATCCGCCGCTGCTGCAGCCGCCGGTCAGCTGGACCCGCGCCACCCCGGCGCCGCTGATGCGCAGGTTGGTGAAGCCGGTCGCCTTGGACGAGACGAACCGCAGGCCCTGCGCCCGCTCGGCCTGGGTCGGCCCGGCGAACAGCCGCTGCAGGGCGCCGAACGCGGTGGACGGCGGGATCACCGGCCGGGTC
>DATLSX010000029.1:0-9666 GCA_035533915.1 Streptosporangiaceae bacterium
TCGCCGTACACGACCAGTCGCAATGACCCCGAAGTAACAGCCCACCGGGTCACCGACGCATTCGCCGCAGGCGGAACCCGCAGGAGCTCCTCCTCCGTCAGCGACTCGGTGATGTAGCGGAGCATCAGCACGACACCGTCATGTGCCACGACCAGCGACCGCCCGGCCAGATCAACGTCCCGCAGGAAACTGCGCAGCCGCAAGGCCACATCCGCCAGTGACTCCCCGCCCGGCGGACGGTAATAGAAATCGCCGGCATCGGCGCGCCGCCGCGCCTCTTGCGGAAACCGGCGGCCGATAACCGCAGCCGTGAGCAACTCCAGCTGCCCCATCTCACGGTCCCGGAGCCGCTCATCGACCATCACCGGCGGCGGCCGGCGGCCCGGTGGCAGCTCGCCAGCGGCGATCTGCCACGTCTGACGCGCCCGCACATAAGGAGAGCAGTAAACAGCCCCGAACGGCGGCTGGTCCCGCACCCACCGGCCCAGCGCCGCGGCCTGCCCGCGCCCGGCCGGCGACAGCGCCACGTCGGCGTCCCGGCGTCCCAGTCCGGCCGCCTCACCGCCTGACGCCTCCGCGTTCGCGAACGCGAGATTAGCCAGGCTCTGGCCATGCCGCACGGCGACCAGCCCAGCGTGATCCGGTCGCAGGCCATTCTCGGAAAGCACTACGCCAACCCTAGTCAAGTGACACCACAAGCCGCGGTGCCGCCCGCCCGCCGCAGCCAGCCTCCCCAGCTCGCCAGGCGCCCTGGACTCAGCGGCAGCATCGTCACCGTCATCATGGCGGTCAGGCGGGCTCGGCGGCAGCACCGTCAGGCTGGGCTCGCGCACAGCCAGGCGATTCCTCTGGCGCCCGGCTCATACCCGGCGATGGCAACGCTGCCGGGCGTGCCGCAGGCCGGGATCTGCCGCCCCGGCTCGCCTGCCAGCCGGGCCCGGGAAGAATCAGTCAAGGCCGTGCGCGACTGGTCATTGATCGGGAGACGCGGTCGCCGCGGCCGGAACCTGGCCGCTATCGTGACTTCCTTTTGCCCTGCGTGAAACTCCGGCCAGAGAACAGCATGCTTCTGGGTACTTAATTAGTTATCTGCCGTCAGGGGGATTACAGGATATTCCGTCATTCCCGAGCGTTGCGGCATGGCGCCCGCTATCGTCAGCGTGGTCATGCAGAAGACCGACAACGAGGTGGAGGTGCGTCATCAAGGTCATTCAAGGTCGTGGCACGGCCAGGAAGCGTGCCCGGCAGATGTGCGCGGCAGCGCTCGTTCTGGCGACGATAACGGCCATTACGTCCGCAGTAACATTCTTCACGGCTAGAGCCGGAGATCACCGGGCATAGCAAGGACCTGGCTAACTCGAACGGCGCCTGGTGACTAGGTCAGTAGCTAGCTCGATCGAGTACTTGGCCTGGCGCCGATAGCGACGGTGGCGTCCGGCATGGCTGGTGAGCCCCGTTGCCCCGCGGCCTGCTGGCTGCGGCTCCATTGCGGCTGGGTCCTCAATATGTTGTCCGCCGGTCTCACCGCTCATCCCGCAGCCACCACCTGGCTGCGGCACCGCTGCGAGCTTCCCGCCCGCTTTGCCGTCCCGGTGGCGGCGGGCGGGGACGCCGCGTTTTGTCGGACCTGCCTGACACACTCCGGTTCTTCCGGTCACCTGGACCGACCGGGCCACACGAGGAGGAATTGCGATGGACACGAGCCTGAGCGGGCAGCTGGCTGCGGCTGCGAGCGAGGACCGCAGGCACACCGCTCTAGTCGTCCGGGCGGGATACCGACCGGTCGGGTCGCCGAGCAGCACCGTCATGCCGCCGACGTTTCCCGTCGATGACCGCGAGCGCGACCTGACGAAGAAGTACCTGGTCGCGGACCGCCTCGTGGACGGGGAGCGGCGGCTGACCGTCGTGCTGGACCAGGAGCAGTCGCAGGCCAACCGGATCGAGGAGGCGCTACGTGACGCTCGTGACGCCGGCCGGCTGCAGCTCCCGATCTTCGAGATGCGGGTGAAGACTTCCCATGGCGGCGTCCGGCTGACCTCGCTGGATTTCCCGCACCGGTACGCCGACGCCTACCTGCGGGACAGCACCATCAACGGGACGCGCTTCGACCAGAGCCCGCCCGGCCAGCGCCTGCGGACAGTCAGCGCCGATGATGTCCGGCCCTTGTACGAGCGCGAGCCGGTCTCGCTGATCATGGGCGCCTGGGACAGCCACCGCAAGGGCCGGTGGCCGAAGTTCGCCCGGCTGTTCACGGCCACGATGTTCGGCGTCGACCCGGCATTCGGGGTACGGCGCGGCGGCCGCCTGGACCCGGAGAACCTGACCGGGGCGGTGGATGACAAGTCCAGGGCCGAAGGCGCGTGGAGCTATGTGTCCCAGGGCGCGAAGGCCAGGGGCCAGAAGCTCAGCGAGATCGGCCATGGCAACATCGCGCCCAACCCGGTGCCGGGCGGCGTGACGGTGCTGGCGATCCACCGGATCGCCAGCATGTCGTTCGCCGGCCTGGAGCGGCTCCGATTCGGTGACGCGCCAACCGAGGCTGCCATCCTGGCCCGGGCGGCGCTGGCAGCCCTGGCGCTGGCAGGTGACCGGCTGGCGTTCGGGCGTCCCTCGGCATGGCTGCGTTCCGGCTGTGACCTGGCGAAGGCAACCGAGACCATTGGGCTGGAGCGGCCAGGCGGTGAGCTGGACGTGCTGGAGGTCACTGTTCAGCAGGCGCTGGATGCCTTTCACGAGCTGCGGGAGCAGGCCGCCGCGCGGGGCATCGTGATGGATAGCGACGTGATCGCGGTGGAGCCGGTGCCGGCGCTTAGGGAAGCGATCGAGTTCGCGGTTGCGCACGCCGCCGCTGACGGGGAATGACCGGCGATGGCGTTCAGCGTGCAGGTCCGGCTGCGGCACGGCCGGTATGACGCGGGCGGTACCCGGCCCAGCGAGCCGGAATGGCCGCCGCACCCGGCCCGGGTGTTCTGCGCCCTGGTCGCCTCAGCGGCCGGCCCGCTGGACTGGGAGGGCCTGCGGTGGCTGGAGAGCGGGGAGCCGCCGCAGGTCTGGACCCCCGCCGACCAGGCTGGCCACGGGCGTGCTGACAGTTACGTGGTGACCAACATGGTCGTCAAGGACGGTGGCAGCCAGTCCTGGCCGGGCCGCACCAACGGGCACCGGAGCCGGTCGTTCACCGCCCCCGGCCGCGACACGTTCGCATTCGTGTGGCCGTCCGCCCAGCCCGCGCCCGACGTGCTCGCCGCCTTGGCCGGGCTGGCCCGCAGGGTCCCTTACGTGGGCCGGTCCACCAGCGTGGCGGAGGTGACCGTCGCGGCGAGCCTTCCCTGCGAGGCGCCGTGGTCCCGGCTCGTCCCGACCCGGCTCGGCGACACCGCGGCCGTCGGGGAGCTGCGTGTTCCCTACCGCGGCTACACTGACGCGCTGCGGCAGGCCTACGACGAGGGAGCGCCCGCTCACCAGGCCGCCCGGTCGGTGGCTTACGCCGAGCTGACGCCGCCGCCCGCGCCGGCTCCCCGGTCCGGCGGGCCGTGGGAGGACCTGATCGTGTGGGGATGGCAGCAGCCCACAGCGCGCATCAGCGGCGACCAGGCTGTGCACGTGGCGATCGCGTTCCGCAAGGCGATCCTGAGCCTGGTCGCTGACCCGGTGCCCGCGCAGGTCTGCGGGCACGGTGCCGACGGCCGTACCCACGCCGGGTTCTTCGCGCTGCCAGACGCCGGCCACGACCACGCCGACGGGCACCTGCTCGGCCTGGCCCTCGCGATACCGCGCGACCTGCCGGCCGAAGAGTGGAAGAGACTGGTCCAGGGCGTCGCGGGCGGCAGGCTCACCCAGGTCTGCGCCTGGCGGGACCGGCCGCTGCGCCTGGTCCAGGGATCGGAGCTGCGCGGGCTGCGCCGCGAGCGGTGGACCGCCGGCCCGGGCGGCTGCCGGACCTGGACGACGGTGACCCCGGTGATATGCGACGGCCGGCTGCGGCGCGGCCGTAGCCTGGGCGACCTGGTCCGCCGGTCGCTGCGGATCGCAGGGTTCCCCGACCCGGGACCCGGCGGCGTCGAGGTATCACCTGCGCCGCTCAGCACGGGAGCGGTGTGGCGGCCCCGCCGCGGAACACTGCCGGCTGGCCGGCCGGACCGGCCGCTGACCCACGCCCGGGTGCGGTTCCCGCACCCGGTCACCGGGCCGGTGGCCGCAGGGTCGCTGCGCTACCTGGGGCTGGGCCTGTTCGCCCCCGAACGGGAGCAGCGATGAGCGCGCTGACCGCCGCCGACTTCCCCGAGTTCTTCCGGCAGGCCCACCAGCCGGCCGGCCTCGCGAGCCCCGGCAACGGCTCGCCGGGCGGCCAGGCGGCTGGCCCGGAGCCGTTCCGCTGGCAGGCCCGCCTGCTGGACAGGGTCATCGACGGCGGCTGGCCCGCACTGGTCGATGTGCCGACCGGCCTAGGAAAGACCGCGGTCATCGACGTGGCCGTGTTCGCAGCGGCGCTGGACAGCGTTCGCTGCCCGCGCCGGGTGTTCTTCGTTGTCGACCGGCGGCTGGTCGTCGATGAGGCCTACGAGCACGCCCGGGCGGTCAGCGCGGCGCTGGCCACCGCGGATCCCGCCTCAGTAGCCGGGCGGGTCGCCGCCGCGCTGCGCATACCCGGCGATGACGGGCCCGCGCTGGAGGTCACCCGGATGCGCGGCGGGGTGACCTGGTCATGGCTGTGGCTGGAGCGCCCGGACCGGCACGCGGTCATCACCGGGACCGTGGACCAGATCGGCAGCCGGCTGTTCTTCCGCGGCTACGGCGTCGGGGGAAACCTCCGCCCGATCGACGCGGCGCTGGCCGGCACCGACAGCCTGATCATCATCGACGAAGCGCACCTGTCCGAGGCATTCGCCATGTCCGCGCAGGCCGCGTTCGAGCAGGACACCACGCCGCCAGCGGCCCGGCCGGTCATCGTCACCATGTCCGCCAGCCCCGGCCACCGCGCCGGCAGCGTGCACGCCATCAGCGACGACGAGGACAGCCACCCCGTCGCCGCCCGGCGGCTGCACGCCGCCAAGCGGCTCTGGCTAGCCGACGTGCCCGCCACCAGGCGCTCAGCAGATCAGCAGATGGCCGATGCGCACGCCGCCTGGGCCCAGCACCTGGCCGCCGACGGCAGCGTCGTCGGCGTGATCGTCAATACCGTCGCCCGCGCCCGCGCCGTGTTCGAGCGGCTCACCGCCCGGCACCCGGACCGGTGCGTGCTGCTGACCGGCCGGGCCCGCGCCGTGGACCGACAGTACCTGCTGCACGACTGGTACGGCCAGATCCGCGCCGGGCGGCCCCGCGGGCCCGGCGAGCCGCTGTTCGTGGTCGCCACCCAGACGATCGAGGTCGGCGCGAACATCGACCTGGACGCCCTGATCACCGAGACCGCGTCGCTGCCCGCGCTGCTGCAGCGCCTGGGCCGCCTCAACCGCCTCGGCGAGCTCCCCGGCAGCCGCCCGGCCCCGGCGGTCGTCTTGCACGCTGACGCCGACACCGACGGGGTCTACGGACCCGCACGCAACGCCCTGCGGCAGTGGCTGGCCCTGCATACCGTTCTGCTGCCCCGGGCTAGGCAGCCCGCCCTGCCAGATCGCGGGGGCCTGGACGTGTCGCCGGCCGCGCTGCGCCAGCTCACCAGGACCATTGACCCGCAGGTAGCGGACGGGCTGCGGGAACCCCGCGCGTACACGCCGGTGATGTTCCCCAGCGTGCTGGACACCTGGGCGAGCACCTCTCCCGTCCCCTGCCCCGACGTCCCGGTCGACCCGTTCCTGCACGGCATCGACCGCGATCCCGGGCAGGTCAGCATCGTCTGGCGCGACCTCCCCGGCGACGCCCGCCAGTGGGCGGCAGCGGTCAGCATCCTGCCCCCGACGGCCGAGGAGACCATCGAGGTACCCGTCGCCGCCGCCCGCCGCTGGCTGACCCGCGCCGGCGGCGCCGACGACATCGGCGACCTGGACGCCGGCACCGGGCCAGACACCGACGGGGCGAGCGCCGGACCGCGGCCCGGGCCCGTTCTCAGATACCGGTCGCGAGACGACGCGGACGTGATCTCCGCCGCGGACGTCCGGCCCGGTGACCTGATCGTCGTGCCGGCGGTCACCGGCGGATGTGACGCCTTCGGCTGGAACCCCGGGTCCACGCAGCCGGTCCTGGATGTCGCCGACCTGGCAGCCGGAATGGGCCGCCGCCACGTGACCGTCCGGCTCGGTCCGCCGCTGATCGCCGCCGTCAGCAGTCACGACGAGGATCTCGCGGCCGGGCTCACTGTGCTGACCGCGCGGGTTCGCCAGGACATCGCCGACGGGCAGCCTGCCCCCGGCACCTACGCCGACTGGCTCCACGACCTCCTGGGCGACGGCACCGGTGACAGCGATCCGCTTCCCCACCTGGCCGTCCTGCGCCGACTGGCTCGCGCGAAGACCCGGCTGCGGATCATCGGCGACGCCGAAGCCGGCACCGTGCTGCTCACCACCGGCAGCGGGAACTACCCCGAGGACGACACCGCCGCCGGCTCGTCCCTGGCCGCCCGGCAGATCAGCCTCCGCGGCCACCAGGACGCGGTCCGGGCCAGAGCCAGGGAATTCGCCGAGCGCCTGGGACTAGGCAAGAGCGTCGCGGACAGCGTCGCACTCGCCGCGCACTGGCACGACGAAGGCAAACGCGACCCCCGGTTCCAGGCCATGCTGCACGGCGGCGACCGCTGGGCGGCCGCGGCTGCTGAAGATCCGCTCGCCAAGTCCGGGATCGACCCGTCCGACCGGGCCGCGATGCGCCGCGCCCGGCGCCGTTCCGGCTGCCCCCCAGGGATGCGGCACGAGGCGCTGTCCGCCCAGATCGCCCGCCGGCTGCTCGACGACCCGGACCTGGACGCGGACGTGGACCGCGACCTGGTCCTGCACCTGGTCGCCAGCCACCACGGACGCAGCCGCCCGCTGCTGCCCCCGATCACCGACCCGGAGCCCTGCCGCGCCATCGGCCGGGACACCGCCACTCTCGACGTGGATACCAGCATCACCGTCGACTGGTCAGCACCCAGCCGGTTCTCCGACCTCAACCAGCGGTACGGCCGGTGGGGACTGGCCCGCCTCGAAGCCATCGTCCGGCTCGCCGACATCTGGTGCTCAGCCCGCGAGGAATCTTCCCAGGAGGAAGACCAGTGACCAGCCACACTGTCGAACTGCCCGCCCTCGACGGCCGCGAGCCTCTCGGGTTCCTCGCCGCGCTCGGACTCCTGCAGATTCTCACCAGCGAATGCCGCCTCCCCGCCCGGCTCGCGTTCTCGGACACAACCGGCTGCGCGCAGCTCACCAGCCCGCTCCAGGACACCAGCAGCATCGCCGAGACCGTCACCGGCATCATCAAGAACATCCCCGCCGGAGCGGTGATCCCCGGAGCCAGCCCGGGATTCCCGCCGCCATCAGCGTCGGGGAAAGACCCGCTCCGCCAGGAACGACCGAACTTCAGGACCATGGTCGGCCAGGCACGCGCCCGCGACCCCCGGACCGCGGCCCTATGGCTGCCCGCACTCGTCACCGACCTGGCCCTGGACAACACGGGACGCTGCGCGATCACCCCCTTGAACGCACCCAGCGGACAGCAGAAACTCCGGACCTTCTTCGAGAAGCCACTTCAGGAGGTGCAGCGCAACCCCGCGTACCTCCACCAGGCACTCACACGCTGGCACCGCGTCGAGGGCTGCACCGGCGAGTACCTCGACCACCGCGTCCTGCGCAGCAACGCCGACGACGTCCGCGGCCGCCCCGGCCGGGAAACCGGCGTGCCCGGCGCCACCTGGCTCGCCATCATGGCCCTGCCACTGCTCCGCCTCACCGGCAGCAACGGACACCGCGCCGCCACCCTCTGGCACCGCACCGGAAACCGCAGGCTGATGCTCTGGCCCCTCTGGGAAACACCCCTCGACACCAGCGCCGTCCAGGCCCTCCTCAGCCACCCAGCCCTTAAGCCCGCTGACGACAAGCCCACCGTGAGCACCCGCCACTGGCAGCCTCTCGGAATCTTCAACGTCTACGGCGCAGAACGCCAGCGCATAACCGGCCGCACCTTCGAAGGAGTCCTCGCCCCGATACCCGTCACCAAGACCAGCCCGGCGCCGCACGGACAATGATCTACAGGCACCCGTAACGGCCGAACAGCCCAGACACGCTCCACCCTCGATCAGTGGCTCACAAGCCAGCTGAACCTTGACAACACCACAGAGAGATCGCGGTCCAGTCGCTTCGCTGGCTATCAGCCGGCCGCTGTGGCCGGCGGAACCTGATGATCTAGGAACCCCAAGCGCACGCCAAATCCCAGGCCACTCTCAAGCACATAACCAGCCAAAAACGGACAGACCTTCGATCGTAATCCCGATCAGAACCCACGCCATTGAAGAAACCCCAGCTCATAAACACCTGCACCCGGCCCCAGCGGCCGGGCTCCATTGCGGCTTCGGCCACCGCGGCAACGACGTGTCATGGGTCCGCCTGCACCCGGCCCCAGCGGCCGGGCTCCATTGCGGCGCTAAAGGGAGGCCGCCGCGTGCTGAAGAGCAAGCCTGCACCCGGCCCCAGCGGCCGGGCTCCATTGCGGCACCATGGTCGCTGGGGTGGTCATCAGCCGGTCCTCTCTCCTGCACCCGGCCCCAGCGGCCGGGCTCCATTGCGGCCACGGGTTGATGGTCTGGGTGAACGTCCGCTGGCGGCGCCCTGCACCCGGCCCCAGCGGCCGGGCTCCATTGCGGCCTCGCCGCCCATGCGGTCACCTGCGTGTACACGGGGCTGCCTGCACCCGGCCCCAGCGGCCGGGCTCCATTGCGGCTACTGGCGGCCTGAGCCTGACTCGGCGCCGTTCCCGACGCCTGCACCCGGCCCCAGCGGCCGGGCTCCATTGCGGCATTTTGAATCATCTTCTTGTAATACGGGTATATCGCGCCTGCACCCGGCCCCAGCGGCCGGGCTCCATTGCGGCCGCCGGCATGCCGGCACCCACACGCGGCGGCACCAGGCCTGCACCCGGCCCCAGCGGCCGGGCTCCATTGCGGCTCCAGGGAAACTACGGCGATATCCTCCTGCTGCTCAGCCTGCACCCGGCCCCAGCGGCCGGGCTCCATTGCGGCAACGGGCCGGCGGTCCGGCAGCCGGTCACCCTGGGCACCTGCACCCGGCCCCAGCGGCCGGGCTCCATTGCGGCGACATGGCAGGGGTGCTCTCATGGCGGGAAGCTGACATGCCTGCACCCGGCCCCAGCGGCCGGGCTCCATTGCGGCATCGCCGCGCGCGACCCGCGGTCCGCCATCGCCCGGTGCGACCTGCACCCGGCCCCAGCGGCCGGGCTCCATTGCGGCACGGAGCGGTCGGGGCCGATCCCGCTGTCGTCGCTGTTCCTGCACCCGGCCCCAGCGGCCGGGCTCCATTGCGGCTGCCGAACCCGCCGATCAAGGTGATGTCGCTGGCGGAGCCTGCACCCGGCCCCAGCGGCCGGGCTCCATTGCGGCACCCGCTACCTGCGCAGGGAAGTTCTCCGCGCCTACCCTGCACCCGGCCCCAGCGGCCGGGCTCCATTGCGGCCGCCGGCATGCCGGCACCCACACGCGGCGGCACCAGGCCTGCACCCGGCCCCAGCGGCCGGGCTCCATTG
>DATLSX010000030.1:0-2187 GCA_035533915.1 Streptosporangiaceae bacterium
ACCGTGCGCACATCGACATGCGCACTGCTGACGGTTCATGTGTGCCCTGGCTGGCCAGCCAGACGGACGTGCTCGCCGAGGACTGGGAGATCGTGCCCGAGGCGGGATGATGCGCCGGTGTGTGTGACCTGCGGCTGTTCCATTCCCCTTAGTGATCATGACGATCCCGCCAATCTCACGGCCGCCGACATCCAGCGCGCCGCCTCAGCCGCCGGCCTGCCGCTCCTGGAAGCTGCCTGGAACATCCCGAGAACTCTGGCCATAGCCACCCAGGGCGGCGACTGGCCCCCAGCCGATGACCCGCTCACCCACCGCCCGGCCCTGGTGTTCGACTGCGACGGAATCCTGTCCTTCACCGCCGAGGGCATGTGCCAGGCGCTGAACGCCCGGTTCGGCACCACCTACTCGCCAATGTCGCAGGGCTTCTTCCCCGGCTCGCTGCGGGCGGACCGCCTGCCGGACGCGCAGGGTGCGTGGATCGCCGGGGAGCTGCGCCAGCCCGCGTTCGTGGCCTCGCTCGCCCCGGACTTCCGTGCTCTTGACACGCTGCGGGACGCCTACGACGCGGGGCTCGAGTGCCTGGTCGCCACCGAGCGGGATCCCTCGCTCCAGAAGGTCACCGAGCGGTGGCTCCATGACTGGGGCGGCCCGCCTGTCGAGGTGAACGCTGTCGGCCACGGGAACAAGCCCGCGTTCATGGCAGCCCGCTACGGCGAGCACCGCAGGGCTGTGCTGATCGATGATGACCCGCTCAAGGCCCTCACCGTCCCTGGGCCCGGCGTGCAGGTGTGGATGCCGCAGCGCCCGTACACCGAAGGCAGGGCGCGGCCCGGGTCGCGGCTGTACGCCTCTTACCCGGTGCTGCGGTACTGGCTGGGGCTCGGGCCGCAGGCTTAACGGGAAGGGTGCTTGTGCAGCGCGCAGGTGCCAGATGAGATGTGCGCGGCCTCAAGCGCGTGAATCTCGTCCCAGGTACCGCTGAACTTGTCCCCGCAGATGCACCAGCGCACCTGGGCCACCCGCGAGTCACCCATCTGCGCCATGGGGATACCGAAAGACCTCATCCACTGATCGTTCGCCCGGGCGGCGTCATGGGCTGCCTCGCGTGCCTCATCCAGGCTGAGGATCCCCGCACCCACGGCTGCGGTGAACTGGCCGCAGAGTGCGGCCTGCGAGATGCCCAGTGCCTGCGCCGTCTGTCGTTCCACGGCTAGATAGTCCTGCCATGCCGCAGTGGCGCGCAGGTTCGCAAGGGTTTTCAGGACCTCATGCGGGACCTTCCTGGGCACCTCACCGGATGGCTTCCATTCCCCGGCCCACTCCACGCAGGTCGCGTGCGCAGGCCACGCGCCGCAGAACTTCCCGTCCAGGGTCACCTCGTCGCCATCCATCCCGCACACCGGGCAGACCGAAAGGCGCGGATCGGCCGCATCGTCAAGATCGGTGACGGCGTGCAGGAGTGGCCGCGCCTTGTCGCGGGGCTCACGCCGCACCAGCTTGCGTGCCGCAGGCTTGCCGCCCCGGCCCGGCATGGTGACCAGGCGGTGCAGCCCGAGCATGAACAGCGCGACCGCCGGGAACGCCGCCCAGGTGAGCCAGATCATGCGGCAAGCGTAACCACCACCCGCAGGCAGGGGGTGAGCCCCTCATGCCGAACTCCTCCTCCGTCATCCCGTGGACATTGCTCATGCCGGCCGGCTCACAGCAGGACTGGACGTTCTACTTCGACACCAGCGCCCCCGGCGGCACGACCCCTGAGCCGATCTCCGCATCCGCCTGGGAGTACGTGGTCCGCACCAGCGCGACCGACGTGGGCACCCCGCTGGCCAAGCTCACCACCACCGCCGGGACCCCCGGCGTCCTGAACGTCACCGCGACGGCTGCCACCTCCTCGGTGCAGATCCTGCTGTACCCGGCCGCGACCGCCACCCTCACCCCCGGAACCTACTTTCACGCGCTCTGGGAGTCTCACGGCGGGACCGCCGCGACCACCTGGGCCACCGGCTCGCTGATCGTCCAGGGCAACCCGCAGCCGTGACCGATAGCCCCGTGGTGTCCATCTCCGGTGCCCAGCAGGCCGTGACCGTCACCGTGACCGCGCCGGACACGGTGGTCACCATCGTCCCCGGCGGGCCGCCCGCCGTGGCCGTGACGGCGGTCTCCAGCGACGGGCAGCAGATGGACTGG
>DATLSX010000031.1:0-96877 GCA_035533915.1 Streptosporangiaceae bacterium
GAGTACCTGCCCGAAACCATCCAGGCAATCGGATCACTGGTATCCGACCGCGCTGCGGCCCGGTAACCCGCCGGAGCACCGCGAGCACGCCAGCACCCCAGGCAACGACGTCCCGAGCTCAATTACGCACCACGTCGTAAGGAATTTCGTCTTGTGCTACCAGATAGCACAGAGTGCTACCATGCTGCCATGACCGCATCCCCTGAGATCACCCAACGCGACCTGCGGACCAGGTCGCGGGAGATCATGGACGCCGTCGAGCACGGCCAGTCGTTCACCGTCACCAGGGACGGCCACCGCATCGGCGAGCTGATCCCGCTGCGCCGCCGGCGGCGGTTCGTCTCACGGCAGGAGTTCGCCGCGATGTCCCGCAACGCGCCGGCCGTCGACCTGGACACGTTCCGCGCCGACCAGGACGCCGCCCTCGACACCGAAACCGGCAGCCCTTATGAGCGGTGAGCACCCGCGCCTGGGCATGCTCGACACCAACATCGTGATCCTTCGCCGGTGGATCGACCCAGGCGAACTCCCCGACGAGATGGCCATCAGCGCCATCACCCTCGCCGAGCTCTCCGCCGGACCGCACGAAGTCCGCGGCAACGACGAGCAAGACCTCTACGACGAGCGAGCCGAACGCGCCCGCCGGCTGGAGATACCGCAGCGCGCCGAGAGCGAGTTCGACCCGGTGCCGTTCGACGCCGAGGCTGCCCGCATCTACGGCCGCGTCACCGCGGCGGTCATCGCCGCCGGCCGCAAGCCACGGCGGCGGACCGCCGACCTGATGATCGCCGCCACAGCCATCGCCGAGGGGCTGCCTCTCTTCACCACGAACCCGGGCGACTTCGCCGGACTCGGCGAACTCCTCCGCGTCATCCCCGTCATCCGGCCCGCCGTCCCGCACGACCACTAGCGGAACGACCGGCACTCAACCGCCAAGACACGAGAGATACGCGATAGAGAATCCGGCCGCGCGCCACTTCCAGCCGCCTTTCCGCAGGTCAGTGTAGTGCAGCGACATGCCGGGGAATGGCCTCCGGAGCCGTGTGCGCAGGTTCGAATCCTGCTGGGGGCGCTCTCCTGAACCAGGCCATCAGGCCCTTCCTTCCCTCCGCGCGACGCGATGTGACTGATCCGGACATCCCGACGCCCCCATACCTGGACTCGCGGGTGGCACGCGGCTGTCAAGCTCGCCGCCTATCGAGGAAAATGGACAAGACAACCAATCCCACCATGGGTACGGTAAATGCTGGCAGGGACCGGTTAGGGGTGAAGTGCACCATGGGTGAGCTAGAGGTCGTCACAACAGCCGACCGTCGTGATCTCGATGAACAGGCCCGAGATGCTTTCCGCGCTGTCTGGCCAGAGTTCATCTTCCACGACCCGGTATCTCGCGAGCACATCGACCGCGCCGGGACATACTTCCCGCAATACGACGTGCTTCTCCTCCAAGACGGTCAGGTAGTTGCCGGGGGCTGGGGGGTCCCCATCCGCTGGGACGGCACAGTCAGCGCCCTGCCGGACGGCTACGACGGGGCATTGGTCAGCGCGGTAACCGGCCACGAGAACTCAGTCCCGGCCGACACGCTCTGCATCATGGCCGCCGCCGTCAGAGCCGACCGGCAAGGTGGCGGGCTGGCGGGGAGGACCCTCGCTGCCCTCCGCGACCGGGCCACCGCCGCTGGGCTGCGGCGTGTCATCGCGCCGGTCAGGCCAGCGCTCAAAACCCGGTATCCGCTGACGCCCATGGAGGACTTCGCGCGCTGGACCCGGAGCGACGGCCTCCACATCGACCCGTGGATCCGCACGCATCAGCGGCTTGGCGCCAGCATTCTCGCGCCCGCCCCACGCTCCATGATCATCACTGGTACCGTGCTCGAATGGGAAGACTGGGCGGCCATGGCCTTCCCCGAGACCGGCCAGTATGTTGTCCCGGATGCGCTGGACCTGGTCGTCATCGACCGCGAGCAAGACCGCGGGACATACGCCGAAACGAACCTGTGGATGCGTCACGCCTAGCACCGCCGCGCCAGATGCGTGGAGCCCGCCTCTTAACCGCAGGTCCGGCCGTGCCCGCTGCGTGCCCGATTGGGCGGTGAACCCGTGCGGTGCCGGCCTTGGCGTTCCTTCCTACCGGGCGCGGTCGTCCTGACCGGACGCGGCGGCCTGCTCGACCCGTTCGTGGAAGATCCGCCACCGGCGCTCGTTCTCGTGGGTGCGCACCGAACTGGCGACGGCCAGGTCAGCGGCGTAGTTGATCAGCTCGGCGGCCGAGTAGAGGTAAGCCGGGGCGGTCCGCGCTCCGGCCAGGTCCGCGCGCAAGCCAGCGGGCGAGAAGTCGATGCGCTCCATGATGGTCAGGTGGGCTTCGACGGGCGTCAAGCGCCGGCTTTGACGTATCCGATGACCGGCTGGCCGAAGGGTATGCCATCTCGATGGAGTGGCATAGCTTCGAGCCCCGCAAATGCCCGGTTACCCTGTCCCGCTCTCATCGCGGCTAGAGTACGCACGACTTCGTCATTCCGCCGGACACAACGACGACCTAGCCCGAGCCTGTCGTGCCTGCGAGTTCCGCTAGCCGGCGTTCGAGGAAGCGCCGTTCGGCGCCGTCGTCGGTGAGTTGTCTCGCACGTCGATAGGCCTCACGTGCCTCGTCGGTCCGCCCGAGACGTCGCAAGAGTTCGGCCCTGGTCGAATGCAGGTAGCGGAAGTCGTCGAGACCGAGTTGGTCGACTATGCGCAGGCCGGCCTCGGGGCCTTCGGTCTCGGCGATGGCGATGGCGCGGTTGAGTTCCACGACGGGCGAGCCAGTCAGGCGGGTGAGCGCGCCGTACAGCACCGCGATCTGCGCCCAGTCGCACGGCACCTCGGCGTGCAACGAAGCGATGGCGGCCTGCAGGACATAGTGCCCGCAGCCGCGCAGGGCGAGCGCGCGGTCGAGCTCGGCGCGTCCGGCGGCGATCTGCTCGGTGTTCCAACGTGACCGGTCCTGATCGCCGAGCAGCACGAGCTCGCCGTCGCTAAACCGCGCCTCGCGACGGGAGTCGTGCAAGAGCATCATCGCCAGCAGCCCGTGAACCTCAGGCTCGTCCGGAAGCAGCTCGGCCAGCGCGCGCCCCAACCAGATTGCCTCCGCCGCCAGCTCGTCGCGACCGCCGTAGCCCGCATTGAAGATCAGGTAAACGACGGCGAAAACGGCGTCGAGACGCTCTCGGAGCAGGTGAACCGGTGGCACGCGAAACGGGATCCCCGCAGCTTTGATCTTTCGCTTGGCCCGCACCAGCCGCTGCGCCATCGCGGCATCCGGTACCAGGAAGGCACGGGCGATCTCGTCGGTGCTGAGCCCGCCGAGAGTGCGCAGGGTGAGCGCAACCTGCGCCTCGACCGCCAGCGCCGGGTGACAGCAGGTGAAAATGAGTTCCAGGCGCTCGTCCGGAAACGTCGTTGTCTTCATCGGCACCTCGCCGCGATTGCCCGCGACGAGCATGCCGAACTTGGTCGCGAGTGCCCGGTCGCGGCGGATGCGATCCGTCGCCCGGTTCCGAGCCGTCCTCATCAACCAGGCACGCGGGTTACTGGGGACGCCGTCGCGTGGCCATCGGTCGGCGGCCATCGCGAACGCCTCCTGCGCGGCTTCCTCGGCGAGGTCAAAGTCGCCGAGGAAGCCGACCAAGGTGGCTAGGACGCGGCCCCATTCCTCGCGGAAGACCTGTTCGAGCGTCGTTACCAATACACCTCCGAGGGGCGGATCTCGACGGCGCCGCCATAGCGCGCCGCAGGGACGCGGCCGGCCACCTCGATGGCCGTGTCGAGGTCGTCGGCCTCGACGATGAACCAACCGCCGACGGCCTCCTTCATTCCGACGAACGGGCCGTCCGTTGTCAGGGTCTTGCCGCCTTCGACCCGCACGGTGGTCGCATTCTCGGGCAGGCCCATCGGCAGCCCGGGGGTGACGCCCGGCGTCTGATTGATCCCTTGGTAGTCGGCATGGACCTGCTTCTGCTCCTCCTCGGGCAGCGCGGCCTGTCGCTCAAGCGCGGTGCCCTGATAGATCAGCATGACGTACTTCATCGCTTCCTCCTCGTCGCTACCAGATAGTCACGCACTAAGACGAACGGCGAGCCAGGAAATCGACAGCTCGACGCCGGAAATCTTGACCTCCCCCGTCCGACGAAACCACCCGCCGGCTGACGCTCAGCCCAGCCACGGTTGTTACACTCCGGGCGTGCGCCGGGTGCCTCTAATCATCGAACCGGATCCCGACGACCCCGATTTCGCCACCGTGATGGTGGACGCCACCATCGCAGGCCGCCCATACCGCCTCCTCCTGGACACGGGAGCAGCGCGCACCCAGCTCCGCACCGATGCGTACACCTCCGCCCTGCGCCCGGTGGGCGAGGGCATGTCGTCTGCGTCCTTCGGCAGCAGCGTGACCGAACCAGTCGTGACCGTCTCCGACCTTGCCATCGGGCCGCTGCGGCTGGCAACGCTCGACGTAGCCCGCACCGAACGCGGGCTGGGCCAGGTGCTGGGCATGGACGTGCTCAGCCGATACCGCTGCCATTTCCGGCTGGCGTCGCCGTGGGTCGAGGATCGTGGCGCAGAATGCTAACATCCATAGATATGGGCGCGCTTATTCCGCCGACAGCTAAGCGGATTCCCTCGGAGCGGTATTTCCACAGTGACACCATGGTCGATGACTATGCGTGGATGGCCGACGCGGATCATCCAGATACTGTCGGCTACATTGCGGCGGAGAACGCTTATGCAGAGGCCAGGACCGCGGATCAGGCAAGCCTGCGGGATGCGGTGTTCAACGAAATCCTGACCCGCACAGCGGAGGCGGACTTATCGCTTCCGGCCCGCAGCGGCGGATACTGGTATTACTACCGTGTCACTCAGGGACAGCAATACGAGACGCACTGCCGTCTTCCCGTTCAGCCGGGCGCACTCGATCCGCCGGCGACGGACAGCGGCGAACCGCTGGCAGGCGAGCAGGTACTGCTTGACGGCGACGCCGCGGCCGGAGAGTCCGAGTACTTCGCACTCGGTACGCTCGATGTGAGCCCCGATGGCTCGTGAGCCTGGTGCGCTTCAGGGACCGGCTGTCTGCCTGAGCTCACCGACGGCGCGCTCAGATCGTGGCGCACGCGCGACCCGTACGTAGAACCCGACCGCCAGCAGGCCGCACGCGCCAGCGGCCGGTATCACCACCGTCGGCGACGCCGCACCTGCGGCGCTTCCCCCCGCATCGGTCCACTTCGGCACCGACAGCACGATCGACCAGGCCCGGCAGAACACCCTCACCGCCGCCTGGCACGCCCACCCCGACCGGTTCAGCCGCCGGCCGCCCCCGCCCGTCATGCCGGCCCAGTCCTGGATCAACAAGCCGGTACCTCAGCTAACCGAATGAACTTATCCGAAACTGTCTGACTTCACAGATTCCGACCAGCGCCTCGTCGGTGCTGGCGCCGCTATGTCCCGGCCGCTTCGCAGACAAGTACGCCGATCGCGCTGTCGTTGAGGATTATCTGCGAAATGGCGAATCGGCGACCGGTGTTGGCCGGCTTGATTTGGGGGGAAATTGCTGTGTTATCGGCTGCTTCCGAGCAGGTCAGGTGCGAGTTACGCGCCATATCCGCGATGATCGACGAGCACGGGATCAAAAGGCTCGACCTGCTGAAGATCGATGCGGAGAAGGGTGAGCTCGAAAGCCTGCGCGGAGTGCGCGGCGAGCACTGGCCCATGATCGGCCAGGTGACGGTCGAGGTGTGCGTTGACAAGAAGCTATCGATTATGCCTATAGTGCTGAGATGGCCAGTTTGCCACCTTGCCCTTACGGCATAACGGACAGATAATCAAATAGCATCATAGGAGCAAGTCAGTGACCGAAAACTTATCCGGCTCTGCGAGTGAACCCGCTGCGATCTTCAATGGATACGTCGCAGCTCATGTGGCATTCGCATTACATGAACTGGGCGTCTGGAACCGATTAGCCACCGGGCCTTCATCTGCCGCCGATCTGGCCTCTGATCGTGGTATCGACACGACCCGGCTGTCGGCACTGCTCCAAAGCGCGGTCTTGCTCGGCTATGTCAACCTGCGAGATGGAGTCGCTTCGCTGACTCCCGCCGGACGCGAACTCGCTGACAATATCGGTTTCTTCAGGTGGGCAGTCGGTGGCTACGGTCATCTGCTGCGCTCGCTCGCGGCGCTTACGGCCGGACGTGCGCAGTGGGGCATCGACGTCCAGCGTGACGAGGCCTGCATCGCGGTAGGTGCGGCTGAGGTGGGCCGCGCTCATATGTCAGCGGTCGAGGCGGACGTCGTCGCCGGACTCGACTACGACTCTGTGGCTGACCTCGGCTGTGGCGACGGATCGCGCCTCATCCGGCTGTGCCAGGCCGAACGCCCCATCCGCGGGCTGGGGATAGACATCAGCAAGTCGGCGTGCGCCCTTGCCCGCGGGCGTGTCGCAGAGGTGGGCCTCGCCGACCAGGTCGATATCTCGTGCCAGAACATCTTCCATGCCGGCAGCAAGGCAGTGTTCCCCGACATCGACTTAGTTCTTAGCTTTCTCATGCTGCACGACTTATTCTCGGCTGTCAGCAACGGCACTGAGGTGATTGAGATCTTGCGCTCGACGTTCCCAAACGCCCGTTACTTTCTCCTAGCAGATACGGCAGCTCAGCCCTGGCACCTTCACAGCGGCGCGCTGCCTATCTTCTCGTTGCAGTTCGAACTGGTGCACACGTTCATGGGCACAACAATTTACCAAAAGGAGACATATGAACGGGCGTTCGTGGACGGCGGCCTGCGCATCCTCCGGCGTGAGCCGCTCGGCGTCCCTTCGACCTGGCTCTACCTGCTGAGCACGCAGTGACGCGCGTTCCAGTCGTCCTGATTGATCACAACGGCTATGACATGTACCACGACCGGGGTGGCAGAAGCTTCATCCCGGCTGATCGATACGCCGTCCGGCTGGTCACAGACATAGCTCACCTCGATCAGGCGCACGGCCCGGAACTCACGTCAGTGGTGGGCGTGCCGAAGACTGACTACCGCGCCCTCGCCGACGCGGCAACCTTCCAGTACTCGTTCGGCGGCCAGACCGCCGAACGAGTGATTGCCGTCACCGAGAGGCTGCTGATTCCGGCGGCGGAATTGCGGTCAAAGCTCGGGCTCGCGGGGCCAACGGTACCCGAGACGACGCTGTTCCGCGACAAAATCGCGATGAAACAGCACCTGCGCGGCCACGGCATCACCGTGCCTGATTTCGCGCAGTTTAGCCTGGAAGCCGTACGTGAATTGTTCCGCACTCATCAGGTTCTGATCGCTAAACCGCGAATGGGCGCTGGCGCCGAGAACGTCTTCGTATTGCGCAGCCCCTCAGACGCGGCCAGGTTCCGCACGGCACATTCCGCCAGCCTGGACGAATTCGAAATAGAAGAATTCGTTCAGGGGCCACTCTTCCACGTGGACAGCGTAGTACAGTCCGGTCAGGTCATTGCCGCTGCGGCCGGGCGGTACCTGGACGACGCGACGTCCTATCGTCAGCTGGCGCCGTGCCGCTCAATCTCGGTCGGCGACGGACCGCTCCTCGACACGCTGCTTGACTTCAACTGCCACGTGATCTCCTGCTACCCGGGCTTCACTGGAGTCACGCACCACGAGGTATTCATCACCCAGGAAGGCCCTTGTTTCTGCGAGATCGCCGCGCGGGCAGGTGGCGGCGGCGTCGCCGCCTGTTTTCATTCCCGCACGGGCATTAACCTTCATGAAGTAGGCATACAGGCTCAGCTGCTTGATGCCGTTCCCAGCACGATCGACATCTCGCGTCACTTCACCGGATGGGTGGCCATCTACGCGGACCCGGGAGTGCTTCGTGAGCCAATCGAGCCGCTCGCTGAGCCCTGGGTAATCGAGAGCAAGATCCTTGCGAAGCCGGGCGCGCAACTGTCGTCTCCCGGGCGGTGCGCGGATGCCGTCGCGATCATCTCGGTGACCGGCGACACCGAGGCCGAAGTGATCAGCCGCCTTGACACAGTCGTGCGGACTACGGTGCCCGTCATGTCGGCTGGGTGACAAGGTGGCGGTCTAGTTAGCCATGATGGCAGCGCCGCCAAACGTGGCACCCAGGTTGGTGTTAATGGGCTCGCCGGTGCCCGCTGGCAGGTGCCGGATAAAGTACCCTGCGAATCGCCCGCCCAAGCTCAGGCAACCGAGGACTACCTCACGTCTCAGGGTCTCACCGGCTACCAGGAACTCCAGCGGCGCGGGCTCGACATACTCCTGGAGTACATACCTGCGGCCTGCGGCGGTGGCCCTATTCAGGGAAATTTCCCAGGTCTCCGCTGAACAGCCCGCGCCTATGGCAACGTCCTCGCCTCCGTACCCGATAGCCGGCTTGAGCACAAGTCGGTCCTTGCGCGCCATAGCACCTTCCAGCGCGGCACCGTCCAAGACAGTGGTTTTCTGCACTTGCCGCGGCATTGCCTCGCCAGCGAGCGCGAGCAGCGCCTTGTTCCCTAGGAGGGAAAATAGCGGCGGTGACAGGTAGCTCGGACCCCCGCTGGCCTGCGCCGACAGCGCATCATTAGCAAATTTCCGATAGCGGGGATTCACTAGCTTGCCGAAGGTGAAGCATCCATATATCAGGTCCACCGGGCCAGAGCCGGTATAAGATGCCCGGCTATCAACGACGATCTCGTCAATACGCACGACATCAGAATCCACTCCCTCGTTCGTGAGGTATGCTGCAATCTCGTATGCGTTCGGAAATTCCGCCTCGTCGTCGGCAATGACCAGCGCGACCCTGATCCGTTCGTCCTTACACCTCGCGAGTTCGCGTAGGGTCTGTGCCAGTGCGTGAATCGATCGGGTCGCTGGCAACCCGCGCATCCTGCCGGGCGTGTCGGCGCTGGCCGGGCTCGCTAATGCCGACTCAAGGAGGTCAGCGTAGCGGTCGATGATTCCGATTCCGCCGAGAGCTGGCCCGACATTAATCTCGACCAAGCGCGGCCCCTCCGCCGACAATACGAAGTCAGCGCGAGCAAGCGCTGCCGCCGTGGCCATATTCGGCGGGTTCAGCATGCTCATCAGCCAGCAAGAATCTGACTCTGAGTAACCCAGAGTGCTCAGGAACTCGGCCGGTGCCGAGTCGATTTCGCCACGCAACACCGTCCGCAGAGCACAAAGACATTCCTGCGTCACCGCCCAGATCTCGTCCGCGGCGCGACGCGATATGGCAAACGGCAGAAGCGCTGGCGTCATGTACGCGTAACCGCCGTGACGAGATTTGAAGGACGCCCGGAATCCTTCGAGCAGATCGACTCCATGGTTCGAAGATTCCCCGTGCACATCGATGGGGTAAATGTAGTCCGGACAAGTCATAGAACTCCTCATGGATATGTCATGAAACGTATCGGCCAGCTATCTTGGGGCCTATAGAATCGAGCGTTAGCCAGGCAGCTCAGCTTTTGTATCCTCACTAATAATGTCCCGCGGACCACTGTCAACCGTCTCCTTAGTTCCTGCGGGTCGCATCGGGTACCGCACGAGCGCCGGTATGAGAGCGCTGACCAAAGCGGTGCCGCATACAGCGGCCATGCCTCCGCTTATCACCGCGGTTGTTGAGGATGTAAGAGTTCCGATGACACCGGCGCGGAAATTACCGAGCTGCGGTACACCCGCCCCCACGGCATACTCCACCGACGAGACTCGGCCGCGGAGAGTGTCTGGAGTTAGGCGCTGGACAAGCGCGGTCCGCGATATTACAGCCGAGACATCCCCCGCCCCGGCAAGGGTCAGGCTGAGAAATGCCAGCCAGAACACGCCGGATAGTCCGAAGGCAATCAGGCCGATCCCCCAGATGGCCCCGCTGACTACTATCCCCAGGCCCTGCCGCCTGATCCGGCTGACCGGTCCTGAAAGCAGCGATCCAATTAGTCCGCCGACCGCGACCGCGGTGGTCAGTAAGCCTAGCGTCTCGGCGTGCCCGCCGAAGCGCTCAGCATTGATCGCAGGAAAGAGTGCCATGGGCATCCCGAAGAAATTTGCGCTCATGTCAGCGACCAGCGCCCCGAGTACGACCTTGGTGCGCGAGATAAAGGCGAAGCCTTCGCCGATGGCGCGCAGACCGGGCCGCGTGGCCTCGCCTCTGACCCGCATAGATGGGAGCCGTGCGACGCTGTAAAGAGAGCACGCGAAACTTGCCACATCAAAGATGTAACAGGCCTTGAGCCCGAGCAATGCCGTGATCAGGCCCGCAAGGGCCGGGCCTGCCGTCAGGCTCGCATGCATCGTGAGAGTCTGCAAGGCCGCTCCGGCTTGGAGCTGTTCGCGCCGAAGGAGGTTGGGCATGAACGTTTTCTGCGCGGATGCGTTGACCGCACCGGCGAGTGACTGGATCGCGACAAGGCAGTAGATCAGCCAGACCAGGCCGAGTCCGGCGAATGCCTGGGCCGCGAGCGTCGCTGACACTGCCGCTTGTATGCCTGTTGCTATCAGTACCACTCGGCGCCGGTCGGTCGCGTCCAGTATCACGCCTCCTGCGAGGGCGACAATTATGACGGACGCCGCGACTACAAGTCCGGTCGAGCCTACTGACAGCGAGCTGTGAGTAAGAAGGAATATCTGTAATATCACAGCGTAGTTAGTCATCTGATTGCCGACACTGGATAGGCAACTGCCGATCCACAGGCGCCGATATGCCGATGACTGCCTTAACGGGTCTACGTCAACTAACAGCCGGGCAAGTCGCCTCACAGCATACCGCCGCTTATCAGCCCATTCGCACGAAAGGATGTCGGCGAATCGATTAGGCCGAAGCTTAGCATGCGTACCCTCCGTGACACGAAAGCTGCGGTCAGGATACGGGACGAGACTAAGACATGCAATACGTGTGAATTAGTCGCCCATAGCCGCAATGCACTTGCTTGGCACGTGATGTCCGATCACAATCGGGATCTGGGCAACCCGGCTGTCCTGCACGCCGCGCCAGGCCGACGAAGGTGTCGTTGAGCGCCGAGGTCCCCGGCCGGGTCCAGTGCTCGTCGACGCCGCAGCGGCCATCGCCGCCAGCCCGACGCGGCCACGAGTCCGGATCCGGTTTCTTCCGGTTCAAGGGCAGAAGGCCGGCCAGAACCAGATGCACTTCGACCTGACGAGCACGTCCCTGGAGGACCAGCAGCAGACGGTGGCGAGGTCGCTCGGACTCGGTGACCGGCATATCGACATCGGTCAGCGCCCGGAGGAGGGTCATGTGGTGCTCGCGGACCACCAAGGCAACGAGTTCTGCGTCATCGAGCCGGGCAACAACTTCCTCGCCGACTGCGGATTCATCGGAGTGTTTTCGTGCGACGGTTCGCAGGATGTCGGGTACTTCTGGAGCGAAGCGCTGGGCTGGCCGTTGGTCTGGGACCAGATCCCGGTCGGTCTGCGCCGCCTCGCACACGATCCACAGCAGCCGCCGGCCGATCACATAACACAACCAATCACCAATTACGCCAGGTATCCAGCCAGCCAGAAACCCGATCCCGGTTAACTTCGAAGATCCGAAACTACTCAGAGGCCTTGCGTTTCGCGCGCGAAAGTTAGATGCTTTCGTTCGAGTCCACTCAGCTCCAATGCCTTGTCTCCGTGGGGGGGATCGCTGTGCCAGTGATTGTCCGCAGGCTGCCCGGATTGATGTCGCAGTGGATCTGAATCAGCTACGGGCTGCACTGAATCAGCTCGGAGTCACGATGCGGTCCGGAGACGATCCGCCGAATCTCGCCGCAACGCTTCCTGGCCAGCGGATATACCGCGCATCGCTTTATTTGCGGCGCCTGCAGGCGACTCGGACATTTCTCACCAATACCCTGACTCAGCTGCCGCCGGCCGGGCTGGGCGCCAATTACCCCTTCTTCAGAACCGCATTAGAGTCGACCGCGCTGATCAACGCCCTGGCGCTGGAGCTTGATCAGTGGACAGTCCCTGCCGTCGAGAAGGCGCTATCCCTGCTCATGCCAGTGCCGAACAGCCTGGTAGGCTATCAGAACTACTTCGTCAACTCGATCCTGAACGCGAATGACCTCGTCTTCGACGGCAACGTCAACGGGTTCTTCGGGCAGTATCCGATCACCGATAACGCGCTCAACCAGATCACCAACAATTTTCAGCAGAACATCAAGCTCGCCTGCGAGCGGATCGCCGCGGACCTGGTCCCGATCCGGGATCTGTTCATCGACCGGTACCCGAACCTCACCTTGCTCAGCCTCAAAGCGATCAAGTCGACCGGATCGGACTTCCACAAGGGCGGCAAGCAGGTCCTCATCCTGACGTTCGGGGCCAGATGGTGGTCTGGCTGGCAGCCGAAGTGGTTCGACTTGAGGCTCGTGTACAAGCCCGCCGATCTGGAGGCCGACTGCCTGCTGGCCGGTGAGAGCGCGGCGGTAAACCAGGCAACGGGCGGCGTCTTCATGGCGCAGAGCCTGGTGGAGATCTTCAACGCGCAGGTGCTGGCGAACCCCGGAGCCGGCACTGAGCTGCTCCCCACCTACCGGATCCTGCCCATGCACCGCACGTCGGTGGCGGTCGGCGCGCCGGTACCCATCCGCGCCGCCTATGGCTATCTCGAATTCCTGGCGTACGAGGAGGCATTCGGATACGGCGCGACGAGGTTCTACTCTTGGGGAGTCAGCGACTTCCTGATCTTCCACAACCAGCCCGAGCAGCCGATCATCGAGCGGTGCTACCGGCAGATGGGCCAGTGGCTGGCCATCGCCAGCACTTTCTCGCTCGGCGACCTCCATATCGAGAATGTCCGGATCGCAAAGTACCTCGCATACCTCATCGACCTGGAGATCTCACTCACCGAGGCATTCGCGGGAGTTGGCCAGACGCTGCTGCTCTCCGGCGCACTCGGCGGCATCAACGGCGAATTGAACGACGCCGAGGAGTTCGTCTATGTAGTCACCCAGACGAATACCGGGACCCCGACCCAGCGCATCGACTTCAACCGGGTCTATATCGACAAGTACTTCCAGAACCGGCTGTACGCCATGCGTGGCCTTGTACGGAAACTCGTCCCGGTCAATGCCTACTACCTGTTCACCGGGCTCCGCAATGGCATGAACGTCATGCGGGCCGTCGAGCAGGCCAACGGCTTCAACGCTTGGTTCGCCAGGCTCAATAATGTGCTG
This sequence comes from Streptosporangiaceae bacterium, assembly GCA_035533915.1. GTDB lineage: Bacteria > Actinomycetota > Actinomycetes > Streptosporangiales > Streptosporangiaceae > Chersky-822. The sequence continues at coordinate 13,182 of DATLSX010000031.1, forward strand.
GTCCGGGTGCTGCCGGTCGGTACCCAGGACTGGATTCTCAGCCGCCGGAACATATATGTCAACGCTGTCCGGGGCTTGCCCCCGCCGACGGTTCTCGCCAACGTCATGGCGCAGGAACTGCGCGCTGAGCTCACCATCAGATTCAACAACTACCTGGGCAATCCCACGCCGGAGCCCGAGTTCATGGTCCTGGCCGCCCCGGCGTCCGCTACCGACCTGCAGAACTTCGACATCCCGGCCTTCTATCATCGCATCGGGACCTCTGACCTGCTCGATTCCAGCGGCAACGTGCTGGCGGTGCCGGCCGCGGTCACCGTGGACAATCCCGCCCCGCCGCCAGCGACGGTGGCGCTGATGACCAACGTGGGACGGCTCACCTATTACGCCGCGCCGCCCACTGCGGCCAACGTCCGGGTCGGCCAGATCACGCCGCTGGCCACGCCGGCTTTCTTCGTCAGGCGCTTGCTGCTGCGGACTCAGGCGATGGCAGCGCTGAACGTCCTCGTGCCGCCGGCCGGTCCCGGCGTGCTGATCCCCTAGGGCCGCTGATGGCTACCATCGATGACATCGTCGCCGCGGTGCGGGCCGCCCCGATCGGCACCGACGGAACGCTTACGCTGCGGGCGAGTGCCTTTCCCGGGATCGACGTCATGCAGGCGTTCTTCACGAACGTCCTCAGCGAGCAGGCATTCCCGATCAGGAAAGCCGCCAGGGCGCCCGGCCAGTCCGAGATCGTCGTCGCCGGGCAGGCGGACTACCTCGGCTACACCGGACTGGGCTCCACGCTAGCCTGCACCGTCGACAGCGGCAATGTCGTCGTGACGCTGACCGGCACGATCGTCAGCAAGGACCCGATCCGGCTTCCCGTCGTCACCTGGGTCGAGCTCGCCAACGTCACCCTGACCACCACGATCGCCGAGCCGTTCCAGCTTGTCACCTTCAAGTTCTCGGCCGACATCGTGCTGTCCGGCGACGTCGCTGGCAGCGTCCCGATCGAGATCACCCATGCTCCGCCGAGCGGGTGGGAGATCGCGATCGCCGCAACGGCTGGAACATCGGTCACCGTGGACCAGCTCGTCGCCCTGATCGGCGGCCACGGCCTGGCCTCGTTCCTGCCCCAGCAGCTGGTGAGCATCCTGGACGGGTTCGCGCTGACCGACCTCGGCATGACCTTTGACACGACCGCGGCGACGGTGAGCGAGATTACCGCGGCAGTCACTGTCACTAACGGCTGGCCGGTCGCGCCTGGCATCGAGCTCGAGCCCGGGTTGCGGGTCGCCATCGGGGTGGCCAACCCAGGCGATGAGAACGCCAGGCAGTTCACCGGGGTCGTCCTCGGCACGTTCGACATCGACGGAACCACGGTCCCCGCGTACGTGCAGGCCGATGTCACCAGCGCGACAAGCAGCTGGCTGGTCGGGCTGGACCCGGCCTCTCCCGGCGTCACGATCCCGAGCCTGTCCGGCATCTTCACGCTCGCCGGCGGCCCCGGCTTCACCGACTCGCTCCCGTCCGGCCTCAAGGACCTTCCGGCCATCAAGGTGTCGCCGCTGCTGATCGGCTTCACCCTCGGCCCGCCGGCTCAGTTGCAGCAGGTGCGGTTCGGCGCGGCGACCGCCTCGCCATGGCCGGTAGTCGCGAACTTCCTCACCGTCGAGGAACTGAGCTTCGAGTTCCAGCTCGTCGGCCTCAGCGACGGACAGCGCGGCATCGGCTGCACGCTCACGTGCATGATCTCGTTCACCGACTCGGCCTGGCTGTACTTCGCCATCCAGAAGGAACCGGCCAGCGAAGACTGGACACTGTCCGGCGGCCTCCCGCCCGGGCACCCGCTGAACCTGACCGACCTGGTCGCCAAGCTGCTGTCGTCCCATGTGACGCTGCCCGCCCACGCCCCGCAGATCGTGCTCGACACCGCCAGCGTCACCGTCGTGCCCGGCCGGAGCATGAGCCTGACGGCGGGATCGACGACCCCGTGGACACTCTTCGGCTCGGTCGTGCTGGACAGCTGGACGCTGACCTTCGGCTACGACTCGGCCGCCGCACAGCACTTCACCGGATCGCTGGCCACGACGCTGATCCTGGCCAAGATCCCGGTGACAATCACGGCCGGCCTGGACGCGTCGGGCACCTGGTCGTTCTCCGGCAAGACCAAGCCGGGCGCGGTGATCGCGGTCGGGGACCTGATCACGGACCTGGCCACCAGGTTCGAGGTCACCGCCATCCCGTCCGACGCCCTGCACGGGCTGACGATCTCCGACATCGAGATCGACTTCGCGGCGGGCTCGCAGCCGGGCAGCCCCGGCAAGTTCCACTTCGCCTGCCTCGGCGTCTTCGCGATCGCGGGCGGCGAGATCGACGCCAAGGTCGACGTGGTGCTCACCAGCGGCCTGTCCGGGTACACGGGCAGCTTCACCGGGCTGCTTACGGTCAAGACCGGCCAGACCACGACCGAGCAGATCGCGATCACGCTGACCGGAGGCGTGCTCAACGCCAACTGGACGGCCGCACCCGGCCATGGCCTGGCACTCACCGACCTCGCCACCGCGTTCGGCTTCACCGACCTGCCTGCGCTGCCCGGCGTGCGGTTCGGCCTGCGGACGCTCGGCTTTTCCTACGACTTCGGCCAGGGCACGCTGGTGCTGTCGGCCAGCACGACCGGCGGCAGCAAGGCGGTCCTGGTGTCCGCGGTGCTGCCGCGAGGGGGACAGCCCAAGCGGGTCTACGCGTTCGCGGTGGACGTGCCGCTCGGCGTGAAGCTGGCCGACCTGCCGCTGGTCGGCGACAAGCTGCCAGACGCGGACCAGCTCGGCATCGCCGACCTCGGCTGCTGGGTGCTGTCCGACGCACTGGTCCAGGCCGAGGTGACCGTGCTCAACGGGCACGTCCCGGCCAGCTACCCCAAGCTCCCCGGCACCGATGTGCAGTCGCCGGTGCTGCTATTCGGCCAGCTACAGCTCGGTGCCGACCAGGTGCCGCTCGAGCTGCCGATCGGCGCCGCCGCCCCGGCGATCGCCGCCGCCGCGGCCGGCAATGCGCCCCCGGCGGACAACACCAAATGGTTCGCCGTCGACCGGACCTTCGGCGTCTTCTCCTTCAAGCGGATCGGCATCTCGTACCACTCCGACGGCGGCGGCACGCTGTTCTTCCTGCTCGACGCCTCGGTCGCACTCGGCCCGCTCACCTTCAGCACCGAAGGGCTCGGCCTCGGATCCCCGCTGACTCACTTCACCCCGGCGTTCACGCTCAGCGGCCTCGGCCTGGCCTACGACGCCCCGCCGCTGCGGATCCAGGGGGCGCTGTACGCGCTGCCCGCCGCCCAACTCGGCACCGGCGTCGCGTACCAGTACGACGGCCTGGCCGTGGTCCAGGCCGAGAGCTTCGGGCTGGCCGCCATCGGCTCCTACGCCAAGCTGGCCGACGGTGACCCTTCGCTGTTCATCTTCGCCCAGCTGCGGGCCGCGCTTGGCGGTCCCCCCGCGTTCTTCGTCACCGGGCTGATGGCCGGCTTCGGGTTCAACCGGTCGCTCACCTTGCCCGCGCAGGACGAGGTGCTCGGCTTCCCGCTGCTCGCGCTCGGCGCGTCGCCAGGCCCCGGCCAGCCCGCGCCTGCCGCCGACCCGGCGCAGGTCCTGCGTATCCTGGAAGGCACCGCGGCCCCGCCTGGCGGCGGCCCGGCCAGGGCCTGGATCGCACCGAAGTCAGGTGAGTACTGGCTGGCCGTGGGCGTGGAGTTCACCTCGTTCGAGCTGGTGGACACCAGGGCGCTGCTGGTCGCCGAGTTCGGCAACGAGTTCGTGCTCGCCCTGCTCGGCCTGTCCACCCTGCGGCTGCCGCAGCAGGCACCCGACGCCGAAACCTACGCGTACGTCGAACTCGAGCTTGAGGCAGTGTTCAAGCCGGCCGAGGGCTTCTTCGGGCTGACCGCGATCCTCAGCCGCAATAGCTACGTGCTGTCCCCGTCGGCCAAGCTCACTGGCGGCTTCGCTTTCTACCTGTGGTTCGCCGACAACGCGAACGCCGGTCAGTTCGTGATCACGATCGGCGGCTACCATCCGGCGTTCGTACCGCCGCCCTACTTCCCCAAGGTTCCGGCGGTGGGCCTGAACTGGGCGGTCAGCGACCTGGTGTCGATCAAGGGCAGCGGGTACTTCGCGCTGACCACCTCATGCGTGATGGCCGGCGGCGGGCTTGAGGTCGTGTTCAAGTCCGGGAACCTGCGCGCCTGGTTCACCGCCCAGGCCGACCTGCTCGTCTCCTGGAACCCGTTCCTCTTCCTGGCCGACATCGGCGTGAGCATCGGCGTGTCCTACACCCTCGACATCGCCGGGATCAGCAAGACGCTCTCGCTCAGCATCGGCGCCTCGCTCACCATGTGGGGCCCGCCGACCGGCGGCACGGTCACGGTGAACCTCTACATCGTGTCGTTCACCGTCGACTTCGGCGCGAAGCAGGGCGGCGCGGCGGCCAACCCGCTGACCAAGCCGGAGTTCGCTGGGCTGCTGCCGGCGAACCCGGTGAAGGCAACCGTGACCGGCGGGCTCACCGCGTCGGTGGACGACCCGCGAGCGCAGGGCCAGCAGATCTGGATCGTGCGGACCGGCAGCTTCACGTTCGTCACCGAGTCCGCGATTCCGGCCGCGACGGTCGCCTGCGGCCGGGCGCCGGGGTCAGCCGGAACCCCGCTCGGCACCGGCTACGCCGTAGACGTCCGGCCGATGAACCTGCGCGCGACGGCGTCCACCCACACCGTCCGGCTGCAGGACCTGGACGACGGAACCTGGCACGACCTGACCGCCTGGTCGCCCGCGGCACACCGCAGACCGCTGCCAGCCTCGCTCTGGGGCCAGCCTCTGACCAGCGCGGACGGCACGTTCACCCAGGCCCCGCAGCAGCCGTCGGCGGACGTGGTGACCGGCGCGCAGGTCGGCGCCACCTTCGCCATCCCCGGCCCGGTCGCCGGTGCCACCACCGGCCTGGTGGACCTCGACGATCTGGCCTACGAACCTGTCGCACCACCCGGGCAGCCGGGCGTGACCGGGCGATCGCCGCTGGACCTGTCGGTTGCCCGGGTACCGGACTTCCTGCCCGCGCCCGCGGCGGCTTCCCTCGCCCAGGTGGCGCAGATCAGCGGAACCACCGCCACGGCCGGCCGGAACGCCCTGCTCGGCGCACTGACCGCCGCCAGGCTCGCGCTGAACAGCGATCCGATGGTGCTCCTGGCCGCGCGTGTCAACCAGTCGTTCACCCACTCGCCGCTGGTGGTGCCATGAGCAGGCCGCGCGCCATGAGCAAGCCAGGCGCCAAGCGCAAGCCCCGCGCCCTGCCGCCGGTGCCGGTCGGCGACATCGCGCTCTACGACAACGACGTTCCCGCGCTCTACGGCGGCAATTACGCCATCACTGTCACCCACGACGCACCCGACGTGCTGACCGCGCCGGCCTCGGTAACCCAGCGGTTCACCGTCAGCGCCCCGCAGTTCGCGATCGACCCGGCCGAGATCGTCCAGCTCTACCCGCCGGACGGGAGCACCGGCCAGTTCGACGACGTGCTGCCGTTCGTCGTGCTCGGCACCCCCGAGCTGCCATGGGAACGGCAGATGAGTGCGCCAGGCGCGCCGTGGCTGGCCGTCCTCGTGCTCGACGAGGACGAGATCACCGGCGGCACCGGCCCGGCCAGGATCACCACCACCACCGTGGACGCCTTCCTCGGGCTGACCGGCGTGCTCGTGCCACCGGTCAAGAAGGAAGCCGACGTACCAGGCACCCAGCCGTGCAGCTACATCCAGCTCTCCGCCAGCACCTTCACCGCGATCATGCCCAGGCTGGCCGAGGCACGCTACCTCACCCACGTGCGGGTGGTGAACACCGGTGACAAGGCCCTGGCTGGTTTCACGCAGGACGGCAGCTACTCGGTGGTGGTGGCCAACCGGTTCCCCGCGGTGGCCACGGCTGGCCAGCCCGCCCGCGCCATCGTCCACCTGGTCTCGATCGAGGGCCTCGACCCGTGGCTGACCGGCGACCCGGTGTTCACCCGGTCAGGTACCGCCGACGGCACGACCGTCTTCGGTACCGTCGCGCTGCTATCCCTGGCCACCTGGACGTTCCAGGCGCAGGCCGATCCAGCGGAGAACTTCGCCGGCCTGGCGGTCGACCTGCTCGAGTCCGAGTACGACCCCGTCGCCAAGACGCATCACCCCGGCGATCTGTGGCTCCGCCTGCCGCCGCCCGGCCTGGACCAGTCGGTTCCGGCCAACGTCGAGGTCACCCGCCGGGTATCGGACGGCTTCGTGCCGCTGGCCTACCGGACCCGTTCGGGCGAGGGCACCTTCGCCTGGTACCGGGGGCCGCTGACCCCGGTCCTGACCAAGCCGCTGGCCAAGAACGGCCCGTTCCTGTCCGCCGACGCGGCAATGGCCTACGACCTGGCGCACGGCGTCTTCGACCTGTCGCTGTCGGCCGCTTGGCAGATCGGGCGGATGGCCGCGCTGGCGGACCGGTCGTTCGGGCAGGCGCTCTACGACTTCCGGCGCCGACTGCACCTGCTGACCGACCAGCTCGCCGACCGGCTGGCCCGCGATCACTTCGACACTCCGGCCGACGTGGCCGAGCTGGCCGGATCCGGCCTGCTCGCCGCCAGCCTGCTCCGCGTCCTGCAAGCCGACCTGCTGCACGACATCGGCCAGGGCAAGGCCCCGGTGCCGCTCCCGCAGCAGGGCAGCCCGCCGGACACCGACCCCAAGACCGCGCTGGCGAACTTCCTCGCCGACCCGGCCAGCCAGCAGGCCATCATTTCCATGACAGGCGATGATCTCGACCCGGTCGCGACCTGGCTGGCCCGGCTGCTGCTGCTTGAGCTGGTCCCGTTCGAGCACATCGTCCCGGATCCGGCGATGCTGCCGATGCGCACGCCGGCCGCCGACCCGGCCGCACCGCCGGTCACCGGCTCGGTCAGGTTCTGCTACCTGGACGCTAACTGGACCGGCGCGCTGCTCGACGGCGCGACCAGCATCGGCCTGGACTCCAGCCTGCAGACCTTCTTCCACCAGCTGACGGCGGGCCTGGTCGCGGCGGCGGCGGCGGAGGCGGCGGCGGTCCGCCGGAGCACGCTGGCCGGAACCGGCCCAGCGCCGCCAGGGGATTCCGGGCGGCCGTCCACGCGGGCTGGCGCCGGCCCGGCCGGCCTGGTGACCGGGATGCTGGTCCGCTCGCCGCTGGTGTCTGGCTGGCCCAACCTGGCGGTGCGACCGCTGGCCAGCGACGGCAAGACTCTGCTCAAGACGCTGCGGATGGACCGCCTCGGCTCCGGCGTGCTGCTCTGCCTGTTCGACGGAGTGCCGGCCAGCGTGCTGATCAGCGAGCCGCAGGAAGGCTTCAGGTTCGGCGTCGACGAGCAGGGCGCGATCCAGCTGCGCAATCTCACCAACCCTGCCGAGCGGATCGGGCAGCCGATCGGCAGCCCGCTGAAGATCAGGAACCTGGCCGGTCCGGCCACGCCGTACCTGCGGGCCGACAACCGGGTGCTGAACCTGGCCCCGGACTCGGCCACCGGGCTGCTGCAGGTCGTGGCGGGCGTGCTCGACCAGCTCGGCCAGACGGTCGGCGGCCCTGACGCGCAGGGCGGTGCGGTCGCGTTCGGCCCGGCCGGGTTCGCGCTGCAGATGCTGAAGGCACCCGAGGAACTGACGTTCGTCAGCGGAGGTCCGGCCATGATCGGGAAGACGTCATGAGCGCGGCCGCCGGCGGCGCAGGCCCGGCCCTGGTCGTCCCAGTCGACGTGCAGGCGCTGGTGGTGAACCGGGTTCCGCAGGCCTTCAGGCAGTGGCGGTTCAACTACTCGGCGCTGGCCAGCTTCGACAGCCCGGAGCCGGAGGCCGGCGGCGGGCAGGCGTCCACCCAGCCCCGCTCCCCCGGTGTCTACCTGCACTGGGATCTGCCCGGCGCGCTGCGGCACGGCACCAGCGACGCGGCAATCAGCTCGATCACCTATCCGCCGGTGCCGAACCGGTGGCTGGTCGTGCGGTTCAGCGGCACCACCGGCCGGACCGCGACCGGCTGGGTGGTGGAGAGCGACTGCCCCAACTCGGCGTCGCCGAGCATGTACCTGGTCGACGACCCCATCCTGACTGCCTGGACGGCGAGCGGCGACGCGATCCGGGTGCAGGGCGCGGCGACGGTGCGGCAGTCGGCGGCCGGCGGGTCGCTGGTGGCCCTGCTCGGCCGGGCGTTCCCGCTCGCCGGCGGCTGGCAGGAGCGGGCGGCCACGGCGACCTTCCTGACCGCGGTCGCCCCGGGCAACATCTTGTTCAGCAAGTACGAGACGCACTGCGCGAACATCTTCACCTTCTACGACGCCATGACCGGCGTCTCCGACGGCGACACGGTCAGCTACCTGGTACTCGGCTGGTACTCCAACCCGGCCGACGACGTGCTGGCCACGGCTACGCCCACGCAGCTCGGCTGGTCGGTCGCCGGGCCGCCAGGGGCCGCACCGACGGCGAGCCTGTGCCACGGCCTGGCCCTCGCCGTGCCGTGGCGGCCCTCAGCGACGACGGCGCCGCCGACCCCGCTGACCGCCCTGGCGGGCAATGTCCACGCCGGCGTGGGCAGCACGACCGTCGACGCTTTCACCGCGCTGGTCGCCGGGCAGCTGGGCAACCCGGCCGCCGTCGACCTGCTGCGCGCGTTCCAATACGGACTGCTCCCGAGCCTTGAGGCGGTCAACGGGCCGAACCTGCTGGCCACCGCCGCGCATCAGGCGTCGTTCGGATCCCGGCCCGGCGGGCTGCGCTGGGAGATCGGGCTTGCCTCCGGCGCCGGGGCCAGCGCTGACGGCGGTCAGAAGCCCGACCTGACGTCCGGCGAGGCGACCTGGCTGCTTGAGCTGAACCAGGCCCAGGCCGAACTCGATGCCGCCCAGGCCTCGCTCGACGCGCACCGCTGGGCACTGTACGCCGTGTGGTGGAAGTGGCGCAAGGGCCTGGCCCAGTCGGTCATCGTCCCCCCGGAAGGCTTCGACGCCGACGTCTACGCCAACGCGGTGACCGCCGTGCTGCCCGCACTGATCGGCGCCGACGCCCAGTCGGTCACCGCGGCGCAAGCGAAGGTGCCGCAGCCGGTCGTGCGGCCCGGTGACACCAGGCAGGACTCGTTCGAGCGCGGCATCTCCAGGTTCGCGGCCAGCAAGAACCTGCACGCGACCAAGGTGCTGAAGGCGGTAGCCGCGCCGCGATCCTGGCGCGCCGCCGACCCGGTCGTGGTCCTGGCCGGGCTGGAGCCAGGGCAGCTGCCCGACCCGTCGGCCCCGCTGCCCTGCCGTCTGGCCACCGGGCTGGTCACCAGCCTGCTGGCCGGCGGCAAGACGATCGGCGCCGTCCAGCTCGGCCAGGCACTGCCCGCCATCCCCGGCGTGACCGCGCTGCCGCCGGTCGTCACCGCCGCCGTTCTTGAGGCATTCCTGCTCGACCCGGCCAGCGCCGGCGCGATCGCGACCGCCGCGGGCCTGCCCCAGGCGACGGTCACCGCGGCGATCACTGGTCACCCGGCCGCGTCCTACCCCGGCCAGGTCCTGCCTGCCACCGGGCTCGGCTCCTGGCAGCAGCAGCCCTGGCAGCCGCTGCTGATGGAATGGCAGGTCGGCTACGTCCCGATCCCCGACCAGACCGGCGACGCCGACAACTGGACGTTCGACGGCCTGGACTACAGGTACGCCGGCCCGTTCGGCCCGTTCCCCGCCGACACCTCCGCGCCGGTCGAGGTGCTCGGCAGCATCTCGCCGCTGACCCCCGAGGCCCAGTTCACCTTCCGGTCCCAGCTGCAGCGATTCGTGGCCAGCTACCCGGTCGGCGGCGCGGCCGACCCGGACCTGAAGGCGCTCGCGGCGCTGCGGGCCGCGATCGACACGGTGGACTCCTGGCGGTTCATGTCCCAGTCCCTGGCCGGCTTCGGGGACCTGGTCGCGCTGCGTGATGCCCGCCCGCAGACCGGACCGGACGCCACGGTCGCCGCGACCGTGCTCGGCCAGACGGCCGGCGTGCCGTACCTGCCCAACGGCCCGGTCTACCCGTTCAACGCCGTCCGGCAGGGCCAGTTCGCCGTGCGGTTCCTGCTGGTCTACGACACCTTCGGCCAGGTCCTGCAGGTGGTCGGCGGCACTGGCACGACCGACCCGCAGAACTTCGCCCCGGCCCGTGACGCCGCGCTGGTCCCGGACAAGCCGGTGATCACCCGCAACCCGGCGAGGCTGATCGAGGTCAGGCCCCGGCTGATGCAGCACTCCAGGCTGGACGTCACGCTGGTCGACGCGGTCCACGACGACCTGCCGGTCATCCCTGGCGGCCCGGCGAACCCGGTCATCGCCTGGCTGCTGCCCAACCACCTGGACCGCGGCCTGCTGCTCTACGCGCCCGACGGCCGCGCGCTCGGCGAGGTCAGGCTGCTGGCCGACACCACGGGGACCACGACCGCGCAGTGGCGGCCGCCACCGCATCAGGTCATGACGCTGGGCGACGTCGTCACCGCGGCACCACGGCTGGGCGCCATGATCACCGACCACGCGCTCGCCGACCCCGCCGCGTTCGGCACGTTCCTCGACGCGATCGACAGCACGCTGTGGTCCATCGACCCGCTGGGCGACCGCGCGGACCAGAACCTGTCGGTCCTGATCGGCCGGCCGCTGGCCCTAGTCCGGGCTGGCCTGCGGCTGTCCGTCGACGGCCTGCCGGTCACCGCGATGACCGACTGGAACATCAGCTGGCCACCGCCGGCCGCGGACTTCCTCGACCGGAACTTCAGCATCAGGCTCGGTGACCTGGCCAGCCGCCAGGACGGCCTGATCGGCTTCTACGCCGGGTCGGACTATTCGGCGTTCAACAGCGTCGCCGCTCCCGATCCTGATGTCAGCCAGTCCTACGTCCACGTCATCGGCCCGGTCGGCACCCTGGTCGGGGGCAACTGGCTGACCTTGCAATACGGCGCCGGCGAGCCGGCCTACGTGACCCTGCTGATGGATCCGAGAGCCGCCGTGCACGCCGTCAGCGGGATCTTGCCGGCCAAGGCGATCACCCTGCCGACCGCGTTCGTCGCGGGATCCCTGGCCAGCCTGGAACTCACGTTCCGGATCGGATCGCTGCTCACTCACCCCGAGCAGTCACCGGCGACCGGCGCGGCGCCGCCACCTTACCCGGAGTCGATGTGGCTGCCCTACCCGGCCGAGCGAAACGGCGCCTGGTCGTGGTGGGAACCCGCGGGCACCGACTGGTCGGCGTACGGGCTGCTGCGGTCCACCGCGCAGGCTCGCCTCAAGGACTACCCGAACACGCTGCGCGACGGATACCTGCAGTTCATTACCAACCTGTCCACCAGCGACCCCGGACGCCAGGAGCTCACATGACGGATTCGACTGCCCGCCCGACCGCCGACCCGCCTCCCTGCATCTTGTCCTATCAGTTCGCCACCGTGCCGTCGCCGCTCCAGGTCAGCGGTCCGTCGCAGGCGAGCCCCGGCATGGTCAATGCCTGGATCTCGGCACCTGACGGGCAGACCATCTTCTGCGACAAGATCATCGTGGCCGTCCCGGTCGGCACGAATCCCGGCGAGTTCTCCACCGTCGCCCCGACGCTGACCCCGAACACGACCTGGTGGGTGTCGAGCGCCGCAGTGCTGAGCGATGGCCAGGACCTCGGCCTTGCCCCCGGCATGAGCTACGCCATCTTCACCGTGACCTGCCCGTCGTCGGACTACTGGCAGATCAATTACCAGCTCGTATTCAGCGTGACCACGACGTCGGTCAACCCGGTGCCCGACACCTTCCCCTACATCGTGGTCGAGTACTCGGCGCCGGACAGCCCGGACAACCTGGTGCAGCGCAAGACCACGTTCACGCTGTCCAAGGCGCCGGTCCGGCTCTACCTCGACAACCTGGTGACCGTCTCGGCCTCGTCGGCGGACTCGACCCATCCGAAGACCGACTTCGCCAGCGGCGAGGCGATCAAGCTGCTCTGGGAGAGCAACGGCAGCACCTTCTCGCTGTACTCCGGCGCTGCGGCCCAGCCGGTATGGACCGGATCGGACACGTCCTACACCGTGCCTGGCGGCGCTGCGGAGCAGACCACGTTCACCCTCGTCGCCACGATGGACCAGCTGCCGGGCACGGTGTCGGCCACGGTCGGCGTCACCATCTCGAACCCGGCCGCCACGCCGCGCAGCGAGCAGGCCGGCAGCCTGACCGTCGTGCAGACGTCCGCGCTGACCGGTGACGCCCAGCTCGCCGCCGCCGCTGTCGGCGGGCGGCTGACCGTGGCTCAGGCCGCCCGGCTGGCCGGGGTCACAGCGCCGACGGCCACGGTCACCGGGACAGCGAGCCTGGCGTCGGCCACCATGGCCGCGGCCACAGTCAGCGGCTCACTCGGCGGCGGGGCGCTCAACGGAGGGGCAGCCACGGCCGCGACCGTCACGGTCAACGGGTCGCTGACCGCGCTCGTCCCGCGCGCCGTGTCGCCGGACACCACCTACACCGCGTCCAGCGACGGCATCCTGACCGGCACCGTCTGGTACCCCGCCGACGCGGGCGCCCAGTGCGCTACCAGGATCTCCGGCACGTGCAGCAGCGTCGGCACCGTCTACGCGACCGGCGGCAACGCAGCCCCGTGGCTCACCCAGAAGGAATGGGCGATGTGGTCGAACGCGAACTCCTTCGCGCTCCCCGTGCCGCAGGGATCGACCTTCAGCGTGTCGGTCGCCCAGCGATTCGGCACCGGGGCGCCCACCGCGTTCAGTTGGTACCCGCTGGCGCGCAATGCCACCATGCACGAGGTCGATCTCAGGCCCGCCGTCGTGCCGGCGGCGGACGGACCCGAGCCAGTCACGTTCCGCCGCCCGAGCGAGCGGCATCAGATCGACCGGGTCGTCGACGCGTTCGCCGCGATTCTCGGTGACCGGGTCACGCCCGCGATGCGCAGGCAGGTCACCAGCGCGCTCGAAGCCATCGTCAGGCACCACTCACCAGCCAGCCAGGGAGACCCCGCATGAGCGACATCGCCGTTCCGCCGTTTTTCCTCGACAGCTTCGTGGCAACCGTGCCTGGGACGACCAATCCGGTGACCGAATTCGCCAATGGTGCCGACATCTCGCTGAGCTGGCAGAGCAACGGGACCTCTTTTACCGTCTACGCGGCGCAGGATGCCCAGCCGGTCTACAGCGGCACCGCACCCACCTGCGTGATCTCCGGCGGCAGGAAGAAGGCCACGACGTTCGTCCTGGCCGCGTCGGTCACCGGCGGCCCAGACAGCGGAACGCCCAACCCCGGGTTCGAGACGATCTACCTGTACGACGCGCTGACCGTGACGATCAAGAACCCGGACGACACCCCGAATTCGGTCACCGCAGGCACCCTCGGGGTCTCCGGCACCTCGACCCTGCGGGGCGACGCGACACTCGGCAACGCGACCGTCGGCGGCGCGCTGACCGTGACCGGCACATCCGCGCTGAACGGCGGCGCGACGGCCACTGGCCTGACCGTCACCGGCCAGGCCAGCCTGCAGGGCCAGACGACGCTGGGCAGCGCCACGGTCAGCGGGCCGCTCGGGGTGACCGGGCCCGCCACGCTGGCCGCGGCGACCGTCGGCACGCTCACGGTCACCGGGTCGATGGCGATGATGGCGCCGCGCGCCCTGGCGCCTGGCACCTGGTACACCGCGAGCAGCGACGGGATCCTGGTCGGCGCCGTATGGTATCCCAGCGACGCGGGCAAGAAATGCTCAGCGCTGATCAACGGCTACTCACAGGGCATCGGCTGGGTGTGGGCGACCGGCGGTAACACTGTGGTGCACCAGAACACCTGGGGCTGGACCATGTGGAGCAACGCCAATACCTACGCGGTCCCGGTGCAGAAGGGAACCGGGTTCACCGCGAACGTGAATCAGTTGCAAGGCAGGGAGGTTGACGCGCCGACCGGGTTCTGGTGGGTGCCGTTCGGCCGTAACGCGACGCTGTCCGAGCTGTCCGCCGCCGAGGCTGCCGCGCTCGGCATCTTGGCTCCAGAGCCGCCGCCGGCGCCAGATGCGCCTGACTACGACCCGACCACGGCGATCGCCCAGCTCGTAACGGTAATCAGGGAGCTGGCGGGCGGCAGCCTGCCTGCTGGCAACGAGCAGGAACTCAGCGCGGCGCTGTGGTCCCTCGTCATGCACCAACCGTGACCGGTATCGCTGACTAGATCCGCACCCGACATCACCGCCGCGAGCCGCACCACAGCCGCACCACAGCCCGGGCTTGGCGGCCATCGCCGCGCGGGGCCGCGCTTTCGGTGCGGCTTGCCATCGTGGCGAGATGCGAATAACGTGTCGACGTGCTCGCGCCTCCGCATCGGTGCCGCGACCGGGCCGGGCCGAGCTTGTCCGACACCTCTGGGTTGTCCATCCTGCGAGCATGGTCTTGTACGACGCAAGAGGTGGTCTGTTTGTGACTCAATTACCAGATCATGGCGGCATGATGACCACCGCTGAGCCGGAACTCTCGAAGGCCGAGGAATCCGAGGAATCCGAGGAATCCGACCAACCCTCAGCCGCCGCCGAGTCGGACGTGCAGGGTGCCGGCGGAACCACCCATCCGCCTAAGCGCAGCGAATTCGCCTGGCGGGAGCGGCGATGGGTGGTGGCGGCCGCCGTCGCGGCGGCCGGGCTCGTCTTGTTCGTCGCGTATCTGGCGCAGGCCCGGACGTTGCCCGTCCACCTCGATGCCCCGTCCGGGAGCGCGTGGCAGACCCTCCAGGCCTGGGACATGCTGCACGGCAATGTGCTGCTGCGGGGCTGGTCACTGGCGGATGTGTCTGTCTACACTACCGAACTGCCCGAGTACATGCTGGTGGAGCTCATTCGGGGGCTGAACGGCGACGTGGTGCATGTGGCCGCGGCGTTGAGCTACACGTTGATCGTGGTGCTAGGTGCCCTGCTCGCCAAGGGCCGGGCGACTGGCCGGGAGGGGCTGATCCGGCTGCTTGTCGCTGCCGCGATCATGCTGGCGCCATCGCTGCGCCCCGGCACTGACGTGCTGCTGTCAGGTCCCGATCACACCGGGACGCAGGTGCCGTTGCTGGTGATCTGGCTGGTGCTGGACCGGGCGCGGGCGCGCTGGTGGGTGCCGGTTGTGGTGACCGTGCTGCTGACCTGGGCACAGGTCGGCGATGCGATCGTGCTGGTCGAGTGCGTGCTGCCGCTGGTCGTCGTCTGCGCGGTCCGGATGTACCGTCAGCCCAGGCCGCTGGCCCAGCGGTGGTATGAGCTGTCGCTGGCTGGCGGAGCGCTGATCTCGGCGGGCGTCGCCAAGCTGGCCCTGGCCGTGATCAAGCAGGCCGGCGGCTTCACCCTGCGGCCGCCGGTGATCGGCTTCTCGACCGCCGCGTCGATGTCCGCGCAGTTCTGGGTGAAGGTCCAGCGGGTGCTCGACGTATTCGGTGCCAGCTTCTTCGGGCTGAGGCTCGGGCATTCCTCCGCGATAGTGCTAGCGCTCCACCTGATCGGGTTTGCCCTGGTCGTGTGGGCCGTGGCAGTGGGAGTGCGACGGTTCCTCGGCGAGAGCGATCTGATCGTGCAGGTGCTCGTCGCCGCCTTCGTGCTGCTGCTGGCCGCGTATATCTTCGGTACCAAGCCAGACGCGAACGAGATGGTCGGGCTGCTGCCGATCGGCGCCGTGCTGGCCGGCCGGTTGCTGCCAGGCCGGCTCAGCCGCGCTCGGCTGGTGCCGACCATGGGGGTCGTACTTGCCTGCAACTGCCTCTTGCTGGCGTTCCACGCCCTGCAACCGGCAGCACCTGATCAGAGTGTGCCGAGTGCGAACTGGTTTGATGCCCATCACCTGGCCTACGGTCTTGGGCAGGTCGCCGATGCGAACAAGATCACCGTTGACAGCGGCGACCGGGTCCAGGTCAGGCCGACGCGTTTCTACAATCATCAGCTCGTGACTACTAGCTGGCAGACCAACGCATCCTGGTACGACGCGAATCAGCATGATGCCAGCTTCGTAGTCTGGAAAGTACCGAGTTCCTGCGCGAACGCTTGCGAACCGGTAACCGATCTTCGCAATGAGTTCGGCCCGCCAGCGACCACCTATCAGGTGGGCGATTTCATCGTGCTGGTCTGGCACAAGAACCTGCTGGCCAACGTGCCCATGTTGTACTGGTGCGGAGATGTCTGGCCGTGGAACGCATCGGGCCCGCCGTCCGCGAAAGCATGCTCGTGAGGACCGCGCTACCGGCAGGGAGCCAGGCCTAGCCACTGGCTTGGCCAGCCGGAGCATCCACTGGCTTGGCCGGCCGGAGGATACCCGGCCGGAGGATACCCGGCCGGAGGATACCCGGCCGGAGGATACCCGGCCGGAGGATACCCGGCCGGAGGATACCCGGCCGGAGGATACACTGAGCTGCCCGCAGCAGTTAAGACTCGAAGGGTTTTTCGAGGACACCCCACTGAGAAATGAAGCCTCTGACGTTCTTTTCGATAAGCCGGAGATGCGCGGTTCTTTCAAGCTTGATCAGATGAGTGTGCGGGCTTGAGCGTTTCTGGTTCAACTTCAGCGACTCGAGAATCCTGCACATCCAGTCCATGTGCGGGACCGGAGTCGTGACATATGCCCGGCCACCAGGCTTGAGTAAAGCATGGAAAGCCGCGTAGAAATCGCCATGCTCGATGACTTCGAAAGCGATTATGGCATTCAGGCTATTTTCCTCGAGCCCGAGTGTCTTCCACTCATTGATATCGCCCACGATGTCTGCGTTGGCGGACGGCAGTATGTCGATGCTGACAAAGTTGTCCCAGCCATTATCCTGAGCGTACTTGCCGACCCAGCCATCGGCGCAGCCGACCTCGAGGATGCGTGCGTCCTTGGGTATTCTACCAAAGAAATATTCGAGCTTCTTTCTCCGTGCGTATTCGCTCAGAATCGCCAACTTGCCATCCTCGTGGCCGGCTCGATGTTTGATTTTTCCCCGGTACGGTACCGGTACTGTACCGCAGGCTTCATGCGCGCAAAGGCGCTAGCAGCGGTCCGGCGAACACCGCCGCCGGGCAGTCGGGAAGTGTCCATTCACGGGTGGGGTCCGTGATGTCAGCTGGTTACGGGGACTGGTAGCCAGGGTTTGCCGGCGAGGGCGGCGTGGATGGCGTCGGTGGCGCGGATGCCGTGTCCGCGTGCGCTGACCAGGTAGGAGCGGATCCGGCGGTAGTCGCCGAGGGTGGCGTGGGTGTGCCAGTACCCGGAGACGGCCTGATGCCGTTTCGGGCCTTTGACGGCCTGTTCCGACGCGTTGTTCGTCCAGGGGACGCTGAAGTTCGCGGTGAACAGCCAGACCTGCGCGGCTTTGTCTTGCAGCCGCCTGGCGAGGTTGTAGCCGGGGTGGTTGCCTTTGTGCCAGTCGCGGAGCCGGTTGGTGGTGATGCCCGAGGCGACCGCCTCGTCGTAGCGGGCGCGCAGGCCGGCGAGCAGCACGGGGTCGAGCCGGGTTTCCCCGCCGTTGCGGGCGGTCTCGACGGCTGCGGCGGCCTCGCGCAGGACGTCGCGGACCTGCCCGGCCCATGCCTGCCACCGGGGGTGCAGTTCCAGCACGCCCTTGCAGTGGCGGATCAAATGGGCGCAGCATTGCTGGACCCCGGCGAGATCGGCGTCGAACTGATGCCAGGCGGCGTAGTCGTCCCGGACCAGGTAGCCGTGCCAGCCCTCCATCACCCCCAGGCCCGCGATCGAGGCACCGGAGCGTGACCGCATCGCGGCGTACCAGATCAGCCGGGCGTCCGGGGTGCGGATCGTGACCGCGTGCGGCGCTCCCGGCTCGGCCTCGCCGTCCGGGCTGGTGTCCTTGCTGATGACGTTGGCCGGGGTCTCGTCACCGCACAGCACGTCCTCGGCCCGCAGCGCGTCTCTCATCGCCTCGTCGAAGCCGGCGGCGCGGAGCCGGTCCGCGAGCCGGGCCAGGGCGCGGGCGACGAACCCGCTTGAGACCGGCGTGCCCAGCAGCGCTTCCATCAGCGCGGCGGTCCGCTCCACCGGTACGTTGCCCTCAGATGACAGCAGCACAGCGGCAGCGTTGATGCCCGGCCCGTACACCACCGACCCGGCTCGTGCCCACGGCGTGGCCGCGGTGGTGATCTTCTGGCAGCAGCCGCACCGGCGGCGCGGCAGCAGCCAGTGCACCTTCTCCAGGACCACCGGCAGGATGTCCCATACCTGCGCCCACGCCGCCCCGGCGTCACCCGCCCCGGTCCCTGGATCGCCCAGGTCAGCGCCGCACCCGCGGCACCCGGCCGGCGCGCCAGCGGTCTCGGTCCGGTCCGGGACCGCCGCCGGCGCCAGCCCCGACCCCTTATGCCCCGGCTGGCCTCCCGGTTTGCGGTCCGCCGACCGCTCACGCGAGGACCGGTCCGCCGCCCGCCTCGCCTCGCGCCCGGCCTTCGCCGCGATCGGCTCCTTCGAAGGCGGCGTCGAGGAATTCCTTGAGTTCATTCCCAGGCGGCGCCGCAACTCGGCGTTCTCCGCCCGCAGCGCGGCGTTCTCGGTCTCCAGCGCGTCAACCCGGGCCGTTAAGGCACCGAACAGCCCCGCCAGCTCGTCATACGAGGGCGGCGGCGAAGGCTGGGCGTCCGCGGGCACGACGACGATGATCAGTGATCAAGGACCCAAGATCAAATCAGCCACGCCGGTACGAACCCGCCAGACACCGCCAGCCTTAAACACCCAGCTCAATCAGCCCCGTGAATGGACACGTCGGGAAGGCGGCCCGGCGTCATCCGTCGCAGCGCCGGATCTGCCGACAGCGCCGGGTGCCGGGCGTGAGCGCACGGCTCGCTATGGCGTTACACATCCATTACGCCCTGCCGGTTGGCTAAGAGCGCAGGAACCTACGACGGAGGACAACAAGTGAAAATCCGTGCGCTCACCGCCGTACTCGCCACAATCGTGGCGGCCGCCCTCACCGGATGCGGCAACTCGCAGACGCCAGACAGCGCGCCCGCTTCACCCGGCGGAACCGGCGCGCAGCCAGCTTCCGGCCATGCGGCGAACACCGACGTATGCACCGCTCTTCCGGCCGCCGCGGTATCACAGATCACCGGCACCACCTTCACGACAACGAAGTCCAGCAGCGTGGCAGGCCTGATCTTCTCTTGTGAATACGGCGGGCCAGATAGCGCGCTGCTGCAGGTCTCAGTCCAGATCAAGGACGGCAAGCAGGCATACGGCACCGACGTATCCGCGCTGACGACAGTCAGCCACCCGCCGACACCCGTCACCGGCGTCGGCGACGAAGCATTCTCCGAACCCGATCCGAAGGGAAACGCGGGATCAGCCGGAGCGAGCGCATTCGCGAGCTACGGTGCCGTCTTCGGCGGCACCTACGTCAAGATCGGCGGTCTCACCTATGTAACGGCTAACCAGGGAAAGCAGATCGCCGAGCAACTGCATAGCCAGTTCTGAGCCAGGCGAGACCGGGCCGGGACCCCGCCCCGGAGGCACCGCGGAACCGTTGAGTGCGCACGGAGGAGGGGACCATTGCCGAGAGGAAGATGACCATAGGACGCTCCTGTCCGCGCCGTGACCCTGCGCATGCTTGGCATCGTGAGATACCGCCTGACCATTCGCCTGACCGTTACCGCTGCAATAGTCGCTGCGCTAGCCGCGTGCGGCGCCGGGACACCAGGACCCGGCAACGCCCAGAGCCCGCCAGCGTCTTCTCGATCACAAGCTGAGCCAAACCGGTCCCCGGTGCCGCGGACGCCGTCGCCCGCCGGGCCGCCAGCGACGCGGCCGGCTCCCGTCCGCACGAGCCAGCCGCCGGGCGGCCAGGCGCCAGCGCCGATCACCGGCCGGCTGGCCGGGACTGACTGGACGAACATCCCGACCACCAGGCACATCGTGGCACTCACTTTCGACGCCGGCGCGAACGCTGACGCGGTCGCCTCGATCCTGGCCACCCTGCGACGTGAGCATGTCCCGGCCACGTTCTTCCTGACCGGCAACTTCGTCCGGCAGTTCCCTGCGGCCGCGCGGGCCATAGCCGCGGCCGGTTACCGTATCGGCGACCACACGATCACCCATCCCTACCTGACCAAGCTCAGCGACGCGGCGGTCCGCCACGAGATCGTCGGCGGTGCCGAGCAGATCACCGCGGTGACGGGAATCACCCCGGCGCCGCTGTTCCGGTTCCCCTACGGCGATGCCGACGCGCGCATTATCAGAGTCGCCAACCAGGCCGGCTACGTGCCGGTCCGATGGACCGTCGACTCCCTCGGCTGGGAAGGGAACGCAGGCCACATCAGCGCCGCCACCGTCGTCAGCCGGGTACTTGCCGCGCTACGGCCGGGCGAGATCGTGCTGATGCATGTCGGCTCCAACCCAGACGATCACACGACCTACGACGCCAGCGCACTCCCGCAAGTGATCAGCGAGATACAGGCACGCGGCTACTCCTTCGTCACCCTCGATGCGCTCACCGGCACCGGCTGAGGTCGCCCGGGACCGTGGGAGCACCGCGGGCGGAGCCTGCGGGCAGCAGCTCGCGGGCCCGAGCGTACTCGCTAGGATCGGAAGGCCACGGCCAGCCCGCGCTTACGGGCGGCCAGCGTTTGCCGCACATCGGCGACAGGGGTGATCAGGTACGACCACGGCCCGATCTTTCCCCGCACGCGAGCGGGCGGAGGCCGCATTGGCGTCATTGCCGACCAGACGGCCAGCTCGGCTGCCTCGGCCCGCAGCGTTCGCACCGACGCCGACGCGCCGATGAGTGATCCGGGGCGGCCATCGGCCGGGAACGATCAGGACGGCCAGCCAGACTCTGAGCCCGCACGAACGCGCGCCGACACTTTCGCGCCGTGGAGCCGGGCCTTCCTGCGTCACGCCGCGCTCTGGCTCACGGCCGCCAGGGTGCGCCAGTACGGGAGCCAGCTGCTCTCTGGCGCGGGGAGCCTGCTCGGCGGCGTCTTGCGAGTGGCCTCCGGAATCGTCGGCGGCATCTTCCAGGCGGCGGCGACAGCGCTGTTCACCTTCTACATGGTTGCCCGGGGCACGCAGATGCGGCAAGCAATCCTCTCGCGCTTCCGTCCCGACCGGCAGCGGCGGATCTTGTTCATCTGGGAGCAGGCGATCGGGCAGACCGGTGGCTACTTCTACTCCCGGCTGCTGCTGGCAGTAGTCAACGGCGCCCTGATGTACGCAGTGCTGCGCTGGCGTGGCGTTCCGTTCGCGGCGCCGCTCGCACTGTTCGAAGGGGTCGTGGCCGAATTCATCCCGGTCGTCGGCACTTACATCGCTGGCGCTCTGCCCGTGCTGGTAGCACTCCTTTACGACCCAGTCGACGCCCTTGTCGTCCTCATCTGGATCCTCGTGTACCAGCAGCTTGAGAACTACCTCCTGAGCCCCCGGCTGACCGCGAGAACCATGGCACTGCCGGCACCGGCCCCGTTCGCCGCGGCGCTGATCGGCGGGGCGCTCGGGGGGATCCTGTTCGCCTTCCTCGCCCTGCCGGCCGCCGGCGTGATCCAGGCAGCGGCCAGGGCATACGGCCGGTACTACGAGGTCGTCACTGACGACCACACCATCGTGCCCGCGCTGGCGCCCGAAGACTCCACTCACCGCGGCACCGAGACCCCCTGGGTCCGCCGCCGACGCGACCGCGATCCGGGGCATCCGGACGGCCCTGCGGGCAGTGCTTGACCACGCGCGCGAAGACGAAGCGCAATCCGGTCCGGAGCCTGCCCTAGTCCTGCCGGGTGGTCATGCGGCGCTGGCGCCAGCGCGGGTCGTCGATGTTCATCGCACGGGCGGCGTTTTCGTAGGCGTCGGTCGCCTCCTTGAGCTGACCGGCATCGGTCAGGGCATGCGCGAGCTCGATCCAGGAGCGGGCGGCGTGCCTGCTGGCGCCGAGACGGTCGAGAATGGTGGCGGCTTCGGTGAACAGCATGCGGGCCTGACCGGGCTCGCCGCCCGCCTCGAGTGCGATCGCGAGCGCGGTGGTGGCGCGTGCCCGCTCCAGCTGCGCGGTGGAACCAAGGAGCTCGCGAGCATGCTCGGCCGACCGGATGGCCTGGCTGACCTCGCCGCGGGTCAGGTGCACATAGCACAGCTCGGTGAAGATGTATGCCTTCTCGACAGTGTCCGCCGTCTCGGACAATTCCTTGAGCGCCTCCTGGAGGCTCTCGAATGCCTCCTCGGGTCGCGGTGGATCGGCGCGGAGCAGGAGGTAGCCGCGGGCGCCGAGCAGCCTGCCGACGTCCCGGCGATCGGCACCGCCGCGGAACGTGCCGAGTGCTTCCTCGGAGAGCTCAAGTGCCTGCTGGTAGCGGCCCCGCTCGTAGGCGACGAGGCTGGCGTTCCACAAGATCGCACCGCGCGCCGAGGGTGAACGCACCCGGCTGGCGCGCCGCAGTCCTTCGTCGAGCAGTCGTTCGGCTTCCCGCAGGTCGTTGAGTTCGTACCAGATCAGGGCAACGGTCGCGATCAGGCGGATCGAGAGCTCGGACTCTTGCGCCTGGGCAGCGTCGAATTCGGCCAGGGCGGCCTTGCCCACGTCCGCGGCCCGGACCAGCTCGCCCAGTTCGTACAGGCACCGGCACCAGCCGATATAGGCGTGCAGCGACGATTCGTTCGCCGGATCGGCCTCGCCCAGGCGGATACAGCGCTCATAGAGCCTGGCCGCTTCGGTCAGCCGTCCGGTCCGCTGCAGCGCCTGTGCCTGGCCGAGGCGAGCGCGACGGAGCAGCGCGGCATCGTCCCCCGCCCCGGCGAGCACCTGCTCGTAACCCTCCAGCGCACCGCTGACCTGCCCCGCCGCCAGCGCTAGATCGGCCTGCGCGAGTACCAGCGTGAGCGGCTGCCTGGTATCGCCAGCCTCCATGAGCTCGCGGACATCACACGAGAGCGCGTTCGCCAGGATCTGGATGGTGTCCGGTGCCGGACTGCGCTTGCCCGCCTCCAGGAGCGACACGTAGCTGACCGACAAGCTGCTGCCCGCGAGCTGACGCTGCGTCAGGCCCCGGGCCTTGCGAAGCTGGCGCAACCGGTCAGCAAACGTGGTTTGACCCAATTGACTTCCTTCAAATGACCAAGTTATTGTCTAGTAATCCTATCCAGGACCGCCCGCTTCGGCGGGAAGCGGGCGGCGGTCATTTTGTTCGCTGATCCGAGGAGCCCCAGCTAATGACGTCGCTGCGCCGCATTTTACTCGTCCTGGCCATTGCCGTACTCGGCGCCGTTACGGTCCACACCGCTTCTGCGGCATCACCTGGCCGGGCAACGTACCGTACAGTGCTCCCCGGGTACCATACAGTGCTCCCCGGAGGCTTTATCGGGTGCTGCCCCACATAAGCCGGGGACTGCGGGACGCGGACCGTCCTCAGGGCGATGCGCCAAAGCGTACCAGCCGGTCGCCTGACCGTTCGACGGGTTTACCAGGTTCGGTCAGTCGCTTGACTATGGGTCAACTACAGCCGTCATGGCACGGAATGCTGCCCGGACCGGTATCGGGGTTGGCCAGCCGCGGCGGGCGCGGCTGGCGGCTCACCTGCCGTGAACACCGCTCGCGCCCGCGCTGGCACAATTGCCGCCATGGACAAACGCGAGGCCCGGCAATGGCTGGCGGCGCTGCCGGAGGAACTGCATGCTCAACGCCGGATCATGGGACGCCTTGTGGACTTGTGCTATGAGCGACCCGGGGCGCGCGTGTTCCTGGTGGGGTGCTCTATCGGGCGCGGGGCGGCGGACGCGCTGTCGGACGTCGACTGCTTCATAGGCTGTCAGCTGGATAGCGTCGGCGACGTGATCAGCGCGGTGCGCGCCGCCGCGCCGGAGATGGGCGAAGTCGTGGACGAACTGGTGCACCTGTACAGGGACATGAACCGGATCGTGGTCCAGTTCGCCGGGTGTGCCCAGCTCGATCTCGTGGTCGGCCCCGCCCACTCCGGGCGTGGCCCTGATGAGGTGATCCTGTTCGACCCGGACGGGCTGATGCGTACCGACCGCGTTGTGAGCGCCGACATCGTCACGTCCGAGAAGGTGCGCGAGTGGGCCTTCCTCGGCTGGATGGCACTCGCCGACGCGGTCAAGTACCTGCGGCGCGGCTCCCATTGGGAGGCACACGCCCGGCTGAACGAGACCCGCGACTGGATCTGGGCGCTGTGGGCCGCGGCGCGCAACGCCCGCTACCCGGTCTTCGGGCTGTCCCAGGTACTCGACCGCGATCCCGGTGATCTCCCTGACGGCATCGAGGCGACGGTCGCGGGCTTGGACGCGGCCGGGCTCAGCGCGGCAGCGGCCGCGGCCGGCACCATCCTGGCGCGGGTGAGCGCGCTCGCAGCCGAAGTACATGGCGGCGAACTACCCGACGATCTCGCCCGGCACGTCACGGCCCTGCTATCGACCACGGCGACGCTATGACGGCGGCATCGAGCCATCGCAGAGCTTGGCGAGGGTGACTGTCAGCCAGCCGCGCGCCGGGGCCGGGGACGGCGGCCCGAACCAGCCGGAACGCTGCGGGGCAGCGGCCGCGCCAAGATGATCGGCCTGCCGGATTCGGCCAGTTCCCTGACCGCCTGGTGGCCGGGCTCCACCCGGTGGCTGACCGAAGTGACGCCTGCGGCATTGTGGATCCGGCCGACCTCCCGGACCTGACCGGGCTCGACCAGCGCGACCACGGCTCCGGTG
Organism: Streptosporangiaceae bacterium; assembly: GCA_035533915.1. GTDB lineage: Bacteria > Actinomycetota > Actinomycetes > Streptosporangiales > Streptosporangiaceae > Chersky-822. The sequence continues at coordinate 37,862 of DATLSX010000031.1, forward strand.
GCCCCGGCCCGGGCAGTGCGGCCGGATCGGTGCAGGTAGTCCTTGTGGTCGCTAGGCGGGTCGTAGTGCACCACAAGCCCGATGTCGTCGACGTGGATGCCGCGGGCGGCGACGTCTGTCGCGACCAGGACGCGGGGACTGCCCGCCGCGAAGGCGGCCAATGCCCGCTGCCGCTGGTTCTGGTTCAGGTTGCCGTGGATGGCCGCCGCGTCGATCCCGGCCTTGGTCAGTTGCCTGGCCAGCCGGTCAGCGCCGTGCTTGGTACGGACGAAAAACAGCGTGCGGCCTTCCCGGCCGGCGATCTCGGTCGCGATCGCCAGCTTCTCTTCGACGGGCAGCACGAAGACCTGGTGTTCCACGTCGTTCGCGTTGACCGCCGGCGTGATCGCATGCAGCGCCGGATCGGCCAGGTAGCGCGTCACCAGCCGGGCAACGCCCCGGTCGAGCGTTGCCGAGAACAACAGGCGCTGGCCAGAAGGGGTGGCGTCCAGAATCCGCGTGACCGACGGCATGAAGCCCAGGTCGGCCATGTGGTCTGCCTCGTCGAGCACGGTGATCGACACCTCATCCAGCACGCAGGCGCCTCTGTCCATCAGGTCGATCAGCCGACCCGGAGTAGCCACCACGACATCGACACCTCGGCGCAGCCGGTCGATCTGGCGTCCGAGCGCGACGCCGCCGTAGACGGTCATCACGCTGATCCGCATCGACCTGCCGAGCGGCACGAGCACCTCGGCCACCTGCAGCGCGAGTTCCCTGGTGGGAACGAGCACCAGGCCACGCGGCGCCCGGTCCGTGCGGCGCGGTGCGGCAGCAGCACGCTCAGCCAGCCGGGTGAGCATCGGCAGGCCGAAGGCGAGCGTCTTGCCTGATCCGGTCTGCGCCCGGCCCAGTACGTCGCGGCCGGCCAGGGCATCCGGGAGCACCCGAGACTGGATGGCGAATGGCTCGCGAATGCCACGGCCTGCTAGCTCAGTGACGAGCGGGGTGGGCAGGCCGAGCTGAGTAAAGGTCATCGGCGCAGGGGTCGGCGCGTCCAGCGCGGCCCGCAGCGCCAGGTCCAGGCTCAGCGCGCTCTGCTGCTCTGCCGACCGGGCTGGGTCCGGGCTGAGGCGTGGCCGCTTTCCGCCTCGCGCGCCGCGCCACGCGGGCGGGCGGCTGCCGCCGGTTTGGGCGCGCCGGTTGACCGGAGCGCCACCGGTATGATGGCGCGGCTGGCTAGAGGCCGCCCGCGGGCGGCCGGAATTCGGGGACAAAAAGGAACTCCATCTGTGGTCTCGTGGGCCGCGTCGTGCTCACAGGCGTCAACGACAGCGGCGAAACCGAGACTCACCGAATACGGACTGCTCACATAAGCGACCGCGCAGGCACTGTGCCCGCGATAGCTGCGGCACTATATGCCGCCACGGCTGACACTACCAGCACTCCCGGCACGGTCAGCGCGCTACAGGCTTGTTAACGCCATGCCTGAGCCGGATGTTCCCAGGCTGACGGCAGAGCCGACAGTACCGCCCAGGGGCGCCCCGGGGATATCCAGGTGCCAGGCGAAGGTGTTGGTGGCAGCATTGGCAAGGTGGACGATGACTTGGAGACGCCGCTCGAGGTGTGGGGCAGCGGCAGTAAATCGTCGAAGGCCCGCCGCCGGGCCGAGGTTGTGTACCGTGACCCGGGGCCATGGAGCCGTACCGTGCTGGCGTTCTTGCGCCACCTGGAGAGCGCCGGATTCACCGGTGCGCCGAAAGTCGTCGGCACCGGCTTCGCAGCCGACGGCCGGGAGATGGTCAGCTACATCGAAGGGGCCAGCCCCCAGCCGCATGCCTGGGCGCAGGACGCTGTCGCCGAGGTTGGCCGCCTGCTGCGGGACTTCCACGATGCGGCCGCGGCATTTGTCCCCCCGCCCGACGCTTTCTGGAAGCCGTGGTTCGGCCGGGACCTGACCGGGTCACAGCCGGTGTACGGGCACTGCGATACCGGGCCGTGGAACATCATCGCCCGTGACGGCCGGCCGGTCGCCCTGATCGACTTCGAGTTCGCCGGCCCCGTCGACGCGGAATGGGAACTGGCCGAGGCCGCCTGGCTGAACGCGCAGTTGCATGATGACGACGTGGCCGAGCTATGCGGGCTGCCCGACTTGGCGGGCCGGGCGCGGCAGCTGAAGCTGATACTCGATGGCTATGGCCTGCCGCGCTCGCGGCGCGGCGACTTCGTCGACAAGATGATCGCATTCGCCGTCCACAGCGCCCGTGCGGACGCCGTCGAGTTCAAGGTGACGCCAGAGACCACCTCGGGAGTGGGCGCCGACGGCTACCCGTTCGTTTGGGGCATTGCCTGGCGGGCACGGAGCGCGTCCTGGATGCTGACCCACCGCAGCGCGCTGCGGCGCGCGATCGCCTAGCGGGCTGGCGCGATGGAATCCTGCTCACCAGCCGACGCCAGGGCAGGCTTCCGTGCGGGCCTTCGGGTGCCGACCGCAGGGCTGGCGCCCGGCTTCGCCCAGGCCAACCTGATCGTGCTCCCCCAGGACAGCGCTGACGAGTTCTTGTTGTTCGCCCGCCGCAACCCGCAGCCGTGCCCGCTGCTGGATGTCACCGAGCCTGGCAGCACGTCAACCCGCCTGGCGCCCCGCGCCGACCTGCGCACGGACCTGCCGGCGTACCGTATCTGGGAACACGGGCGGTGCGTGACCGAGACCGGCGACATCGCCGGCTACTGGCGGGACGACCTGGTCGCGTTCCTCACCGGCTGTAGCTTCACCTTCGAAATAGCGCTGCTGGCCGCGGGGGTGCCGGTGCGCCACCTCGAGCAGGGCACCAACGTGCCGATGTACATCACCAACCGCCAGTGCCAGCCGGCCGGCCGGTTCGCCGGTCCGCTGGTCGTCTCGATGCGGCCGGTACCGGCCGACCTGGTCGCCGCCGCCGGAGCCGTCACGGCCCGCTACCCGGCGGCCCACGGCGCGCCCGTGCATGCCGGTGATCCGGCGGCGCTGGGGATCACCGGCATATCGAGCCCTGACTTTGGTGACCCGGTGACGCCCCAGGCCGGCGACGTCCCGGTCTTCTGGGCCTGTGGTGTCACCCCGCAAGCAGCGCTCGCGCGCGCACGGCTCCCTTTCGCGATCACGCACTCACCCGGCCACATGCTGATCACCGACACGCCCGACACGGACCTGATGCGTCCCGACTGACCGTGAACTACGGCACCGTCAGTTACGTTAAATATTCCTGGGGTGATTATTTGCTCCGGGATGTTATCCCGCCTTGCTCCGGTCAGGCCATGCAGGCCCCGACCAGATGCGGTCGCCCGGCTCCGCCGGCGACGGCCGGCGATGCCGCGCGGTGCTCCGGGACCAGCGACTGAGGCATGCACGACTCCTAGAGCGGGCCGTCAGAGTCCTGGTGAACCTGGCCGGCGCGGCGAGCGCAGCCCTGTTCGCGCACGCGAACATCCTGTTCTACCTGCAGACGCACCGGCTTATCGGCGGCGCGTTCTTTGTCGAGCAGGCGTGGTTCGCGGTGGCTTTCCTGATCCGGCGCCCACCTCGCACGGTGAGCCGGCACGTCGGCAGCTGGCTGCTGGCCGCTGGTGGAACTTTCGGTGGCCTGCTGTTCCGGCCGGCCGGCGTGCATCTGGAGTGGGGGGTCCAGAGCGGACTCGTCCTTCAGCTACTCGGGCTCGTCCTGGCGGTGACGTCGCTCGCCGCCCTGGGGCGGTCCTTCGGCTTCGTACCCGCCAGCCGGGGCGTGGCGACCCGCGGCCCGTATGCGGTCATCCGCCATCCTCTGTACGCGGCCTACGTGCTGATCCAGTGCGGGTACTTGCTGCAGGCCGTGTCCTGGCGGAACGTTGCCGTCCTCGCGTTCGCCACTGGCTGCAACATCGGACGATCGATTGCCGAAGAAGGTGTCCTCGGCGGGTCGGCAGAGTACGCGGATTACCGCCGGCGGGTCCGGTGGCGGCTGCTGCCTGGCCTGTGGTAGTCGGGTACGCAGGGAAAACGCCGCCGCCGAATCGACCAATGGCACCAGGCGACGGTCACGACTTAGGGGGCACAATGATGGCGCCGGAGAGCCCGAGCAGGAGGCCCGCTGCGTTGCGGCTGGCCGGAATCGGCGTCCTGGCCGCCGGGCTGACGGCGGCCCTGTACGTGGCTAGCCGGGTGCATACCGCCAATCCCGCGGCCAGCCTCTTCGGGCGTCAGTATCTCGCCGCCATAGCGCTCAAGGCCGTGCTCGCCACCGTCGCGCTCGGCCTCGCGGCGCTTCAGGTGCTGCTCGCACTCTGGATCTACCGGAAGCTGCCGCTGGCGGGTCCGGCGCCGCGGCAGGTCCGGCTGTCACACCGGATCGTGGGCTTCGGCCTGTTCGCGCTGACCGTGCCGATCGCGGTGCACTGCTTCCTGGCCTACGGCGTGCGGCTCACTAGCGCGCGGGTAGTGGTACATTCGCTGGCCGGATGCTTCTTGTACGGCGCGTTCCTCGCGAAAGTGCTGCTGGTGCAGACCAGGCGGCTGCCTGGCTGGGCGCTCCCGGTTGCCGGGGGGACGCTGGCCGTCGTGGTCAGCGTCCTGTGGTACACCTCGGCTCTCTGGTACTTCAATGGCTACCAGCTTCCGCAGTTCTAGACCACGCAGGGCAGACGGCGACGCCCGAGCGGAGGCCCAGAGCCCAGGCCGGGCAAACGAGCCCGCATCCACAAGCCGGATTCATGATCGCGGACGTGCGTCGGTCAAACGTCCACCCGAATTCATGATCGCGGACGTGCGTCGGTCAAAACGACTGATGCACGTCCGCGATCATGGTGGAGTTCAGCTACGGGCAGCGTTTTTGAAGGCGTAGCCGAACGAGAACCTGTCGAGTTCGGCGGTCAGCGTCGCGGTATCGCCGGTGGTATCGATCACCGCTATGACCTTGCCTTCGCTGGTGCCGACTTCGACGGTTCCGGTGAGCCCGGCGCGCTCCAGTTCGGTCAGCACCGTGCGCCGGACGGCGTCCTGGACCAGTTCGGGCTTGAAGATCTTCCTGACCGCGGTCACCGGCAGCGCCCCGAGGATTCGGACTGCTTTCGGCGCGGCCGCGGGTTCGGGCGCGTGCTGCGCGGCCCAGGCCAACAGCTCATCCTCGGTCACCGGCGCTCCGGCCCGGAGGGTGACGTAGCCGACAGGAACCTCGCCGGAATGCGGATCGGGTGCGCCGACGACGGCGGCGCCGGTGACCTCGGGGTGGGCGAGCAAGGACTCCTCGATCGGCACCGGGTCAAGGTTGTGGCCGCCACGGATGATCAGGTCCTTCGCCCGGCCGGTCAGGTAGACGTATCCGTCCTCGTCGACCCGGCCCAGGTCGCCGGTCAGCAGCCAGCCGTCGAAGATCTTCCCTGCCGGGTCGGGGACCGGCCCGGCCGGACCGGGCTTCAGGTAGCCGGGGAAGACGCTCGGCCCGCTGATGGCCAGCACTCCGACCTCGCCGGGAGCACAGTCCGCGACTGGTTCCTCGGTGGCGGACACCTTGACGGCCTTGACCTGCTGGTAAGCGATCCGCAGCCCGACTGAGCCCGCCCGGGGCGCGAGCGCGGGCGTGGCCGCGCTCGCGCAGGTGGCCTCGGTCAGGCCGTACCCCTCCATCATCGGCACCTTGACGGATTCTTCGAAGGACCCGCGTACCTTGCGGGGCAGCGGCGCCGCACCGACCACCCCGGCCCGCAGGCTCGACAGGTCCACGTCGCCCGGCACCGGCGGCAGCGAGGCGTACACCGTGGGCACTGCGGAGAAACTGGTCACCCGGTAATGCTCGATGATCCGCCAGAAGTCCGCCATCAGCGCCTTGTCCCGGTAGCCGAGCGGGCCGAGGCTGACCACCGGCCTGCCGTGCATGGCCGGAGCAAGTCCGGTCACGTGCATCGCGTTGACGTGGAACAGGGGCAGTCCGGCGAGCGCGACCGAACCGTCGAGGAAGCCGCCCGAGCAGCCGAGCGCCCAGGCCATGTACACCTCGTTGGCATGCCGGTGCGGCGCGACCTTCGGCGTTCCCGTGGTGCCGCCGGTGTGGAAGTACGCGGCCAGGTCACCAGGGCCAGGCCGGTGCGCGAGCGCCAGCCGGTCCGCGGGCTGCGCTGCCGCGAGCACCGCGAAGTCGTCCCGTCCTGCGCCGCGCCGACCGCGATCAGGGCCTTCAGGCCCGGGAGCCGGCCGGCCACGCCGACCGCCTTCGCCCAGACCTCCGGTGCCAGCCGTGGACCGGCCGCCACCAGGATCTGTGCCTCGCACAGCGCCAGAATGCCGGCGATGTGCTGCTGCGAAAGCATCGGGTTGACCGGGGCCGCGATCCCGGCAGCCTGCGCGCCCAGCAGGGCGGCGAAGGTATGGCCGGTGTTCGGCAGCAGCAGCCCCACCGTCTTGCCCGGTGCCAGGCCGAGTGCCGCGTAGAGGTTAGCCGCCTGGTGTACCCGGCCCAGGAGATCGGCGAAGGACCAGCAAGGCGCCCGCCGCCAGTCCGGCCCGTCCTCCCCGAGCAGGTACAGCGCGGGGTCCTGACCGTAACGCGTCGCCGAGCGGACCAGCAGTTCGTAGGTGCTGGCCGGCAAATCACGATCGGCGAGCGGCACCGCCTCGACGGCGGCCAGGTCCGCCGGCATCAGGACCAGCGGGCGGTCGCCCTGGGTATGCGGCGGCGCCGTGTCCCGGTTGTGTTCGATGCGCATGTCGTGCAGACCCTTGGCTTCGGAGATCGCGTCGTCCATGAGGCGATCGATGTCGCTGTGGTACATCGATGTCGCTGTAGTACTCAGAGAAGTTACCTGCCGGGTGCTGCGGATACCAGAGGAGACCGGAGGAGACCGGAGGAGACCGGAGCCGACCGGAGCCGACCGGGTGCAGGCGCCGACGGCGCGTCGGCCGGCGACACGCGCCCGGCACGGGAACGACGAGCTTAGTAATTGTCCAGAATCGCACCTAGCAGGAGAGCGCCGATGAGGCAAGCGCCGACGACGTCGAGAATCCGGACTCCGAATGCAATGCCTGCGACCAAAAGGCCTAGCCCGAGGAGAAATATCCGCGGTGCTACTCGTGGTGCTTTCTTACTCAAGGCGGCGGTGAGCCGGTCTCCGAGTACAGGAATCCACAGGAGGATAAACAGAACCGCTACGAGTATGAGGATCACGAGGAACTGGCCGCCCGAACGAGAAGCCGCCACCGCAGTGTATTCGGCCCGGTAGCCGTATTCGGCCCGGTAGCCGAGATTCCGCACCGCATCGGCGCAGATGTGCAGACAATGATCCAACGAACTGGTCATGGCTTCAGCAGGATATCGGTATTCACGAACCCTGGGTTCCGCGAAGTGAAAACCGACGCCGGAATGCCAAGGTTCGCACCTAGCCGCTCGCGAGGTCAGTGACCCAGCCGCCGTAGCCGCCGCCAGGGCCGCAGGTCACGCGGCCACAGTGGCACAGCTGGCAGCCCATGCGCGAGGCGTGGCCTGCGCCGCGGTGGATGACGGTACCCAGGCAGCAAGAAATGGTGCCTTCCGCGGACCAGTGGTTAAGGTATCTGGGTGACGGAACACCTGTGGTCTGTTTATGACGAGATGGGTCCGGCTTTTCAGGAGCACGCGGCGGACAGCGCTTACAACGCGCATTACGACAGGCCGGCGGTTCTCGCCGCGCTCGGACCGATCGGTGGCCTGCGCGTCCTGGATGCCGCCTGCGGACCCGGCCTCTACACGCAGGTACTTCTTGACCGCGGTGCGGACGTAACGGCCTTCGACGCGAGCCCGGTGATGGTGACCCTGGCCAGGCAGCGGATCGCCGGCCGGGCGCGGATCGACCGCGCTGTCCTTGGCGAGCCGCTGCCTTACCCCGCCGACGCGTTCGACCTGATCGTCTGCGCGCTGGCGATCCACTACGCCAGTGACCGCGGCGCCGCGTTCGCCGAGTTCTGCCGGGTCCTGCGCCCAGGCGGCGCACTGGTGGTGTCGACTCAGCATCCGTTCACGGACTGGCTGCGCAAGGGCGGTTCCTACTTCGACACGAAACTCGAGACCGACATCTGGCACCGGCCCTCCGGCGACCAGCCAGTGAGTTTCTGGCGCGAGCCGCTGTCAGCCCTGTGCACGGCAGCCACCAGTGCGGGATTTCTCATCGAGAAGCTCGCCGAACCGCTACCCGCGGCTACCATGCGCGAGCGGTATCCGCAGTACTACGAGAAGCTGACCACCGAACCCGGATTCCTGATCCTGCGCTTGGTCAAGCCGCACCGCTCTGCCAGCCTTGGTCCCGCGTAGGCGCGGAACCAAAATGCCGGATGTCGCCCGGGTGCGAAGGAAACTAGGATTACTCCTACTGCTGGAGTGGCACTCGGAGGCGCGACATGACCGAAGCCGACGTCGATGGTCTGCGCCACCGGTACGCCAGTGAGCGGGACAAGCGGCTCCGGCCCGACGGGAACGACCAGTACGTCGAGCTGAAGGGCCAGTTCGCGCACCTGCTCCAGGACCCCTACACCGAGCGAGTCGAGCGGGCAGCCAGACATGATCACGTGACCGTGACCTTTGTCGGCGGCGGTTTCGCGGGGCTGGTGACCGGCGCCCGGCTCAGGGAAGCGGGCATCGAGGATGTCCGCATCGTCGAGAAGGGCGGCGGCTTCGGCGGAACGTGGTACTGGAACCGCTACCCGGGTGCACAGTGCGACACCGCCTCGATGATCTACCTGCCGCTGCTTGAGGAAACCGGGTACATGCCCTCCGAGCGGTACGCGCACGCTCCGGAGATCCTGGAGCACTGCGATCGGATCGCCGCACGGTACGGCCTGCACGAGGGTGCCCTGTTCCACACCGAGGTCACGGACCTGGAGTGGGATGGCGCCGGCTCGCGGTGGATCGTGCGAACCAACCGGGGGGATGAGTTCACTTCCCAGTTCGTGGCGATCGGGACCGGCCCGCTGCATGTCGCGAAACTGCCGGGAATCCCCGGCATCGAGACGTTCGGTGGTCACTCGTTCCACACCAGCCGGTGGGATTACGCCTACACCGGCGGTGACCCGGCCGGCGCGCCGATGGACCGGCTCGCCGGCAAGCGGGTGGCCATCATCGGGACCGGCGCGACCTCGGTCCAGTGTGTCCCGCACCTGGCCCGGTCCTGCCGGGAACTGTTCGTCTTCCAGCGGACTCCCTCGTCCGTGGATGTCCGTGACAACCAGCCGATCGACCCGGAATGGTTCGCCGGAGTGGCCGGACCCGGATGGCAGCAGCGCTGGCTGGAGAACTTCGTCGCCAACATGTCGGCCGCCGAGTTTCCCGCCGATGACCTGGTGAGCGACGGGTGGACCGACCTGGCCAAGCGGATCCGCGGCAGGCTCGCGGCGGCGCACTCGGACTCGGACTCGGACTCGGACTCGGCCAGCTTCCGGGACCTGCTGGCCAACTTCGAGAACGCTGACTTCGAGAAGATGAGCGAGATCAGGGCGCGGGTCGACGTGATCGTGCAGGACCCGAAGACGGCGGAGAAGCTGAAGGCCTGGTACCGCCAGCTCTGCAAGCGACCGTGCTTCCACGACGAGTACCTCAGCGCGTACAACCTGCCCTCGGTCCGCCTCGTCGACACCGACGGCAAGGGGGTGCAGCGGATCACCCCGGCCGGGGTCGTCGTAGCCGGGACCGAGTATCGGGTCGACTGCATCATCTACGCGTCAGGATTCGAGGTCGGCACCGAGCCGACCAGGCGCTACGGCTTCGACCTGACCGGCCGCGACGGCATCAAGCTCTCGGAGTACTGGTCGGACGGGATGCGCTCGCTGCACGGCATCCACGTGCACGGCTTCCCGAACGCCTTCCTCGTCCAGCTTGGCCAGGGCGGCAACTTCGTGGCCAACGTCCCGCACAACCTGACCGACGCCGCCAAGACCGTCGCCGCTGTCGTCAGCCACCTGACCGCCGGCGGATTCGACACAGTCGACGCGGCCAGGGAGGCCGAGGACACCTGGATGGAACTGCTGGTCCCGAATCCGGTGTGGACGTCGTTCCTAGCTAGCTGCACCCCCGGCTACTACAACAACGAGGGCCAGGGGTCCAGCACGTGGTCACTGCTGGTCGGATACCAGCAAGGAGCGCCGGCTTACTTCCGCTACATCGACCAGTGGCGTAAGTCCGGCGACTTCAGGGGACTGGAGTTCGGCGTTGGCCAGGTCGCCCGCTGACCGCCGCGGAGATCGTCGAGGCTGATGGCAGGCTACGGTGACCCGCGTCTTGCTTGCGCTTGACGAATCAGTTGAATGCTCTTTTAATTCTGCCCATGGGCCGCATCGCGGGCGTCACCGCTGCCGAGACCCGCGAGCGGTTGCTGCGCGCGGCCGCCGACGTGTTCGCCGAGCGCGGCTACGACGGCACGCGGGTGGCCGACATCGCCGCGGCCGCGGGTGTCAGCAACGGCGCGCTGTACGCGCACTTCCCCTCGAAGGCGGAACTGCTCGCCGGCGCGCTGCGCACGCACGGGCGGCGGCTGCTCGCCGACTTGTTCGCCACCGATCCCGACCGGTCGATCACGGATCTGCTTCTCGTCATCGGCCGGTGGCTGCCCCGCCGTCGCGATGCTCGCGGTTACCTGATCGTCGAGGCGCTGGTCGCGGCCCGGCGCGACGCGGACGTCGCCCGGCCGATGCGGGACTACGTCGGCGAGCGCGCCGACTGGATCGCCGGTCTCATGCACGTCGCCCAGCTCGACGGCGAGCTCGATCCCGTGCTGTCGCCGAACGCGCTCGCCCACTTCTGCCTCCTGCTCGCGATGGGCAGCGCGCTGGTGACCCCCGACCTGCATGCGGTCGACGACGCGGAGTGGACCGCCTTGCTCGGCCGCGTCGTGGCCGCCCTCGCACCGACTAGCCCTACGGCACAGACAGGGACAACACAGTGAAAGTGCAGATCAGCTCCGAGCGCTGCCAGGGGCACGGCCGCTGCTACGACCTCGCCCCTGACCTGTTCGGCGAGGACGACGAAGGTTACGGGACGGTCCTCGGCACGGGCGTCGTGCCTGCGGGCAGGGAGAACGACGCCCGCCGGGCGTCGGCGAACTGCCCAGAGCGGGCGGTCGATGTGCTGGAGGAGAGCTGACATGGCCGTCGATGACCGCTTTACCCAGGACTTCCGGGAAGCACGCCCAGATGAACCGCTCGGCACGCGCAACGAGGTCATCACCGGCCCGGTCGCGGACTGGGCGACTGACTTCTCCCATGTCGAGCCAGAGTGGGCCACCGACCCGTACCCGATCCAGGACGACCTCCGCCAGCAGTGCCCGATCGCGCACACCGAGCGGTTCGGCGGCGGGTGGCTGCCGACGCGGTACGAGGACGTGGCGGCGATCGCCTACGACACCGAGCGCTTCTCCTCTCGGGCGATCATCATGAGCAACTTCCGGCCGCCCCGCGAGCTGGCGCCGATGGGCGGCTCGCCGCCGATCTCCTCCGACCCGCCATTCCACCGCGACGCACGCAAGCTGCTGCTCCCCGCGTTCACCAAGACCGCGGTCACCAGGCAGGAACCGGCCACGAGAGCGTTCTGCCACTCGCTCATCGACGCGTTCGAGGGGCAGGACGTCGTCGATGCCGCCTACGACTACGCGCAGCACATCCCGATGCGCGTGATCGCCGACATGCTCGGCTTCCCCCCGGAGGACGGACCGCGGTTCCGCGAGTTCGTCGAGAACACGCTCGAGGGCGTCAACCTGCCGCCGGAGGAGCGCATCGAGCGGATGTCGGCGCTCTTCGACTACCTGCTCACGCAGATCCGCGACCATGTCGACAACCCGCGCGGCGACCTGACGACCCACCTGATCGACGCCGAGCTTTACGGCCACAAGCTCGAACCTGGCCACGTCGCTGGCACGATGGCTCTGCTGCTCATCGCCGGCATCGACACCACGTGGAGCGCGATCGGCGCCTCGCTGTGGCATCTGGCCACGAACCCGCAGGACCGCGAGCGACTGGCCGCCGAGCCGAGGCTGCTGCCGACCGCGATGGAGGAGTTCCTCCGGGCCTACGCGCCGGTCACCATGGCGCGGCTGGTAAAGGACGACATGCACTGGCACGGCGTCGACATGAAGGCAGACGACTGGATCCTGCTGTCGTTCCCCGCGGCCAACCGCGACCCGGCACAGTTCGACCGGGCCGGCGAGATCGTCATCGACCGTGAGATCAACCGGCATGCCGCGTTCGGCCTGGGCATCCACCGCTGCGTGGGATCGCACCTGGCGCGCATGGAACTCCGGGTGGCGCTCGAAGCCTGGCTCGAACGGATCCCGGAGTTCACGCTGCCCGACCCCGCGGCGGTGACCTGGTCCGCGGGCCAGATCCGCGGCCCCCGCTCGCTGCCGCTCCGCATCCGCTGACCACGGGCGCGCCGGTCGGGCGGTTCACCTACCCGATCGGCGGGACCAGCGCCTCGATCAGGTGCGGACCTGGCTCGGCGAGCGCCCGCCGCAACTGCCCGGCGAACTCCGCCGCGGTGGCGGCGCGGCTGGCTGGCACGCCCATCCCGGTGGCTAGGGCGGTGAAGTCCAGGTCGGGCCGCGACAGGTCGAGCAGGCCGCGGGCGGCTTCCCCGGTCGCTGCCGCGCCGACCCGGGCTAGTTCCATGCCGAGGATCGCGTACGAGCGGTTGGCGAAGACGACCGTGGTGATGTCCAGCCCCTCCCGCGCGTGGGTCCACAGCGCGGAGATGGTGTACATGGCGCTGCCGTCGGCTTCCAGTGCCAGCACCTTCCGCCCTGGGCAGGCGATGGCCGCGCCGGTGGCGAGCGGCAGCCCCTGCCCGATGGCCCCGCCGGTTAGGTTCAGCCAGTCATGCGGGGGCGCGCCCGCGGTGGCCGCAGGCAGCCACAGCCCGGACGTGTTCGCCTCGTCGGACACGATCGCGCCCTCGGGCAGCAGCGCGCCGATGACCGCCGCCGCCTTCTCGCCGGTAAGGTCCCCGTCCGGCAGCCCCGGCCGGGCTGGCTGCCGCGGCTCCGGCTTGGCGTCCGGCGCCACCAGGTCGGCCAGCGCGGTGAGCGCGCCCGCCGCGTCGTCGCCCGGGTAGCTGAGCACGTGTACCTGGCAGTCCCGCGGGACCAGGGAACTCGGCTTGCCCGGGTAGGCGAAGAACGAGACCGGCTCGCCGGTGCCGGCCAGGATCAGGTGGCGGGCACCATCGAGCTGCGCCATCGCGAATTCGGCCAGGTACGCCAGCCGGTCGACCGCGGGGATGCCAGCGCCCCGCTCGTGCCGGGCCGGGAACGTCTCGCACAGCAGCCGCGCCCCGGTGGCCCGCGCGATCCGGCTGGCTGCTTCCAGGCCAGGCCGCCGGGCGCCTGCCCCGCCGATCAGCACGACGCACGGCTCTCCGCCGCGCAGCACCGCTGCGGCGGCGCTTACCGCCTCTCCGGGCACCGGGGCCGGAGCCCGGAACCCGCGGGGCGGCGCCGGCTCGGCGCCTTCGGACCAGGACACGTCGGCGGGCAGGATGAGGGTGGCGACACCGCCAGGAGCAGTCATCGCAGCGGCCACCGCGTCGGCGGCGTCGGCGGCCACGTCGGCGCTGCGCGCGGACCGCCGCACCCAGCGGGACACCGAGCCTGCCAGCGCTTCGATGTCGGACTCCAGCGGCGCGTCATGACGCTTGTGGTAGGTCGCGTGGTCGCCGACTACCGTCACCACCGGGGTGCTGGCCCGGCGGGCGTTGTGCAGGTTCGCTAGCCCGTTCGCCAGGCCTGGCCCCAGATGCAGCAGCGCGGCTGCCGGCCGACCCGTCATCCGGCCATAACCGTCCGCCGCGCCGGTCGCCGTGCCCTCGAACAGGCAGAGCACGCCGCGCATGTCAGGCACGGCATCCAGCGCCGCGACGAAGTGCATCTCTGACGTGCCCGGATTGCTGAAACACACGTTCACTCCGCTGCCGGTCAGCGTGCGGATCAGTGCCTGCGCGCCGTTCATCGGCGTTCCTCCCTGCGTTCACCGCCCTGCCGGGCACGGACGTTAAGCGTTCAGTGGGCGGGGAAGCGCCACAGCTGGCAGTCAGGCGAGAAAATTCTCAAATTGGAACGTCGTCGACATTCTTCATTGAACCATGACACCGCCCAGGCTGAACGGCCGGCGCCGGCTGAGCACCGTCAGCCGCTGCCCGCATCCCGCGCCATCGGGGCGGTCAGCTCGAGCTGCATCCCGTCCGGGTCCTCGAACGACAGCACGTCGATGCCGAACGAAGGCAGGCTGGTGATTTCCCCGTGCCGGACACCGTTCTCGTCCAGCAGCCTGACCGCGTGCTCCAGGTCAGCCCGGCCGGGCACCGCGAAACTGAGATGGTCAAGGCCGACCCGGTCCGGGTCGAACCGGTCGTCGGCCGGAGCCATCGGCCGCAGGCCCATCAGCAGGCTGCCGCGCATCATGACGACGCCGCCGAACAGCACCTTGAATACTTCGGCCGCTAGCGGGTCACGCTCAGGCGGAGATTCGGCCACAACCTCGAAACCCAGCAAACTCGTATAAAATTGGCGACTGCGCTCCACGTCAGTCACGGTCAGCCGCAAATGGTGAATTCCGCCGACAGGAATCTGCTCAGGCATCAATCGCCTCCGTTCCGCAAAGCCGCGAGAACTGCCCGATAAGCATCCCAGTCCGGACAGCGGCAGGCAATAAGCAAACCCGCCACCGGACGCTCCGCTGCCGCCGGCCCCGGACCGCTGAGGCACACTGTCCTAGATGTCCCGATGCCGTTGCGGATGAGAGGCCCTGAGCATGCGAGCAGTGATGAGTGCCGAAGCGCCCGGCGTGGAGGAGACTCAAGTCGTCGATCTTCCTGACCCTGCGGCCGGTCCTGGCGAGGTGCTGATCAGGGTCAGGTTCTGCGGGGTGAACTATCCGGACGTCCTGCTGCTCCAGGACCGCTACCAGGTGCGCCCGCGGCGCCCGTTCAGCCCTGGCGGTGAGATCGGCGGCGAGGTGGCCAGCACCGGCGAGGGCGTGACGGAGTTCGCCCCGGGCGACCGGGTGATGGCCAGGATGGCGTTCGGCGGCATGGCCGAACTCGTGGCCGTGCCGACCGATCGGGTCCAGAAAATCCCCGACGATATGCCGTTCGACGACGCGGCGGCCATCCAGACGACCTATCTCACCGCCTACCACGCACTGGTGCAGCGCGCGGCTGTCCAGTCCGGTGAACGGCTGCTGGTCCTCGGCGCGGCGGGCGGGGTGGGCATCGCGGCCGTCCAGATCGGCAAGGCGCTGGGCGCCACGGTCATCGCGGCCACGTCCAGCGAAGCGAAGACCGAAATCGCGAAGTCCAGCGGCGCCGACATCGCCTTCACCTACCCCGCCGCGCCATCGAGCGACGCCGAGCGCCGCGAACTGTCGGCACTGATCAAGGGCAGTTGCCCGGGATCGGCGGCGGACGTCGTGTTCGACGGGGTCGGCGGCGACTACACGGAGGCCGCGTTGCGGGCGATGGCTCCGGACGGACGGTTGCTCATTGTCGGCTTTCCGGCCGGGATACCCCGGATCCCGATGAACCTCGTGCTCCTGAAGAGATGCCAGATCGTCGGCGTCCTGTACGGCGGCTTCGCCGCTGCCGAGCCCGCGGCCGACCGGGTGAACTGTGACGAAGTCATCCGCCTCTACCAGGCCGGCGCGATCCGCCCGCTCATCTCGGGCCGGTTCCCCGCGGACCAGGCGCGGCAGGCCATCGACGAGCTGAAGGAGCGCCGCGTCCAGGGCAAGGTGGTGGTCGCCCTCTAATCGCGCGCGGCATCAGCGGCGTGTCGGCCGGCCCGCCGGCCGAAGAACGAGCCTTCGCCAAGCTGCGTCCCGCTGCTGTACCCCTTGCCGTCCTGCGCGATGTTGGAAGCGCAGGCGCCAGCGGCGTAGAGGCCGCCGATGACTGACCCGTCGGGCCGCTGGACCTGCCCGTCGACCGTGCACCGCAGGCCGCCCAGGGTGAAGCCCGCGTACATGGCCTTGCCCAGGCTCAGGTCGAACGCTCCCCACGGCCCGGTGTCCTGCGCAGCGAGCCAGTCCGGGTGCTTGCGGAACTCCGGGTCCTCGCCCCTGGCCGCGGCGGTGTTATAGGAGGCCATAGTCGCCACCAGGTTCCCTTGCGGAAGGCCGAGCCCGGCTTCCATTTCCGGCACGGTCTCCCATCCGTCGATGAACGGGACGAGCGGGAACTCGGGGTACTCCAGGTGCGCGCTGTCGACGATCAGGAACGCGGTCCTGCCGGGCTGCTCCAGCACGAACGCCGACGTCCGGGAGTGGTAACTGTCCTCGGCTACGAAGCGCTTGCCGTCCCGGTTGACGATGATCCCGGTCAGCAGCTTCGCCGGCGGGTAGCAGGGCGCGGTGATGAACGCCTGGTCCAGGTGCAGTGCCTGAGCGCCGGCCGAAAGGCCCAGCTTGATGCCCAGGCCGTCGTCGTAGGTGGTGCCAAGCACGAAGGGCTTCTCCGCGAGCTGCGGAACGTACCGCGCGACCATCTCCTTGTTCATCACGAAACCGCCCGCCGCGAGGATCACGCCGCGGGCCAGGACGACGCCGGTCTGGCCGAAGGACCGCCACCGTACCCCGGTGACCCGTCCCTGGTCCGTGACCAGCTCGGTGACGCCGGTCTCGTACCGCACCGCGACCCCGAGCTCGGCGGCACGTCGCACCAGCAGTTCCACCACCAGCCTCGCGCCCTGCGTGTCACCGGGGACCGGGACCTTGTGCCCGCGCGGGGCGGGTACCGCCAGGTCGCGGAACGGCCAGACCTTCTCGTTGCCGGTGTACATCAGGCCTTGCGTCTGCGGCTGGATTACCGCCTTCTCCGGGTGGTAACTGCGCTCGAACTCAAAACCCAGGCTCTCCAGCCAGTCGCAGTGCACCGCGGTGCCGTCGGCGTAGGCCCGGATCTTGTCCGGCTCCGGGTCGGGGGTGACCGCCATCAGGTAGGCGTACATCTCGTCCGGACTGTCCTGGTGACCTGTGGCGCGCTGCACGACCGTGCCGCCGCCAAGGTAGAAGTGCCCGCCCGCCATGGCGCTCGTGCCGCCGGCCACCGCGGCCCGTTCCAGCACGAGCACGGAGGCGCCGGCCGCCGCGGCCGCAACGGCGGCGCAGCCGCCCGCTATCCCGAATCCCACCACCACGACATCGACTTCGGCAGGGACAGCCGACTCGTCCGGTCCCCCAGCGTCGGGCGAAGGCGTAGTCCGGTTCATGCGCAGCCGCCTTAGAACAATCGTGACGGTCACCGCCGAAGTGGCCGCAGACGAGATCCTTGCCCATTATGACGGCAACGCCCGCCCGCGGCACCGCACGGCCCGGCGCGCCGCCAGGGATCCATCGCCTGTCCGGCGGCGATCACGGCGGGCATGCTCCGCCTGGCCTCCCCGCCACATCACCCGCGCTGGATGATGGCCGCTCCCCCGGCCGGGACGAGGATCACCCCTAGTACCAGAACGCTAGCTACCGAAGCCGCGGAAGTGAGGGGCGCACGGCTGATGACGCACGACAGTGAGCGCGAGGTCGAGCAACTCCGCCGCGAGGTCAGCGATCTGCGCACCCAGCTTGCGCAGGCACAGGAGCAGGCGCGGGAGGCGCGGGAGGCGCGGGAGGCGCGGGAGGCTCCGGGCGGCCTGGCTCCGGCTGCGCCTGCGGCCAAGCGCCGCCTGGGGTGGCGCGGTCCGGTCGCCACGCTGCTGATCGTCCTGGGCTGTGTGCTCGCCCCGCTGTCGGTCGTCGCGGTCTGGACGTCGAACCAGGTCTCGAACACCAGCAGGTATGTCGAGAACGTGTCGCCGCTGATCACCGCGCCCGCTATCCGCACCGCGCTCACCGACAAGGTCAGCATGGCTGTCAGCGACCAGCTCGACGTCCAGGGCCTCACCAAGCAGGTCGCCGCGCAGCTGGACAGCCGGGGGCTGACCAGGCTCGGCGCGCTGCTGTCCAGTTTCTCCGGCTCCATCGCCAGCGGCGTCGACGGTTTCATCCACGCCGCCGTCGCGAAGATCGTCGCCAGCCCCCAGGTCGCCAAGCTGTGGGTCCAGGGCAACCGGCTAGTGCACACCGAGCTGGTGAAGGCCCTGTCCGGCCAGAAGAGTTCCATCACGGTCGCCAACGGGCAGGTGGTCATCGGCTTGGCCCCGGTCATCGATCAGGTCAAGAAAGACCTGGCCGCCCGTGGCCTGACCGTGGTGGAAAAGCTCCCGCCGATCAACCCCACGTTCTCGCTCTTCTCCGCCAAGTACCTGGTACAGGCCCAGTCGCTGTACCGGCTGCTGAACACCCTGAAGTGGGTCCTGCCGATCCTGGCGCTCGTCTTTTTCGCCGCCGGAATCTACCTCGCGCGGCGGCACCGCCGTGCCCTTGTCGGCGCCGGCCTCGGCCTGGCCGCCGCCATGCTCGTGCTCGGCGCGCTGCTCACCCTCGGCAGGACGATCTACCTGAACAAGCTCCCGGCCACCGTCAACGCTCAAGCCGCCGCGGTAGCCTTCGACACCCTCGTCCGCTTCATCAGGCAAGGACTGCGCGTCCTGCTCGCGGTCGGCCTGGTCGTCGCCATCGCCGCCTTCTTCACCGGGCCGTCGGTCACCGCGGTGCGGACCAGAGGAGCGTTCAAGTCCGCGTTCGGCTGGGTCCGCGGCACCGGGGAACGCGCCGGCCTGTCCACCGGGCCAGTCGGCACCTGGACCTACCGGTACCGCACCCCGCTGCGGATCGGTGCCGTCGCCCTCGCCGCGCTGATCTTCGTCTTCTGGACCAACCCCACCGGCCTGACCGTGCTCGTCATCGCGATCATCCTCGTCGTGCTGCTGGGGCTGATCGAGCTGATCGGCCGTCCGCCCGCGCAGCCGAAGACCGCCGGAGCTGGCGGCCCGGGCAGCGCTGGCGACGGCTAGGAGCAGACCCGTCACCCGGCAGGAGAAGGATCGCCAGGCGAGCGGGTTACAGGCTTGCCACCCCTTGCTCAGAGTCCTTCGACGGCCTCCAGCCGCCCCGACCGTATCGCGGCCGTGAATTCCTCGTAGTCCCGTTCGTTCTGGTCGGCGTAGCGCTCGGAGAAGTCGGTGATCGCCTCGTCGAACGCGTCGCCGTTGCCCAGGTACTCCGCGACCGCGACCGGGTCACCGGACCGGGCGTGCGCCCTGGCCAGGGTCCACCCGCAGGTCCGCGCGTAGAACCGGAGCGCGACCGGGCTCATCGACTCGACCTGCGCCGATCCCTTCATGTCGCGAAGCTGTCGCCAGTAGAAGTGGCGGCTCTCGTCGAGCCCCTTGGCCCAGCCCAGGTAGATGTCGCTCGCGGCCTGCATCATCCGCTGACCCTGCACCACCCGCTCGCCGTGCTGTGCGTACCGGCTCTTTCCCAGGCTCGCCTCGAGCACCGAAGCCGTCGCTTCCTTCACCTGCAGGAAGAGCGGGTCCTGTGCGTCACGTCCTTGCAGCAAGACGATGAACGCCCTGGTGCCGACACTGCCGACGCCCACGACCTTGCGGGCCATGTCCACGATCTGGAACCGTTCGAGCAGGTGCCGCCGGTCGTCCTGCAACGTGGCTCGGTACTGGCGGAATTGCGCCCGGATGCCGCGTTCGACCAGCCGGGGCGACAGGCCGAAAGTCGTGGCCAGGTCGCGTTGCGGGACGATAATCGGCGGCTGGCTCACGATCCGGTACGCACCGTCGGCCTGCTCGCCCAGCTTGGACAGTGCCTGCAGGCTGTCGCGGGTGTAGGCCTTCTCCCGCGCCCTGGCCGCGTTCTTCTCGGCCGTGCGCGCGTCTTTCGCCTCCTTGGCCAGGCCCTTGGGCTTCTTGCCCTTCTTCTTCGCCTGCTTCGAAACCTGAGCCACGGTGCCCCGCACGGTCGCCGCAAGGTCAGTCTCGGACAAGTGCGCGTACCAGATGTCCATCGTCCCCATCTGCGCGAACTCCGCCATCGCCGCCCGGTAGGAGCTCACCGAGGCGAGCGCCGCGGCACGGGCATCCGCCGCCGAGAACCCGTTGTGCCGGCCTGCTATCACGAAGCTCGCCGCCATGCGCTTCACGTCGTACTCGAACGGCCCGGGAAGCGTCTCGTCGAAGTCGTTCAGGTCGAACAAGAGCTGTCGTTCCGGAGAGGCGAACATCCCGAAATTCGACAGATGGGCGTCGCCGCAGAGCTGGACGCGCAAGCCCGCGGTCGGCGTGTTCTTCAAGTCGGCAGCCATGATCTTGGCCGCACCGCGGTAGAACGTCAGCGGCGAGACCGCCATCCGGCCGTGCCGGACCGGCACCAGATCCGACTCACGGGTAGCGTCCTGCGCCTGCAGCAACCGGACCGGATCCGGCCGCCCGGCGGCCACGGCCCAGCCGGCCTGACGTGACGGCGGTGTTGCCTTGCGAGCCTGCTTGCCGTTGGCCCTGCGCTCGTCAATGCTGGGATGCTTGATCACTCGCGCAGCCATCGTGTCCCGCCCCCATCCGCGATCATGGCGCTTACCAGCGCGTCACCGCGCCACGAGGGCACCGCCCCCATCCGCGATCATGACGCTTGCCAGCCGTCGGGCACGAACCCGCCTGAGGCGACGGATGTCACCGCGTCGCGCGGGCACGCTGTCGCCCTGCCTGAGCGCAATGCTGCGTCTGGCGGCGCCGCGCGTCATCACCCAACGGGGATGAACCGGCGCCAGGACCCGCCTGCCCCCGACCCGGCACCCCGACCCGGCACCCCGACTCTGCACCCCGACCCGGCCTGCCCCCGACTTGCCAGCGCGTGCGGCGCCGACCTCTGGCGGGCGGCGAGGCGCGCCGCCGACCGGTAGAACTAGCTGTTCTCTGGCGGAGGCAGGCCAAGTTCGCGGCGGATGATCCGTACTTGGACCTCGACGACGGCGTCGGCGGCCTTATGCGCGATGGTGAACGACAGCAGGCTAGCGATCGTGGCTACTTGTGCCTGGCGTTCGGTCAGGCCAATCCGGTCCTGGTTTACCCGGACGAGGTCATGTGCGGTCGCGGCGATCGCTGCCGGAAACGGGATCCGAAGTAGGAGCTGGTCAAACTGGCGTTCGGTAGCCGCTTCGGCGCGCAACGCGGACTCTGCGACCGTCAGGCTGTCGTGCGCATGGTCTTTGTATGCGTCCACCTCGTGATCGAGCCGACGATTCGCGGGCAACGCTATGGCGAGGTAGTCGGCGGCGAGTCGCTTCATGCGATCACCGCCGACGCCCGGCCCGCTAGCCGCCTGCCACCGGTGCGGAGCATGACCGGCGGCCTGCGGTGCCTGGCTGGCGCAGCCGGCCGCCACCAGCAGGACGAGCAGCACTGCAACTGCCCGGCGCGCAGAAGCGCACCGGAGCGCGTGCCGGTCTTCTGCCCTGGCGATCACGATGTGGCCTGCCCGCCCGTGAGAGCTGCGCTCTTGCCGCCCTTTTCCACGGATAACCGGACCGTTTGGTTCAGGCGGACCTTCGCACGGTATGCGACGGCCGGCCGCCACCCCGGTCACCCCCGCGGGCCCGCGGTCTGCCGTGCGCGGGGCCGGGCCGCCGTTGTGGCGTCGGCCCTGGCCATGACCTGCTTGATGTAGGTGCGAGCCTGACCCCGGGTCCTGATGCTCGCGTACCGCTCTCGCGCTGCCTCCTGTTCGGCGAGCTCGGCCGAGAGCTCCATGTCGATCTTCGCCACGATCGCCAGGAAGCCGGGCAAGTTGCCGACCTGCGGGATGGGATCTGCGTCGCTCGCTGCTGGCTCCCGCGCCGCGGCCGCGGCGCGGGATGCCGGAGGCGCCGGGTTGTTCAGGATGGCGGGCGCGTCCGTGCGCGGCCGCGCCAGGGCAAGCAGCGCGCGGACATCACTGGCTGCCGCGTCCCGGCCAGTCAGCGGCGGCAGCCCGAACAGCCGCTCGATCGTCGCCAGCACGGACGCATGGTCGTAGCTCGTGTGGTCCACGGTGGCCGGCCCGATCCATGGCGAAACGACCACTGCAGGGACGCGCACGCCCAGCCGGTCGAAGGTGAAACCGAACTGGTTGTACGTGCTGGGACTGCCGTCACCGGGCGGCACCGCGGCTCCCGGCGCGACCGAGTCGTAGTAGCCGCCGTGCTCGTCGTAGGTGATGATCAGCAGGCTCGTGTTCCATACGGGCGAATTGCGGATCGCCTCGTACACCGCCTTGATCAGGCCCTCACCGCCGTAGACGTCGTCCATCGGGTGCTGGGAGGAACCACCTCGGTAGCTGCCGCTGACGATATCGCCGTAGTTCGGCTCGATGAAGGTGTACTGGTAGGTGTAGGGATTCTGCAGGTCCGCGGCAAAGTGCGTGAGCGAGTTGACGTCCAGCAGGGTGATGCCTTGCAGCGCGGACACCTGGGGGATGCGGCCGAGCACGGAACCGTCCTGCGGGTCGTCGCTGTAAGCGTCGGTGTCGTCACAGTACAGCCGCCAGGAGAGCCCGGCTCCGGAGAGCGCGTCGAAGATGCTGCCGTGCGGGTAGCTGAAGCCGAAGCCAGGGAGTTCCCACTGCGTCATCTGCTGCTGGCTCGGGCTATGGTCCAGGCCGGCCGACGAGGCACCGTGCACGAAGAACCGGTTCGGCCAGGTAGGCCCGGGCAGCGAGGAAAACCACTGGTCGCACAGTGCGAACTCGGTGGCGAGCTGGTAGATCACCGGAAGCTGGGTTGGCGTGTCGAAGCCGAGCATGATGTCGCCGATGTCGGAGCCGGGCGGCACCGGGCCCTCGGTGGTGCTGGTGGCGTAGTTAGCGGCGTACCCGGAGGTGGTGATCGCTGGGTAGGGGCCACCCGGTGGATAGGCGGCGCCGGGGCCGGCGAGCTGCTCGACCACGTCCTGGAACTCGTGGCCCGGGTCGGTCGGCATCCGCACCGGTGCCGGGCCACCGACAGCGTAGGTGGTGCCGTTGTAGACGTTGGCGTTCGCGGGGCTGGCATGGATGATGTCAGGGATCCCGGACTGGCCGAACATGTTGTCGAACGAGTGGTTCTCCAGCATCAGCACGAAGACGTTGGTGATCTTGGCAAAGTCGCCCAGTCTGATCATGCCGTCGCTGCATCCGCCCGACACCAGGTTGATGCTGAAGCCGGTACTGCTCACCCCGAAACTGAGGTTCTGGTCGACGTCCGCGCTTTGCAGCTGGCATTCCTTCCACCGGGGCAGGGCTGCGGTTCCTGAGTTCTGGTAGACGCCTGGCGCCGATCCGCCTTCGACAGCGATGATCACCGACCACCAGTCGAGGATTCCGAACGACCCCCAGCCAGTTTCGAACCGCACCGCCACCGGGCCCACGGTCGCACCCGGGGCTGCCGTCCAACTCCCGTTCTGGATACCGTCCGAGTCATTCTGATGAAACAGCTGGATATGCGCTGTCCCATCCGTGTTATTCGTGATGAATACGCTCGCGCTGCGTTGCGTCGCCATGAGTCCCCCCGAGCTGGCCGATATAGACGCTTCGGTAATAGTGGCCTTGACCTGCGCCTTGGCCGACGCCTTAGCTCGCGCCTTGGCCGACGCCTTAGCCTGCGCCTTAGCGCCTTGACCTGCGCCTTGGCCTGCGCGGTCGCCACTGAGAGCAGCCTAGTCAGGTCGACTGAGATCTCCGCTCAGATCGCACCTGACGCGCTCATGATTAGCAGCGATCGCCGCTATGCAGCGATTTGCCCACCAGCCCGACCGGGTACCCCCACGCCGTCCGGGTGGTCCCGCCTGACTTCACTCGAATTAGTTCACCCGATACCCGACAAATTGGTACCCGAAAGTGGTTCCAACTGGGGGTAAGTCAACCTCGGCGCTCATCGAAGCGGAGTTACCCGGACTTATCGGGCACGGGCCGAGCGGTGACAGCGAGATCAGGCGTCGGCAGCCGTTCTTTCGCCTTCTGCGAAAACGCTTCTCCAGTCGGTAGCGCTCTCGGTACGGTGCGAGAACGGGATCTGCGACATTCGGGCCGACATCCGGCCAGGAGGAGGACGGCGATGCCCGATCCGGCCGCCATGCCCCCGTCGGCCACAGTCAGTCGGATAGAGCAGGAGCAGCCGACCAGGCCGCTGC
The DNA here is from genome assembly GCA_035533915.1 of Streptosporangiaceae bacterium. GTDB lineage: Bacteria > Actinomycetota > Actinomycetes > Streptosporangiales > Streptosporangiaceae > Chersky-822. The sequence continues at coordinate 61,883 of DATLSX010000031.1, forward strand.
TGCGGACGATGCTAGGCGAGGTACTCCGGCGGACCCGACTTAACCAACGTCGGACCCTGGCCGATGTGGCCCGGGCCGCCAAGGTCTCGATGCCTTACCTGTCCGAGCTCGAGCGCGGGCGTAAAGAGGCTTCATCGGAAGTCCTGGCCGCCGTCTGCGACGCGCTGCGCATCGAGCTGTCCGAGCTGCTCGGCGCGGTCGAACGCCAGCTGGTCGACGACCGAGCCCGCCGAGCCCGGGGCGCCCGCCGTCTGGCTGCCGGCCGCACGGAAGCCACCCGGCTGGAAGCCGTCCGCACGGACGCCCCCGAGGAAGCTGCCAGCCCAGCGGCCACCCGCACTGAAGCACTCGGCACTGAAGCACTCGGCACTGAGGCGGCACTCGGCGCGGAACCCGTCTGGATCGGAGCCATCCGCGACCGCCAGGCCACGCCGCGGTTCCGGCGGCCGGACGACATCCAATGCCTGCTGGTGGCGTGACCGGCCGCTGCCTGGGTGCTCGACAGCCGGGAACTCGCCGACCCGGGGCTCAGCAACCCGGAACTCGCCGACCCGGAACCCTCCAACCTGGACCCCAGCAGCCCGGACCCAGTAGCCCGGACCCAGTAGCCGGGATCCGGCTGCCGGGACCCCCAGCAGCCGGGACCCCAGCAGCCGGACCCCCAGTGGCCGGGAGTTCAGTAGCCAGCCGGAACCGTGAGTCCCGTTGCTGCCAGCCCTGCCAGCTTTGCCCGCCCCGCCCGGTCCGCTTTCCTGCTCTCGATCACCTGATCAGCCAGGCCGTATTCGACAGCCTCCCGGGCGCTGAAGGTCTTGTTCCTGTCGCTATCGCTCCTGACCTTCGCGACTGGGTGGCCGGTGTGCCTGCTGAGGATCTCGTCGACCTCGGTCCTGACCCTGGCTAGCTCCTTGGCCTGGATCGCCAGGTCCGGCATGGTTCCCCGGGCCTGGCTGGACGGCTGGTGCAGCAGCACCTTGGCGTGCGGCAGAACGGCTCTCCTGCCTGGGGCGCCTGCGGCCAGCAGTACGGCCGCGGCCGACGACGCCTGCCCCATGCAGATCGTGGCGACGTCCGGCCTGATGAATTGCATCGTGTCGTATATCGCGGTCAGTGCGCTGAACGAGCCGCCCGGAGAATTGATATACAGGCTGATCTCCAGGTCCGGGCTGACTGACTCCAGGTGCAGCAACTGGGCCATCACCACGTTGGCGACGCCGTCGTCGATCTCGGTGCCGAGAAAGACGATCCGCTCCGACAGCAGCCGGGAGTAGATGTCGTACGCCCGCTCGCCAAGCGGTGTCTTCTGCACGACGGTCGGAATCGTGTACTGGCCCATGGTCACAGCCCTACCGTCTGGCGCACGAGCGGCGGACGGACGTTGTCCAGCCGGTCCACGATGTGGTCGACCATCCCGTAGTCGCGGGCTTCCTCGGCGCTGAACCAGCGGTCACGCAAGCTGTCACTCTCGATCCTCTCCACCGGCTGCCCGGTGTGCTCCGCGGTCAGCCTGATCATCAGCCTCCCAGTCCGCTCGAGCTGTTCCGCGTAGATCTCGACATCGGCCGCGGTACCGCCAAAACCAGCCGACCCCTGGTGCATGAGCACCTGTGCGTGCGGCAGGCAGAACCGCTTGCCGGCGGTGCCGGCGCAGAGCAGGAACTGGCCCATGCTCGCGGCCAGGCCCATCGCCAGGGTGCTGACATCGTTGGGAATCAGCCGCATCGTGTCGTAGATCGCCAGTCCCGCGCTGACCGAGCCGCCCGGCGAGTTGATGTAAAGACTGATGTCGCTGCGCGGATCTTCCGCCGACAGCAGCAGCAACTGGGCGCAGAGCCGGTTGGCGACCGTGTCGTCGACCTCCGTGCCCAAGACGATGATGCGGTGGTACAGCAGCCTGGCGACCAGCTGGTCGTCGAGCGTTCCTGCGGTCATAACGGTTTCGGCAACGGCAGTCTGCATGGTCTCCCTGCTCTCAGCCCCGGCGATTGTCGATCGGCGCGTCCCGATCAACAATCGCTGGCCTGACGGGCGGAAGCCAAAACAATCTGCTGACAGCAGAGGCAGGAGCGCCCGCACTGCTGCGGTCAGCTCGCGATGTCGCCGCGGTCAGCTCAGGACGTGAGCGAGTAAGCCCAGTACCTGAACTCGGTGAAGGTCGTACTAGCAGGAAGGAACTGAACCCGGATCGTGATGCTCCGCTTGCCGCTGGTGAACCACGCGGGGATGATGAAGTCCGAATCGGCCCAGCGGTGATAGATGTTGCTGCCGGCCACGAACCAGACGCCGACCAGGTGACCGTTCACGTACACCTTGACCTTCTGGTTGGTGACTCCCTGGTCATAGCGCCTGCGCAGATCGACGCCGTGGTTATTCGCCTTGATCGCCATGGTGAACTGGCTGTAGCCGGTGTCGGCGCGGCCGGTGTCGGTGATATTGACCGTATCCGCAGTGCCCACGTACTGGTAAGTGCGAGAACCAGCCCACGATTGCCTGGTTATGACGAACTTGTGGCTGCGCTCGCTGGCCCGGTTACCTACGTTCAGGGTGTCGGTCAGCACCATCTGCGGAGCCGACCGCTGGTAGTAGTACGCCAGCATGGAGGCGCTGGTGTCCTTGGTGTTGTCGTAACCGCCGTGCTGGATCGTGACCACGATGCCGCGCCGGAACGGAATCGCCTCCTGCACGAACAACCGGTACGCCGCCGTCTCGTCCGCGGCCTTGGTGAGCACATGCGCCGTGTTGCCGCTCAGTTGCTGGCTGTACGGACCGTAGTAGAAATAGAACGCACCGTTGAAGAAGTCTTCGCCGCCGGTCCCGTAGAAGGAAGGAGAACCGCTGCCGTCGACGTAGATGCGCTCGTCGCCTTCGAGATAGGTCCGGTTGAAACCGCCAGCGTAGGAAGCGACGATACCGATGAATTTGCCGCTCCCGGTAGCCCGGAGGACCGGGATGTCCTTTCCGACCGGCACAAGACGCGATGTGAGGTAGCTAGTCTTGAAGTAGCTGACGCCGGTAAAGGACCCGGTGAACGGACGGTACTTCACCTCGTAGCTGATCCCGCTGATGCTGGCGGCGCCGGTATTGACTAGCTGGATGGTGGCGTGCCGCTGGAACGGCATCGGCAGGTACATGTACATGTGGTTGCTGGCGTCCATCCCGACGACCATGGCGTGCGTCGGGTACGAGCCGAACTGCCCCATGCCGAAGAACGAGCCGACCGGCGCGTTGACGCTCGGCGTGGTCGAGCCGTCCCAGTAGATCCTGATCCAGATGTGATCCAGGGTCGCCGCCGAGGCAGCCGTGGGCGTCACGGTCACGCCAGGGACGTTGATCTTGATGGACTGGACCGAAGCCGGCCCGCTGACGCTGAACATGGTCTGCCGTGTGGCCGAAGGCAGCGTGATCTTTCCGGACGCGACGAAATCGCTGGCTGTGCTGAGGGGATCGGCCGTCGCGTTGCTCCACTCCTTGCGCATCGCGGACGTGTCGGTCAGCGGCGACCAGGTCTTCACGTTCGAGCCGGGCGGGTACGTCACGTAACCGATGTTGTAGTACCGGTCCATGTTGGTGACGATTTTGATCGACGTGTGATAGCACAACGGCACGTAACTGACGTAGCCACCGCTCGACGTCTGGTTGTTGTCGACCAGAGGGGAAAGGAACGGCGCATTGGTCCCGGCGAACATCTGCGCCATCGTCATGTCGATGCTGGGCTTCGAGCTACCGTCGAAGTAGATCTTGATCCAGTTATCGGGGAAGAACGTCTGCAGGCTCGACACCCAGAGCCGGTAGACGCACCCTGGTCCCTGCTGGTTGAGCATCACATTGCCAGCGCGGCCGGTCGCCAGGAAGTGGCCGAAATCCTGGTTGCCGTGTGACCCGTCGTAGGTGTCCCGGTCGAAGCTGGACTGACCGCCAGCGACGGTGGTGGGCTGCAGGTACGGCAACTGGCTGAGCTGGGTCGCGGCGCCGGCGCCGTAGACCAGGCCAGGTGCTGTGCCGGCCGCGGCACTGCGCGCCTGCTGGGCAGCCCGGGTCCCGGCAGCCTGCACCATCGCGGCCGGCGCGAAAGCTGCTGCCGCCGCGGCGATGAACAAGACCAACTTGAGATGCCGGATCGGCGAGTTCGGGCGCGCTGACATTAAGGCGATATCCACAGGCACCGGGCTATAGTGCCATAGTCCGGTGCGGCGGATGCCTAGGTTCCAGCTTTTATGGCGTGGCTAGTGCCAAATAGTGACCAGCGGCTCGCAGAGGGGGCGGCCGGGCTCCGTGCGGCGACGGGTTCCGGCCGTTACGTGCTCCCGGCGGTAACCGGCTCCCGGCCGTAACCGGCTCCCGGCCGTAACGCGCCCGGCGGTGTTAGCGCGCGGGCGGCTGGGCCGCAGCGGCGATCTCGGCGTGCGTGGCGAACCAGGTCCGCCCGCGCTCTTGCATCGCGGTGATCAGGCGGTCGAGCATGCGCAGCAGATAGCCACGGCCGATGGCTTCAGGATGCATCGTGTAGGTGACCAGCCGGCGCTCCTCCCGGGCCGACTCGAACTCCTCCAGCCAGGCTCGCTCCACCGCCGCAGGGTCAGCGAGCAGCCCGCCCTGATAGGGCGTCCAGCCGAAGTACGGCCAGTCACACAGGCTCCAGTGTCCCGGCAGTTCGAGCAGCGGCGTCGAGCCGCTTGCCACCCAGTATGGCCGGTCGTCGGCCATGAGGCTGGCGTCGTAAGTAAATCCCAGGCCGGCGAGCATCGACAGGGTTTCCGGCGTCAACTCCCAGCCCGGTGACCGGTACCCGAGCGGGCGGATTCCGTGCCTGCCCAGGGCGGCCAGGCCGCGCTCGAGTTCCGCTCGCTGCCCGTCGGCATCCAGGCCATCGGTGCCGAGGTGCAGGTAACCGTGATGCGCGATCTCGTGACCGTCGGCCATGATCGCGGCCACCGCGTCCGGGTGGTGGTCGGCAGTGTGGCCAGGCACGTAGAACGTGGCACGGATGCCTCGCTTGGCCAGGAGCGCGAGTATCCGGCCCAGGCCGCGTTCTGGACCGAACCGGCCCAGCGACAACATGGTGAGCCGCCGGCTGTACTCCGGCCCCTCCCCGAGCCAGGGCGCCTCGCCGTCCACGTCGAAGGTCAGGGCGACCGCCGCATCGGCACCGTCCGGCCAGCCGGGAAAGACCGCTTGGTTGGTCACGACCGCTGCTCCTTGACCGCTGACGTGGCCGCCGGGCGCGAGCCGGGCGGGGCCGGGCGGAATCGGCGCAGCCGCAGGCTGTTGGTGACGACGAAGATGGAACTGAACGCCATCGCGGCGCCCGCGATGAGCGGGCTGAGCAGGCCCAGGGCCGCGAGCGGGATCGCCGCGACGTTGTAGGCGAATGCCCAGAACAGGTTGCCCTTGATGGTGCGCAGGGTCTTCCGTGACAACCGGATCGCGTCCGGCACCGTCAGCAGGTCGCCGCGGACCAGGGTGAGGTCACTGGCCTCGATCGCGGCGTCGGTCCCGGTGCCCATGGCCAGCCCGAGGTCCGCCTGCGCCAGCGCGGCCGAGTCGTTCACCCCGTCGCCTGCCATCGCCACCACCCGGCCGTCGGCTTGCAGCCGCCTGACCACGTCGGCCTTGCCCGCAGGCAGCACGCCGGCGATGACCTCGTCGATGCCCACGCTGGCCGCCACCGCCTGGGCGGCTCGCTGGTTATCGCCGGTGAGCAGGACCGGCCGCAACCCCATCCGCCGGAGTTCGGCCACGGCCTGCGCCGAGGTCGGCTTGACCGTGTCGGCGGCGACCAGCACGGCCCGCACAGCCCCGTCCCAGCCAGCGAACACGGCGGTCTGGCCGGCCGCTTCGGCCGCTTCGGCGCTGGCGGCAAGCCCGCCGGGAACCCGCAGCGCCCACTCGCGCTCCAGCCAGTCCCGGCCCCCGGCGACCACGGCGTGCCCGTCCACCACCCCGGAGACACCGAGCCCCGGATGACTGGTGAAGCCCTCGACCGCCGGCAGGGCGGACCCGAGCCGCTGCCTCGCGCCGGCCGCGATCGCCGCCGCGATGGGATGCCCGGAGGCGTCCTCCACCGCCCCGGCCAGGCGCAGCACCTCCGCGACATCCTGCCCGGAGCCGACGACCACGTCGGCGAGCGTCATCCGGCCGGTGGTGATCGTGCCGGTCTTGTCGAGCACGACGGTGTCGATGGTGCGGGTGGATTCCAGCACCTCCGGCCCCTTGATCAAGATGCCGAGCTGAGCACCCCGGCCGGTGCCGACCAGCAGCGCGGTCGGCGTGGCCAGGCCCATCGCACACGGGCAGGCGATGATCAGCACCGCCACGGCCGCGGCGAACGCCTCGCCGGCCGGCCGCCCGGACGCCAGCCACGCCAGCAGCGTGCCGACCGCGATCACGATGACCACCGGCACGAAGACAGCAGAGATCCGGTCAGCCAGCCGCTGCACCGGGGCTTTGCGGGCCTGCGCCTCGGTGACCAGCCGGGCGATCTGTGCTAGCTGGGTGTCGCCGCCGACCCGGGTCGCGCGAACGACCAGGCGGCCGCTCATGCTCACGGTCGCGCCGGTGACCGCATCGCCGGCGCTGACTTCAGCCGGCACCGGCTCGCCAGTGAGCATCGAGGTATCGACCGCCGAGCTGCCGGATTCCACTACTCCGTCGGTGGCGATCTTCTCACCTGGCCGGACGACGAACACGTCGCCGACCGCGAGCTGCGCCACCGGCAGCCGGACTTCGCTGCCGTCTCGCAGCACAGCGACGTCCTTGGCACCGAGCGACAGCAGCGCCCGCAGCGCCGCACCTGACCGGCGCTTGGCTCGTGCCTCGAAGTAACGGCCAGCCAGGATCAGCACCGTCACACCGGAGGCCACTTCGAGATAGATATCGCTAGTCGCCCCATGCGGGAGGACTGAGTAGGACATGTGCATGCCCGCCTGGCCGGCGTCACCGAAGAACAGGGCGAACACCGACCAGAGGTAGGCCGCCCCGACGCCGACCGAGATCAGCGTGTCCATGGTCGCGGCGCCGTGCCGGGCGTTGACGAAGGCGGCGCGGTGGAACGGCCAGGCACCCCAGACGGCCACTGGCGAGGCGAGCGTCAGCGACAGCCACTGCCAGTTGCGGAACTGCGCGGCCGGCACCATCGCGAGCAGCACGACCGGGATGGTCAGCGCCAGCGATACCAGCAGCCGCCACCGCAACTGGTCCGCCTCCTCGCGATCCCCGTCGGCAGCGGCATCCCCGGCCGCCTCGCTGGCGGCTGCCTGCTCGGCAGCGGGCAGCCGCGCCGTGTACCCGGTCTGCTCGACGACGGTGATCAGTTCGTCCGGGGTGACGTTGCCCGCCACGCTCACCCACGCGCTCTCGGTCGCGAAATTCACCGTCGCGCTCACGCCGTCCAGCCGGTTCAGCTTCTTCTCGATCCTAGCCGCGCACGACGCGCAGGTCATCCCGCCGATCTGCAGCTCCAGATCACGCACGGCACCGCCGTGCGCGACGTCCGGCTCCCGGCTCGTGGTGGTATTCATCTGGTCATGTCCGGGCTAGCTGGTAGTCGCCGGCCTCGTCCAGGGCCGCCCGGACCGCGGACTCCGCGAGCGGCGCGTCGCTGGTCACGGTCACCTGGGAGTTGCCGCCGGGGGTTAGATCCACGGTCACCGCGGACACACCGGGCAACCCGGTCAGCTCTTCGGTCACGGCATTCGCACAGTGTCCGCACGTCATGCCGCTGACCAGGTATGTCGTCTTCGTCATGCCCCGTCCCTTCCTAGCCGACCATCGCGCACTGCGGTACCACTATACCCCCCTGCGGTATAAATGGCGGATACCCCCTGCCACATGGCCAGGCGGGTACCTAGCCGGCCAGGCGGGCACCCAGTCGCGGCCAGGCGGGCACCCAGCCGCGGCCAGGCAGGCCCCAGCCGCGGCCAGGCGGGCCAAGTACCCGGAGGGGGTATAGTACTCTTCGTTTCAAGACGCGAGGGGGTCACGGTGTACGGGTACGCGGAGAACAAGGACGACTACCTCAAGCGACTGCGCCGGATCGAGGGCCAGGTGCGCGGACTGCAACGCATGGTCGAGGCGGACAAGTACTGCATCGATATCCTGACCCAGGTATCGGCGGCGACCAAGGCACTCCAGGCGGTCGCCCTCGGCCTACTGGAAGACCATCTCGGGCACTGCGTGGCGCAGGCGATCGCCGAAGGCGGCGACGACGCGACGGTGAAGATCAGGGAAGCCTCCGACGCGGTGGCCCGTCTCGTCCGGTCCTGAATGTCGTTACTCTTGCGGCCCGGGTCGGTGATCGCCTCCGATTTATTTGTTTCGCATATCGGCAGTTGCCTGCTTGGCCTAGAGTGCGGGATATGGCTTTCACGCGCCAATTCATGGTCGGCTCCCTGATCACAGCACTGGTGAATTGCGGCGCAGTCATAATTCCCGCGAATGCTACGATGACCGGTCATGCCGGCACCGCCGCGGCCAGCGTGCGCCGAAATTATGCCGCTCTGGGAGCCAGTGCGGTGACAGTACTCAAGCACCGCTATTACACCGGCCTCGGCACCTGGAACATGTGCGTTCCGGCCGTGTGCAATCAGCGCAACTATGACTGGGGAGCCGATTCACTCACTTATGCGCTGTATTTTCACTGGCAACTGACCCGCGACCCGAAGGTTGCCCGCGTCATGACGGCACTGACCAGGACAGCGCACCGGTACGGCCCGGCCGACGGCCAGTGGAGCGACGTACCCGAGTGGGACTCCATCGCGGACGTGCGCGAGTACCAGGTCACCGGAAATCCCGCGGCGCTGGTAAACGCGCAGGCCGCATTCGCAATAGTCGACTCGCTCGATTCGGCCCGCTTCGCGGCCGGGCGCTGCCCGGCGATCGACTACCAGCGGCCGAATGGCGGCACCAGAAAGCTGAAGACTCTGGAAACCGACTCAAATTACATCAAGGCCGCATTGCTTCTGTACCAGGTGACCGGGGACCTGACCTACCTTACTAAGGCCCAGCGAAAATACGCCGCCGTCCGGAAGTATTTTCTCGGCAAGCGAGTCCCGCTGTATACGGCCTATGTGTACGACTCGGGAAAGCGATGCGTCGCGCAGCGCGGTCAGTACTTCGCCTCGGTGAACGGCAACATGATCTGGGCCGGTGCCCAACTCGCCCGGCTGACCAAACGCCCCGGGTACCTGGCTCAGGCGACCGCCACCGCAACCGCGGTCAGCCACTATCTCTGCGACGGTGACCGGATCTTCGCCGACCCGCAAGTCGAGAACGACGTCGTGGAACCACTGGTCGAGGCGATGTACCTGCTCGCGACCGCCGACCATCTGCGGCTCGCCCGGCACTGGCTGCTCGTTGCGGCATCGGCAGCCGCCGCGGGCCGGACGGCGAACGGCACGTACGGACGGATCTTCGACGGCCCGCCGCCGGTGGCGCCCGTCACCGCCTGGCAGGCGAACGGCGGCATCGCGCTGATGATCGCGGCGGCGAGCCTGGACCCGCGCGGCAAGCCCGCCGATCCGGCGTACTGGCGAGCGGCTGTCTTCGTTCCTGACAACGCCAGCCTGCCAGCCGACAGGAACGGCACGGTCCGGATCGCGTTCACCGGGCGGGCGATAGCGATCATCGGGACTCTCGGCACCCAGGGCCGCAAGCCGGGACATGCCCGCGTCTTCATCGACAGCCTGCTCAGCTTCAACCGCCTCGGGATCTGGCAAGGCAAGTTCGCCGCCGGGCCCACGCTGCCCTCGTCCGTCTTGTTCGCCTGGCGGTGGCGACGGGCGGCCCGGCATGCCCTCACGATCGCCCCGTCGGTGTCCAGCCTGAACCGGGGCGCTACCTATTTTCACATGATCGGCTACTACGTAGAGCCCTGACCGGGAGGGCCGTAGCCGCCGCCGCCCGGTGTCTCGATCACGAATACGTCGTCCGCGCCGACCTGCACGCTGTCGCATCCTCGCATCGGCGTGACCGAGCCATCGGCGCGGCGCACCCAGTGCGACCCGAGCGCACCGGGCAGTCCGCCCGCCATCCCGTATGGCCGCACCCGCCGGTGACTGGCCAGCGTGGTCACTGTCATCGGCTCGCCGAACCGGATTTCCCTGCGCCCGCCGTCGCCACCATGCCAGCGGCCCGCGCCGCCGCTCCCCCGCCGGATCTCGTACCGTTCCAGCCGGACCGGATATCGCCATTCCAGCACCTCAGGGTCGGTGAGCCGGGAGTTGGTCATGTGGGTCTGCACTACATCGGTCCCGTCGAACCCTGGTCCGGCGCCTGACCCGCTCGCCACCGTCTCGTAGTACTGGTACCGCGCGTTGCCGATCGTGACGTTGTTCATGGTGCCGGAGCCCTCGGCCATCACCCCGAGCGCCGCGAACAGCGCCCCGGTGATCGCCTGCGAGGTCTCGACGTTGCCGGCCGCGACCGCGGCCGGATACCGCGGAGCGAGCAGGCAGCCGGGCGGGATGATCACCCGGACCGGCTTCATGCAGCCGGAGTTGAGCGGGATCTCGTCGGCCACCAGCGAGCGCAGCACGTAGAGCACCGCTGCCATCGCCACCGACGACGGCGCGTTGAAGTTCCCGCTCACCTGCGCGGACGTCCCGGTGAAGTCGATCTCCGCGCTGCGCGCGTGCCGGTCCACCCGGACCGCGACCTTGATCACGGCCCCGTTGTCGAGTTCGTAGCAGTACTCGCCGTCGGAGAGCGCGCCGATGACCCGGCGGACCGCTTCCTCGGCGTTGTCCTGGACGTGGCCCATGTACGCGGTCACCACGTCCAGGCCGAAGTGATCGCACATCTTGCCTAGCTCGGCGACCCCCCGCTCGTTGGCGGCGACCTGCGCTCGCAGGTCCGCCAGGTTGACCTCGGGGTCGCGCGACGGGTGCGGTGCCAGCCGCAGCAGGTCGAGCGTCTCCGCCTCGCGCAGTACGCCGTCGCGCACCAGCAGCCAGTTGTCTATCAGCACCCCTTCCTCCTCCACCGCGGTGCTGAACGCCGGCATGGACCCTGGCGTGATCCCGCCGATCTCGGCGTGGTGCCCGCGCGAGGCGACGAAGAACAGGATGCGAGGCGACCCGGCCGTCCGCGGCGCGCGGCCGGGCACCGGCACGGCCCCGGGCACCGGCACGGCCTCGAACACCGGCGTGACCACGGTGACGTCGGGCAGGTGGGTGCCGCCGTGGTACGGGTCGTTGAGCACGTAGACGTCACCAGGACGCAGCTGCCCCGCATTGCGCTCGGCGATGATCCGGATGCTCTCGCCCATCGAACCGAGGTGGACCGGGATGTGCGGTGCGTTGGCGATGAGACCGCCCGCCGCGTCGAAGATCGCGCAGGAGAAGTCGAGCCGCTCCTTGATATTCACCGAATGCGCGGTCGCCCGCAGCCGCACTCCCATCTGCTCGGCCACCGACATGAAGAGGTTGTTGAAGATCTCCAGCATGACCGGGTCCACGTCGGCACCGGCGGCTGACCGAACCGGGCGCGCGGCGACCCGGGTGAGCAACAAGTCGCTCCGGACGGTCACCTCTGCCCGCCAGCCCGGCTGCACCACCGTGGTCGCGAAGTCCTCCACGACCAGCGCGGGCCCGTCCACCCGCTGGCCGGGCAGCAAATCACCCCGCCTGACCAGCGGTACGTGCTGCCAGGACCCGCCGACATGCATTTTGACACGATTCCCGCCGTCGCCGGGTCCCACGGCCGCGGCCTGGAGGCCGGCCGCGCCCGGTTCGCCGGCGGTCGGGGCCGCGCCCGGCGGCGCGGCGGCCACCGCCAGCTCGACGGAGACGGCTTCGGCCACGACCGCCCGGCTGGGCATCAGGAACGAGAAGTGCTGCCGGTGCGCGGCCTCGAACGCGGCGAGCATCGCCGCGGCCGATCCGAACGGAACCGGCAGCGCCGTGTCGGTCCCCTGGTACTTCAGCTGCACGCGCCGCACGGCACTGATCCGGTCCTCGCTGGCGCTTTCCCGCGCCAGTTCGGCGCGCGCGTCGGCCACCAGGCCGCCGAAGATCCGGTCGAGTTCGGGCACCAGCCCCTCGGTGAGCGGTGCCTCCACCGCTGCCTCACGCATGGCGGTGACGTCGGCCAGGCCGATCCCGAGAGCCGACAGCACGCCGGCCAGCGGGTGGATCAGCACCCTGGTCATGCCGAGGGCGTCCGCCACGGCACAGGCGTGCTGGCCGCCGGCCCCGCCGAACGTGGCAAGCACGTACTCGGTGATGTCGTAACCGCGCTGCACCGAGATCTTCTTGATCGCGTTGGCCATGTTCGCCACCGCGATGTCCAGGAATCCGGCCGCGACCTCCTCCGGTCCTGGCGTACTGCCCGTCGCCGCCCCGATCTCGGCAGCCAGCACGGCGAAGCCGTCCGCTACCACTGCCACGTCCAGCGGCTGGTCACCGTCCCGGCCGAATACCCGCGGAAAGTACGCCGGCTGGACGCGGCCGAGCATGACGTTGGCGTCGGTCACAGTGAGCGGTCCACCGCGCCGGTAGGCGGCCGGGCCGGGGTCCGCGCCGGCCGAGTCGGGGCCGACCCGGTACCTGCTGCCGTCGAAGTGCAGCACCGACCCACCGCCCGCGGCTACCGTGTGGATGCTGAGCATCGGGGCGCGTATCCGCACGCCCGCCACCTGGGTCTCGTACTGACGCTCGAACTCCCCGGCGAAGTGCGACACGTCGGTGGAGGTACCGCCCATATCGAACCCGATCACCTTGCCGAAACCGGCTTGCCGCGCGGTGCGTGCCATGCCGACGATCCCGCCGGCCGGCCCGGACAAGATCGCGTCCTTGCCGCGGAACAGGTGCGCGTCGGTCAGTCCGCCGTTTGACTGCATGAACTGCACCCGGACGTCACCAAGCTCGGCGGAGACCTGCTGCACGTACCTGGCGATGATCGGGGACAGATAGGCGTCGACCAGCGTGGTATCGCCCCGCGAGACGAGCTTCATCAGCGGGCTGGTGGCGTACGACTCCGACACCTGGGTGAATCCGATCCGCCGGGCGATCGCGCCGATCCGCCGTTCGTGCTCCGGATAGCGGTACCCGTGCAGGCAGACCACGGCCACCGCGCGGAATCCGGCGTCATAGGCGGCACGCAGGTCCCGGTCGACAGCCGCCTCGTCCAGCGGGACGATGACGTCGCCATGCGCACCGACCCGTTCGACGGCTTCGACGACCCGGGAGTAGAGCATCTCCGGCCGGACGATCCGCCGCTCGAAGATCTTCGGCCTGTCCTGGTAGGCGATGCGCAGCGCGTCCGCGAACCCCGCGGTGATCACCAGGACAGTCGGCTCCCCGTTGCGTTCGAGCAGCGCGTTGGTCGCCACCGTGGTGCCCAGCCGGACCACCGCGATGTCGTCGGCGGGCAAGGCCGCGCCCGGCGGGACGCCGAGCAACTGGCGGATGCCGGCGACCGCCGGGTCCGCGTACCGACCCGGGTCTTGCGACAGCAACTTCTGCACGGTCAGCCCGCCGTCTGGCCGGCGGGCCACCACGTCGGTGAACGTGCCGCCCCGGTCGATCCAGAACTCCCAGCGCCCGGTAGCCATGCGTCTCCATCCGCCGAAGGACCCGCCGCGTCCGCCTGCGCGGCCGCACCGCCGGCCGTCACGGCCGATAGGGAGATCTTCTGTCCTGAGACTCCGCGGCGAAAGCACCGCCGCGATCTTGGTGCGGATCCGCTGATGTCACTGACATCGTCTCGCCCCGGACAGGTCGCCGACACACCGACACGCCGACACAACATGTGGTACTTGGTCGTGTAGCACGTTCTACATATGGTGGCGACATGACGATCGCTGACTTCCAGTCCACCAGTACCAGCCTGCCGGAGGCTGACCAGCGGCCGCGTCCCGCGCGAATGCGCGTGCGCAAGCGCAACGGCGACTCCGAGCCTGTCGACGTGAACAAGATCGTGCGGGCCATCGACCGGTGCGCCGGCGGGCTCGACGACGTCGATCCGCTCCGGGTGGCGACCAAGACGATCAGCGGCCTGTACGACGGCGCGACCACCGCCGAGCTGGACCGGCTGTCGATCCAGACCGCCGCGGAGATGACCGGCGAGGAACCGCAGTACTCGCGGCTGGCGGCCAGGCTACTGGCCGGTTACATCGCCAAGGAGGTACACGGGCAGGGCATCGCCTCGTTCAGCCAGGCGGTGAGCCTCGGCCACGCCGAGGGACTGATCGCGGACGAGACGGCGAAGTTCGTCAAGGATCACGCCCGCAAGCTCGACGACGCGGTCGACACCGCGGCCGACCTGCGATTCGAGTACTTCGGCCTGCGGACGGTCTACGACCGGTACCTGCTGCGTCACCCGGCGACCAGGTTCGTGATCGAGACCCCGCAGTACTTGCTGCTGCGCGTGGCCTGCGGCCTGTCCGCCGCGCCAGCGCAGGCGATCGCCTGCTACCGGCTCATGTCGTCGCTGGCCTACCTGCCTAGTTCGCCGACGCTGTTCAATTCCGGCACCAGGCACCCCCAGCTATCGTCCTGCTTCCTGGTCGATTCGCCGCTCGACGACCTGGACTCGATCTACGGGCGGTACGCGCAAGTGGCCAGGCTGAGCAAGTTCTCCGGCGGAATCGGCATCTCCTGGTCGCGGGTGCGCTCCCGCGGCGCGCTGATCCGCGGCACCAACGGGCAGTCCAACGGCATCGTCCCCTGGCTGCGGACCCTGGACTCCTCCGTCGCCGCGGTCAACCAGGGCGGCCGGCGCAAGGGCGCTGCCTGCGCCTATCTCGAACCATGGCATCCCGACATCGAGGAATTCCTGGAACTGCGCGACAACACCGGCGAGGACGCGCGGCGTGCCCACAACCTGAACCTGGCCAACTGGATACCTGACGAGTTCATGCGCCGGGTCGAGGCGGACGAACTGTGGTCGCTGGTCGATCCTGACGAGGTACCGGGCCTGCCCGACCTGTGGGGCGAGGACTTCGACGCCGCCTACCGGGCGGCCGAGCAGCAGGGCCGGTTCGTCCGTCAGGTGCGGGCGCGCGATCTGTACGGACGGATGATGCGAACCCTCGCACAGACCGGGAACGGCTGGATGACGTTCAAGGACCCGTCCAACGCCAAGTGCAACCAGACCGGCGCCGCCGGTAACGTCGTCCACCTGTCCAACCTGTGTACCGAGATCATCGAGGTCAGCAGCGACGCTGAGACGGCGGTCTGCAATCTCGGCTCGGTCAATCTCGCCCAGCACCTGACCGGCACCGCCGAAGGCGGGCCTGGCATCGACTGGCAGAAGCTGCGCGCGACGGTCCGGATCGCGGTGCCGTTCCTGGACCGGGTCATCGACCTCGCCTACTACCCCAGCGAGCAGGCGAAGGCATCTAACCCGCGGTGGCGGCCGGTCGGACTCGGGGTGATGGGGCTGCAAGATGTGTTTTTCGCGCTGCGGCTGCCGTTCGACTCGGCTGGCGCACGCGAGCTGTCGGCCAGGATCGCCGAGGAAATCTACCTGACCGCGCTCGAGGTGTCCGCGGAACTCGCCGGGAAGTACGGCCCGCATCCGGCGTTCGCGCAGACCCGCGCCGCGGCCGGGGCGTTGCAGCCCGACCTGTGGGGTGTCAGCGGAGTCCAGGCGCAGCGCTGGGCCGCGGTGCGCAAGCGGATCGCGAAATCCGGGCTGCGCAACTCGCTGCTGATCGCGATCGCCCCGACCGCCACCATCGCCTCGATCGCCGGCTGCTACGAGTGCATCGAGCCGCAGGTGTCCAACCTGTTCAAGCGCGAGACCATGTCAGGAGAGTTCCTCCAGGTGAACGCCGCCCTGGTGGCGGAGCTGAAAGCGCACGGGCTGTGGAACTCCCAGACCCGGGACGCGATCAAGCGCGCCGACGGCTCGGTCCAGGGCATCGCGGCTTTGCCGGAGCGCTCACGCGAGCTGTTCCGCACGGCCTGGGAGGTGCCGCAGCGTGCCCTGATCGATCTCGCCGCCGCGCGTGCGCCGTTCGTCGACCAGAGCCAGTCACTGAACCTTTTCCTGGCCGCTCCGACGATCGGCAAGCTCTCGTCGATGTACCTGTATGCCTGGAAGGCCGGGCTGAAGACGACGTACTACCTGCGGTCCCGCCCGGCCACCCGGATCCAGCAGGCCACCGTCGGATCCGCCGCGGGCACGGGCGCCGCTGCCGCGGACAATGCGGCCGTGGCGTGTTCGCTGGAGAACCCGGAGAGCTGCGAGGCATGCCAGTGACGACCACCGACGCCGGCCCCGCACAGGCCGCGCCCATGCTGCTCGACCCTGGCATGGACCTCACCCTGCGCCCGATGCGCTACCCGCACTTCTACGACCGCTTCCGCGACGCGATCAAGAACACCTGGACGGTCGAGGAGGTCGACCTGCACTCCGACCTCGCCGACCTGGCCCGGCTCTCCGCCGCCGAACGTCACCTGGTCAGCCGTCTGGTCGCCTTCTTCGCGACCGGGGACACGATCGTCGCCAACAACCTGGTGCTCAACCTCTACCAGCACGTCAACTCACCCGAGGGCCGCCTGTACCTGTCCAGGCAACTCTTCGAGGAAGCCGTGCACGTCCAGTTCTACCTCACCCTGCTCGATACCTACATCCCAGGCGAAGCCGAACGGTACGCGGCGTTCGCGGCCGTCGCGAGCATTCCGTCGATCAAGCGGAAGGCGGACTTCTGTTTCCGCTGGATCGACTCGGTCTTCGGACTGCGCGAGCTGCGCGGCAGCGCGGACCGGCGGGCGTTCCTGCTCAACCTGATCTGCTTCGCCGCCTGCATCGAAGGGCTGTTCTTCTACGGCGCCTTCGCCTACGTCTACTTCCTGCGCTCCCGCGGTCTGCTGAACGGGCTGGCGTCTGGCACCAACTGGGTGTTCCGCGACGAGTCCATGCACATGGCGTTCGCGTTCGACGTCATCGACACCGTACGGCGCGAGGAGCCAGGCCTGTTCGACGAGGAACTGACCCGGCAGGTCAAGGACATGCTCGCCGAGGCTGTCGAGTGCGAGGTCCAGTTCGCCGAGGACCTGCTCGGGCAGGGCGTGCCCGGCATGACCCCGGCGGACATGCGCGAGTACCTGCAGCACGTGGCTGACCGGCGGCTGGCGCAGCTGGGCATCGAGCCGGCCTACGGGTCGGCCAACCCGTTCGGCTTCATGGACTTGCAGGACGTGCAGGAACTCTCGAATTTCTTCGAGCGCCGGGTGTCGGCCTACCAGGTCGGCGTGCGGGGCGATGTGTCCTTCGACGAGGAGTTCTGATTGGCGGGGCCAACGTCCCTACCGGCCCAGCCTCCCGGCGGCCATCCTGAGAAGGCCGACCGCTGAGGAGGAGAAAGAGCTGATGTGCGAGTACTGCGGCTGCCAGTCCCTGGCCGCCATCGACGAACTGACCAGGGAACACGAGCTGGTGGTCAACTTGATGAGCGAAGTGCGGGCCGCTCATTCCAGCGCGGACACGGCACGAATGTCCGAGCTGGCGCGGCAGGTCGCCGCGGTGCTCGGACCGCACACCGAAGTCGAGGAATTTGGGCTGTTCCCCGCCCTGACGGCCGATTTTCCCGACCATGTCGCCGCCCTGGAGGCCGAGCACCGGCACGTCCAGGCGGTACTGGACGAGGCGGCCGCGGGTACCCCCGCGGATCCGGCCTGGCCGGACCGGCTCGCCGCGACCCTGACGATGTTGCGCGAGCACATCCTCAAAGAGCAGGACGGGGTCTTCCCGGCTGCGCTGGCCAGCCTGACGACCGCGCAATGGGAGGCCGTGGAGGCAGTCCGCTCCCTGGTCGGCACGCTGGTGCCCCGAGTCCGCGTCGGCGCCCGTCCGGCTATGCCGGACCGGGGCGATGCCGGAGCGTGATCGCGGCCAGCAGCGCGGCTGCGGCCAGCAGCGCGGCGGACAGGTAAAGGGCCGCGTGCAGGGCCGACGCGAAGGCCGCGAAACCCGCCTGGTAAAGCTGTCCGACCAGCCCGCTCTGACCGCCTCCGCCACCAGCTGCCAAGGCCAGGCCTGCCCCGCCGGTCTCCACCGTCTGGACGACGAACGTCTGCAGGGCAGCCGGGAGGTGCAGGTGAGTCATCTGGGTGACAAGGCCCGACTTCAGCTCGGCATTGACCAGGGCGCCGAGCACCGTGACCCCGGCGACTGCTCCGACTTCACGGCTGGTGTTGGTCGCGGATGCCGCCATTCCTGATCGCTCGCCAGGCACGGCTTCCAGCACCGAAGAGGTGACCGGGACGACGCACGCGCCGAGACCGGCTCCGGCGACGGCGAGCGCGACAGCGAGCGGCAGATAGCCGGGATGCGGCCCGAGTACCGCGTTGGTCGCGACCAGCCCGGCCGCGAACACAAGGCAGCCGGCGATCAGCGACCAGCGGACCCCCACCGTGGTGATCCAGCGCCCGGCCAGCAAGGATGCGGCGATCATGACTACCGTCATGGGCAGGAAGACCGCGGCAATCCGGTACCCGGAGTACCCGGCGACCTCGGCCAGGTACAGAGCGGTGAAGAAGAAGATGGCGAAGGTCGCGAAGTAGGCGCAGAACGCGATCACGTTCGGTGTCACGAACCTCGGGACGCGCAGGAACCGCAAGTCGAGCAGCGGATGGCTGCACCGGCGCTCCCAGAACACGAAGGCCACGGCCGCGACTGTGCCCACGCAGAACAGCGCCAGCACTACCGGGGCGGTGAATCCGGCGGTCTCGCCGTTGATGATCGCGAAGACCAGCGCGGCCAGAGCCGCGGCGCCGATCAGCGTGCCGACCGTGTCCACCCGGCCCGCGCTCGGGTCGGAACTCTCCGGCAGCACGGCCGCCGTGACCACTGTCGCGGCGAGCCCGAAGGTGACGTCGAACCAGAAGATTCCGCGCCAGCTCCACAGGCCCACCAGCGTGCCGCCTAGTACCGGGCCAAGGGCGAGCGAGAATCCGGAGACCGCGGCCCACACGCCCAGTGCCCGGTTGCGGCTGCGCTCGTCGCGGTATAGCTGCCGGATCATGGACAGCGTTCCCGGCTCACTCGCCGCCGCGCCCAGGCCCATCACCGTGCGGCCCACGATCAACGCCGTGATCCCGGTCGCCAGCGCGGACACCGCTGCCCCGCCGCAGTACACCACTGCCCCGGCCAGCATGACCTTCTTCCGGCCGAACTCGTCGCCGAGCATGCCGAAGGCCAGCATCAGGGCGGCGAACGGCAGCGCGTAGGCGCCGACCACCCACTGCAGCGACGAAACCCCGGCGTGCAGGTCGCTCTGGATGCTGGCCAGGGTGACGCTCACCACCGTGTTATCGAGGAACGTCAGGAACAGCAGCGTGCACAGCGCGGCGAGGGCGGCCGGGCGGCGGCGCCACCGGGCGCCGGCGATCTCAGCGGGCACGGCAACGGCGCCGGTCATCGGGCTAGCCCCCGCACACGGCGGGAAGCAGGCGGTTCTTAGCCCCGTAGGCCAGGTGCAGCAGCCCGCAGAAGGTCGACGCGGCGACATGCCAGGATCCGTCGCTGTAGACGGCCGTTCCGTGCAGGTTGCTCTCCAGCGGCTTGCCGGCCAGCAGGATCGTGTAGACGACACTCGCCCGCCCGGGCGGCCCGAGGGTGACCGAGCTGACCTTCGCCCCTGCCTCGAGAACGAGCGCCCCAATCGACGTATTCGCCTGTGACCGAATGAACTGGACGAAGTCCTGGCCGTCTTGCAGCAGCTTCAGCCGGTGCGGGATGGACAGCGCGCCGTTGAAGAACGACTGCCAGTCGGCCTTGACCGCTGCTACGGCGGCCGGACCGGTGCTCGGCTCGGTCAGCGCCGCGGTCCGGCGCGGGCTCGGATGCGCCGACGCGGCTGCCTTCCCGCCCGAACACGCCGCCAGCAGCAGACACGACGCCGCGCACAACGCGACCGCGACCGGACGCGCTCCCAGCCAGGTGGTGCTTCTCACAGCACCGCAGGTGATGCTTCTCATGGCACAGATTGTGCCGCTAAGAAGGTGGAAACCCTACCCTCAATCAAGATTTCGGTAGCCCGTCAGCCCGCACACGAACCGGCACCCGGTTCCGGCGGCCCGCCGAGCACCCGCCCCGCCGGGCAAGCGAGGTGGGCTGGCCGGGCGAGCGAACTGGGCTGGCCAAGCTGGCCGGGCGAGGGAACTGGGCTGGCCAAGCTGGCCGGGCAAGCGAAGCGGCGCTGCGCTTGGAGTCGAGGTCATATTTCAGTCGAAATGACTGACGCACGTCCACGAACATGTGGCCAGTGCGCCGTTCTAGCCCGCCTATTTCTGTTGCAACTCTGATTGGTTTCTGCTGCAAGCCTGATTGGTCCCAGGTATCGGGGGAAGGGCATAGCCGGAGTAAGGGTCAACCGAAGCAGACTCGCGGAGGTTCGCATGTCCCTCAGGAAGAGAAGCAAGAACGAGAACACCGCGGCCGACGGCGCGCGTCAGGTGGCCGCCGCGCTTAAGCCTGCGGCCGCTCGCGTCCGCCCTCTCGCCAAGACCACCGGAGCGGCCGCCGGACGCCAGGTCCGCAAGACCCGCGCCTGGGCCGCACCTCGGGTCGAACGCTCCGGGCAGGTCCTGCAGGAGACCATCGCACCGAAGGTTTCGGCCATGCTGTCGTCGGCAGCACAGCGGATCGACCCGAGCGAGCACCGGGTACGGCACTGGCGCAAGCCCGTCGGCGTCGCGACAGCGACGGCTGCCGCGAGTGCGGCAACGGCCTTCGTCCGCAGCCGGATGAAGCCGAATGGGCAGTCGTCAGGACCCGGACCCGACGCCGACACCACCGAGTCCGTGCCCGCGGACGGCCTGGGGAACGGGCAGCGCAAGACCCGTCAGGAGACGCTGACGTGACCGAGCACGTCCGTACATCCTGATGCTCGCACGGCAGTGTGGCGGGCGCCTCCGGCATTCAGCGCAGTGCAGGAGTGCGGTGGATGCCTCCGGCACCCGTCCAGTGCCGGAGGCACCCGCCGCTTGGCGTCGTCGATTACCGCTGCCGAACGGGTGACAGGCACCACATAGCGGACATGACGTATGTTAGGTTAGCCTAACTTAGGTGAGCCTAACATGATCGATTCTGACCACTCCGCAGGACAAGCGCCCATCGCGTCCCCGCAGCGCACATCCCCGCAGCGCACGGCGTCCCCGCGGCCCACAGCACTGCGACGCACATCCCCGGAGCGCAGGTCACCGCTGCCTGTGACCGGGCGCTGGCGACTCGGGCTGTTCCTGGCGGCATGGGGTCCCGGGCTCGTCGTCATGCTGGCCGACACGGACTCAGGGTCCCTGATTACGGCGGCCCAGTCCGGCGCCCAGTGGGGCTACAAGATGGTCCTGCCGCAACTCATCCTGATGCCGATCCTGTACGTCGTGCAGGAAATCACCGTGCGGCTCGGCATCGTCACAGGACAAGGTCATGGCGCCCTGATCAAGGCGCGTTTCGGCAATTTCTGGGCACTGGTCTCGGCGGGCAGCCTGTTCGTGTCGGCCATCGGCGCCTTGCTGACCGAGTTCGCGGCGGTCGCCGGAGTCGGCCAGCTCTTCGGTATCTCCCCCTGGATCACGATCCCGGTCGCCACCGCGTTCTTGCTCGGCATCGCGGTCACCGGCAGCTACAACCGGGTCGAGCGGATTGGCATCGCAGTCGGCCTGGCCGAACTGGCGTTCTTCGCGGCGATGCTGATGAGCCACCCGCGCCTGGCGCCGCTGGCGCACGGCCTGACCGACATGCCGTTGCGGCAGGCCTCGTACCTGATGCTGCTCGCGGCCAACATCGGCGCCGTGATCATGCCGTGGATGGTCTTCTACCAGCAGGGCGCGGTGATCGACAAGAAGCTATCCGCCGGAGTCATCCGCCGGGCCCGGCAGGACACCGCCTTCGGGGCGGTCCTGACCCAGCTCATCATGATCGCCGTGGTCATCGCCGTCGCCGCCAGCCTCGGCCGGCACGGTTCGGGGACCGCCCTGCGCACGATCGGGCAGATCTCCGGAGCGCTGACCCCCTACCTCGGGCACCTGGCTGGCCGGCTGCTTTTCGGGCTCGGCATGCTCGGCGCGGCGCTTGTCGCCGCGATCGTCTCCTCGCTGGCCGCCGCCTGGGGGCTGGCCGAGGTCTTCGGCTGGAAGCATACCCTCGACGAACGCCCCAGCCGGCGGACCGCCAAGTTCTACCTGACTTACGCGGCGGCTCACTTCGCGGGCGCGATCCTTGTCCTGGCCAGCGTGGACCTGGTCAAGCTCAGTGTGGACGTGGAGGTGATGAACGCGCTGCTGCTGCCGATCGTGCTCGGCTTCCTGCTCGCACTCGAAGCCATCGTCCTGCCACAACAGTGGCGGATGCGCGGCCTGCGCAAGTACTCCACCTGGGGACTGTGCCTGCTGGTCATCGGCTTCGGGCTGTACCTGATCCCGGCATCCCTGCACTGAGCGCCGACTCAGGCCGAGCGTCGGCTCCCGCTGAGCGCCGGCTCCCGCTGAGCGTTTACTCCCGCTGAGCGCGGCATGCCTGTCGTGGGTACCCGCCCGCAAGGACCTTCGGCCCTGTCAGGGCGCCGAACGCCTGGGCCAGCGTAGAAGGCATGCGCGCAACGACCGGGCGGCAGCCCCCGCGGGCTGTCGACGCCAGGGCAGGCGCGGAAGGCACCCGGATCGACCTGGACTACGTGTGCCGGATGGACATCCCGTCCACGTTGCGGGTCGCGGAGTGAGCCTGCCGTGACCGCTGCGCAAAGTTCCACGTCCCAGCTAGGCGGCCTCACCTCGGCGGAGGCGGCAGCCCGGCTCGCCAGCGACGGGCCGAACGTACTGCCCGTTGCCCGCCCGGTCCGGCTCTGGCGCCGGATCGTCGCCCAGCTCGGTGACCCGCTGATCCTGGTGCTCCTGGTAGCGGCGGTGCTGACAACCGCGACCGGAGACTGGACCGACGCGAGCGTGATCTTGCTCGTGATCGTCGTCAACACCACGGTCGGCGTCGTGCAGGAAGTCAAGGCCAGCCAGGCGATTACCGCGTTGTCCGCGCTCACCGCGCCCGAAGCCCGGGTACTGCGTGAC
This sequence comes from Streptosporangiaceae bacterium, assembly GCA_035533915.1. Taxonomy (GTDB): domain Bacteria; phylum Actinomycetota; class Actinomycetes; order Streptosporangiales; family Streptosporangiaceae; genus Chersky-822. The sequence goes on from DATLSX010000031.1 coordinate 84,892, forward strand.
GGGATGCATCGGGAGGTTCCGGCCGCCGAGGTGGTGGTCGGCGACGTTGCCGTGCTGGCCGAGGGCGACATCGTGCCGGCCGACGGGCGGCTCGTCCATTCGGCGGCGCTGCGGATAGACGAATCCGCGCTGACCGGCGAGTCCGTTCCTGTCGACAAGACCACCGGCTCTGGCCCAGACACAGCGTCGGCGGGCAAGGTATCGGCGGGGACGGTCGTCGTGCACGGACGAGGCGATGCGGTCGTGACGGCCACCGGAGCAGCAAGCGCGATGGGACGGGTAGCCGCGCTGATGACGGACCGCGCCACGCAGACCCCCTTGCAGCGGCGGATGGCCGGAATGAGCCGGATCCTGGCGATCACCGCCGTTGTCCTGTGCGCGATCGTCCTCGCGCTCGGGCTCGTGCGCGGCCAGCCGGTGGAGCTGATGGTCATCACGGCGATCAGCCTCGTCGTCGCCGCGGTTCCCGAGTCGCTGCCTGCCGTGGTCACCCTTGCCCTGGCGCTCGGAGCAAGGCGGATGACGGCGCGCCATGCGCTCGTCCGGCGGCTGTCCGCCGTCGAGACGCTCGGATCGGTCACGGTGATCGGCACCGACAAGACCGGGACCCTGACCGAAGGCAACATGGTCGCCAGGCGGCTGTGGACACCGCAGGGCGAGGCCGCGATCACCGGTACCGGATACGGGCCGCAGGGTGAGGTCAGCCGCGGCGGCAGGGTGCTGCGCGAGGCAAGCGCGGGCGATGTCACCGAGTTGCTGACCGCCGCCGCGCTCTGCAACGACGCTGCCCTGAATGCGGCTGCCGACGGCCAGCCGGACTGGACCGCGCTCGGCGACCCTACCGAGGCGGCGCTGCTGTCCGCCGCGCTCAAGCTTGGCCTGGATCCGGAGCGGCTCGCCGCGGCGCTGCCGCGAGTGGACGAGCGTCCGTTCGACAGCAACCGCAAGCGGATGACCACCGTGCACCGCCTGCCCGGCGGCGGCATGCGGGTGATCTGCAAGGGCGCGCCCGAGGCGATGCTCAACCCGGCTGTGGTCACCGGTGATCCGGCTCTCGTGGACCAGGCTGCTGTCCGGGCTGAGGAGCTAGCCAGGGACGGGTTCCGGGTACTCGCCGTAGCAGCCGCCGACCGGCCGGCCGACGCAGTCAGGCCAGCCGGGGTCGGCGCGCCTGACGGGATCGGCGCGCATGACGGGATCGGCGCACGTGGCGGGATCGGCGCGCATGACGGGATGGACGGCGGCGACCTGGAGCATGGCTTGCGGCTGCTCGGCCTCGTGGCGATCGTCGACCCGCCGCGGCATACCGCCGCGACTACTATCGCCTCCTGTCACGAGGCAGGTATCACGCCGGTACTGATCACCGGTGACCACCCGGCCACTGCGCGGGCGATCGCCACGGAGGTCGGCATCATCGGCCCCGACGACGAGGTGGTCGACTGCCGGGAGCCCGGCGGCACCAGCAACCCGCATGCCCGCGCGTACGCGCGGGCCACGCCTAGCCAGAAACTCGACATCATCGCGGCCCGCCAGGCGGCCGGTGACGTGGTCGCGATGACCGGCGACGGCGTGAACGACGGGCCCGCGCTGCGCCGTGCGGACATCGGCGTCGCCATGGGCAAGCGGGGCACCGAGGTCGCCCGCCAGGCAGCGGACCTGGTGCTGGCCGACGACAACCTCGCGACCGTCGAGGCCGCGGCGCAGGAAGGCCGCCGTGTCTACGCGAATATCCGCAGGTTCTTGCTGTACGGGCTGTCCGGCGGCGGTGCCGAGATCGCCGTCATGCTGGCCGGCCCGGTGTTCGGCCTGGCACTCCCGCTGCTTCCGGCCCAGATCCTGTGGGTCAACTTGCTCACCCACGGCCTGCCCGGGGTCGCACTCGGCGGCGAGCCGGCCACCGACGACCTCATGCGACGGCCGCCCCGGCCGCCGACGCAGAGCATCCTCGGGGCCGGCCTGTGGCAGCGGATTCTCGCCGTCGGCCTCGTCGTGGCCGCGGTGACCCTGGGCGTGGCCGTCTGGGGGCACTCGACGGGCCGACCCTGGCAGAGCATGGCGTTCTTCGCCCTCGGCGCTACCCAGCTCGCCGTCGCACTCGGTTCCAGAGCCCGGCCCGGCAGCCTGGCCAACCCGTTCCTGCCGCTCGCGGTCGCTGCCGCGCTCGGGCTCCAGCTCGCCGGGCTCTACCTGCCCTTCCTGCGCGAGCTGTTGCACACCGTCCCGCTGACCGGCACCGACCTGCTCGTCGTCGGCGCGCTGTCGACGCTCGGCTACCTGGCGATGCGCGTCGTGCGGCTCAGCGAGTTAACGCCAAGCCGGGGTCGCGCCAGGTGATCGTGCGTTACCCGTTGCCGTGCCCGTGCGGCACGACGGTCACCAGGTTGCTCACCGACAGGCCGTGCACCGTCGACGCCAGCAGCACTACCCGGTAGGTAGTGCTGACCTTCGGGAAGGAGACGGTGAAAGCCGCGAGTCCCGCCTTGTCCAGCCGACGCGATCGCACCAGGCGCCACTGCCCCGCCGACAAGACCTGAAGCTCGACGACGTCATTGCGGCGAGCCAGCGCGGACCGGGCGGTCAGCACATAAGACCCGTGGTGCGAGCCGGCGGCCGACGCCAGCGACACCGGCGGAATGACGACGACGCTCAGCTCCTGGCTGACCGTGCCGTCGGGTCCGCTGACCCGGAACCTCGCGTTGGTCGTCAGCCCCGACACCGTCAGGGTCGCCTGCCCGCCAGAGCCAGTCGCCGCGCTGGCCGCGACCTGCCAGCCGGACTGGCCGGCGCTGAGCTCCTGGAGGCTGAGCTGCGCCTGCGACCAAGCGCTGCCATGCCTGGTCAGGATCGCGGTGACGGCCACGCTGCCGCCCGCGGCGATCTGCGCGCTTGCCAGGGTCGCCGTCAGCCGGCCTGCCGCCGAACCCTGGCCGGACGGACTCGGCGACGCGGTAGGCGAGGCTGAAGGTGAGCCGGGCGCCGACGATCCCGGCCCCCGGCCAGTCGACGTCGCCCCGGGACCGCTCGCCGACGGATGGCCTGACCGGCCAGTACCTGGCGCGTTGTGGCTGGCGTCCGGCACGCCGACGAATCCGAGGATGCGGTAAGCGACGTGCTGGAGCGGCGCGGGAAGTGCTGCCGCGTAACCAGCCGCGGCGAATCCGCCGAATACCGCGACCGCGGTGCTGACGATCGCCAGCCGGCCACCGAGGTGCAGCGGCACCCGATGCCGCGCCCTGGCCCTACTCCGTGCCGGAGCCTGAGTGCGGCGGGTCACGGGTCTCACCGGCGTATGTACTTCACGGAACATCGCCAGGGCAGCTTGCTGGCCGACCAGTTCGTCGGGAGTCGGCGCGCTTTCCAGCGTGCTCATCAGCACGCGCAGCGCCATGTCCCCCGGCGCAAACTCATCGAGGTCATCGAGCAGGTCCCTGTTCACAGGTCCACCCCCTCGGGGAGGCAGCAGGCGGCAGTACCGACCTGTCGGTGGCTCGGCCGGGACCGGCAGCCAGTGCATGAACCGCAGGGTCGCCGGCCAGCGTGCGCAGGCCACGATGCAGGGCTACGCGGACGGCGCCGGGTGACTTGCCCAGCATGTCGGCGACGGCTGGCGTGCCCAGGCCCGCGATCACTCGCAACGCCACGACCTCCGCCTGGTCTACCGGGAGCCGGGACAGCAACTGAACCGCCTTCTTGACCGACAGCGCGTGCAGCACCTGGTCCTCGACCATGTCGTCGTCGGCCACGCTGTCATAACTCACCGCCATCGGAATGCTGCGGCGGCGCTGCCGGGCACGGGCGGCGTCAATGGCGCGATGCCGACCGACCGTGAACAGCCAGCGCCGGAAGTCTTCCTCGCCACCGCTGAACTTGTGCAGGTCTCGTACTACCTGAAGCCAGGTCTCGCTGGCGATGTCGTCAGCGTCGTCGCAATTCAGGACTCGCAGGTAGCGCAGCAACCGCGGCTGCAGCTGCTGCCACAACTCAAAAAAAGCTGCCTCTTCGCCCGTGCGGGCGCGGGCTAGCTTGTCTTCCAGATCACCGATCTCTGTCACCATCGCGCAGTAAGGGTCGCACGCCGACGGGAATGCTTGGTCCCGCCCTCGATGGGGGGGCAGGCAGGACCCGATCTTCCCGCCGGCGCGCGATCCAGCTCTGTGCTACCTCGCCGCCGTTACTTCCTCTTGTGCCGCGGGGGGCCGAAGACGGTAATGACGTTGCTGAGGCTCGGACGGTAGTGCAGCTTCGAATCGCCCTTGAAGACCATCCTGTAGTGAGTCGTCTTGGTCGGCATGCCGATCAAGAAGGTCACGTGGCCGGTCGAGTCGGTGGTCCCCGGCAGCGTGCCAACGACGACCCACTTCGAACCGGTCCGGCTTTCCAGCCAAACCGGCTCGCCCGCCAGCGGCGTCCTAGGCTTGGCCAGCAGGCGCAGGAAGCCGGTGATCTTGTCAACACGGTGTCCCGCGTGGGCGACGACCTTGTTGGCGATAAAAATGTGAGTCGTCTTCGCCGGACGGGTTGCGGCGCCTGCAGCAGTCGAGGCAGCCATCACGCCGGTCGTGGCCAGTGCGGCTACCGTGGCTGCGGAGCCGAGCCGAACCAGCAGCGACACTCGAGATGCGCGCATGAGTCTCCTTTGGTTGTGCCCCAGGTACTGAGGCGGCCGACAAACAACAACTACAGCGACGAAGGCACGCGCAGCGTTACGCCGCCGCGGAAAATTTCTTAGATTCCGGCATCGTCGCAGGTAAGGACCATTTCGCTCAGAGCAGTTGAGCGGAAACCCTGGCGGTGAAGAGCTCCGCCTTCCTGCCTGGCACCGCGGTGGCGCTGCCCCGGCTCAGTACCAGGCTGGCCGGGCTCAGCGCCGAGCCGCCGAACGTGTCACCTGGCCAGACGGCCAGCATTTCCTGTCTTCCTCTGATCGCCACCATAAGGAATAGTCAAAGGCAGGACCACTTCTCTCGGAGGTGCGTTATGTCATTCGGCGTATTCCGCCGACTAGCCGCGGCCGCGGCCCTCGTGATCGGTTCGGCGGCCGCGGCTGTCGCGGCCGCCCAGCCCGCTGGCGCGGGCCAGGCAGCGGCTCATCAACTGGCCGTGACCACGGCATCCACTTCACAGAACCAGAGCGGCAGCGTGTGCATCGGCCGGCACCCGAACGCGTCGGCCGTCTGGTACACCGGCGCCTGCTCCGGTCACGACGAGCCGGAGATCGACCCCGTCTCCTCGCTGCCCGGATCAGCCCAGGACCTGACCTGGACCGCGATCTTGCCCAAGGACGGCACCGTCCCCGTCTCGGCGGTCGGGCCGACTTTCTGGTGGGGCGGCACGGTCACCGACCCCAACCCGCATTCCCTGTTCAACCAGGCCTTCCTTGAGCTGCAGTTCTACCCGGACGCCATCGTGAACACGTGCGCGTCCGATGGCGGCTTCAGCCTCACCTTCGCCAAGGACAAGTACTCGGTCTGCTCACCGACCTGGCAGGTGAGCACGACCAGCGGCGCGGAGAACGCCGCGTTCAACGCCGAGCTTTTCGACGGATCGAGCAACGCTCCGCTCGTCATGAACGCCGGCGACACGATCCAGGTCCATTTCTTCGTGACCTCACCGACCCAGGGCTGGAACATCCACGTCACGGACCTGACCACCGGCCATTCCGGCACCATCGTGCTGAACAGCAAGTACGGCCCGATGCTCCCGGCGTTCAGTGCGCAGCAGATCGGCAACGCGCTCGGCTGGGGGCTGGTGGACGACACGCCGAACTCGTTCGTCTGGGAGATCGGGCACACGTCCGACTTCGCCACGCCGGGCGCGCAGTTCTGCCTGCCGGGCCAGACCATCTGCGACTCCTACGACACCCCGCACTGGCTCGGGTTCACCCCGCTGAAGATCGTGTCGGTCACCTTCGCCGACAACTCAAGCCCGACGCAGTGGGCGGTGGTGAGCGACCTGGGCGCCAGCGCCGAAGTTACATCGTCATCCGGCTGCCCGAGCTATGGCGGGCCGTTCTGCACCTATCCGTGGTACGCCTTCAATTCGACGGCGGCCGCCTTCACCTTCGGCGCCGACTATCCGGGCACGAAGTTCGACTACGGCCAGGGATTCCAGTACACGACGACGATGCAGTGCGGCGGCCCGTTCGGCCCGGACTCGACCTTCTGCGACACGATCTTGAAGCCAACCCCGTAGCGCACGGCTGGCTTAGTAATGCCGCACGGTCCTGTAGGCACCCAACAGACACCAAGCTCGGGCCGGACCGGCCCGTAGTCCAGGCATCAATGTCATCATCGCGCAGCAAGGAACGCACGCCGACGGTCCACCCGGTCCCGCCCTCGATGGGGGACAGCACCATGTGGACCGTCGGCGTGCGACCCGGCTAGAGTGCTAGACCTTCAGGAGGGTGATGACATTGCTGCGACTTGGCCTGAACATCACGTCGCCCTTGAAAATCAGCTCGTACTGCGTCCGCTTGGTCGGGGTCACCACGAAGGAGACCGATCCGTTAGTACCGGTCGTCCCGGTGCTCGCGACGGCGAACCTCTTGCCAGGAATCCTGCTCAGCAGGATCACGGTCTTGCCACCGAGCTTGGTGCGGTTTGACTTCAGCACGCCGGTGATCATCTCCGCGTGGTGGTGCGCCAGGGCGATCAGCTTGTTGCGGATCGACAGCTGCGTCTGCAGCCGCCTCGGCACCGTGAGAGTGATGACGCTGCTGCGGCTGCCGAGATGAGTCGCGTCGCCGCTGAAGGTCAGTTCGTACTGTGTCTTCCGAGTCGGGGCTACCGCGAAGGTGACCGAGCCGCCGGTGCCCGTCGTCGCGCTGCCGATAACGGCGAACCTCTTGCCAGGAATCCTGCTTTGCAGGGACACGGTCTCTCCGGCGAGCTTGGTCTTGCCCGAGCTCAGCACGCCGGTGACGCTGTCCATAAGGTGGTGTGCCTTAGCGATCAGCTTGTGGTTGACCGACAGCTGCGTCGGCAGCTTGTGCGTGGTCGCACTGGCGGCGGTCGCCGTTATCACTCCGGCCGTGGCAAGAGCGGTCACTGCGACCGCCGAGCCAACCCGGGCCAGCAGCGGCATTCGAGATGCGCGCATGAGTCTCCTTTTGGTGATGCCCCAGATCCTGAGGCAGCTGACAGACACTACTAAGAGCGCTGAGAGCCGGGAAGGCGTTACTCGCGGCCCCGCCTGCTGGCGGAACTGGCAGAAAGAGCAGAAAGCCCCGGCCAGTTAGGGACGACCGGCCTTGCCGTGGGTACGGCTCGCTGAGCAGAGTCGTACCCACGGGAGGCGACGTGGCTGAGCCAGATACCCCCGGGCAGCCGCCGGGCGGTGACCCTTACGCGGACCTGGCGCAGACGCATACGGCGCTGGTGTTCTTCGTCGGCGACCGCGCCTACAAGCTCAAGAAGCCAGTCAAGACCGGTTTCCTGGACTTCAGCACGCGGCAAGCCCGTGCGGCGGCCTGCGAACGGGAGACCGAGCTCAACCGCAGGTTCGCGCCCGACGTCTATCTCGGGGTCGCGGAGGTGCGTGATCCGGCCGGCGAAGTCTGCGACCACCTGGTCGTGATGCGCCGGATGCCGGCCGGCCGGCGCCTGGGAACCCTGGTCCGGGCGGGCCAGCCGGTAGAGAAGCCGCTGCGCCAGGTCGCCCGGATGCTCGCCGCCGCGCACGCGGCCGCACCGCGGAGCGCGGAAATCAGCGAGCAGGGCAGCAGCCAGGAGCTCGGCCGCCGCTGGCAGGAGAACGTGGAGCAGATCAGGCCGCTGCGCGGCGAGCTGATCACCGACGCCGACATCGACGAGGTGGCACGGCTCGCCGGGCGGTACCTGGCCGGCCGCGCGCCGCTGTTCGACGCGCGAATCCGCGCTGGCCGGATCGTCGACGGCCACGGCGACCTGCTCACCGGTGACATCTTCTGCCTCGATGACGGACCCCGGGTCCTGGACTGCCTGGAATTCGACGACCGGCTGCGGTGGGTTGACGGGCTGGATGACGCCGCGTTCCTGGCAATGGACCTGGAGCGGATCGGTGCGCCTGGCCTGGCCGAGCGGTTCATCGCCTGGTACGCCGAGTACTCCGCCGACCCCGCGCCCGCGTCGCTAGTCCACCACTACGTGGCCTACCGTGCGTTCGTCCGGGCGAAGGTCGGCTGCCTGCGCGCCAGCCAGGGCGGCGACCCGCAGGCCGGGCCCGAGGTCCGCCAGCTCACCGCCATGACCCTGGCGCACCTGCGTGCCGGGGCGGTCCGGCTGGTCCTGGTCGGCGGATTGCCGGGCACCGGCAAGTCGTCGCTGGCAGGCGCGGTCGCCGACCGGCTCGGCTATGTGGTGCTCAGCAGTGACCGGATACGTAAGGAACTCGCCGGCCTGGACCCGCTCGCTCCGGCTCCGGCACCGTACGGGGAGGGCATCTATTCCGCTGAGTGGACTGAGCGTACGTACGCCGAACTGTTGCGCCGTGCGGAGGCGCTGCTGGCGGCTGGCGAGTCGGTGATCCTGGACGCGACCTGGACGTCAGCGGTGCAGCGCGCCGCTGCTGCTGAGGTGGCCGGGAGGGGTGCTGCTGAGCTGGTGCAGGTACGGTGCGCGGTGCCTGCCGGGGTGGCTGCGGCTCGGATGAGCCGGCGGACGGGGAGCGCGTCGGACGCGGACAGCGCGATCGCCGCCGCGATGGCGGCTGGGGAGGAACCGTGGCCGGAGGCGGTCACGATCGATACGGCGAAGGGTGGGGAGTCGGGCTTGGGACGTAGCACGGGGACAGAGGCCGGCGCGGCCGGGCCGGGCACCGACGCGGTGCAGCAGGTGTTCGGCGTGATCCGACCGGAAGGACCGGACGTCGTCTGGCGGCCACGGCGGCCCTACCTAACTCCCGGCTGATCCCCCGCCTCCCCGGCCGACCACAGACATCCGATCTTGCTAACTGTCAAGCAGCGGCAGGTTCGGAGTGGGATTCGGGGAGCGGGAATGCCTTGGCCGGGTCGAAGGCCTGCCCGGTCTGCAGGCAGTGGTGCAGGCAGCCCAGCAGCCGGTTGAACACGTTGCGCATCGCGGCGGCGTGGCGGTCGCCGGCGGCGCGGCGGCGATCGTAGAGGTCCTTGACCTGGGGTGAGGGCAGCGCGCCGAAGATCCACACGTATCCGGCTGCGGCGAGCCGCTGGTTCTTCACCTTGCGGTTGCGCACGATGCGGCTCTTGCCGCTTGCGATGGTGACCGGCGCTGAGCCGGCGTAGGACTTCAGCCCCCGGGCATCGCGGAACCGGGTGCGGTCATCGCCGATCTCGGCCAGCACCCGGGCACCGGTGATCGGCCCGATCCCGGGGAAGCTGGACAGGATCGCCGCGTCCGGGTGTTCGGCGAACGCCGCTGCGGCGGCCTCAGCGAGGTCATCAGCGGCGCGGCACGCCGCGTCGAGTTGCAGCACCAATGCGAGGGCCTGACGGCCCATCGCCTGCTCGACCGCCGGCGGCTGATGCAGGTATTCACCGGCGAAAATGGTGCGCAGGCGCATGACCCATGCCTCGATGTTGCGCTGCCGGCCGGCTTTGCGCAGCACCGACCCCAGCCGGGCCGCCGACAGCCTCGCCGCTGCGGCCGGGTCCGGCGCCACGGCGAGCACCGCCCGCGCCTCCCGGGAATCCAGGCCGACGCCCTTAACCTGGAACGCGGCCAGCGCGGCCGGGAAGTACTGCTTAAGGTGCGAGCGCAGCTGGTTGGACAGCTGCCCGCGGTTCCACGCTGCGTCCTGCTGCGCACGGGCCAGCACCGCGATCACCTGGGCCAGCTCGGAGTCCGCCGGCAACGGCCGGTGCGCGGCGGCGGCGGTGCGCAGGATATTCGCCAGTACCATCGCGTCCGCGTGGTCTGATTTCGCCCGCGCGACAGTGTGACGTTCCCGGTACCGGGCCACCGCCATCGGGTTGATCGAGTACACCTTCCGGCCCGTTGTCCGCAGGCACGAGATCAGCAGGCCCCGTGCGGTCTCCACTGCGACCGGGATCGGCTCGCCGGCACTGTCGCCAGCATCAGCGAGCAGCTCCAGCAGATGCCGGTACCCCTGCCTGTCATCGCTGATGTGCCGCTTTGCGACCAGTTTCCCGGCCTCATCGACCAGCGCAACGTCGTGGTAGTTCTCCGCCCAGTCGATACCGCACGTGATCGCCAACTCAGACCTCCATTGCCGTGATCCTGGCCCAGAAGATGAGCCCTGCAGGGACACGCAGCGCCCTAATAGAAGGGCTCGATGGCCCGGCATCCGATGAGCAGTTCGTGACCCCAGCTCACCGCACGGACGTCAGTCTCTGGACAGAGCTCGGGGCTCGGGTTGCAAGAGGACGCCACCGTGCAGACGGCTCGAAACACGATCTTCACCGGCATCGCGCCCGGCGCCAGGACGCCACGCCGGACCAGCTGCACGGCACCGGAGCCACAGTCTGTGGATAGGGGTCCAGCCCCGGGTTTCAAGAAGCAGTCTCCGGTGCCGTGCACTGCTATTAGGTTTCAAGCATTGCTCTCGTCGCTAGCACGGCTGCGTGCATCGGGTACATTCGAATGGTGGCCTGGCACGGCCAGGATCCAGGTCAGCACGGCCCCGAGTGCCAGCCATGCGGCGCAGACCGCCAGCTCTCCCCAGCTGACCCCTGGCGGATATCCCAGAGCGCGGGCCAGCTCAAGCAGAACGGCGCCCGCAATCCATGCACCTGCCCACGCGGCCGCACGGAGCCAGTTGGCCGGCCGCCAGCCGCGAAGCCTGATGAACCCGGCGATCGGAATGGAGAGAGAGAGCCACCCAAACAGCAAGCGCCAGGACCGCGACGATCTGCACGGCCGCAGGACCAGCGTTAAACCCGATCAACCCGGTGCCAGCAATGTCAGCCGAGATGTAGTTCGGGGTGGTGGCGTAAAAGATGTAGCCGGTGATGACCGCTCCTGCCGCCACCCACAGCATCGACAGCGACCAGGTCCAGCCGCGGACCCTCAGGCCCCCGGTAACCAGGGCCCGCGCGTCGCGGACGGAAGGCCGGTTCCGGCCGGCCGGGCTGGCCTCCAGCAGGGTGCCGAGCATCTCCTCGGCACGCTCCCGCCGGTACCAGGCGGGGTAGGCACGCAGCAGCAGGCTGCAGCGCCGCTCCAGGGCGGTCACGCCACGAGGTTCGCCTTCGAGGCTGGGATGCCCATCCACAGTTCGGCGGTCCCGGCCGGCCAGCGGGCGGGTCGCCGCCGCCCTCTGTTCCGCCTCGGCTTGCAGCGCTGCAACCCCGGCCGGTGTCAGCCCGTACGAGCGCCGCACCCGGCCGTTCACGATCTCCTTGCGCACCAGCTCCACGTGCCCCGTTGCGGTGAGGCGGTCTAGTGCCGCGTACATCGTCCCGGTCGCCATCCGGAGCCCGCCTTCTGAGAGCTCACTGATCCGCTGGATGATGGCGTAGCCCCTCAGGGGGCCATCAAGCAGGGAGGCAAGCACCAGGTAACCCGGTCCCCGTATCGGGTCTCTCGCCTTCATGTGACCGCCCTGATCATGAGTCGATGTACCAGACATTGCCAAGGTCTCCACGGTCAGTTCGAACCAGGCTTGCAGTCTGGCTGGCCACCGCCGTTGCCATTCCTGCATAGAGGATGTTCGTGTATATTAACCACCTTCGAACGCTGGCCGCCTTTCCACTTTATCCAGGCACCCCTAGCCCACGCATCCTCCCAGTTCACGTATACGGAAGTATACCAGCCCCCGTTCACATAGCACTCTTTCCCGCTACTCCCTTGGCTCGCATTGCTCCCAGTACACTGGGCCGTCGTCTTTCCTTGCACCTCATTGTTCTGGGTGCAATGGTCCGGACTACCGGCAATGCCATGTAGATCGGCGCGTTGAGGCAGTGGAGTCGTGACGGCGCTGAGCGGCGCCGGGGCACGGAGTTGCTCACGGACAGTGATGACCGCGCTGGGGCGTGACGATGACCCCGACGTCGCTCCGGGTTTGCGGCTGG
>DATLSX010000032.1:0-14397 GCA_035533915.1 Streptosporangiaceae bacterium
GACGTAATGATGCATCTCGATGGCCCAGTGGCCGCGCAGGTAAGCGAGCAGGTCAGCGGGGCCGGCCTGGCCCGGCGGCAGGCTGGTGATGCCGAGGACGGCGACCGCGCCGAGCAGTTCCCCGTCCGTGCCGTAGCTGTAGCGCTCGACCAGGAACACCTGCCTCACGTGCGGGAACAGGGCGGCGATCCGCGGCGTGGGCGGCAGCGTCTTGATCGTGCGGACGCCGGCCCGGCCGTGGCCCCGGTCCACGGTCCAGGCCTCCCCGGCCACTGATTCCCAGGGCAGCGCGCCGGCCGCCTCGAACAGCAGCGGCTGGTTCTCCCCGATGGTGAAGATGAAGAAGGCGCCCGCGGCCTCGATCACCCGGGCGTGCTTGCGCTGCGTGTGCATCTGATCTGCCGTGATCACTGCTCCGGCCAGGCCGGGGACCTTCTTCAGCAGTTCCCGGAAGACCGGGATCTCGTTCGTCTTCCTGACGTCGACCGGGAGCTGGGCGGCGGTGGTGCCGTCATCCCAGATCCCCGACAGCAGCATCGGCGGCCGCCCGCCGCGGGCGGCGCCGCGCACCGCCTTGCCATCTATCCGGAGGTGCTTGCGCATGCCGGGCCGCAGCGCGCGTGCGCGGGCCGCGGACCACGCGCACAGCGCGTCATCGTACTGGCCCTGGTCACAGCCGGCCAGGCCGCGGCCGGTGGTCGTGGCGTCCGGCCGGCGCGGCTTCCCTTCCCTGTCCAGCGGGGCACCCAGCCGGATCAGCAGTTCCGCCGGCGCCGCCGCGGCCCATTCCGCGGCCGCGTCCAGCTCCCCGTCCCCGGCCATGCCCGCGATCAGCGGCAGCGCCAGCAGGTACTCCAGCGGGTAGACGCGGCCCTGCCGCCCGCGGAGGTCGTCCACCGTGCGCAGGAACCCGCGCAGCCGCGCGATCTCCTCATCATTCCAGCGGCAGGGTACTGATCCGCGTACCAGTTCCCCGCGGTCCGCGCGCTGCCCGCCAGGCAGCACGCCGTCCAGGGCCGCGGCCAGCGCGGCACGCCCCTCCGCGGGCAGGTCCGCGGGCAGCCGGGACGGCAGGACGAGGTCAGGCAGCGGCGCGGGCAGCACCTCCGGCACCGCGGGGAGATCCGGCATCACGGCCGGCAGCACTTCCGGGACCAGGGCACGGCACAGCACGGGCATGGCAGACTCGGGCACGCGGGGTTCCTCCGTGGGCACGGTGATTTGTCGCAGAAGAACCAGTTTTCCCGGGGAACCCCGCATCCCCGGGACGACACGCGCCGTTACCCAGACGCGCTCACGCCGTGACCGCAACGGAACACGAATCTACTCCGGAACCGGCAGCCGACCCGGCCCGCTCCGATGACCAGCGACAACCCGCTACACGCTTGCTGGATTACCTATCTTGCAGGTGCCCTGCCAGGGGGTCCAAGCCGGGATCAAAGAGCGGACTGAGGCATTTGTGCAGGACTGAAGCCTCGCTGTGGTCGGGTTCGGGCATCCGGGCGATCAGTTCCCCGGGAAGTACATGCTGGCCGTCGTCATGCTCGCGGAGAAGCTGAACGAAACGCTCGAAGGCGGGCCATAGGTACCACATCGCGCCGTGCGCTCCCGGGGGTGCAGCGCCGCCGCCAGCGGCTAGGCGCCGCCGTCTCAGGGAGGGTTATTCACAAGATCATCTTCTCTAAGTTGATCAAGGCTTGACCAGTGGTTACGTGGCGCAAGCGAGTTGATGATCATAGTCGTGAATAAGCCTCAGGGTGTCCTTGATATCGGTGACGTTGGTGTCATCGGCCATTGGGCAGGCCACCTCCCGGCCGGTAAAGCCCGGCTTGGAGTGGATTGCCGGGGAAGGGCGCATAGCCCGGATGCCCGGTCATGCCTTCTATGGTCTCGCGGTCAGTCGCTTGCACTGGCGCGCCACGCGCTAGGTTTTCGTCCGTGGATGTGGGAGTTGTCTGGGCGGCGGTAGGAGCCGTGGGATCGGTCGCCGCCGCAGGAATTGCGGCTTGGGCGGCGCATCAGTCGCGGGCCTCTGCGGAGAAAGCCAACGAGGCGGCGGGGGCGCTGGCCGCGATTGAGCGGGATCGCCGGTATGAGGAGCTGACACCCGAGTTCCGGATCACATGCACGGTGAAGGGGGGCACAGGTCTGGCGTACCTTCGGATCATTCTCACGGGTGGGCGGCTGGAAGCTCTCGACGCGGTGACGGTGACGATCCTGGACGAGGCGGGGCAGGATCATTGGGGCCGCGGGTTGCCTGATGGGGTGACCCAGGAGGAAGCACAGGCGTTCGTCTGGGGGCCATGGGAGTTCAGCAAGGGGATGAGCGAGCAGGTTGTGAGCAACCGGGAGTCCCGCCCTCAGCCGTACTCGCGGGTAAGCGGCAAGAACTGGGATGTGCTCCCGATGGCACCCACCGGGCCGGGGCGGTGGGTGAACCAAGCTGGCCGGGACGAGTGGCGCAAATGGCGAAAAGATCAGCCGGTGCGGCTGCTGCTGACCTGCCGCCGCAACGGCTACGAACCGTGGTTTATCCAGCGTGACGTCAAGGTCGAGCAGGAGGAAGGCAGCCCACAGATCCGCGTTGTCGGTTGACCCGGCCGGGGCTGGGTGCAAGGTGCGGGGGAAAGCCGCACTATCCGCCGTTCACCGGCTTACGCTGTCTCGTGTGACCGTGAAGGTGACCATCGCGGAGCCGGGTGAGAGTGATTCCGGCTTCCATCAGCCGGTGCGATCCGTCGTGTATGTGCAGTCCGGTGAACCGGTCAGCGACGTGGTGGCCTGCTACGTGACCAACCACGACCCTGGCGGCACCACCAGCCTCGGGCACAGCGCGTTCCAGGTCGCTACCCGTGTGTGGCGTATCCGCAGCGAGTTCCTGCTGCGCTCGGTCAGGGACGTGATCATCGGCTACACGACGGTGGACGGCGGGCGCAAGACCCAGTGGTTCCAGTGGGACGGCTTCGACCACGAGTACGACTGGAATGCGCCCGGTTCTGACGGATCTCATCTCAGTGCCCTGCACCAGATCCGGGCGGCAATGCTGGCTGGGCGTGGCGCCGACCAGCAGGCGCGCCCGGGCTTTGGCTTCGGGAAGAACTAGCCCATGAAGAGCCCGGCGCGGGCGCGGGCCTTCGTGCGGTTGAGGGCACCGGTGTCCTAGCGCGGCGGTAGCGTTCCGGGCCATGGATGCTGCTGTCGCAACGGGCGTGTTCACGCTGGGGGGCGTCGTGGTCGGCGCAGCATTGGACTGGGCGCGCAGGGGGATGGCGGACCGCCGCGCCCAGGCCGGGCGCCGCGATGAGCACTTCGCAGGGCTCGTGGACGCGTGCACCCGGCTGGGTGTGGAGGCACGGTCGTGGCGGACACTCGACACCCCCAAGTCAAAGATGCGGCAGTTCTGGTTCGGTCTGATGGAATCTGAGGCTCAGCGGTCTGCCGTGCTGGCCCCCAACATCACTGCTGCGCTGACGCAATGGCTGGCGGGGGGCGGTGCGTATGGCCTGCGGCACATGCACCCGGTGGCGGTGGCTGACCGTATCCGCAGCAACCTCATGCCGCTGCTGTCCGAAGTTTTTGTCCTGACCGTGCGCCTATCCATGACAGGCGACGATGCGATCAAGCTCGCAGCCGACCGGCTCGGGCAGGCGGCAGGCGGCCTGGTCGAGCACATCGATGAACGCGACCGCGACTATGCGAAGCGGGAAGATGAAGTGCAGGCCGCGATCGGGCAGCTCCGCCGGGCGCGGGACGCGGCTGCAGCGCACTGGTGGCGGCGCAGGAAACTACGGAAGCGCGGCAGTCCCGGATGATGCCTTGCGTGGCCCGGCGCGGGGGCATCTCTGATTCCGATCTGGCGCTAGCTGAACCTTTCGCGGCACCATTGAGGGCGTCTTCATGGCATTCACCGGCGGCGCCTGGTTTGGCACGGGCACGATGGGGCGATGACGCCTCCGCTTCTGCGGGCCTACGTTGACGAGACTGGCGACCGAGGCCACTCGGCGAGGTCGTCGCCGTTCTTCGCCTTCGCCGCTGTTCTGATCGCCGACGAGGACGAGCCGCCGCTGCGGGCGGCGATGTCCCAGTTGCGCCGCGACCTGACGGTGCCGCCGGGCAAGGCGCTTCACTGGAAGGATCACGTGAAGACCCACTCCCGGCGGCAGCATGTGGCGCACCAGCTGTCTGGGGTTGCAGGGCTTCGGGTTGTGTATGTGGTGGTAGAGAAGGCGGCTGTGCCTGCTGGTTCAGGGCTGCACACAGACCATGTGATCTTCTACAACTACGCCGCTGGCCTCGTGATGGAACGAGTCCTCTTTGCTGCCCGGGACTGGCCGGGCGGCAGCAGGGGCGTCATCGTACGGTTCGGGCATGTCCGCGGCTTTGATCACAGCAAGACCACGGCCTACTTCCAGTTGAAGGCGCTGCAGCAGGCTGCGGTGCCTTGGGCACGCCTCCGCGGCCATGTCCACTTCGATGACCAGGCCACATGGGACGGGCTGCAGGCAGCCGATCAGTATGCGGGCATCCTGAACGTGGCTTTGAGCCGTGACGAGTTCGGGGGCTACAACGAGTCGCATCTCCTGCGTGTGCGTCATCAGATCCGCAGGAACTGGAGCGGTGCTGCCTGGGGCTGGGGCTTCAAGGTGCTGGGAAACGAAGTCACGTTCACGTCGCTACCGTGGTGGCCTGCCGAGGGCATCTGAACGCCAAGCGCCCCCCAGCAGGCCCGGGGCGCTTCAACCGGAGTACCGGAAGGGTCTGGCAGCAGACCAAGCGTTATTCCCCGCGACCTACTGGAGGGCGCTGACAAAAGCTTCTGTTAGCGTAAACGCTTCGTCGCCAAAATTCCATCCCCGCAGGGTGCGAACGGGGGAGTATCGAAGTTCCTTGACGCGGCCGAGGAGGCTGCAGGGATCGGCGTATCCGGGTCCACCGCGGCGGGCTGAGCCCAGCGGAAAGCACAGAGCCCAGGTCACCCCGCGTGGGAGAGCCTGGGCTCTGGCGCGTTCCCGGTCAGGGCAGCAGGTCCACCAGGCGGGCCCGCAGTTCTTCAGCGGCGGCCTGGGCCCGGCGGCGCATGTCCTCGTCCCGCTCCCCAGCGTCCCAGTCCTCGGCATCGACGTCGGCAGGGCCGGGGTCGGCCGCCAGGGACTCCGCCACAGCGAGCCACTCCCTGAGTGCCGCGATGCGCTCAGCCCGGGTCCGCAGTGACGCCATCCGGGCTTCCACCTGGGCGGGAGTAAGCAGGCGGTCGCCGTCATCAGTCATTGCTGGATGCCTCCGTTTCTGCCCCTGCCGGGGCCGGCTGGGTGCGGGCAGGGGCACCCAGGGTGTTGATAGCCGCGGTCGCTGCGGTCCACTCGGCTGGCCCGAGGGCGGGCAGCACCTCGGCCACGAACGCGCTCACATACCAGTCTGGCCGGCGCCAGGCGGCCACCGCGGTAGCCGGCGCGGCCTGGTCGTACGGCTCAGCCAGCCCCCGGCCGCGCAGGGCAGCCAGGAACTGGCCCCGCGCTGGCTCCGGCGCGTGCTGGGCAAGCAGCCCGAGAACCCGGAGCGCTTCGGCGGCCCGCCCTGGAGCGGTCACCCCTCACCGCAGCCCCCGCAGCCACGGCACCGGCTCCCGGCCGCCACCCCGGCGCCGCAGCCCGCGCACCGGGTCACCCAGCTCGTTGGTCTGGAGTTTCAGCACCGTGGTCTGCTGCTCGTTGACCTTGCGCTGGTCGGAGATCTGATCC
This sequence comes from Streptosporangiaceae bacterium, assembly GCA_035533915.1. Classification (GTDB taxonomy): domain Bacteria; phylum Actinomycetota; class Actinomycetes; order Streptosporangiales; family Streptosporangiaceae; genus Chersky-822. Next base: position 5,739 of record DATLSX010000032.1, read on the forward strand.
TGGAGTGTGGTGACCTCCACAGACTGCTTGCGGAACGCCAGGAAGGCGAAGATGGCGGTGATGATCGCGCCGACACCAAGCACGGCGGTGGCAACGGCGGTGATCTGGGTGGCCAGCAGTAGGGACACGGGCGTAACTATTCGGTCCGACGCTGCTACCGTTCCGCTTCCTGGGCAGCGCGCTCGACGAGGTGGGCTGCCCAGCGCTTGGCGTCGGCCGCCTTGCGCGCGGCGACGACGGGCACGCCGTAGTGCGCGGCGTCTTTCAGGCTGAGCAGGCGGCGGAGGTCTGCGGCGAGCTTCGGCCCATCAGGCGTGGCTGTCCGGAGAAGCTCTTCTGCACCGTGGTGATCGTCGCCGCGGTGCATGCGGCCGAGGCGGATGCCGCAGATGGTGTCGGACGCTGCGATGCCAGCGAGGATCGCGACCCCGGCGGCGACGTTGAGGTACTCATCGCGGCCACGTTCCCCTAGCACTGATCCTGCGACGTCCAGGTATGCCTGTGCCGTCCGGAGCCGTGCCCGAGCTTCGGCTGGGCTGCACCGGGACGTACGTGACCGCTTTGCCATTCTTATCCCGCCGCAGTCCAAAGGGCCGTCAGCGGAGATTCGGCACCGGCGACCTTGATTGCGTCACGGGCGATGTTCTCAAACAGGGCGCTGCCGCGGCGGCGATGGTCTCCCCATTCGAAGCTGGACATCTCGGTGGCCTGGAGACGGTTGCCTGTCCACGCGCGGACGTGCCCGTGCAGCTCATCGACCTGGCGGTGCCATTTCGAGACCTGCCTTTCGGTCAGTTGCACCGCCGCAAACTCCGCGGCTACGCCAGCGAGCTGATCTACCAAGCCCTTAGCCTGACGGCGGGGGTCAGAGTCAGCGGGGAAAGGAGCGTGCACGAGCAGTAGATCAATGTCGCTGCCGGAATCTCCATCACCACGTGCTGCGGAACCGAAGACACACCCGTAGATGGGCTTGGGGTTCCATGTGCCGAGCTTGGCGCGCAGGCGTTGCCACAGTTCAAGCCGGAGGCCGGCCAGCAGGTCGGCGACCGGCGCGGCGACATGTTCCCGGTTAAGCTCATGTACGCGATTGCGGCCCATCTCCGTCGCCCGGACTATTCCCTGCTCAACCAGGCGCGCGAGGCTCCGCCGGACGCCGACCTCCGATCCCCGGGGCATCTGGCCCGCGACATCGCCAACGGTCATGGGTATGCCGCTGCGTGCCAAGACGGCCAGGACAGGGCCGTCTAGGGTTGCGGTCACCGAGCGCGTCGGGTCAGTCAGGTCCACGATCTAAAAGTATAGGGAACGATCTGATCCGATAGCTAGCAGTCTTATCCGACGGCCAGAGTGCCGGCGCGCTCTCTCTCGGCCCGGCCGGGGGAACGGGTGCCCACTGCCAGGACGATTCCATGGCGACGGGTGCTCCAAGTATCCCGTGGCGGTCTATCACGGGATTGCCGACCCGCACCGCATGCACCGCTGCCCAGGCCGACCGCAGCCACCGCACGGGCACCTGATACAGCGGTAGGCACCTGCCCAGCCGTCCGCCGGGGGCTCGGCCGCCGCAGCTGCGGACCCCACTGCGCTGGCCAGCAATCTCAGGAACATCTGGGCTTGCGGGGGGAGGGCCGCAACCGGCTGAGGCACATACGGTGACGGCCCGTACGTGCTCACGACGGCCGGCCTCTGGCGATGCAGGGCCAGAGGTGCCCTTATGTGCCATCCGGCAGCCGGGCCTCCCTGCTGCCCGGGGTGATCAGCTTGCCGCAGATGCCGTAAATGGCGCCACTGGTGGCGATCCTGGCATTGGTGGCCAAGTCAGGCATCACCAAGCAGCCGGGCCCCGTTAGCCTCCAGTTCGGTCAGCAACTGCCGGGCGTAGGCGAGGATCTGCGGGGACGGGTACGGCCGGCCGTCAACCTCGGTCCGGGGCTGGCGAGGCGCACGTTGCCGTCCGGCCGCACATAAGGCCGGGTGATATCGGCGATGCGCTCCAGGTCACGCAGCCGTATGAGGGCCTCGTCTCTGCGCGGGTCACCCGGGGCCGAACGCTTCTCCCATACCGCCGATTGTCCCACCCGGGACTGACAGCCCGGCGCGTCGCAAACGCCCGCATTGCCTGCCACACACCCTCACGGCGGGGAAGCTAGCCGCCGTCCTCGCCGAGCAACTGCTGGTACCGGTAGAGCCTGAGCACTTCCTTTTCCCCCGGCCAGCGCACCTCAAGCCCATACAGATACAGGTCAGCCCTCCTCCCCCTGTGTCTGTATGCGGCCCCGGTGAGAGCTGCTTGCATACTGCGCGGGTCATCCAGGTCCAGCGCGGTGTTGAACGATTCGATCTGCTGCGGGCCACCCGCTAACCAGCCCTGAGGTTCATACCACACGGTGCATTGGTAGGTCTCCATACGTGACTCCCGGCTTGCCTGGGCTGCTGCCTCTCCAAGGATCATCTCCGCCCAGATGCCCGCTTACCAGAGCCGAACTGTGACGGTCACGGCTATCCGCCGCCGCAGCCCCGGCACTGGCTCCCGGCCGCGACCGCTGTCCCGCAGAGCCACACCTCCCGGCCCTGTACGCCGCGGGCTCAGTCAACCGAACCCATGTAGGCCAGCAGATTCTGTTCGAGCAACTCCACCTGCATGGCGAGGAGCCTGCCCACGTAGTGCCCGAGGTCAGCCTTGCCGACCGGCTGTATCAGGGTCACACGTGCCCAGCACCGCTTCGGAAGGTTGCCGGTCCCCTTGTCAAGGGGGAGGCAGTACTCGGTCGCAAGTTCCGAACTCGTGGACGTGGGGACAGCGAGGACGACAGGCCAGTCCTTGTCCTCGTTGGCCGCATTTCCACTGACGATGATGATGTACCGATGTTCATGCGGTTTGCGCTTGTCCTCGGGTGGCATGTTCAGTACTCGGTCCTTGACCATGAACACGCCGCCCTTGCGTGGCGGCATGTTCATTCTTCGCCGAGCGCCCTTGCGTTAGCCCTTCGCCTCAGCTCGGCCAGCGCCTCGTGATCTTTGAGAAGGTCGGCAGCAGCAGCGGGATCGCGGAGGCGCTGCGGCTGGCTGGCTCGCTGACGCCTGTGCCGCGCGATCAGTTCCCTGGCTTGCCTGGCCCGCCTCGCTCGGCTGAGGTTAAGAATCACTTCCCGGTCGCCAGCGGCTTGCGCTTCGACCATGGGCGGTGTCTTGTAAGAAAGATTCTTGAGGGCCGTAGCTCCCTTGCGGCCGTACTCGCGGACTACCGTGCGAATGATCTCCATGTGCTCAGGAGGGAGTGGGTCTGCGAGACCGTCGATCGCGAGCCTCAGTGTGCACGAGCCACCTGTTTCGTCCCGGTCGTCGTGACGCTCGGCGAGGTCGGCGCTCACGATAGTGCTCTCGGCTCGCATGAGCGCGTTGTCGTACGGGCCGTAGTTCCTCCAGCGCCAAGTCGCGCCAGAAAAAGCGGTCCCGCCTTCCTCTACCGCCTTCAGGTCCGCGAAGTAGAGGAGCTTCGCCAGCTTGGTCCGGTTGACGTCACAGCCCTGCTCCTTAGCAGCCTTGAGCAGGGCGAGGACAGAAGAAACCAGTGGGTCGGGCGGCTGCGAAAAGGACGGTGGCAAAGCCCGTCACCTCTCTTCGCGGGGTCTTCCAGTCTTCAGTATGCACAATGTGCCTCCAGGGCGCATACAGCGACGCGGCAGTCACCCCTCACCGTGGCCCACCGCAGCCACGGCACCTGCTGCCGATCGGCACGCCCGTACCGCAGCCCGCGCAGCGGGCCACCCGGTACGCCTCCAGCCAGTTCTGCGCGGGCGGTTCGGGCGGCCCGGCCGGTATGCGGGCCGAGGAGAGCAGAAGCCGCACGAACGCCTGCGCCTCAGCCGCGCCCGGTGGCACCGACATGGGGACCCACGGCCCCGGCCCCGGCCTCGTCACCCGGGCCTCCGCGCCAGGCACGCCACGTGGCACCAGCCGCCGTCAGCGGGCAGCTCGGCCTCACGGTCACCTGGCCAGATCTGCCGCTGGCACAAAGCGCAGATGCCCCCGGTCCTGGATACCCGCGCCCCGCTGACGAGCACCGGCCGCAGGCCACGTGCGAAGTCAGCCACTGACGTCTCCCTCCTGGCTCTCAGCGGGCGGCACGGGCACGGGTGGCCTGGCCCGTGGTGGCACCGCCGGACGGCCGCGCTGCACGGGCAGCTGCCGGCCCTGCCCCTGGCGCTGCTGACGCGCTCGCTCACGGTCGCGGTCGCTGACGCGCTGCCGGTCCCGCACCACCGCGGCGGTGACCCGGCTCCGCAGGTAACCGCGTGGCATACGTGCCATCACTTCCCCCTTCCCGCGCACACGGCCCCGGTGCCGTCGCGCCTGTATAACCGTCCTCACCGTCCTGGCTGCCGCGCTCCCAGGCACGCGCCTGACGGTCACGCCAGCGCTGGTGCAGCTCGTCCGCCAGTGCCCGGATACGCTCTCCCGCGCCGATGCCGGCCTGTCTCCGCTGGGTCCGCCGTGGCATCGTCAGTCACCGTCCCAGGGCGGGTAGGTGATCAGGCCGGCAGCCACGAGATAGCCCTCTAGCTGTGCACGGGTTGCAGCCGCCCGGGCGTTCCGCTGGGCGGCCGGGTCGGCCTGGTACCGCAACTCGGTGCGGTCGAGGTCCAGCCAGCACTGCCAGGCTTCGGCCAGGAGCTTTTCCGCCACCTCGGCCGTCAGGCCCGCCGGGTCCAGCCCGCAGGCCGCGACGACCTCGGCACGGGCCATGGCGGCGAACTCGCGGTTGCAGTCCGCCGCTGCCGCCTCGCCAATCTCCCGCCTGATGCGGAACGTGTGGCAGTCCTCGTACCAGGCCCGCACGGCCAGCATCAGGTCCGGGCGATCCGGTTCCACTTCGGGGTGCTCAGCACGCCATGCCTCCCGGACCTCCTCGTCTGTGGCCTCTGCGGCAAGCCGTTCCGCCTGTTCGCTCGCCTGCGCGCAGATCGCCGCCCTGTCAACGTCCGGGCGCTGAAGTCGGCGGAGATGCCTGCGGGGACTCACGGCGTCTGCCCTTCCAAGCCGTCACGTGCCGTCACAGCTTCGAAGAGTCCGCACAGTTCTTCGATCGCCATGGTCGGGTAGTGGTTCTCAGCCGCGCCACGGGACGCCGTGTTGCCGTACCGCCAGGGCGGGTCCGCGATAACGGTGGTGAACCCGCGCTCCGGCAGTGGGGCGGGTGTGGTGCCGTCCGGCAGCGGCCTGGGATCGGGGCAGGGCTTTGCGCCAGGGGTCTTGCGCCCGATGGCCTGGAGAGCCTCGCGGTAGCGCTGGTCTTTCTCCACTCGCCCGGGGCCGAACTCGCTGTGCATCCACTCGGTGGGCGGTGACCATGGCGGCCCGGCGGCCTCCAGTCCCCAGGCGGCGCCCCCAGAGGCGGCCGGGGCCGTGTGGCCGGCGAACTCGTCCCGGATGTAGACGTTCCCGGCCTCGTCGACGAACTGCGCCTCCCCGGTGAGGACCTGGCTCTCGGTCGTGCCGAGTGCCTCGGCGTAGCGGCGGACAAGCCCCCAGTAGTGGCGCTTCGCCTCCCCGATCTGGCGCAGCAGATCGTCCTGATCCGCGCGGGCCCGCTGGGCGCGCTGACGGCAGCGGCCCGAGCAGTACCGGGCATCGCGGCGGCCCGCCGTGAACTTCCCACCGCAGACCACGCACCGGGTGCGTGTCACGGTTCGTGACGGCTCTTTGGGCACGGTGACTCCTGTAACTCGCAACTGGAAGTGTCAATAGGTGGGGACGTGGATCGGCTGGTCGGCGTCGTACCAGCCGCCCGGGCGGAGCGAGTGGGGCCAGCGGGCCAGGTCCCGCTGTGCCAGCGCCCCCGGCCTCGGGCATGCGGCGCACCACGGTCTTCGGCGCGTCCGGGTCGCTCTCGCGGGCAGGGTTCGGCACCCGGTGCGTCCTCACCGGCCGTGCGGTGATCTCGCGGCCGAGCACCTCCAGCGACAGGGCGGTGATCAGCTCGCACCAGGGCGGGGCATTGTGTGCGGGGTCCTCGCCGCGGAGGAACAGCGCCACGTGGACCATCTCGTGCACCAGGACGTCGGAGACCTGGCGGGGGCCGCCCCGCGTCCGGCCGCTGCCGCGGAACACCTCCGGCGCGAGGCTGATCCGCGGCGAGTCCAGCCACGAGCCGCCACGGTGGCGGGTGAGGCCGACGCAGTGGCCGAAGGCGGTGAGCCCGACAACGATCGGCAGCGGCGGTATGGACCCGGCGAAGTGCTCCCGGTTGAGCCGGGCGAACTCCGCCGCCGCGAACTCCCCGGCCTGGCCCCACAGCAGCGCGGCGGCCCTGGCGTACCCCTCATGCGCTGCGGGTGTAACGCGCAACTGCGAGACACACTCCGGGGTGAGTGGTGCGTCTCCCGGCTTCCACCGGGCGGTGGCGCTGGCGCCTGTGATCCGCTGCCGGAACTCCTGCTCGTCCAGCCCGGTCTCAGCCCTCAGCAGGGCGTCCAGCGTCCCGTAAGGCCGACCAGGCGGTATCGCCTCCCATGCGCGAGTCTTGACAAGATCGTCTAGCACCTGCTCGGCCTGCCGCCACTGTTCGCCGACGTGGCCCATGCAGTCCTTGAGGTAGGCCACCGTCTGCCAGCACCAGGCAGGGCTGCCGTGCTCCTTGAGCTGGCGCGGGCCGAACTGGGCGCGGCTCCCGCTCGGTTAGCGGCTTGCGGGTCAGCGTGCGGCTGCTGCGGGCGCTCACTGGAGCACCCCGCGGTTGCCCGCACCCGCGGCAGCCGTCCCGATGTCCGCTGCCGCTCCCGCTGCCCGGCCCGCTGCCAGCCCTTCCCCGCTGACCACTGGGCGCCCCCGGCGGATCGGCACCGAGTCAGGGAACCTCTCGTTGCGGGCGGCGATCACCTCGTCCTGGCGGTCGCGCAGCACCAGTTCCACCCCGGGCTTGGTCACCTCGGCGGGTGGTGGGGCCAGCCGCTCCGCGACATGCTCGGTGAACCCGTGCATCACGCCGCGCCGGAAGGCTGCCGGGTCCTTCCCGGCGGGCACCTCGGCATTGAGCACGGCGGCGACCGCCTGCAGCGACAGCGAGGCGAACAAGACCCCGGCAGCCTCCACATCGCCCGGGTAGCCGAACACGTCGATGATCGCGCCGTCGCGGTCAACGAACTCAACCGTGTGGCAGCGCAGCCGCCCCGCGATCGCGGTCAGCAGCCGCACTTGCGCCCTGACGCCAGGACCGTGAGCCGGAGTGTCGCTGGGGTAGACGAAGAACTCCTTAACGATGGGCTTGCCGCGCTGCACCTTCCCGTGGGCCAGCAGGGCGTCATCAAGGCTGTAGCGGGCGGCGAGCTCAAGCGCTTTCGCCCGGTAGCTCTCAGCCTCCTCGGGGGTCACGCCCGGGTCGCTGGCCTTGGCCAGCAGGGCGCGCACCGTATCGAGCTTGCGGATCTCGGTCATGGGATACTCCTTCGTGAAGTGACTGTTCGTGGCGCCCCTCCCAGTTGCGGCCGGGAGGGGCACCGGCATGTGGATGGGTCAGAGAGTTGCCTTGGCTGGCCACTCCTGGGCGAAGAGCGCGCCGAACTCGGCCGGGGTGAGCGAGCCCAGGCGCCGGTCTGCCGGGTCTTCCGGCGGGCACAATGCGCGCATCACGCTGGCGCGGCTCATCTCGCGGCTGTCCCGGAAATCGCGGATCAGGTGGCGCAGGTCATCCTCGGTGAGCGGCAGCCCATCGGAATAGCCCATCGCTTCGGCTGCGCGCCGGCGGTCATCCAGCGGGAGGCGCGCATTGTGCTCCCGGATGCGCCGGTCCAGTTTGAGGTGCGACATTGGTCTATGTCCTTACCTGTCTCCGGGCCGCCTCGTGCGGCCCGGAGGTCTGTGTGGTGGTGATTCATGCGGCACCGGACCCGTCGACGACGGCGAACCTGCGCCGCCGGTAAGCCGCGGCCCTGTCAGCGAGGACATCGAGAGCGCCGGGTGAGTACAGCCAGCGCATGACCCTCGCGTTCTCGATGAACGCCGCCGGGTCGACGCGGCCGGACAGGAGTCCTTCCCGCCAGTCCTCCCGGACGCACATCCCGCCCAGCTCGCCGGTCCCGGTGTCAGTCCACGCGCCGAGGTGGTCCGCGATGTCGCCGGGCAGTGAGGCGAGCAGGGCGAGAGCGTCCTGGACGGTGTGCGAGCGGCTGGTAGCCATGGTCAACTCCTGATCTCGTGGAAACGGGGGAACAGCGGCTCGCCGGTCTGCTGGTCGCGGCCGGGGATCATGCGACCCTCCCGGCGGCGTGGACGTCCTGCGCGGCGCCCCAGCTGGTTAGGACGGCTTGATCTGGCCCCGCTTTGACGGCTTGATCTGGCCCCGTTGGCGGGTTGCTGGCGGGTGGTCGTGCCGGCTTGAAGTGGCCCCGGCCGGGGTGGGTCAGGCGGCTGGCTTGCCGGTGCTGGCCTTCGCGCGCGCGAGGCGGTAGGACTCGGTGCCGGTCTCGATGATGGTGGCGTTGAAGGTGAGCCGGTCGACGATGGCGGCGCAGAGGCGTGGGTCGGTGAAGGTCCTGGTCCAGCCGCTGAATGATTCGTTGGACGCGATGGCGACGCTGGCTTTCTCCTCTCGCTCGGTGAGGACCTGGAACAGCAGCTCGGCGCCGCGGCGGTCGAGTTCCATGTAGCCGAGCTCGTCGAT
>DATLSX010000033.1:0-5143 GCA_035533915.1 Streptosporangiaceae bacterium
TGGAGATCTAGATAAGCTCGGACGAGGTACCGTCTGGCTTGAGGAAATCAAGAACTGCCTTCACCAAAACCACGTGTTCGCGGTGCGATCAGATCAACGCATGCTTGTTCCAGAATACCTAGCCCTACTCACGCGAACCGCATATGCACGATCGTACTTCGAGAGCACCGGTACGAAGACGACGAACCTAGCATCTACGAGCAGCAGCAAAATCCGCGATTTCAAGGTTCCGCTCCTGGACGTCGCCGATCAGGCTCGTATATCCCAAGATATAGATGCGCGGTTGAAGGATATTGGCAGATTGGAGGCAGCGCTCAACCAACAGCGCTTCCTCCTTGCGGAGCGTCGTCAAGCCCTGATCACGGCTGCCGTTACCGGGCAGATGGACGTTACGACCGCACGCGGGCTGGGCCCGGCTGGAGGAACTGCCATATGAGTCCCGGAGTCCATACCGAGTACGCCTTCGAGTCCCGCGTCGAGGAAGAACTGCTCGCGCAAGGCTGGTCGCAGGCGCAGGGAACGTTCAGCGCCGAACTGGGCATCGACACCGGGGAGGTGTTCCGGTTCATCGGCGCGACGCAGGTGAAGAACTGGAACCGGCTCGTCGACCTCTACGGCGGCGACCAGCCGGCCACGCAGCGGCAGTTCGCGCAGCGGGTCGCGGCCGAGATTGACGCGCGGGGCGTGCTGGACGTGCTGCGCCAGGGCGTGCGCGACCGGGGCGTCCAGATCGACCTGGCCTATTTCCGGCCCGGCCACACCCTGGCCGCCGATGCGCTCGCGGAGTACCACGCGAACGTGCTGACGGTCGCGCGGCAGTTGCACTACAGCGTGCGGGACCCGCTCCGGTCGATTGACCTTGCGCTGTTCGTCAACGGGCTGCCCGTCGCCACCGCCGAGCTGAAGAACCCGAACACCGGGCAGAACGTCGATCACGCCATCGAGCAGTACCGGCAGCGGGACCCGAATGAGGTGTTCTTCGCCAAGCGGGCGCTCGTCCATTTCGCCGTCGATCCTGACCGCGCCTTCATCACGACGCGGCTGCGCGGCCGCGACACCCAGTTCCTGCCGTTCAACGTGGGCTCCAACGGCCCCGGCGTGGCAGGCGGCGCCGGGAATCCCCCGGCCGCGCCCGGCTCCTACAGCGTGGCCTACCTCTGGGAGCAGATCTGGCAGCGCGACAACTGGCTGGAGATCCTGCACCGGTTCATCCACGTCCAGGCGCCGGACAGGAAGGGCGTGCGGGAGAATCCGCACACCTCGCCGCGCATCTTCCCGCGCTACCACCAGTGGGACGCGGTGCAGAAGATGGTCGCGCACGCGCGGGCGAACGGCGCGGGGCACCACTACCTCGTCCAGCACTCGGCCGGCTCGGGCAAGTCGAACACGATCGCGTGGCTGTCACACCGTCTCTCCAACCTGTTCGACGCCGCGAACCAGCCGGTCTTCCACAAGATCATAGTGATAACGGACCGGCTGGTGCTGGACCGGCAGCTACAGCGGACCATCTTCCAGTTCGACCACACGCCCGGTGTGGTCAAGAAGATCGACGTGGACTCGACGCAGCTGGCCGGAGCGCTCAGCGACGCCACGTCGAAGATCGTCATCAGCACGCTGCAGATGTACCCGTTCGTGCTGGCGAAGATCGCCGACCTGGGGCTGGCCGGCCAGCGGTACGCGGTCATCATCGACGAGGCGCACTCCTCGCAGGGCGGCGACTCGGCGATCCGGCTCAAGCAGGCACTCGGGGTCAACGCGACGCCGCGTGAGGAGGACGAGGACGACGCGGAGTACATGACGCGGGTGCGCGGCCGGCAGCCGAACCTGTCGTACTTCGCGTTTACCGCCACGCCCAAGTCGCCGACGCTGAAGCTGTTCGGCACCTTCGACCCGGACCGGCCCAACCAGCGCACCGGCGAGACGGGCATGTACGTGCCCTTCCACGTCTACTCGATGCGGCAGGCGATCGACGAGGGCTACATCCTCGACGTGCTGGCCAACTACATCACCTACGACACCAAGTGGCGACTGCGCAACGCCGCCGTCGAGCAGCAGGAGTCGGGCATCGCCAACCCGGAGGTGGACGAGGCCAAGGCGAAGGCGGCGCTGGTCCGCTACGCCGAACTGCATCCCAAATCGATGGAGCAGAAGGCGAAACTCATCGTTGATGATTTCCGGGAGAATATCGCCGGGCGACTCGGCGGCCGGTCCAAGGCGATGGTCGTCACCACCAGCAGGCTGCACGCGCTGGAGCTGTACCAGGCGATCCGCGGCTACGTCGCCCTGCGCGGCTTCGCCGACTGCGGCACGCTCGTCGCCTTCTCCGGTCAGCTCAAGGACGAGAAAACGGGCCTGGAGTTCACCGAGGCGCAGCTCAACGGGTTCCCGGAGCGGCAGCTACCGGACCGGTTCGGCTACACCAAGGCCGACGATCCGCAGGCGGCCGCGCGTAATCAGGACGAGTACCGGCTGCTGGTCGCCGCGGAGAAGTACCAGACCGGGTTCGACCAGCCGTTGCTGTGCGCCATGTACGTGGATAAGCCGCTGACCGGTGTCACGGCCGTGCAGACGCTGTCGCGGCTCAACCGGATCCACCCGCTGAAGTCGCAGGAGGACGTGCACATCCTCGACTTCGTCAATCAGGCCGCGGATATCCAGGCCGCGTTCGAGGACTGGTTCGAGACCACGATCACCGAGCCGAGCGACCCGAACCTGCTCTATGACCGGCAGCGCGACGTGATGGAGTACGGGCTGCTGGCGGCATCGGAGATGGAGGCGTTCATCCAGGTCCTGGCCAAGGCGGGGCCGGGGCGGATGCCGGACGCGGCCGAGCGCAAGCTCCACGCCGAGCTGCACGGATACCTGAGGCCGGCCCTCGACCGCTTCGACGCCCTCGACACCGACGACGACCGGGAAGGCTTCCGCGGCGCGCTGCAGGACTACGTGCGCGCCTACAGCCTCATCGCGCAGATCGTCGACTGGGGCGACCGGGACCTGGAGCGCCTCTACCAGTACGGCCGGGTCCTGCTGATCCGCCTGCCGGGCAGGCCGTCGACCTCGGTCGACATCGGCAACGCGGACCTGAGTCACTTCCGGCTGGAGTTCACCGGGCGGCATAACGTGTCGTTGTCCGCCGTCGGTGATCGTGACGTGCGCGGCCATGCCGCCGACGGCGGCGGCTACCGGGAGCCCGAGGTGAAGCCGCTGTCGGAGGTCATCGAGGAGCTGAACCACCGGTTCGGGCTGGACCTGGGTACCTCCGACCAGATCCTCGTCTACCAGCAGGTGGTCAGCCTGGTCGAGGACACCGGGATGCAGCAGATCGCGCTGATGAACGACGAGGCCCGGTTCGGCCAGGTCGCCGACGACCGGCTCGATGACATCGTCGCCGAGAACGCCGAGCGGCACACCGAGTTCATGAAGCTCTACTTCGACAACAGCGAGTTCCAGAACGCGATCAAGGAAGCCGCTCGCAAGCGTGCCTACCGGATCATCACCGAGCCGGCCCGGGACGAGGCGCTGGCCCGGCTGCGCGCCGAGATGCAGCGGGAGACCGGCGGATACGAGGTCGAGCCCTGACCGGGCACCAGCGGCTGCTGGCCGGGCGGTACCGGATAGACGGGTCGCTCGGCCGCGGCGGCATGAGCGAGGTCTTTCACGGCTACGACGAGCGCCTGGACCGCCGGGTGGCCATCAAGATCCTGCGGCCGCTGTCGCCGGGATCGGTCCCGGCCGCACCGGACAGCCCGGAGGCGGCCGAGATCCTGGACGGGCTGGAGCGCGACCGCAAGCGGTTCCTGCGCGAGATCCGCACCACCGCCCAGCTAGAACACCCCGGCACGCCAGCCGTCTACGACACCGGCGTCGCGACCGCGCCCGACGGCAGCACGCAGCTGTGGCTGGTCATGCAGCTGCTGCGCGGCTCGACGCTGGAGGCGGCCCTCGACCGCGCGGATTACGCCGCCGCGGCGCCGAGCGTGGCCTGGGCGGCGGCGATCGCGGCGCAGATCGCCGCGGTGCTGGCCGACGTGCACCGGGTCGACATCGTCCATCGCGACATCAAGCCGGCCAACGTGATGCTCGTCGATGGCGGCCTGGTCAAGGTGCTCGACTTCGGCATCGCGATCTTGCGCGGCGGCGGGGCGCTGCCGCGGCTGACGCAGGTCGACCGGACCGTCGGCACGCCCGCGTACATGTCGCCGGAGCAGTGCCTCGGGCAGGCGGTGACCTCCGCGTCCGACATCTACTCGCTCGGCTGCCTCCTGCACGAGCTGCTGACCGGTGACGTGCCGTTCCACGGGACGGCCGACGTGCCGCTGCGCAACCATCACCTGCATTCGCCCGCGCCCTCGGTGCGGGCCCAGCGCGCCGACGTCCCGGCGGCCGTTACTGCCCTGGCGCTGTCGATGCTGGCCAAGGATCCGCGGGCGCGGCCATCGGCGGCGGAGGTTTACGAGGCGCTGCTGCCGCTGACGTCCGCGCCGGGCGGGTCATCGGATGACGGCGAGAGCCGCGACCCCACGCGCCCGTTCCGCCGGCCGCTGCTCCTCCCGGCCCAGCGCCGCGAGCAGGCCGCCGGCCACGGCAGGCTCACCGACGCCGGGGCCGAGCGGCTGATGGCGAACGTCCGGGCGCTACTGGACAGCGAACGGCCGTCCGAGGCGATCAGCCTCCTCGAGGACGGCGTCGCACGCCCGGTCACGACTCCGTCCTGGAGCTCAGGCTGCGGCACTTCCTGGGCGCCGCGCTGTTCTACGCCGGGGAATACACCCGCGCCGCGTCGCTATTCGACGTCGTCGGGCGCGACTACCGGAGGTACCTGCCGCCGGACGACTCCTATGTCCTCGACTGCTCCTACCACGCAGGCCACGCCTACGCCGAGATCGGCAGGCCGGACAAGGCCCTGCCGCAGCTGCGGTTCTACGTGCAGAACGCCGACACGTCGGCGGACGAGGACGAGGCGCGTAAGGTCCTCGAATCCCGCTTCGTCATCGCTCAGATGCTCGCCGCCGCCGGCTATCCCGACGAGGGACTGACGGAGCTCGAAGCCGTCCGCCCGCTGCTGGCCGGCACCTTCGGCGCCGACTCGGCCCAGGTCCGCAACCTCGACAAGCAGATCGGCCGGCTCGGGTCCGCCAAGGCG
>DATLSX010000034.1:0-3451 GCA_035533915.1 Streptosporangiaceae bacterium
CCTTCCTGCTCCTTGCGGATCAGCGCCATCTTGTCTTCCGGCGTGGCCTCGGCGAGGAAGTCGTCCACGCCGGACTCGTCGGCGATGGCCTTGGCGGTGAGCGGGTTGTCACCGGTGATCATGACGGTGCGGATGCCCATCTTGCGCATCTCGGCGAACCGCTCGGCGATGCCCTCCTTGACGATGTCCTTGAGGTGGATCACGCCGAGCGCCCGGGCGGTCCCGTTGGCCTTTTCGGCGACGACCAGTGGGGTGCCCCCCGCCGAGGAGATGCCGTCCACCAGCGGGCCGAGTTCGTCGGCGGGGGAGCCGCCGTTGGCCCGGATCCACTCGCGGACCGCGCTGGAGGCGCCCTTTCTGACTTGCCGCCCCGGGCCGAGACGGCCGCCATCCAGGTCGATCCCGCTCATCCGGGTCTGCGCGGTGAACTCGACGAACTCCGCGCCGCGCAGTTCGCCTTCGTGACGCTCCCGCAGGCCGTACTTCTCCTTGGCCAGCACGACGATGGAGCGTCCCTCCGGCGTGTAGTCGGCCATGCTGGACAGTTGCGCCGCGTCCGCCAGTTCCGCGGCGGTGACGCCGCCGACCGGGAGGAACTCGGACGCCTGCCGGTTGCCGATGGTGATCGTGCCGGTCTTGTCCAGCAGCAGGGTGTTGACGTCGCCGGCCGCCTCGACGGCCCGGCCGGACATGGCGAGCACGTTGCGCTGTCCCAGCCGGTCCATGCCGGCGATGCCGATCGCCGACAGCAGCGCCCCGATCGTGGTCGGGATCAGCGCGACGAGCAGCGCCACCAGGATGACCAGGCTCTGCGGGGAACCCGAGTAGAACGCCATCGGCTGCAAGGTGATCACCGCGAGCATGAAGATGATCGTGAGCGCGGCAAGCAGGATGTTCAGCGCGAGCTCGTTCGGCGTCTTCTGCCGCTCCGCCCCCTCGACGAGCGCGATCATCCGGTCGATGAAGGTCTCGCCGGGCTTGGAGGTGATCTTCACGACGATCCGGTCGGACAGCACCCGGGTGCCGCCGGTGACCGCGGACCTGTCGCCGCCTGACTCCCGGATGACCGGCGCGGACTCGCCGGTGATCGCCGACTCGTCCACCGAGGCGACTCCCTCGACGACGTCGCCGTCACCGGGGATGATCTGGCCGGCCTCCACCACGACGAAGTCACCGAGCGTGAGCTGGGTGCCCGGCACCTCCTCCTCGTGGCTGTCCGCCTGGCCGGGCAGCCAGCCGATCAGCCGCCGGGCCACGGTCTCCTGCTTGGTCCGGCGGAGCGTGTCGGCCTGCGCCTTGCCGCGGCCCTCGGCCACGGCCTCCGCCAGGTTGGCGAAGACCACGGTCAGCCACAGGAAGACGACGATCGTCCAGTTGAAGACCGACGGCTTGGTGATGGCCGTGTACGTGGTCAGCGCGGCGCCGGCCTCGACGACGAACATGACCGGGTTCTTGAGCTGGACCCGCGGGTCCAGCTTCTTGAACGCGCCAGGAGTCGACCGCAAGATCATCTTGGGGTCGAGCAGGCCCCCGCCGATCCGGTGCGGCTCGGTGCTGGCGGGCTTCTTGCCAGCGCCGGCCGCGGCCCCGGGTGTGGTTGCCACAGACATCAGTGCAGCCCTTCCGCGAACGGGCCCAGTGCGAGGGCCGGGAAGTAGGTCAGGCCGACGAGGATGAGGATGACGCCGACGAGCATGCCGACGAACAGTGGCGTGCGGGTGTCCAGCGTGCCCGCGCTCGCGGGCACCGGTTGCTGCCGGGCCAGCGACCCGGCCAGCCCGAGCGCGAAGATCTCCGGTGCGAACCTGCCGAGCAGCATGACGATGCCGCCGAGCGTGTTGTACCAGGCGGTGTTCGTCGTCAGGCCGGCGAAGGCGGATCCGTTGTTGTTGGCCATGGAGGCGAACGCGTACATGATCTCGGTCAGGCCGTGCGGGCCTGGGTTGAGTATCGATGCCTGCGGTGTCTTCAGCCCGATGGAAAGCCCGGCCGCAGTCAGGATGACCACCGGCAGGGTCAGGAAGTACAGCGCGGCGTACTTCATCTCGGCAGGCCGGATCTTCTTCCCGAGGTACTCTGGCGTCCGGCCGACCATCAGCCCGGCGACGAATACCGTGACCATCGCCAGCACCAGGATGCCGTACAGCCCGGCGCCGACACCGCCAGGGGCGATCTCGCCGAGGGCCATGTCGAACAGCGCGATACCGCCGCCAAACGGGGTGAACGAGTCATGGAAGGAGTTCACCGCACCGGTAGAGGTGACCGTGGTCGACGCTGCGAACAGCGAGGAGCCGGACGTGCCGAAGGCGACGTTCTTGCCTTCCATGGCCCCGTGCGCGAGATGCGGGGCGATCCCGGCGCCTTGCGCCTCGAAGAAGCTGATGCCGCCGACGGCTGCCAGCCAGATGATCACCATGACGGCGAGCAGCGCGTAGCCCTGCCGGTTGTCCTTGACCATCTTGCCGAACGTGCGCGGCAGCGCGAACGCGGTCAGCAGCAGCAGGAAGATCTCGAACCAGTTCGTGAACGGGTTCGGGCTCTCGAACGGGTGCGCGGAGTTCGCGTTGAAGAAGCCGCCCCCGTTGTTCCCCGCGTCCTTGATGACCTCCTGCGAGGCGACCGGGCCACCGACGATCGTCTGGTGCGCGCCCGACAGGGTGGTCACCGTGTGGTACGAGGAGAAGTTGTCGATCACCCCGCTGGCGGCGAGGAGCAGCCCGCCGGCGATGGACAGCGGGATCAGGTACCGGATCGTGATCCTGGTCACGTCGACCCAGAAGTTGCCGAGCTTGTCGGTCCTGGACCGGATGAACCCGCGGACCAGCGCGATCGCGACCACGATGCCGACCGCGGCGGACAGGAAGTTCTGTACCGCGAGGCCGCCCATCTGGGTCAGGTAGCCCATGGTGGACTCGCCGGAGTAGTTCTGCCAGTTGGTGTTGGTCACGAACGACGCGGCGGTGTTCCAGGCCAGGGCCGGAGGGACGTTGGCCATGCCGACCGAGAGCAGCAGGTAGTGCTGCAGCCGCTCGAGCCCGTACAGGAACAGCACGCTGATGAAGGAGAACGCCAGCATGCTGCGCAGGTACGCGCTCCATTTCTGGTCCGCGGCCGGGTCGACGCCGATCAGCTTGTAGATGCCGCGTTCGACCCGCCAGTGCTTGTCCGTGGTGAAGATGCGGGCCATGTAGTTGCCGACCGGCACGAGGCACACGGCCAGTGCGGCGACTAGCAGGGCGAGCTGCAGCCAGCCCGCGAGAGCGCCGCTCACTAGAACCTCTCAGGGAGCACGAGGGCCGCGAACAGGTAGATGGTCAGCAGGATGCCGGCGATCAGGCCGATCCAGTTCTCAGCGCTCAAAGCGCTCGACCCCCTTGACCAAGAGGAAGAGCGCAGCGAAGACGACGATCGTCAGGCCGATGTAGACGAGGTCGAGCACGGGTCCTCCTTG
>DATLSX010000035.1:0-2628 GCA_035533915.1 Streptosporangiaceae bacterium
GATCGCCTCGGGGCTGGAGGCGAGCCGGCGCTGCAGGACGGTGAGCGCGAACCCGACGGTCAGGCCGCGCCGCGTGTCGCCCTCCTGCCTGAGCCGGTCGGCGTGGTTCATCTCCTCCCGGACGTACTGGGTGACCGCGTCATACAGCTCCTGCTCACCGTCCGACAGGGGGTAGGGCACGGTGTAGGCGCGGCGCTCGGGGAACAGCGGCTTGCCCTCGAAGGTGAGCAGCTCCTCTTTCACCATGCGCCGCATCAGGCCCTCGGTGTCCACGGTGTGCACCGCGTCGCGGTAGCGGCCCTCGAACCTGTCGCCATCCAGCAGCGCCATGAACAGCTGGAAGTCCTCCTCCTTACCGGCGTGCGGGGTCGCGGTCATCAGCAGCAGGTGGCGGGTGTGGCGGCCGAGCAGCTGGCCGAGCTGGTAGCGCTTGGTGGTCTTCAGCTCCGGGCCGAAATAGTGCGCCGACATCCGGTGCGCCTCATCCACCACCACCAGATCCCAGTCGCAGCGGTCCAGTTGCGCGCGCAGGTCATCGGAGCGGGACAGCTGGTCCATGCGGGCGATCAGCAGCGGGAACCTGGTGAACACGCTGCCGTCGATGGCCGCGTCGGCGAGCTGGCGGGTGAGCAACTCGAACCGCAGGCCGAACTTATCCGCCAGCTCCTCCTGCCACTGGTCAACGAGGCTGGCTGGGGCCACGATCAGGCAGCGTTCGGCGTCCCCGCGGAGCATCAGCTCCTTCGCGTACAGTCCGGCCATGATCGTTTTACCGGCGCCGGGGTCGTCGGCGAGCAGGAACCGCAGCGGGGTGCGCTCCAGCAGCTCCCCGTATACGGCCTCGATCTGGTGCGGCAGCGGCTCCAGATCACTGGTGTGCACCGCCAGCATCGGGTCGAACCGGGCCGCCATCCTGATCCGCAGCGCCTCCGCGGCCAGCTTGAACGTCGCCGCGTCCCCGGTGAAGTCGTAGGCGGCAGCCGCCTCGGCCAGCGTCAGCCTGGGTTCGTGGTCGCGGTACAGCAGACGCTCATCCAGGCGGCCATCGCCGGTGCGGTAGGTGAGCTGAAGCGCGTTCGACCCGATCCAGCGCACGGCCACCACCGTCACCGCGCCGTCGCCAGCGATGCCGCCGACCAGCGCGCCTGGGGTGACATCCTCCAGCCGGACACCCATATGCTCTACCGCTCCTCCAAACCTCACAACCCCGCCCCCCGGCAACCTGCCCGGCTGGCACACCACGTGCCGACGGGCGCACCGTACCTGCCCGCCCCCGACTCTAGACGCGCATGCCGACAGCGAGGTCTGCATCCTCAAGCCAAGTCCGCACCCGCGCATCTGACCATCCCGTTGCCATGGCTCTCGTTCTGGTGGTTCCTTTGCCGTTACCTTCGATAATTCACCGGTGTGACGTCCTTGCCCGCCCATGCTCGTGCTCGTGGCGGCCAGATTCCCGGGACACCAAGGGCGCTGGTGCCGGACGTGTGCCGAGGGTGCAAGGCAGCGCAGGGGAAACCCGTCGAGGCGAGCGCGGCGGTAGCCGCACTCTTAGTAGCACGCGGCAGGTGGGCTGGATCGCTCATGGGATCGCGCGCCGTGAGCGCTTCTGGGAGCAGGGACTCCCGAGTAGCAGCGGTCGCGACTTCCACGGTGACTTCCGAGTAGTCGCACCCCGTCCGGTCTGCGACGCGGACGATCTGGCAGATCGCCCCGGCTGGCAGTTGCCCGGCGATCTCCGGCAGTTCGGCGTTGACCACGGGCCGTTGTTCGTCGTCCAGCGCGGAGAGGCTGCGCCCGCAGGTGATCCGCTGGATCGTCTCAACGGTGCCGATCGGGAGCGTGCGTGCGATGAGCGTCGCAGCGCTGCGCATGGCCGCAAGCTGCCCTTCGGCGTGTTCGAGCCGCCTACCCCACTCGTCCAGATGGGCATCGATAACCACCTGGGCCAGCGGATCGGTCCTGCCCAGCGCCTCCGCCAGCGAGTCCGCCCCATCGGTTTGCAGGATCTCGGCTGGGTCGCGCCCGCCAGGCAGGATCGCCGCGTTCAGCTTGCCGGTGTGCGCCAGCAGGATCTCGTACGCCCTCACGATCCCCTCGCGCCCAGCCCGGTCCCCATCCAGTGCGACCAGCACACCGACCCGGTCCAGGTCAGCCACCCCAGCGAGCGCCGCTACCTGCCGCCCGGTCAGCGCCGTCCCGCACGGTGCGAGCCCCACGTACCGTCCGCCGCCAACCTCGGTCACGGCGATCGCGTCGAACGGTCCTTCCACGATCACCGGCATCGCCCCGCGCTCCAGCAGACCGCGACCCTCGTGCAGGCCGAACAGTAGGTCCCCCTTGCGGTAGAGCGGGGTCTGCGGGCTGTTCATGTACTTCGGCGCCCCCGCCGCGGCGTCCGGTCGCGACCGCCCGATGAACCCGGCGATCCTCCCGCGCTCGTCGCGGACCGCGAACATGACCCGGTCCCGGAAGCAGTCGATCAGCTTCCCCCGCGCCGACCGGCGGGCCAGCCCGGCCGCCTCGATCACCGCGTCCCCGAACCCGCGTCGGCGCAGGTGGCTAGTGAGCGCCGTCCACCCGCCCGGCGCGTACCCGGCCCCCCACCGCTCCCCCGCCGCCGCCCCGAGC
>DATLSX010000036.1:0-10139 GCA_035533915.1 Streptosporangiaceae bacterium
CGAGGCGAAACGCAAGGCCCTCGAAGCCGCCTACCAGGACATCGTCACCAGCGACCTGCCCGAATGGAACGAGGATGCCAGCCTCATCGACTGGCTCACCAGCCTCTGACCGCCCGGAAATTATGCGCAGTGCCCGCTCGCCGATCCGGCTCCTACCAGCCACTATGGGGCGGCACTGCGCATAATCCAGCACTGCGCATAGGGCGGCGTGATATCGCCCTTGCTGCTGAATATCGCATTGCACGGGCTGGAGGAGGCCGCAGGCGTCCGATACAAGACAGGCTCTCACGCCAGGGAGTTTAAGGCCGGCAGCCCGGCGCTCACTAGATAGGCCGACGACCTGGTCGTGTGCTGCCACTCCAGGCAGGACGCCGAGCAGGTCAAGGCGCGGCTGGCCGAGTGGCTGGAGCCGAGAGGGCTGGCGTTCAACGAAGCCAGAACCCGGATCGTCCCCGTTGCTGAGGGGTTCGATTTCCTCGGATTCAACCTCCGCCGCTACCCCAACGGCAAGCTGCTCATCAAGCCGGGCGCCACGGCCATCAAGAGGTTCCGAGACAGGCTTGCGAAGGAGTTCCGCGCGCTCCGCGGGGCCAACGTCCAGGCGGTGCTGGCGAAAATCGCCCCGATCACACGGGGCCGGGTCGCCTGCTACCGGACGGTGGTATCGACCAGGGCGTTCGCTGCCCTGACCGGCTACCTGCGGAAACTCACCTATAAGTGGGCGTGCTGGAGCCACCCGAACAAGCCCAGGCACTGGATCATCGGCCGGTACTTCGGAAAGTTCAGCAAGTTCAGGAACGACCAGTGGGTATTCGGTGATAAAGACACCGGCGCCTACCTGCCGAAACCGTCCTGGACCGATATCGTGCGGCACACCCTGGTCAAAGGCGGGGCATCACCCGATGACCCCGCCCTGGCCGGGTACTGGGCGCAGCGCCGCCAGAAGGTGAAGCCCCCGCTGGATTCCTGCACCGTGCGCCTGCTGTCCAGGCAGGACGGGCGGTGCAGCCTGTGCGGGGAAAACCTGCTGACCCCCGGCCAGCCGCCCCAGTCCCCCCAGGGCTGGGAACGCTGGTTCCTGCGGGTCACGAAGAAAGCGATCGAGGCGGACTACCTGGTCCACCACGACACGCCCGGCGCCGCACGCAGCAACCGGACACACCTCGTACACGCCACCTGCCACCGGACGAAACATCCGTCCCGGCTGGCGGGAAACACCGTGCTGCAGCAGACGACCTGAACCGCCCAGGCGGCTTGCCTGGGCCGCGTGCCGCGATGAGTGGCATGCGCGGTCCTGAGGGGGCCCCGGTGCAGCAATGCACCGGGGCTACCCGGCGGTCGCGTCGGTATGCCGTTCCGGTGCCGGAGGGATTTTCAGCGCCTTGAGGACCCGGCGGATCGTGGACGCGCCGACCCGGTGGCCGAGTTTCAGCAGCTCGCCTTGGATCCTCTTGTATCCCCAGCCGTGATTCTCGGTGGCGAGCCGCTCGATCAGCGAGGCGATCTCGGCGCTGACCGGCGGCCGTCCCATCCGGTGCGGGTAGGTCCATTTACGGGTGACCAGGCGGCGGTGCCAGCGCAGGACGGTGCCTGGGGTGACCAGCCGGTGCATCCGCAGCCTTGCTGGCAGGAGCCGGATTAGCGCGGCGAGGACCGCCCGGTCGGCCCAGTCGAGCCGGGGCCGCGGATGAGTGCGGCGCAGCACGGCGACCTCATGCCGCAGCACGAGCAGCTCGGCGTTCTTGGAGGCCGATGACCGGCCGAGCAGGACCAGCCAGCCGCAGAGTCGGACGAAGATGAGATAGAGCAGGCGCAGGGACACAGATGATCATGATGCCCTACGGCTGACGTTGATCATCACTGCAGCTCACAGGACACGCAGACTTCTGGCACCCCACAGGCCAGCACCCTCCCGTGCCGAACAGGACGGTGACAGGCCGGAACCAGCGCTGCCGCCCTCCAAAACTCGTTCAAACGACACGCGACCGCCCAGTGACCGTGGCCAACGTTAGCTCAAAAAACGGCAGAAAAACGATCTATTGCCCCGACTGTGTTGTCGCGTGGCTAGTGGTCCGCCAAGATTGCCTGGTGGATGGGTGAGTAGCCAGATATGACCAGGTTCGCTGGGCGGAATCTTCGATGGGGGCCACGTTGCAGCTTGAGTCGTTCACGGTATCGGGGTTCCGCTCGATGGCTCAGGTGGCGGACATCCCGCTGCGCTGCCCGACGATCTTGACCGGCCGTAACGATAGCGGTAAGAGCGCGACACTTGATGCGCTGGCCTTCCTGCTCAATGTGAGCGCCGGTGGAGACGGATTTTTGCACGGATCAGGATGTCTCTGACCAGGGCGAGGCTGGTCAGCCAATAGTGGTCGTCGGCGATTTTGTCCTCTCTGAGGGTGATCAGCTGGCGGTGCGTCTCCCGGCTGCGGTCAAGGTTCGTCGTGTAGCTACAGAGGTTGAAAGTCTGGGGTCTGATGGTTATGGCGGTTCGGGTTTGAGGGTGAGTCCGGTCTGGGCGAGGAATCCGTCGATGAGGGCGGGCCGGTACTGGATGCGCTTGAGCCGGTTCCTGACGATAGCGGCGAGCTGGCCGGCGTTGCGGGCGGCGAGGTTGCCCGGTACGGCAGCCGCCATTCGGGTCGTGACCTGCGGCGGGGGAGTTACATAGGTATAGTTCGACGTGGGGCAGCCGCCTCGCGATCATGTCTGTGTGGAAGCGGTCGCCCGGCTGCTCAAAGACGACCGCCGCGTGGGCAGGCGTACGTGCTGCGGGTACCGTCGAACTTCACGTTCACGCTGTGCGACGGCACCCGGATCACCTGCAAGGACCACTTCGGGCTCGACCAGTCCCGGGTCAGGCTCTACACCGCGATCACCCGCCACACCGTCCTGGTCATGGCAGCCCTGGCGATCTGCGCCGTCGCCGCCGCGCTGCTCCGCGACCGGACCGGCACCTGGGCACCCGAGCCCGTCCGCCCGGACCAGGCACCCCCGGCCAGCCCCGGCATGATCCCGTTCACCGTCCCCGAGATCAAGCACCTGCTCGCCGGCACCCGGGCCATCCCCCGGCCACCAGGCCACAAGGAACACTGGCAAGGCTGGCGGCGTCGCCACCAGGCACGCTCACGCTGGTTCCACAAGCGCACCAGACTCGCCCGAAACGCCGAAATCACCCTGGCCAGCTAGCGAATGGCGGCTGCCGTACCAGGCACGTGCGTATTCAGACGCGAGCACCGCGCGTCCCGCAGGAAGTTCTCGTATCGGACACACCCGCCTCACTCGATCGTGAGAGCGATTTATGATCATGGCTAGTATCTGGCTCGATCGTTTTGATGCCTAGATGCGTAGTCGAAGAGCAAGCGGAACCGAGAAATGGCAGAGGCGATGGGGTCGTGCAGGACGCAAGGCAATTAGCAGTATGTAAGAGGTTCGTGGTACGGCATTGAAAAGTGCGTTCATGCACGGCACTACACGGCGCGCCGCCCGGCCAGGTGTTGACGGCCTGATTTCCTGAGCATCCCGGCTGGGTGTCCGGCGACGATCTTTCGCGATGCCTGCTGCCTGGCGGTCACGGCAGATCATGATTCATCTGTCCCGTTTGAACGTAAAAGATCCCTCCTCGCATCGTTTGGTCGCGGTCGCGAGGAGGGATCAGAGGCGGTGTGCCGCCCGTGTCCATCGTATGGCCGTGCCCGCTTTCGGCCGGTGCGTATGCGGCGGCCGGCCGGGAGGTGGAGTTCCCCCGTCCGGACTGCCCGTCGTGCGCTGTCCCGATGGTGTTCTGGTCTGGCTGCCTGCGGTATGTCCGGGAGGCGGGCCGCTGCCTGAAGATTTTCGTGCCCAGGGTCCGGTGCGGTCCCTGCGAGGTGTCCCATGCTCTGCTCCCGGCGTTCGTGCTGGCGAAGCGCCTGGATGCGGCGGAGGTGATCGGCGCGGTCGTGGCGGAGGTCGCCGGCGGCGGGGTGCGGGGTGCGGCCGGCGGCGGAGCGGGCGGGGGTGCCGTATACGACGGCGCGGGGGCGGGTGCGGCGGTTCGGTGACCGGGCCCGGGGTCTGGGGGTGGTGTTCGCGGCGCTGGCCGTCGAGCTGGGCGGGGACGCGATCCGCCCGCCCGCCGATGCCCGCCGGTTCGCGGTGGCCGCGATCGGCGCGGCGTTCGGCAGTGCGTGCGGCCTGCCGGGGTGGCCCGCGGCGGGGTTGTGGCGGTTCGCCTGCGCGGTGAGCGGCGGGAGGCTGATCGCGGCCAGCACGATCACGCCCTGGCTGATCGTCGGAAAGAGGCGTTTCATGCCTCCTGTCCCATTAATCAGGTAGGGAGGCGGATGGCATGGACGGCAAGGCGCAGGAAGAGGTGGCGCTGCACCGCTGGGCGGTGATCGCGGAAGCGGCCAGCGCGCGGCTGACGGGCGCGGAGCGCGGCGCGGTGGTGCGGCAGATCGCCGCGCGGGATCACCAGCACCCGGACGGGTCACGGCGCCGCTACTCGCGGGGGACGACCGGCCGGTGGATCCGGGCCTGGCGCACGGGCGGGCCGGAGGCCCTGCGGCCCGCGGAGCGCTCGGATACCGGGACGGTCCGGGCGCACCCGGAGCTGTTCGCCGAGGCCGCCGCGCCGCGGCTGGAGCTGCCCGGCCGGCCGGCCGCGCAGATCGCCTCGATCCTGTATCACCGGCACGGGATCCGGGTCGCCGAGCGGACCGTCCGCGGCCAGCTCCGCCGCGCCGGCCTGCACCGGGAGGCCCTCGCCGCCGAGCCGAAGACCTTCGGCCGGCATGAGGCCGGCCGGCCGGACGAGCGGTGGATCACCGACGTCCTCGTCGGGCTGCGGGTCCCGTTCCCGAAACGGGACGGGCCGGTGCGGGCGCGGCTGTTCCTGATCGCCGGTGACCATTCCCGGCTCCTGGCCGGCGGCCGGTTCTTCGCCCGCGAGAACGCCCGCGCCTGCCAGGACCTGCTGCGCCGCGCCGTCACCCGCAGGGGCGTCCCCGACGTGTTGTACGCGGACAGCGGCGCGCCGTTGTCCAATGCGTGGCTGGCAAGGAGCTGCGCGGTGCCCGGCATCCGGCTGGTCCATTCCCGGCCATACTCACCCCCCTTAACCGGCTAACCCCAGCGGGCCGCAAGAGCGCGACACGCCGTTGACCTGCAGATACTTGCCTAGGGTCGGGACAGGTCCCGTAACGTTCGTCGCCATGAGTGAAGACCTGCCGTCGATCCGCGCTGTCGAGGTGCGTGCCGGGCGCTGGGAACTGACGGGCGCTGGCGGACTGTCGCTGGTCAACGGCTTCCTGGGTTACGTGGCCGACCGGGGCTACTCGCCGCGGACCGTCCGGGCCTACGCGTTCGACCTGCTGCACTTTGCCCGCTGGCTCGCTGCGGACGGGACCGGCCTGGACGCCGTGGACACTGACGTGCTGCTGCGCTACCTGGCCGCGAACCGCGCCGAGCGCCGGGACGGGCAGCATGAGAACGTGATCCCGCTCGCTCGCGGGGCCGCGTCCGGGTTCGCTCCGGCCACGATCAACCGGCGGCTGGCGGCGATCTCGGGCCTGTCCGGCTTCCGGTCGATGCGCGACCCGGACGCGGTGAACCCGGTGCCGAAGGGCGCTGCGGCACGGCGGACTGCCCGTGGCGAACGCACCGGGCTGCTCGCGCATCTGGCCAGGCCGAAGCCGCGGTCGAAGCTGCGGGTCCGCGAGCCGCGGCGGCTGCCGCGCGGCCTGGACCGCGCCGAGACCGCGGCGCTGCTGGGCAGCTTCCGCACCGACCGGGACCGGGCGATCGCCGGGCTCATGCTGCTATCCGGGCTGCGCTCGGCCGAGGTGCTCGGGCTGCGGATCGCCGACATCGACATCGGGCAGGGCTGGGTGCGGGTGACCGGCAAGGGCGACAAGGAACGCCGCGTCCCGCTCGACCCGGACGTCGCAGGCTTGATCCAGTCATGCCTGCTCGCCGAATGGCCCGAGACCGCGTCGAAGGTTCTGTTCGTCGTGGCGAAGGGCCCTAACCGCGGGCAGCCGCTGACCGCGGCAGGGCTGCGGCGGGTATTCCGCTACCACCGGGAGATCTCCGGCGTGGCGGCCGGGCACCCGCACGCGCTACGGCACACGTTCGGCACCGCCCTGGCTGAGGCCGGCGTGGATCTCCCCGTGCTGCAAGCGCTGATGGGACACGACCACGTCGAGTCCTCGGCCGCCTACATCCACCTGGCCCCCGCGCACATCCGCGCCGCCTACGACGCCGCCCGGGAACGGCAGCGCGCCCAGGCAGGCCGCTGATGCCGCCGGTCAAGACGGCCGTGCCGCCGCAGGCCGCCCCGATATTCCGTGCCTACCTGGACTGTCTCGCGGCCCGCGGTGTCGGCAGCAAGACTTTCGACAGCGGCGCCCGGTGCTTCCTGGCCCGCTACCCGGATCCGCAGGCCCGGGCGGGCTTGCCGCTGGAACAGCGGCTGGCCAGCACCCGCCCGCACCTGCAGCCGGTGCTGAACTTCCTGATGCTGCACGGCCACCTGCGGCCGGGCTATGACTACCTGCTGGACCGCAAGCTGACCGCGATCTTGCGGGAAGCGGCGGCAGCCCGCTCGGGCCAGACCTGGGGCGTTTCCTGGCCGGCGCGCAGGCGCTGGGGTATTCCGAGCGGGCCCGCACCGGGATGGCGTCCCAGATCGCAGTCCGCATGCTCATCCAGGCCGGACGCGGGCTCGGCGAGCTGAGCGACGGCGACTTCGCCGCGTTCGGACGGGCGATCACCGAGCGCGAGGATCGCCTGGGTTGCGAGCTCAAGCATTACCACGGCGCGCTCTACGCGGCCCGCGCGGTGGTCTACCATCTCGGCGCGCCCGCCGAGCCGGCCCCGAAACGGTCCACGCTGGGCCGGTGGAGCTGGGAACGCCACCTGGACGGGGTGACCGGCCAGGTGCGCAAGCCGATGACCGCCTACCTGGAACGGCTGGCCGGCACGCTGGCCCGCTCCTCGGTGCAGGGCGCCGCGTCCGAGCTGGCGCACTTCGGCCGGTTCCTCGCCCGGCACGACCCGGGCCTGGCCTCGCTGGCGCTGCTGGGCCGGCAGCAGCACATCGAGCCATACCTGAACGAGGTCGCCGCAGCGGTCAACCACCGCACCGGGACGCCGATCGCCGCCTCCACCGCCAAGCAGCGCATCCAGACGGTCGGGTCGTTCCTGGACGCCATCGCCGAATGGGCCTGGCCCGAGGCCCCGGCCCGGCGGCTGATCTTCCCCCGCGACGCACCCGAGCTGCCGCACCCGCTGCCCCGCTACCTGCCCCCGGACTCCGAGCGCGCGCTGCTCGCGGCGCTGGAGAACTCACCGAACCGGCTGCGCGCCGACGCGCTGCTGCTGATGCGCGCCACCGGCATGCGCATCGGCGAGCTCACCATGCTCGAGCTGGACTGCGTGCACGAAGTCCCCGGCTCCGGCGCCTGGCTGAAAGTGCCGCTGGGCAAGCTCCTCACCGAGCGGATGGTGCCCATCGATGAGGAAACCGTCTCACTCATCGACCGGATCACCGGGCACCGGTCCCCGGGCCGGCCGCTGCGCCACCCGCGCACCGGGAAGATGGCCGACTTCCTGCTCACCCACCAGGGCCGCCGGGTCTCTGCCGACACCTTGCGTGACGAACTGCACCGCGCCGCCGCCGAAGCAGGCGTCAATGACGTGGTTCCCCACATGCTCAGGCACACCTACGCCACCGCCCTGGTCAACGCCGGCTGCTCCCTGCAGGCTCTGATGGCGCTGCTCGGGCACGTGTCCGCCGCGATGAGCCTGCGCTACGGCCGCCTGTTCGACGCCACCGTCCGCGACGAGTACCAGCGGGCGCTCAGCCTCGCCAAAGCCCAGCTCGGGCCGGTCCTGCCGGCCGACCGCACCCAGCTGCCAGTCGCCGCCATCACAGGCGGGAACTGGCGCGACGCGCCGCTGCTCAAGTCCCGCCTCGCCGGCGGGTACTGCCTGCGCGCCGCCGCCCAGGGACCCTGCGCCTACGCCAACATCTGCGAGCACTGCCCGAACTTCCGCAACGACGCCAGCTTCCTGCCCATCCTGCAACTGCAGCGCGCCGACACCGAGTCCCTCGCCGCCGACGCAACCGCCCGCGGCTGGGGTGAGGAAGCAGCCCGCCACCGCCGCCTCCTCGCCCGGCTCGACACCCTCATCAACCAGGCCAGTGCCAGCTGACCACGACCACCTCACCCGCACCGAGGCCGCCTGCGCCGAACTCGCCGCGACCGGGCAGCCCGTCACGTTCACGGCAGTCGCAGTACTCGCGCGGATCAGCCGCACCACTCTCTACCGGCAAGCCGACCTGCGCGCCATCATCGACGACCACAAGACCCGCGGCCAGGACGCCAGCACCCTGACCAGCCTGGCCGTCCAGATCAGCCAGATGCACCGCAGCCTCGAAGCCGTCGCCGCCAAAGTCCGCCGCCACGAGGAAACCATCCGCCGCATCGAAAGCGCACGCCGGACTGGGCAGTAGCCACCAGCCCCAGCGCCACTGGTTATCCACAGGATGAGATGAGATTAGCCGGTTAACCCGAAGGGCGCGGGAAGCAGGAGAGGCCCAACAGGTATATCCGCAAGGCGTTCCTGGCCGAGGCCGCCCATCAGGGCATCGAATCACTGGACCAGCTCAACGACCTGCTCGCCGCCCAGGCCGATCACGTCGCCGACGGCTTTCTCCACCCGGTTGCAGGCGTCCCCGACGCCCAGGATCTGCTTTCCGGTCGCGTTCGACGGCTCGATGGGCCACCGCCAGGAGTACCGCTCGGCGATGGCGGCGGGATCAGCTCCGGTGTCGAGGGTGAACAGCCCCAGGTCATAGGCCTTGCCGGAGCCGGGGTCCCTGACGAGCACGACGCGGCCGGGGGCGGTCTTGAAGCTGCCGTGCCACAGCGCGCCGACGGCGGTGACCTGCACTGCGGTGTCCTGCCCGTAGACGTGGATGACCGCGTCCTGCCAGTTCGCGGCCTGCGCGATATGCGCGCAGGTGCCCAGCCGGGCCCCTTTGACCCGCGGCCGGCCCCGCTTGCCGGTGCGGGGCGGCCTCGGCCCGTACAGCACCGCGTTAGACGGCAGCCTCGTCGTCCAGGTGGTCCCTTCCACGATCAGCGACTCCCCGTGGAATGCGGCATCACCGACCCCGTGAACCTCGCGGCCCGGGAACGCTCCGGCCAGCAGCTTCACCATCCCGGCGGCCAGCTCCACCCGGGAGGCGGTGCCCTTGCCGCGCCACAGCCGGAACAGCACCGGCAGCGCGACCGGGGATGAGCAGAACGGCAGCCGGACCACGATCGCCGCGACCACCCGGGTGTTCCCGAACGCGATCTTCTTCCCGCCCTGCGCGGACCCGTCATAGGCCCACCGGGCCTGGAATACCTTACGGCCTCACCGCCTGAACAACGTCCCGTCGACCGCCACCACCAGCGGTTCCCCCTCGCCGGCCAGGTACTTCACGACCAGCCGGGCCACCGCCAGGCCCAGGTCATCAACGTCCCAGACGGCGCCGGAGAAGAACCAGCACGCCCGCCGCCACTGCTCCGCCATCCCCGACCCGGCGGCCATCGCCACCACCGTGCTGCGGTCCGCGAGGATCATCCCGCACGCCAGCCCCACGAACAGCCGGTGCGTGGACCGGCGCGCGAACACCGGCGCTAGCTCCTCCAGCAGATCCCGCCACGTCACAGGCATGGGTAGGCTCGCAGGCGGCAGCATCGGCGGACACTCCGGTCATTCGGCGGTGTACAAAGCACCGCCGATGCTGCCCCAGCAGGCCATCACCGGCAAATCGCGCCCTCACCGGCCCTCCCGCCGCACCAGCCACTCCTGCCGCAACCCCCGCGCTCGGTCACCTGACCAAGAAACTCGGAAACACGAGGTGTTCAGTAGACACAGGTATTGCAGAACTCATGATGGACGTCAGGAGCGTCAAGCGAGCAGGGCGATGGCCTGGCGGCACCGCGGGTGCTTCGGCGACCCAGGGCTGAGGCCAAAGTCCTGATTTCGTGATGCAGCTCACGTGGTGTCGTTTTGGTTACAGGCCGAGGAGTTCGAGGGCGCGCAGGCCGCCGGTGCGGTCCCAGGCGAGCTCGCGCCGGGCGCGGGCGTTGTTGGCGTGC
>DATLSX010000037.1:0-39090 GCA_035533915.1 Streptosporangiaceae bacterium
TGCGAGCCATCATGGTGACGGCCGTTGAGGAGGACCAAATACTTCCAGCTACCCGTGCCGCATCAGGGGTGCCTACCCCTGACCTGGGCCTTCTGGTTGGAGCGGGTGACGAGAATCGAACTCGCACTGTCAGCTTGGGAAGCTGATGTTCTGCCATTGAACTACACCCGCACTGGCCCCCAGCGAGACCGCTGCGCATACCGCGCAAACGACTCGGTTGGACGACCGCTGCCACGACATCGTACCGGAACCGGTAGGTTGCCTGCGTGCTGCTCTCCGACAGGGACATCAGAGCCCAGATCGAATCGGGTCGTGTCATCCTCGACCCGTTCGCCCCCGAACTCGTCCAGCCCTCCAGCATCGACGTCCGCCTGGACCGCTACTTCCGGGTGTTCGAAAACCACAGGTACCCGCACATCGACCCGGCCATCGAGCAGGCCGACCTCACCCGCCTAGTCGAGACAGAGGGCGCCGACCCGTTCGTCCTGCATCCGGGCGAGTTCGTGCTCGGGTCCACCTACGAGGTGGTCTCGCTCCCCGACGATATCGCCGGTCGGCTAGAGGGCAAGAGCTCTCTCGGACGGCTTGGCTTGCTCACGCACTCGACGGCTGGCTGGATCGACCCTGGTTTCTCCGGACACGTCACACTGGAACTGTCGAACGTCGCCACGCTCCCGATCAAGCTCTGGCCCGGCATGAAGATCGGCCAGCTCTGCCTATTCCGGTGCAGCTCGCCCGCCGAGCACCCGTACGGCTCGGCCGTCTACGGCTCCCGCTACCAGGACCAGCGCGGCCCGACCCCGTCCCGCTCCTACCTCAACTTCTACCGGACGCAGGTGTAGCGCCCCCGCTCGACCATGCAGACCACGCCGACGGCTGGCCAGGCCGCGTCAGCCCGTCGACGGCCTCCGTATCAGGCTGGCGAGTATCCGGTCCCGCTCGGCGAGGGCACCGAGAAGTGCGTCCCTTTCAGCCTGCAAGACCTTGACTTGCTGTTCGAGTTCGAGTACCCGGCGGATGGCGGCGAGCGTCATGCCCTCGTCGGCGAGCTGGGCAACGTACCTGACGACCGTGATCTCGGTGCGGGAGTAACGCCGCTGACCACCCGTGGAGCGCGACGGGCGCACGACGCCGAACTCGTCCAGGCGGCGCAGGAAGGCCTGCTGGACCTCCAGCATCTGGGCGACCTGCCCGACAGTGAACAGCGGCAGGTTCTCGTCGTCGAACGGCAGCACAGCTCATCCACTCCAGCATCGCCTCGGGCCGGGCGGGCAGTCTGAACTGCCAGCCCGGCCCGAGGCCTTGCGAATCGCCGAATCAGGCGGTGAGCTCCGGGGCTCCAGCATGCTTGATCTCGATCTTGCGCGGCTTGGCCTTCTCCCGCAGCGGCAGCAGAATGCTCAGGACCCCATTGTCGTATACGGCGCTGATGCTGTCCGAGTCGACCGTCTCGGCCAGCTTGATCTTCCGCCTGAACGTTCCCATCAGCCGCTCCCGAATGACCGGCCGATCCTGCTCGCCGTACTGCCCGCTCCGCCGCGCGGAGACGGTCAGCACGCCGTGGTCGGCCGTGACCTCGATGCTCTCGGGGTCGGCTCCGGGCAGGTCGAGCCGCAGGACGTCATCCTCGGCACGCTGGATGACGTCCATCGGAAGCGACCGAACGAGCCGCAAGCCATGTTTCTTGCGGCAACAAGAGCTAACAACGCGGGCCTGAGAGCGTTCGAGAGTGTCAGAGGCGCTCGATGATCGTCGCGTTGGCCTGGCCACCGCCCTCGCACATGGTCTGCAGGCCGTAGCGCCCGCCGGTGCGCTCAAGCTCGTGCAGCAGCTTGGTCATCAAGATGGCGCCAGTCGCGCCGAGCGGGTGACCGAGCGCGATCGCGCCGCCGTTGACGTTGGTCTTCTCCAGCGACGCCCCGGTCTCGGCCGACCAGGCGATCAGGACGGGCGCGAAGGCCTCGTTCACCTCGAAGACGTCGATGTCATTCACGCCGAGGTTCGCCTTGGCCAGCGCCTTCTCCGTCGCGGGAATCGGCCCGGTGAGCATGAACACCGGGTCTGAGCCGGTCACCGTCAGCGTGTGGAACCTCGCCCGCGGGGTGAGGCCGTGCCGTCGCACGGCGTCCTCCGAGGCGATCAGCAGCGCCGCCGATCCGTCGGAGATTTGCGACGCGACGGCGGCGGTGAGCTCCCAGCCGTCACGGAGCGGCTTGAGCTCGGCCATCTTCTCCAGGGTCGTGTCACGCCGCGGGCCCTCGTCGACGCTCACCCCGTTGACCGGCGTGATCTCGCGCTCGAACCTGCCCTCGTCGATCGCCCGGATCGCCCGGGTGTGACTCTCCAGCGAGAACTCCTCAAGCGCCTGGCGCTTGATGCCCCACTTCTCGCACATCAGCTGCGCGCCGCGGAACTGGGAGATCTCCTGCTTGCCGTACCTTTCGCCCCAGCCCTGCCCGTACGGGAAGGCCATGCCCTTCTCCAGCAGCGGTGCGACCGTCGAGCCCATCGGCACCTGGCTCATGCTCTCGATTCCGGCCGCGACTACCAGGTCCTGGGAACCGGCCATGACGGCCTGCGCCGCGAACGACACCGCCTGCTGCGACGACCCGCACTGCCGGTCGATGGTCACGCCGGGAACCGACTCGGGCAGCCCGGCCGACAACCACGCGGTCCGCGCGATGTCGATCGCCTGCGGCCCGGCCTGCGACACGCAGCCCATGATGACGTCCTCGACCGCGGCCGGGTCCACCCCGGTGCGGGTCATCAGTTCGGACAGCACGTGCGCGGCCAAGTCGGCCGGATGCACCGAAGCGAGCCCCCCGTTCCGCCGACCGACCGGAGTCCGCACAGCTCCTACGATGAATGCCTCAGACACGACAACCTCCACTGACGCGAACCCAGACGGTCATTCGCTACGAGGTTACCGCGCAGTAGGCATTTGACCATAGCGCTTGGTCGTCCCGTTATGCTCAGGACAGACGTATCCGGGACGGAGCCGCCGGGAGGAACTCATGACCAACGGCCTGATCCTGCTGGGGTTTCTCGCCGTCATCTTCGCCCTGCTGGCCGCCAGGGCGCGGCGGAGAATGGGCTTCGGGATGACCGGCAGGTTCTTCGCTCTGTCCGTCAGCGGCTTCGCGATCATCGTGCTGATCTTGTGGGCCACCAGCCGCCGGTGACCGGCCTCAGGCCCCGACCGGCCCGATCAGGCCAGCCTCCGATCAGGCCAGCCGTTGCGGGTTGATCGGCATCTCGAACCAGACGGCCTTTCCGTCCTCGGTCGGCCTCGACCCCCACCTGGTGGCAAGCTGGTCGACCAGGTACAAACCACGGCCACCCTCGTCGTTCTCGCCAGCCATCCGGATTCTCGGCAGCCGCAGGTCGGAGTCGAAGACCTCGACCCAGACCAACTCCGCGCCCTTGCGGATCCGAAGCGTGAACTCCTGACCACCCACCCCGGCGAAATCCTCGCCGAGCGGCGCGTCCACCCAGTCGGGCGGCCCGCCCTGCAGCCCGGCGCGGCTCGCCTTGCGGACCACCTCGGCCTCGAGCGCGAACTCGTGCCGCGGGCTCAGCGCCACCGACGTGTGCAGCACGACGTTGGTCACCACCTCGGAGACCAGCAGGCACGCCAGGTCGGCCTGCTCGTCGTCCATCCCGCACTCCAGGAACGTGTCGAACGCCATCTTCCTGGCCTCGGAGACCTTGATCGGCTCGGCGGGGAAGATCGCGTCCCAGTGCTTGAGTTCCTCGGACGAGGTGCGGATCACCAGGATCGCCATGTCGTCGTCGATCTCGCCGGGCACGGCGTTCTCCGCTGCCTCGGCGATCCTCTCGACGCTGTCGTGCGCGACCTTCCTGATGGCCTCGTCGAGCATGCCGAATACTTCGATGTCGGCGTAGGTGCCCGGCCCGTCAGCGCGAGCTCGCCGGTCCACGAGACCGTCGGTGTAGAAGATGAGCGTGGAGCTTGGCGCGAGGTCGCGGGTCTGCTCGCGGTGCGGCGGCAGGCCCGGCAGGCCAAGTCCGCGCACGCCGAGCAGCACGCCCTCTTCGATTTCCATCGGCTTGAGGTGCTCGTCGCTGACTACTAGCGGGGACACGTGGCCCGCGTTGGCGATCGTCAGCTGCCGGAACCAGGGATCGTAGATCAGGTAGGTGCAAGTGACCATCGGCGAGTCAGGCACCGGTTCGATCCGGTCGTCGAACATGGTCCGGCACCAGTCGTCGAGCCTGCGCAGGATATCGGCGGGCGCTTTGTCGTCCTGAGCGAAGGCGCGCAGTGCCGACCTGAGCTGGCCCATGATCGCCGCGGCGCGGGCACCTCGCCCTTCCACGTCGCCGATCACGATGCCGACCCGGCCGGCCGAGAGCTGGATGATGTCGTACCAGTCGCCGCCCACCTGAGTCTGGATGCCCTGACCGTGGCTCTCCAGCGGCTTGGCGGGCACGTACCGGTAAGCGACCTCGATCCCGTCCAGCATCGGCGGCTTACCGGGGAGCAGGCTGTTCTGGAACGCCACCGCGGTGTTGCGCTCCTCCTCGAAGAGCATGGCGTTGTCCACCGCGATCGCGACCCGGCTTGCGATGGCGGCGACGAGGTCACGGTCGTCCGCGACATAGTGCTTGGTGTCGCGCTTCGTCAGCGACGACAGGGCCAGGCTCAGCACCCCGAGCCGCTGCCCGCGGGTGATCAGCGGCGCCGCGATGACGGACGTCAGGCCGACGTCCCTGCTCGTGCGCAGGCTCTCCAGGGTGGGCGCCGGATAGTCCTTGTCGTTGACGTCCTCGATCAGGACCACGTCGTTCTGGTCGAGCGCCGTCCGGCAGAAGTGGCCGATCGGATAGTCGACCGGTTCGCCGACCGGCGTCCAGGTGCTGTCTGGCGGCGTCCAGCCCCAGGCGTTCATCTGGACCCGCCGGTACAGCCGCTGCACGAGCCCGTCGCTCTTGTACAAGTCGATGAAGCAGTGGTCGGCGAACTGCGGGACCAGCGTGTCGGCGACCCGGCTCAGCGTGACGTCGAACTCCAGCGTGCTGCCGAGCCTGCCGCCGATCCGGTCGAGCAGCCCGACTCGCTCGGTGACCTCTTCCAGGCCGAGCTGGACCGCT
Source organism: Streptosporangiaceae bacterium (assembly GCA_035533915.1). GTDB lineage: Bacteria > Actinomycetota > Actinomycetes > Streptosporangiales > Streptosporangiaceae > Chersky-822. The sequence continues at coordinate 5,116 of DATLSX010000037.1, forward strand.
TGCCTGGCCATGATCACGGTGCCGGCGACCTCGCCGGCCGGACCGCGCAGTGCGGACGCGTTCATCCTGATGAAGAAGTTCGAACCGTTCGGGCGCCTGATCGACAGGGTGCCTTCCCAGTCCTTGCCCCGGCAGGCCTGGCGTTCGAGGTTCCCGACCTTGTTCAGGTCTTCCTCGTGGAAGCCGAGCCCGCGGAACGGCACGTTCGTCAGCGACTGCGCGTCCGCGAAGCCGAACAAGGCCGCGGCGAAGTCGTTCGCGTACCGCAGGCAACCGTCGTGGTCCACCACGATCACGGCAGTTTCGATCTTGGCAAGGATCTCCTGCGTGGACAGCATCGGCAGCAGGAGCCCGCCGGAGGGCGGCGCCTCGAGCGACTGCGCAGCCTGCGCATTGGCTACCGGCGTCCCGGCAGCGGCGGTGATGGCATGCGGCGACTGCGTCAGGTCGTCCACCGCCGGTCCGGCGGATATGCCGTCTGCGTTCATCGGCCGCCTACCAGGCCTTCATTTCGATTCCACGACGAACAAATGCGATGCCACAGCGTGCGGCAACGCGACGCCAAGACCATCGACCCTGCCTGCACCTGTCACCCGCACATCATTGGTACCGACCATAATCGTAACCCGGCGACCGGGTTGTATCCCGACGTTCTTGAGTTTAAGCATGAGCACGGCATCGCTCTGGAGTTGTTCGCTGATCCGCCGAACAACCACCTGCGTGGGCACCCCGGCCGCTATGGCGGTCATTGCGACATCCGGCTGGCCGGCGGCCGTGTCGGCGCCATCGACGGCGGTTTGCGGTACGCCCAGTTCAGCGAGCCCGGGAATGACATTTCCGTGCGGGCACCGAACCGGGTAATGCAGCAAGTCAGCGAGCCGTCGTTCGACGCTGTCCGAAATAACGTGTTCCCACCTGCACGCTTCGATGTGTACTTCCTCCCACGGCAGGCCGATCACGTCCACGAGCAGGCATTCGGCCAGCCGGTGCTTGCGCATCACCCTGGTCGCCAGCGCCCCGCCTTCGTCCGTCAGCGCCAGCCGCCTGTCGTCGGCGATCTGGAGCAGGCCGTCTCGTTCCATCCTCGCGACGGTCTCGCTGACAGTCGGGCCGCTCTGGGAGAGCCGCTCGGCGATCCGTGCCCGCAGCGGCACGATACCTTCCTCGGTCAGTTCGAAGACCGTGCGGAGGTACATCTCCGTGGTGTCGATCAGACCGTGCGTAGCCACTCGAAGCCTCCCTTCGAGTTTCGATGCTACGGCGTCGGCGCCACTACGGCGTACCTGCCGAACCCGGCGTCCTCAGGGAGCTAGCCGCTCCACTAGCCAGCCCGCGGGCTGCCTGCGGTAGCGGAGCCGGTCATGCATCCGGTTGGCACGGCCATGCCAGAACTCGAAGGTCTGCGCGGTGACCAGGTAGCCGCCCCAGAAATCGGGCAGCGGGACCGGCTCGCCGTCCGGCCAGCGGCGCTCCATCCCGGCGTAGCGGTCGTCTAGCTCGCGCCGGGAGCCGATCACCGTGGATTGCCTGCTAGCCCAGGCGGCCAGCTGGGAGGCGCGCGGCCTGCTGTGGAAGTACGCCTCGCTCGCCGCCGCAGGCAGCCGGGCGACGGTCCCCTCGACGATCACCTGCCGGTGAATCGCGTGCCAGGGGAACAGCAGGCATGCTCTGGGCACTTCGTCCAGGTCGGTACCCTTGCGCGATGTCCGATTGGTATAGAAAACGAAGCCGGCCGCGTCGTGGCCCTTGAGCAGCACCGTCCGCGCCCGGGGCTGGCCGGCCGCCGAAACGGTCGCGAGGATCATCGCCGTCGGCTCAGGCAATCCGATCGTGACCACGTCTGCCATCCACCGGTCGAATTGCTCGTCCGGATCAGCCGCGAGCATGGGTTCGTCCAGCCCCTCGCTTGGCCAGTCCGCTGCGTCGCTGACCACCCCCATGGGTACAGATCTTCACACACCCGCCTCGAGCGTGAATCGGCAGGCGGCCCTCTGGACACACGATTACGGGCACGTAAGCTGAACGGCGTTTGGCCGGCTGGCCGGCCTGGAGAAAAGGAGACCCAGATGTCCGACTTCACGCCGGGACTCGAAGGCATTGTCGCGTTCGAGACCGAGATCGCCGAACCCGACAAGGAGGGCGGCGCGCTGAGGTACCGCGGCGTGGACATCGAGGAACTTGTCGGACACGTAACCTACGGACACGTCTGGGGCTTGCTGGTCGACAACGCCTTCGAGCCTGGCCTGCCGCCTGCCGAGCCCTACCCCATTCCCGTCCACTCCGGTGACATCCGGGTCGACGTGCAGAGCGCGCTGGCGATGCTGGCCCCAGCGTGGGGCATGCACCAGTTGCTCGACATCAGCGACGAGCAGGCCCGTGACGACCTGGCCAGGGCCTCGGTGATGGCCCTGTCGTTCGTAGCCCAGGCCGCGCGCGGCCCCGGCTTGCCGATGGTGCCGCAGCGCCGGGTCGACGAAGCGAAGACGATCACCGAGCGCTTCATGATCCGCTGGCGCGGCGAGCCCGACCCTCGGCATGTCAGGGCAATCGACGCGTACTGGACTTCGGCGGCCGAGCACGGCATGAACGCCTCGACCTTCACCGCCCGGGTGATCGCCTCTACCGGTGCCGACGTCGCAGCCGCCCTGTCCGGTGCGGTCGGCGCGATGTCAGGCCCGCTGCACGGCGGTGCGCCCGCCCGGGTGCTGCACATGATCGAGGAGGTGGAGCGCATCGGCAACGCCGAGACCTACGTCAAGCGGGCGCTGGACAACAACGAGCGGCTGATGGGCTTCGGCCACCGGGTCTACCGCGCGGAGGACCCGCGTGCCCGCGTGCTGCGCCGCACCGCGAGGGATCTCGGCGCGCCCCGGTACGAGGTCGCCGCCGCCCTGGAGAAGGCCGCGCTGGACGAGTTGCACGCACGCAGGCCGGACCGGGTGCTTGCCACCAACGTCGAGTTCTGGGCGGCGATCATGCTCGACTTCGCCGACGTGCCGCCGCACATGTTCACCTCGATGTTCACCTGTGCGCGGACCGCCGGATGGGCAGCACACATCCTCGAGCAGAAGCGGACAGGCCGGCTAGTCCGGCCGAGCGCCCGGTATGTCGGGCCGCCGGCTCGCTCGGTCCGAGACGTGCCTGGAGCTGCCGGCGTCGTCGACGCCGGCAGCTGACGACCGGCTCCGCCCAGCCTGGCTGCCTGCGTCCCGCAGCGGCCAGCTAGCGACCGTCTCGTACCGCGGCTGCGGTCCGGTATGACTGCGGATCAGGTAGGTCCGGGCCGCGGTCCACTGTGCGCCGCGGAAGCTGGCCAGCGCGCTGACCAGCGGGCTGACGTCGGCCGGGTGCTTGCTGCGCGCCAGGGTGAGATGGGGCTGGTAGCGCCTGCCTTCGTCGGGTGGCGGCGCGCCGGCCCGCCGCGCGCCGGCGGCGACTGAGGCCGCTAGCCTCGCCAGGCCGTCCAGTGCCTGCCGCTCCGCGTCGATGCTGGCCCACAGCACCCGGGCACGGCCTGACGACGGGAACGCACCGCCCGGCCCGATGCGGACTTCCTGACTCCGGTGCCGGCTGGTGGCCCGCTCCAGCCGGACGGACAGCGCGTCGAGCCGGTCTTCTGCCACCTGGCCGAGGAAGGCCAAGGTCACATGCCACCCGTCCGGACTGGCCCACCGGAGCGCCGGCCAGTCCGGCCGGAGCGGAGCGATCACCGCCGCGAGTTCACTCAGTGCCTCGGGCGGCGGGACCAGCGCCACGAACAGTCGCATATCTCATTGCTACCAGCCAGGGCACCCGGCCACACCCTGACGCCGCAAGACCGGCCGGGCCCGGGTCCGGCCGGCCTGGCTGCCGGGTGTACCGGCCTCGCCTTCAGGCCCGGGCAATCCCCGCTACCCGCAGGTAACTACGGACCGGGACGCCCCTGCGGCGCGCGACCAGCATGCCGACTGCCAGCGCGGAGACGACCGAGATCGCCCCGCCGACGAGCAAGCTCGTCCGCGCACCGAATTCCTGGGCCGCAAGGCCGGTCAGCGGCGCGCCGAACGGCGCACCGCCCAGGAAGACCAGCATGTAGATGCCCATGACCCGGCCGCGCATTTCGGCGGCGGTGCCAAGCTGAACCGAGGAGTTCGCCAGCGTCGTGAAGGTGATCAGGGCCAGGCCGGTCGGCACAAGCAGGAGCAGGAAGGACCAGTAGGTGGGCATGAGCCCGGAGACGACCTCCACGACGCCAAAGGCCAGTGCCGTGCCGACAAGCATCCGCATTCCGCTGCGGACCCGGCGCGCCGCGACCAGGGCACCGATCAGCGCGCCGAACGCGAAGACCGCCGAGGCGAAGCCGAAGCTCCCAGCGCCGGTGTGGAACACCACCCGCGACATCAGCGCGGTCGTTACCTGGAAGTTCATCCCGAAAGTCGCGATGAGCATGACAAGCACCATGGTCATCATCAGGTCGGGCTTTGACCTGACGTAACGCAGGCCTTCGCGCAACTGGCCCTTGGCCCTGGCCACGCGCTCGGCCGGGTGCAGCTCCGACTGGCGCATCAGGCGCAGGCTGACGATGACGGTCAGGTAAGAAGCCGCGTTCACGAAGAAGGCGACGGACGTGCCGACGAGGCTGATCACCAGGCCGGCCACAGCCGGCCCGGCGATCCTGGCGAGATTGAATACCGCGCTGTTGAGCGCGATCGCGTTGGACAGGTCTTCGCGGCCGACCATCTCGATGGCGAACGACTGCCTGGTCGGATTGTCGACCACCGTTGCCAGGCCCAGGCCGAACGCGAGCAAGTAGATGTGCCAGGGCCGGACTACCCCGGTGACCGTGAGGATCCCGAGGATCAGGGCGAGCGCGCCCATGCTGACCTGAGTCATCATCAGGACCAGCCGCTTCGGATAGCGGTCCGCGATCATGCCGCCCCAGAGGCTGAACAGAAGCAGCGGCAGGAACTGTAGGCCGGTAGCGATACCCACCGCGGTTCCGCTGCCGTGCGTCAGGTCAAGCACCAGCCAGTCCTGCGCTACCCGCTGCATCCAGGTGCCGGTGTTAGAAACCACCTGACCGGTAGCGAAGAGGCGGAAGTTGCGTACCCGCAGCGAGCTGAAGGTCCGGCGACGCGGTTTGCCGGTCAGGACTGGCTGAGCTTCTCCAGGATCGGCAGTGCCTCCCGCAGCACGGTCCGCTCGGCCGGGCTGAGATCCTCCAGCCGGCGGGCGAGCCATGCCTCCCGCAACTGGCGCAGCTGGCGCACCACTTCCCGGCCCTGATCGGTCACCTGCAGCTCGACCTGCCGACGGTCGGTTGGATGCGGCAGCCGCCGGATCAGGCCGCGTTCTTCCAAGGAAGCGATGACCCTGGTGATCGACGGTGGCTGCACCTTCTCGTGCTCTGCCAGCTCGCCTGGCGTCATCGAGGTGTGCTTCTCGAGCGCGGCGAGGGCGGCGAGTTGGGTGTCGGTGAGCTCGGGTTGCAGACCTTGCGCGACCCGCTCGGCTCGCAGCCGGCGGGCCAGCCGGCTGATCGAGATCCGCAGCGACGTCGCCAGCCCCGCGTCCGAGCTGGACTGGGGATTTGTCATAATCGTTAGCTTCGCTCATTACTCTTGCTAACCATATAGGGCGGACCAACATTCCGCCAGCTACAGCTAGCTGACCGGCGAGAAAAGGAGCCTGCCCCGACCAGCATGGCAGCCCGGCCGGGGCGTACAGAACCTGCGAATAAGGTACGGCACCGGCGGCCCGGCACGCCGCAGGCTCGTCCTGACGCGCCCGGCGGCTCGTCCTGACGCGCCCACTGGCAGGGCAGCCTCTGGCTGCCCTGCGGGGGCGGCTGGGCTAGCCTGGCTCCATGGCCAGGCCAGATCGTGAGGTTCCGCCACCGCTGGAAGGTCCCGACCAGGTCATCACCGGTGCGGGCACTGTCGCGTGGGCGGTTGCGCTTGTCGTCCTGCTGGTGCTGCGCGATCAGATACCGGCATCCAGCCACTGGTGGATCTGGACCTGCGCCGTAGGCGCTGGCATCGGGCTGTTCGGGCTCGCCTACGTGCCGCGCCTCAAGCGGTCCCGTGCCAGGGCTATGGCCAGGCCCGGAACAGGAGCAGGTGACGCGGGAACACGCCGGGCCGGACCGGGCGGGACCGGATAGCTCTACAGCAGTTCGTGGTCGAGTGCCTCGATCACGTCTTCCGGCAACTGCGCTCCGGCGCTCAGCGTGTCATAGCCGAGCTCGTCGACGGTCGGGGCAGCCGTCTGGCCGTCATCAGCCGTCAGGTCGCCGTCCGAGTGCGCGCCGCAGCCGTGATCGACCGACACGACCTTGCCGTCGTCCGGGGCGAACTCGTTTGCGCAGACGCCGAAGACCCGGCCGAGCGGGCCGCTCAGCTTGACCATGAACCCGCAGCTCATGCAGCTCGCCGGCGCGATGCTGGCAAGCGCGGACCTAGGGCCCTGCTCGCCGGTATACCAGCGAACCGCGGCCTCGTCCCGTCCGATAGCCGACAGAACCCGGCGCGGCCGAAGCGCACCCTCGGCTGGTGACCGGGGCGGCGCGAGCCGCAAGGCTACAGGTTCTTCGGCCGCGCCTTCCGGCTCGCCAGCCTCATGCGGACCCTGGCCGCGGGCTAGCTCCGCGCCCAGGGTCCAGGTATCGTCCTCTTCCCAGTCGAGCAGTCCGGCCTCGCCCGAGATGGCGACGACCGGTACCAGCCGCTCGTCGTCCTCGCTGGCCGGCATCAGGTCACCCGCCTTCAGGTCACCTGGCCTGACTCGCTCCGTCCAGGGAACCCAGGCGGGAGCAAGCAGCGAATCGGGCCCGGGAAGCAGCAGGCTCTCGCTGACCGTGACTATCTTGGACCGCGCCGCGCGGTTGACGGTCACCGCCCAGCGCCATCCGACGTAAGCTGGATTGAGGCACGCGAACAGATGCGTCACTACTCGCTCGCTCGCCACGTCCATGCCGACGTGCGCGCCAACCTGGCCGGCGCCAGCGTCCTCTTCCGCGGCGGCCCTGGCAAGATCGACGGCGTCGGCACACGCCTGATCTGGCTCGACTGGTCTCGTGGTCGCAGGGCTCACAATAAACTATTCTCCCGCATGCCGGCCGCTGCTCGCACCCCGACTGCCCATATCAGGCCGCGGGCCGGTCCCTCAGTTCGGTCGTGCCGTCCGGTTCCGTGTTCGTCCTGTCCTCCCGCCCCCAGGCCACGCCGGCATAATGCGGTGCGGCATTCTGGCGCGGTAGGCCCAATACTGTATGTATGGGAGACTCCGGCGCCACGGCTCGAGCCAGGCGGGCCGCCAGAAGCGCAGTCTCCGCCTCGCGGTCGGCCGCCCGGGTCGGCGCCACCGCGGCCCACGCGGGTGCCAGCACAGCAGCCGGGGCAACCCGGACGCTGCACAAGATGACGCACGCCTCCGGCGCCGGACGTACCGGACTGGCTCAGCTTATCGAACTTACCGCCGCTGGCAGCGTGGGCGACGGCTTCGTGGCCGTGGCACTAGCCGGGACCTTGTTCTTCAGCGCGTCGGTCACGCAGGCGCGTGACCGGGTCGCCCTGGCGCTCATCGTCACCATGGCACCATTCGCGCTTCTTGCGCCGTTTGTCGGACCTATGCTCGACCGAGTTCGGCAGGGCCGCAGGTACGTGCTTGTCGGCACCATGCTGGCCCGCGGCCTGCTCTGCTGGGGCATGGCCGGGGCCGTGCAGCACAACGACGCTGTCACACTGCTACCCGCGGCGTTCGGCGTCCTGGTGCTGCAGAAGGCCTACGGCGTCACCAGGGCCTCTGTGACGCCCCGGCTGCTGCCGCATGAGATAACACTGGTCACCGCGAACGCCCGGTGCGCCCTGGCCTCGCTCATCGCGGCCACGGTCGCGGTCCCGGTCGCGGCGGGGATCGACGCCCTGTCCGGTGGCGGCTCGGGCGGCGCGGCCTGGGTGCTGCGGGTCGGCACGCTGGTCTACCTCGCGGCAATGGTCCCGGGGTTCCGCCTCCCCGGCGGCGTCGACGAACCAGCGGCTAGTCCAGCGGCCAGTCCAGCGGACAACGCCCCGGGTGCTCCCGCAGGTGCCGCGGGCGCACCCGCAGGGTCCGGACGCGGACGCCCGGCTGGAGGTTCACACGGTGCCGCCCAGCCGGCCTCGGCGGGCCTTGGCCCGGCTGTGGCGGCGTCCGGGTCCGGGCGATCACGCTGGAAGCTGCTATTCCCCCAGCCAATAGGACCGGTCGTTGCCGAGGCAATACGTGCGAACGTCACCCTGCGGGCCTACTCCGGGTTCATGATCTTCTTCCTGGCATTCCTGCTGCGGACTGTCCATTTCGGCACCGTGCCCGACCGGCTCGCCCTGGGCGAGATGATCGCGGCTGTCGCCGTAGGCGGCTTCGCTGGTACGGCAGCCGGCGCGGCACTGCGGTCCAGGGCGCCGCAGCTGCTGATCTACGGAATGCTCACGGCCGCGACTGTGGTGACCGCCGTCTGCGCGGCCCTGTTCGGCCTGTGGGCGGCCATTGTCGTGGCGTTCAGCGCCGCTGTCGGCCAGACGCTGGTCAAGCTCGCGCTCGACTCGATCGTGCAGCGCGAGGTCAGCCCGGACGTGCGATCGTCCACGTTCGCCGCGTCGGAGACACTGCACCAGCTCTCGTGGGTGGCCGGCGGGCTGCTCGGGCTGGCGATGTCGCTGACTGGCAGCGGCGTGGCCGGACTCTCCGTCGCGGCAGCCTGCCTGGCGCTTTCGCTCGGGTCGTTGCTGGTCAGCCGGCGTAACCAGATCGTCCAGGCCAGGCGGCATCCGGTACCGCGGCCGCTGTCACCAACCCGGTAACCGCGACCGCCCTGGACGCGCGGCCGCAGGGACGACCGCGCCAGCCGTGACCGCGGAACTGGCGCTACTTGTCAGACGTCGATATCGTCCGCGACGGCACGCAGCACGGCTGCGATCTTCTTGGCTTCCTTGCCATCCGGGTGCTTGCCCCGGTGGTAGGTATTCGACAGGCTGTCCAGAAGCTTGATCAGGTCCTCCACGAGCACCGTCATCTCGTCCGTGCCCTTGCGGTTTGCCTTGGCCACCGTCGGCGGCGGCTCTAGCGTCCGTACCTGCAGCGCTTGCGCGCCTCTGCGGCCTTCGGCCACCCCGAACTCGACTCGCTGCCCAGGGCGCAGCACCGTGCCGGCAGTCACCAGTGCAGTCGAGTGCACGAAGACCTCACCCCCGTCGTCACGGGTGAGGAAGCCGAATCCCTTGTCGGGGTCATACCACTTGACCTTGCCAGTAGGCACGAGCGAACCCTTTACGCGAGGAGAACTTACGGGCACTGAACATGTGATGCACATCTAGGCTATCGGTCCGAGCCCAGGGTGTGCCCATGTCCGGATCGGGCTGACTTGGCTAGGACAGAAATTACGAGCTGCCCCCGTGCGGGCGCGAGCTGAAACATACCCTGTCCGGTCCGAGAGAACACGTGAATATCGCGCAGCCTCTCCCGGCTTGTCCCCTGCCGACCGGTCAGCCGAGCTTGTGCGGCACGTTCCACGGCGGCTGCTTGGGCTGTCGCCGCCCCCGCCGCAACCGCCAGAGCAGATAAGCGGCACCCGCGAGCGCCGCCACCCGGCTCAGCCGGCCAACGGCCAGCCACGCTTCGAAGGCGTACGATCCGACCGTGCCGTGCTTGCCACCGATGACGAGGACGACCACTGTGCCGAAGATCACCAGCAGAACGGGGGCGCCGATTCCGGTCCACTTGTCGCGGATATCCCACTTCTTGGACCCGGCAGTCAGAAATACTCCCAGGATCCAGACTGGCGGGTAGACCGCCGCGCCCGGCCCGATCAGGAGCACGGCCACGGCTTCAATCTTGTTGCGGCGGGCTAGGGCGGCGGTCTCCCGGGTCACGCGCGACAGCCGGCCGGTGACCCGGCTCCCGGTCCCGCCCAACCCGGTCCCGCCAAGCCCGGTCCCGCCCAACCGAGTCCCGCCAAGCCGCTTGCGTCCTCGGAGACGGGATCCAGTCCCGGGCGAAGGCTGTGAATCGAAGTCGTTCCCCTGACCGGAAATCCCGTCGCCGCTGCTCAGCGACTCCGGCGACGGCGCCGGCCACGGAATGAGGGATCGGCGCCTGTCACCCGGCTGCCGCGGTCCCGCCGCCGCATCTGCCGCAGTGCCTCGCTCCCCGGCGGCACCTGGCTCCTGAGCGGAATCTCGCTCCCCAGCGGAGCCTGGCTCCCCGGCGCCTGGCTCCCCGCCGGGGACAGGCGCGTCGAGGAACCCGATCCGGCTCCCGTTGCCACTGTGCTTGCGAGTTGCGAGCGCAGCGTGCTCGTTCTCCACCAGCGCAATCGGATCGCCAAGGCTCGCGAGGGCATGACGTACCTGCGCCGTGGTCGCTCCCGTAATGCCCCCGCAGGCGACCTCGATCCGTGCCCGCGTACGGTCGAGCAGTGCCTGCCTGTCTTCGAATCCCAGCTTGCTCCGGGCCGCAACCGAGAGCCGGTTGAGGTAATCGCGGGTTAGCTGCTCGGTGGGCGGATTCATGCCTTGATGATCCACCTTCAAGGCCACCTTGTGGAGCCGGCGCGCATGACTGATTCGCCGATCCGCCGCACAGTCAGGGACGGGCGGCCGGCAAGGAAGGGCAGGCCAGGCAATCAGGGCGAGCCCGCCAAGCCGACCGTACCAGCCCTGGGTAAGCCATAGGCGGCACCGGCTGGGTAAACCGAAGGCGGCACCGGCCGCACGTCCAGATAAGCCGAAGGCGGCACCGGCCGTAGCCGGAGCCGCCTTCGGCGTTGAGCAAGCAGGACTAGAAGTCCATGTCACCGCCACCGGGAGCCGCCGGAGCCTTCTCCTTCTCCGGCTTCTCCGCGATCACTGCCTCGGTGGTGAGGAACAGCGCCGCTATGGAGGCTGCGTTCTGCAGAGCGGAACGAGTCACCTTCGCTGGGTCGATGATCCCGGCCTTGAACATGTCGACGTACTCGCCAGTCGCGGCGTTCAGACCGCGACCCGCCTCAAGCCCGCGCACCTTCTCGGCCACCACGCCGCCCTCAAGACCCGCGTTCACCGCGATCTGCTTGAGCGGCTCCTCCAGCGCACGGCGCACGATGTTCGCACCGGTCGCCTCGTCGCCTTGCAGTTCGAGCTTCTTGAACGCGTTCTTGCCGGCCTGGAGCAGGGCCACGCCGCCACCGGCGACGACACCCTCCTCGACGGCCGCCTTGGCGTTGCGCACCGCGTCCTCGATGCGGTGCTTGCGCTCCTTCAGTTCGACCTCGGTCGCCGCGCCGGCCTTGATGACGGCCACGCCGCCGGCCAGCTTGGCGAGCCGCTCCTGCAGCTTCTCACGGTCGTAGTCGGAGTCGGTGTTCTCGATTTCGGCGCGGATCTGGTTGACCCGGCCCGAGATCTGCTCGGCGTCACCGGCACCGTCGACGATCGTGGTCTCGTCCTTGGTGACCACGACCTTGCGTGCCCTGCCGAGCATGTCCAGCTCGGCGCTGTCCAGCTTGAGGCCAACTTCCTCGCTGATGACCTGCCCGCCGGCCAGGATGGCGATGTCACCGAGCATGGCCTTGCGACGGTCACCGAAACCAGGCGCCTTCACCGCGACGGACTTGAACAACCCGCGGATCTTGTTGACCACCAGGGTCGCGAGAGCCTCGCCCTCCACGTCCTCGGCGATGATGACCAGCGGCTTGCCCGACTGGACCACCTTGTCGAGCAGCGGCAGCAGGTCCTTGTTCGCCGAGACCTTCGAGTTGACGATCAGGATGTAGGGATCCTCCAGGACCGCCTCCATCCGCTCGGGGTCGGTGGCGAAGTAGTGCGAGATGTATCCCTTGTCGAAACGCATGCCCTCGGTGAGCTCGAGCTCGAGGCCGAAGGTGTTGCTCTCCTCGACGGTGATGACGCCTTCCTTGCCGACCTTGTCCATCGCCTCGGCGATCATCTCGCCGATCGCGGTGTCACCGGCGGAGATGGAGGCCGTCGAAGCGATCTGCTCCTTGGTCTCCACATCCTTGGCCAGCTTGGAGAGCTCCTCGCTGACCCGCTCGACAGCCGCCTCGATGCCGCGCTTCAGCGACATCGGATTGGCCCCGGCAGCCACGTTACGCAGGCCCTCGCGGACCAGCGCCTGGGCCAGCACTGTCGCCGTCGTCGTGCCGTCACCGGCAACGTCGTCGGTCTTCTTGGCTACTTCCTTGACTAGCTCGGCGCCGATCTTCTCCCACGGGTCCTCGAGTTCGATCTCCTTGGCGATGGACACGCCATCGTTGGTGATCGTGGGGGCTCCCCACTTCTTCTCGAGCACCACATTCCGGCCCTTCGGGCCGAGGGTTACCTTGACGACGTCGGCAAGCTGGTTCATGCCGCGCTCGAGGCCGCGCCTGGCTTCCTCGTCATACGCGATCATCTTCGCTGCCATAGGCTCCAGATCCTCCCGGAACTTATTGCCTTGTCAGTGCCGACCGAGCCGACGCCCGCGACGGACGGCACATTCCGCAGGCAGTCCCTTCCCGACTGCGAACAGTGCCTCGTCGCCCCGATCACGCCACATGAGCTGTCACTCTCACCCCGAGAGTGCCAACGACTTGTCTAGCACTCTCGGGGTGAGAGTGCAAGCCGCGCCCCCCTGCGAACGGCCACCGCGCCGGCCGCGCGGCAGCAAGGGACCAGCAAGGAACAGCAAGGAACCAGCAAGGATTGGGTGATTGCGAAGGCCCGGCACCAAGTTGCCTTGGTGCCGGGCCTACCGCGTTTTCAGCGGAACTAAACCGTGCGGACTGCCTCAGCCTGAGGACCGCGGTCGCTTTGCGTAATCTCGAATTCGACACGCTGGCCTTCTTCAAGCGAGCGGTAGCCGTCCGCCTGAATTGCCGAGAAGTGGACGAATACGTCCCTACCACCGTCGACCGCGATGAAGCCGTAGCCCTTATCCGCGTTGAACCATTTGACGGTGCCCTGAGCCATGAACAACAACTCCCTAACTTTGCTCGGGCTTCGGGTCACGCCCTTGCTACGCGAAACCCGTTGATCGCGGAACGGGCTTGACGTGCTGCGCAAGCTCTGCCTGCCGTTCTCGCCGTACCGACAGCGACCGGACATTACACTACATGGTCGCGGCGCCTAGCGTACTGCGATACCGGTCCCAAGTTCCGGGCGGCACGGCGACCAAGCCAACGGGGCGACTCGGCACCTTGTGACCGTTTTCGACCGAATTGGTTAGCCTGGTACACGGCGATTTTGCCCTACCGTTGCCAGCCAGCGGTAACTCGCGGAAGAAAGCGGCCGCGCCAATTCTCAAGGCGTACCCGCTTCCCGTGATGCACCGCGGCCAGGCCACCGCCAAGAAGCCCCGGCGAGTGCTCGGATTACTGATAGTGGCTTCCCGCGATGACAAGCGCTAGCCATGCTCACGGGTGCCGTCGTAGAGCGCTGTGAATTCGGCCAGGCGCGGCCGGATCGGGGCCGGCACACTGACCGCGCCGGCGACCGCATTAAGCGTCTTGAGCCCGTCACCCGAGTTGATGATGACCGTTTCCTCGTCGGGGTCGATCTGCCCGGCGGCCAGCAGCCTGCGCAATACCGCCAGCGTCACGCCCACTGCGGTCTCGCCGAAGATTCCCTCGGTCGCGGCGAGTAGCGCGATCGCCTCGACGATCTCCTCGTCCGGCGCGTCAGCCACCGTGCCGCCCGTCCTGCGGACCACGTCGAGCACGTACGGGCCGTCGGCAGGATTGCCGATCGCCAGCGACTTGGCGATCGTGTCCGGCCGGACTGGCTGGACCACGTCGTGGCCAGCGCGGAAGGCGGCCGCCACCGGAGCGCATCCGCTCGCCTGGGCGCCGTACACCCGTACCGGCGTGTCCGGGACCAGGCCGAGCGAGGCGAACTCGCCGAATGCCTTGTCGATCTTTACGAGCTGAGCTCCCGAGGCGACGGGCACCACGATCTGGCGGGGCAGCCGCCAGCCGAGGTCCTCGGCGATCTCGTAGCCGATGGTCTTGGAGCCTTCGGCGTAGTACGGCCGGACGTTCACGTTGACGAATGCCCAGTCGTCACGCTCTTCGGCGAGCTCGGAAGCAAGCCGGTTCACGTCGTCGTAACTGCCTTCGACCTTCACCAGCAGGCCGCCGTACACGGCCGAGACGAGGATCTTCTCCGGCTCCAGGTTCGCCGGCACGAGCACCACCGATTTGATCCCGGCCCTGGCGGCGGCTGCCGCGACAGCGTTCGCCAGGTTCCCCGTCGACGGGCAGGCGAGAACCCGGTAGCCCATTTCCACGGCGGCCGCGAGCGCGACGGCGACGACCCGGTCCTTGAACGAATGGGTCAGGTTGGATCGCTCGTCCTTGACCCACAGGCTGCGCATCCCGAGCACCTTGGCGAGGTTGTCCGCCCGCACCAGCGGGGTGCAGCCAGGCTCCGTCGTCCGCTGGCCAGCGATGTCCGGCCGGACGGGCAGCAGGCTGGCATACCGCCAGATGTTTCGAGGTCCTGCCTCGATCATCTCCCTGGTGAGAGACGGCAGGTCGTAGCTGACTTCCAGCGGGCCGAAACACTCCGAGCACGCGTGCTGCGCGCCTAGGTCGAAGCTGGCGCCGCACTCGCGGCAAGTCAGCGAACTCGCGTTGCCGAACGACTGCGACACAGTGCGCGACTGCGCGGCTACAGATGTCATGCCAGTGAGTGTCATGCCAGTGAGGCCTCTCCTCATCTCTCCTGCCGTGACGCCGTCATGCGACGTCCCGGTCAGGCCGGAGTTGGCACCTGTCACGCGACGGCCTCACCGACCTGCCGCCCGATCCGGCCTGGGTCAGGCACGGTCGGCGGGCACAGTCAGAGCGCGGATCAACGTGATGGTTGCCGGGGCTTCACAGGGCCGTTCCCTCCACCCCTCTGGATGAGCAATATGAAGTTGTGTTGAGCGAGTTGCTGGCACCCGCCCTGAGCTGGGTTGATAGTTATCAACCCGCACTCTAACACGGCCCGAAAGATGAAGCGATGGAGGGAATGGCCGGGGCCGCACGGCTCCGATCTTGAAGTGGAGGAAAGGGTGCTGCCATGACGACCATCGCCAGCGCCGACATCACTGAGGCCGTTGTCGAACTGTCGGCGCGGTCGCCGCTGACCGAGGCTGAGATCTGGGCGGAAGCGGGTCACTGCTGCACGGACTGCCAGGTGCGCGCAATCGCCGGGATGGCCGCGGGGCTGGCGCTGACCTCCACACCCGATGCGGGCCAGGCCGTGATCGTCCCGGCGCTTGACGGCTCGTATGTCGAGATGGCGGGCGGAAGCTCCCCCAGGTTCCGCAAGCACCTGCTCACGCTAGGACCGCTCATCCGCCCGAAGACAGGCGAGAAGCTCCAGCCCGGTGAGGACTTCTGGCAGACGGTGAAGCGCAATTTCGACGCTGGCGTCGTCCCGCACCCGGCTGTGCCCCTCGCTGACCGAGCCAATTCTCACACCGAAGACCCTCTCGCGAACACTGGCCAGATCGTCGGCCTGGAGCGGCAGGGCAACAAGGTTTACTCGGTGATCGAGGTGCGCAGACCAGATGTCGCGGACGGGTTCAGGAACAGGACGCTGCTAGGCGCGTCGGCATTCCTGAACCTGGACCACACCGACACGCGCACGGGGCGGAAGGTAGGCCCCGCGCTGCTGCACCACTGCATAACGAACAGGCCCTACGTGGTGGACCTGGAGCCTTACGAGGAGATCGTCGCGGTGACGGCGGGCAGCCGCGACTGCCTGATGCTCACGGCAGCCAGCGCACCGGCCACCATGCCGAGCAAGGAGTACGCCACGATGCCGCAGACGCAGGAAATCACGTGGGACGACCTGGGCACCCGGATTGCGCGGTTCGGTGAGCTGACTGTCTACGCAGGCGAGGCAACTGGCCTGACCAGCACTGATATTGACGTCGCGAGGTACGTCGCCCTGAGCGGCCAGCCTGCGCCGGTCAGCGACATGCGCCCGGCGTCCCCGGTGACCGACATCCGCAACGCCGTCGAGGAGCTGGCCGCCCGGCGCGGCTACGACCGCAGCCCGTTCGGGCTGAGCCGCGCGCTGGACGACCTGATCGACGCCAAGGCCGCTACGCTGCCCCTGGATCTGGGCACCGAGCTGCGGATGGCCATAGCCGAGGCTGACGGCGATCTGATGCTGGCTGGCGGGGATGGCTACGCGCCGCCTGCCTTCGGCAGCAAACCCAAGCTGCCGTGCTCCACCGTCGAGCAGGTGCTCGCGAGCTGGGACAAGCTGCACCAGCACTACCGCAAGCGGCTCAGCGCCGACGACTCGCCAGCGCGCGGAGTGACCTGCTGGACGCGGCTGCCACGCTCGGGATCACGCTGCACGATCCCTCGGCACCGACCTGAACCCGGACGGCACGCCCGATGTCGCCGCCAGCTTCACGCAGATGCCGCTGCCCGTGGCCGCTGACGAAGTGGACCGCTACCTTGCCATGACCGGGCGGCGGCCAGCTCGGGCAGCTGTTCGGCGGGGAGAAGCCACAGTCAGGCAGCCGCACGATCAGGCCCAAGGTCCGCAGCGGCAACGAGGTCACCCCGAGCAGCGGCAGCAGCGTGCTCGCGGCGATGAGCGCCCCGTCATCTCCCCCACGCGGCTTCGGCACCTACATCACGCCCTACCTGGGGCTGTAGAGCCCGGCGCTGGCCTGATCCTCAGTCAGCTATCGACAGGCCCGACGTGCGTCTCATGCCACTGCCGCAACGCCGCGTCGAAGCGCTCCGTGGCCTTCGGGTCTCCGATCGGGGGTCCGTCCGGCCATTCATCGAGCGGTTCCCGCTCGCCTCGGTTCTCGCGCTCGCGCCGCTGGCTGGCAGCTCTCTCCAGCGCCGCGAGTCTTTGCTCCTTGGTGATCGGCTTCATGGACACCTCCGCCTCGATCATGTCACTGTCAAGAGAAGTCACTGGCCGCGCGGCCCCGGATCATCTGCGGTCAGCGTTCCGACCGAGAAACGCTGCCAGCGGTGAGCGCCGCGATGCCAGCGGGGCGCGCAGCAGACGGCGACCCAGGTCGTGTCCGGGATTGTGCCGCCGTAGACCATGCAGCGCTCGGTGCCCTGGCTGAGGGCGAATAGCCGGGCGAGCAGGAGTTCCCTGCGGGTCCACTCGGGCGGGTGGCGACGCCAGTAGCCCGGCCCGCCTCGCCCGTAGTCCCTGGTCGCGGCGTTGAGGGCCAGCCGCTGCTCGACCGTGAGCGATTCGGCAACCAAGCCTGTCTGCCTGATGCTTTGCTCCAGGCTGGTCGCCCGGCCGCCCTCGACCTTGAGGACGACCGGATCATCGGGAT
Organism: Streptosporangiaceae bacterium; assembly: GCA_035533915.1. GTDB lineage: Bacteria > Actinomycetota > Actinomycetes > Streptosporangiales > Streptosporangiaceae > Chersky-822. The sequence goes on from DATLSX010000037.1 coordinate 22,426, forward strand.
TCTCCCGGATCACGGCAACCTCAACCGCCCAGCTCGCCAGGTTCAGGGAGTTGTAACGCTCTGCGGGCTGGAGTCGCTGAACCAGGCTGGTCATGGCCTGCCCCAGCCGACTCCACCCGCTGCCCACCCACGACGGCAGCGCGGTACCCACCGCGACCCCGAGGCCCGCGAACAGCCATGTGCCGAAGGTGCTCATCGAGCGACCCAGATCATCAGCTTCACGGCTAATGACGCTAGAACCGGCCCGGAACGGCATGTCCGTGATTTCGCTGTGGGCGTGAGATTGTGACTGAGCGACTACGGCGAGCGGCGCTCAAGTTCCAGGCTTCTCATCCGCTCATCGAGTTCTGCCGGGTCGCGGGAGGCGATGAGGATGGACCGCCCGTCGCGGGTGGCGAACCGGCTCCAGGCCCAGAGCATTCGCGAGTAGCTCCCGTACATGACTAACCAGGCGGGATTGCGGACCTCAAGAACCTCGGCCGCACGCCGTTTCTCGGGATCGTACGGCCCTCCCTCGCTGCCGGGTTCAGGCCAGCTCTCGCCCGGCACCTCATCAGAGCTATGGCGTCTCATCGAGAGCCGCCAGGACGCGGGCGATGATGTCAGCTGCTCCGGGCACGTCGGCCTCGGTGCCGATCTGATCGCGCCACGGCCACCAGAAGGCACCGGCATGAATGATGATCGTCTCTGTCAGCGCGGCTGCCGCCGGGTTGCTGACCCGCAGCCGCACCGGCCCGGCTAGCGCCTCGATGACCTTGGTCCGGTAGCCGCGCGCTTGCAGGCAGTCCGCGAGCTGCACTGTCGCAGCCGTTACGTTTCCCTCGTGCACCATGGGCGTCACTGTGCGCCCCGACCGGCTACCGTGGAACTGTTGATGATCTGATAATCAACACCGGTCAACGCTTCGCGATTGGTGCACGCGGAATGGATTTCGGCACGCTGCTGTCCGGGCTCATGACTGAGCGCGGACTTGGCGTCCGCGCCCTGGCCAGGCATGTGCCCTGCGACCCGGCGCTGATCTCCCGGCTGGCGTCCGGGCGGCAGCAGCCGTCGGCGCAGATCGCCCGCAGGCTTGATGAGGTTCTGGACGCTGGCGGGGAGCTATCGGACCTGGCCTCGCTGGCCCCTGATCCAGGCCCGGTGTTTGATGACGAACTCGGCGCGATCGAGGCGGCCCGCAGGGCGGGAGCCACTGAGGTCGGCGCGATGGCCGTAGAGCGCCTGGAACAGGTCATGGACACTCTCGCCATGGCCTACCCGTCGTCGGCCCCGGCGAAGCTGCTGAGCAGGACGGGGGCCTATCTCGCGTACGCGACCGGGCTGCTCGGCAGGAAGGCGACGCTCTCGGAGCACCGCAGGCTGCTGGTGACCTCTGGCTGGCTGTCGCTGCTCGCGGCCACGAGCCTGATTGACCTGCGCCGGTACGATGCGGCCGATGCGTACCTGACCACGGCGATGCAGATGGCCGCTGAGACGGGGCATCCGGAGCTGAGCGCGTGGTGCCTGGAGACCCGCGCCTGGCAGGCGGTTAGCGACGGCGATTACGCTCGCGCGGCCTCCCTTGCCCGCAGCGCCCAGGCACTCGCGCCGCGCGGGTCCAGCGCGCTGATCCAGGCCACCGCGCAGGAAGGCCGGGCATGGGCGCGGCTCGGCTCGCCGCGCGACACCTGCGACGCCCTGACGCGCGTCGAGGCGCTGGTATCGCCGCTTCCCGTCCCCGACCAGCCCGAGCATCACTACCGCTACGACCCTGCCAAGGCCGAGGCATACGTCGCGACCACGCTGTCATGGCTAGGCGACCCGGCTGCCGTGGACATCGCGCGGTCTGTGCTCGCCAAGATGGAATCGCCCGCTGACCCCCGGCCGCGCAGGGCCGTCGCCGCCAGGATTGACCTGGCCCTGGCGCTCGCCGGGGCGGGCAGGCCGGACGAGGCTGGCGAGGTCACCCTTGAGGCGGTCACGTCGCCGTACCTTGTGCCGTCGAACTACTGGCGGGCAGATGAGGTAATCGCCGTCGTGGAGTCCAGCGACCCGGAGGGCTCGCGCGCGCTGCGCGAGGCGATTACCGCCAGGCGCCAGGTTCTGCCGGGAAAGAATGCGCTTCGCAGCCCGGAAGGCTAGCGAGACGCAAAGCAAGTTGGCGCGCAGGCTCTGAGCCGCAAGAAGGAGCGCCGGTGCCCGGCTTACGAACAACGGCGCTCCCGCGTACGCGGCTAGCTCACCGGCTGCACGGTCCTGATCTCCCGCCTGAGCCGCTGAGCCGTGCTGACCAAGCAGTCCAGCCTCCGCGCCAGTTCCGTGGTCCCGATTTCGGGCTCAGCGTCGAGAACCGCTACCGCCTCAGCTTCCATCGCGGCGCGTGCCTCCTTGGGCTGCGGCAGTGATCCGCCGCGCCGTACCCGTACTGGGCGAATCCGGCCAGGTCCGAGCGTCGGGCGGTCTCCCGGGAGCGGCCGCGCTCGGCCGGGGTGGAATCGGCCACCCAGACATCATCGGACCACAGGTAACTGTCCCGGGCCAGGGCGCCGATCAGCCAGATCATCGTCACCGCCAGCTTCCGGAGCCGCTTGTTACAGCCGGACTGGCCCGGCAGGTACGGGAACAGGTGCGCCAGGCCCCGCCCGGCGTGGCGCAGCCACCTGGCCTCGGAGGTGAACCCGAGCAGCGCCTGCAGCACCGCGACCGTCAGCACTTCCGCGTCGGTGACACTCGGCGCGATACCCACCTCCGGCCGCCACGGCAGCCTTCCCGGCTCTGCCTTCAGCAGGTCATCGGTCCTGACATAGAGTGCGGTCACGAGGGTGTCCAGATCAGCGTCCACTGCGGGCCTCCGGGCTCGGCGGTTTGGGTTAGCAACGCCGATTCTGGGCACCCTCCGCCACGTAACCGGTCAGGCACGCCGTACCAGACCCCTTGGAATTGATCATCTAACCGACTCATGCCTTGCCGTCCCACCCGGTTCACCCCCGGTCAGGACACAAACCCGCGGGTCGGTCCCGCTAGTTGACCCGGCCGGGGGTTAATCTCACTGAAATGGGCGATGCGACTGTGCCGCGCCGCATCCTTGTGGCGTCCAACCGAGGGCCGGTCTCCTTCAGCCGTGACGACGACGGTCGGCTGTCGGCCAGGCGCGGCGGCGGCGGCGTTGTCTCCGGCCTCTCGTCGGTGGCGAGCCAGGAAGACTTGCTCTGGGTCTGCGCCGCGCTGAGCGAGGCGGACCGCGCGGCCGCGCGCCGGGCTCCGGCAGGCATGCTCGACCTGGACGGCAACTCCGGTGGCTCGGCGGTGCGCATGCTCGACATGCCGCCAGCTACCTTCAACCGGGCCTACAACACCGTTGCCAACTCGGTGCTGTGGTTCGTTCACCACATGCTCTACGACACGCCGAACCGGCCGCAGTTCGGCTTTGCCTTCGCCCGCGACTGGCAGGCCTATCGCGAGTACAACAGTGCCTTTGCCCAGGCACTCGCTGAGGCGGGTGACCATGCGGCGGTGCGCGCTTTCGTGCAGGACTATCACCTGACCCTGGTCCCCAGGATGCTGGCTCAGCTCAGGCCGGAGTTCAAGATCGCGCATTTCTCGCATACCCCGTGGGCACCAATCGACTACTACCGGCTGCTGCCCGACGCGATCGCGGCCGAGGTACTCGACGGAATCCTCGGCGCCGACCACGCCGGATTCTTGTGCCAGCGCTGGGCCGACGCGTTCGTGGACTGCTGCGAGCATGTGCTCGGCGCGACCGTCGACCGCGATCGCCGGCAGGTCAGCTACCGCGGCCACGTCACCGGCATCGGGGTACACCCGCTCGGCGTGGACGCAGCCGAACTCGTCGCCCGCGGCGCGCAGCCGGACGTGCAGCAGCGGCTCGCCGCGCTCGCGGAGGTCATCGGCGACCGGAAACTGATCGTCCGGGTGGACCGCACCGAACTCTCCAAGAACATCGTCCGCGGCCTGGCCGCCTACCGAGAACTGCTGCTCATCCACCCGGAGTGGCGCGGCAAGGTGATAATGCTCGCCCTGGCCTACCCGTCCAGGCACGACCTGCCCGAGTACCGCGAGTACGCGGCGAGCGTGCAGCGGATTGCCCGCGAGATCGAAGACGAGTTCGGCTCGCCGGACTGGTCGCCTGTGCTACTCAGCGCCCACGACGACTACCCCAGGTCACTCGCCGGATATCGCCTCGCCGACGTGCTGCTGGTGAACCCGATCCGGGACGGCATGAACCTGGTGGCGAAGGAAGGCCCGATCCTGTCCGACCACGGCTGCGCGCTGGTGCTGTCCAGGGAGGCAGGTGCCGCCGCCGAGCTCGGCGCGCATGCGCTCGTGGTCAACCCGTTCGACGTATCCAGCACCGCGACCGCGCTGCACGAAGCCCTGCTGATGCCGGAAGAAGAAAGAACCCGCCGGTGCAGGTCGCTCGCGGCGGCGGCCGCTGCCGTCCCCCCGGCCGACTGGTTCGCCAGCCAGCTCGCTTCGCTGGAGTCGGAACGGCCGACTGGCGGTTAACCCGCCGCCCGGCCCGCCCTGGCACCGATCGCGCTCGCCAGAGCGGCGAGCAGATCGGCTACGCCCTGCGGCCCGGCCACGACTAGGTCGGCCTCAGCCGCCAGCGCGGGCACTTCGGCCGACCCGCTGCATACCGAGAGTCCCGGCTGGCCCGCCTCGCGCAATCGCCGGACGGCGTTGAAGGCCGGCCGGTCACCGAGGTCGTCGCCGCAGAACAGGACGGCCGAGCGCGGGCGTTCGGCGGCCAGGTCGGCGAGCGCGAGTCCCTTGTCGGCCCCAGGCGGCCGCAGTTCGACCACGAAGCGGCCCGGCTCGGCACGCAGGCCCGTCGCCGCCGCGAGCCGGAGCAACGGTGCGCTGACCAGGTTAAGCGCCGACGCCGGATCGGCAGCTCGGCGGGTGTGCACCGCCAGGGCGTCGGCCTTGTCCTCGATCCAGGTGCCGTCAGGGGCGCCGACCTCCGCGAGTACACCGGGCAGCCGTTCCCGCGCGACCGCGAGCCCGGGTGGTGCGGGCGGACTGGTCAGCTCGCCAGCGGCCCAGCGCTGGCGACCGTAGTGGCCGAGCACCACGATTCCTGGCACCTGGTCGAGCGAACCGTATTCGACCGCGGTCCGGGCCGGACGGCCGGTGATGACGGCCACGGTCCCGACCAGCGGGGTCAGCGAGCGCAGCGCACTGACGGCGGCCGGCAGCGCCCTTGCCGCCGCGGGGTCCTCGACGATCGGCGCGAGTGTTCCGTCGAAGTCCAGTGCGATCAGTGCCCGGCCAGGCTGGCCGAGCAGCGCGGCCAGGCCAGCGCGGCCAGGCTCGGTCGTCGGCTCAGGAACGGCAGAGTTCGCGGCGCCCGGTCTCATCAGGTCAGCCCCCTCGATTACTCAGCCACCGGTTCTTCGGTAACTCACCCTCGGTAACTCACCCCGCGAGCTCACCCCTCGCGAACTCACCCAGTGCTCAGCCGTTCGATGGCTCAGCTCTCGACAACGCCACAGCTGGTGCCTACGGCTGGTCACGCCTCGCGGCCCGACCGCCAGCGTCCGCGCGCGGCCCGCCGACGACGCAGCCGTGCGACGAGTTCCGGGTCGTGCTCCGCAGCTTCTGGCCGGTCGATCAGTTCGTTCAGCAACTGGTAATACCTCGTCGGCGGGATTTCGAACGCGTCGAGTATCTCGCGTTCCTTGGCCCCCGGTGACCGCCACCAGCTCCGCTCGAAGGCCAGGATGCGCATCTCAAGCTCGGTCAGCGATGACATCTGGACTCCGACTCTTCTCTGTCATGTTCATCGTAGGCGGCGCCGGAGACAGCCGCGATCGGCCGGCTCGGCCCGGCGGCCAGGGCCAGCCCGCGAACAGCCGGTCCCGCGCCGGCGCGTTATCTGGCGCAGGGCCGTCTCCGTGTCGGCGGTGAGCGAATCACGAGCCAACAAGGCGGGGTGATCTAGCGGGCCGGCGCTCCGCCACGTACGCTCACAATTTGTGACCTCGTTGCGTTGCCTGACCTTCCTCACCGACTTCGGGCTCGAAGACGGTTTTGTGGCTGCCTGCCATGGCGTTGCCCTGCGGATCGCGCCGGACGCCAGGCTCATCGACATCACTCATCTGGTGCCGCCAGGTGACGTGCGCCGCGGCGCCGCGGTGCTCGCCCAGACGGTGCCCGCCATGCCGCCAGCCGTCCATGTCGCGGTCGTCGACCCGGGGGTTGGCACCACCCGCCGGGCTGTCGCCATACAGGCGGGCAGCGGCATCCTGGTCGGCCCGGACAACGGTCTGCTGTCGTGGGCGGCCGCCGCCCTCGGCGGCGCCGAAAGCGCCGTGCTGCTGACCAACGAATCGCTGTGGAACGTCCCGGTCTCGCCGACTTTTCATGGCAGGGACATCTTCATGCCGGTAGCTGCCCACCTGGTCACCGGCACCTCGCTGACGGAAGCCGGTACCAAGATCGACGTTGCTGATCTGGTGAAGCTCGCGGCCCCGACCAGCCGGATGCTAGACGGCGAGGCAGAGGGCGAGGTCCTGTCGGTCGACCGGTTCGGGAACGTGCAGTTGTCGATACCGTCTACGGCAGCCGCCGACCTCGGGATCAAGATCGGCTCGAGGCTGATCATCAGGTGCAACCGGCGCGAGCTGACCGCCCCGTACGTGCAGACCTTCGGAGCCGCGGCGCCTGGCGACCTCATCGCGTTCACCGACAGCGCCGGACTCGTATCGCTCGCCGTGCGCGACGGCAGCGCCGCGCAGAAATTGTCACTCCCCCCAGGCGCCCGGGTCAGGATCGCGGCGGACGTACCGAACTGAGCCGAGTAGGCACTGTCAGTCCGCTGATCGTGATATGTGCCGGGTAGCTCCGCCAAGGTTCCGCAATCTGCTCAGCGAAGTTAATGCCCTCACGAAGGCAGTCAGCGACACCGAACTACAACAGACATGGCAGAATGCGTGTTACTAACACGGAAGGCCACCACACCGTGTCGCTGAAACTCCTTCGGTTCGCCAAGGCTGCGGTGGTTGTCGGCTTGGTGTCGGCGCCTGTAGCCGCTTTTGGCACGCCCGCATTCGCCGACACCGTACGGAACAACGAATGGTGGCTCCGGACTCTGCACCTGCGCCAGGCATGGCAGGGCGGCAGAGGAACCGGGGTGATCGTCGCCGTACTCGCCGACGGGGCGGACGCGAATCAGCCGGATCTGACCCACTCAGTCATCACCGGACCAGACTTCGTCCGGTCCAGCCATGCCACTGGGCACGCCGCGGACAACATCATCGGCACTGGCCTTGCCAGCCTGATCGCCGGGCACGGCCATGGCGAGGGAGGCACCAGCGGCGTCCTCGGCGTTGCGCCCGGCGCCAGGGTGCTCTCGATCAGGGTAACGCTGAGCCCGCACGACCCCGCGTGGTCCGATGCCGCCGTCACGGCACGGATTCCGGACGCGATCGCGGCTGGAATCCGTTATGCCGTACGACATGGGGCGACAGTCATCGACCTGCCCATCGACCCGGGAACGCAGGGGCCGGGCAGCCAGTCCGGCGCCGCGAATGCCGCTGGCGGCAGCGCTGCCGAGCAGCACGCCATCGACTACGCGCTGAGCAAGGACGTCCTGCTGGTCGCGCCAGCCGGCGACGACGGCCAGGCAGGCGACGCGGTGAACTTCCCGGCTTCGTATCCCGGCGTAATCTCGGTCGGCGCATTCGACCAGAGCTTCGTCAAGGCTCCCTACAGCAGCCGCAGGTCATACGTCACGCTCACCGCTGCGGGCCAAGGAGTCGTCGCCGCAGCGCGCAGCGGTTACCAGACGATGCACAGCACCTGGGCGGCAAGCGCGATCACGGCCGGAATCGCCGCCCTGATCAGGTCACAGTTCCCGAACCTGACCGCTACGCAGGTCCGCAACTCGCTTACCGAGGGCACCACGTACCAGCAGCCTGGCGGACAGCTCAACGGCTCGGGCAGCGGAGCGGTCGACGCGGAGCGGGCGATACTGCAGGCGGCGACAATGTCGCCGCCGCACGCGCGGCCTGCCATGGCCGGTGCGCTGCCGCGCAGCCGTCCGGTCGCGCCCGCCGTACCGTCCCCCAATGCCGTCATCGCACACGAGATCATGACGGACGGAGTGATCTCTGGCGGGGCACTCGCCGTACTGCTTGTCCCGATCGTTCTCTCCGGCTCGGCGGCGCGCCGCCGTGAACAGCGAGAGGCAATCGCAGCGGCTGAACGCAGCCGACAGCGCGGGACACGCGATGGCCAGGGGACCATGCTCGCCGATCCGCTGCTCGAGTTCTTCGGCCCGCAGCACGCACGACCAGCCGGGGCAGTCGCCAGCCCCCGCGCACCTGCGGCAGGCCGATTCCAGCCAAGGCCGATGCTGACCGGCCGTTCCATGCTCTCTCCAGCGCTGCCTTCGCATCCGCAGCCAGCCGCGCCCGGCATCTTCCCGGCACCGGCTGTGCTGTCCGTGTCGCCGGATGCAGCCGCACCTGCGCAGAGCGCGGTGTCGCGCGGCACCAGCGGCAGGACAGGCGGCACGAGCGGCACGAGCGGCACGAGCGGCACGAGCGGCCGGACAGGAGGCTCGGCCGTTCCCTCAGTCCGCTCCGACCGGCGCGGGCCTGGTGCGCCGGACGCGGCCGAGCCGATCACTGCGGAGCTGCCTATCCAACGGATACTCAACGGCACGCCGACGGTCCGGCAGGCCGCAGTGACAGGATCTCCGCCGTGGGGACCTGCTCCGCAGCCCACCACGGAACTGCCCTGGGCGGTCATTCCGCCGCCAGGCAGCACGGCCGGCGTAGCCAGGTCTGGAGTTCCGGACGTGGCTCTCGTACCACCGCCACCCGACTCTGTCTGGGACTCAGCCCCGGCCAGGCCGCCTTCGGCGCGCCGGTCGCTGTTCGACGGCACTCGCCAGCAGCCAGGCCCGCGGACCGCAGCCCAGGGCCGCTCCTCGCGGCCGGGAGGCAAGCAGCAAGACGGCTCGCAGGGCACCGCACCGCGACCGGCAACCTGGCCTCCAGGTGACCCGCGGGGCGGTCAGCCGCACAGTGGCCCGCCCTACGGTGGCCCGCCGCACAGTGGCGCGCCATCCTCTCAGCCCCTGACGTGGCAGGACCTGGCGCGCGGCGACCCTGACCGACCGGGGCCGGATCGGTCGTGACGGTTACCCGGCCGAGCCGGCCGTACCGCCGGTGACAGCCTTACCGCGCTCGGCAGCCAGTTGCTCCTTGCGTACCGACGCATACATCGAGACGTAGTCCTGACCAGACAGCTCACGGATCGCTTCCATGACCTGGTCCGTGACCGCCCGTCGCTGCTTGGCTCCAGCAGGCTGGTCGCGGTACTCGGCAAAATGCAGTGGCCTGCCGATCCGGATCTCGATCCGGCCCGGGTGCGGGATCTTGCGGCCGGGCGGCAGGAGTTTCTCCGTGCCGACCATCGCCACCGGTATCACCGGCGCCCCGGAGTGCAACGCCAGCCAGCCGATACCGGTCCGGCCCCGGTACAGGCGCCCGTCAGGCGACCTCGTGCCTTCTGGGTAAATGCCGAACAGCGCTCCGTCCTTCAGCAGCAGCAGCGCGGATTCGAGCATCTCCTGAGCCGCCCGCGCCCCGGCCCGGTCAACCGATAGCTGCTTAGTCGCGCGCAGGTAAGCGCCCGCGATCCGCTCCATGGGCCGGGTGCCGGTGAAGTACTCGGACTTCGCCGCGAAGGTCACCGGGCGCTGGAGCATGTAGGGGAGATAGAACGAGTCGAGCACGGACAGGTGGTTCGACGCCAGGATCGCGGCGCCCGATGCCGGAACGTTCCCCGCTCCCACGACTTCGGTCCTGGCGAGCATGCGCAGGCCGGGGCCGATAACGAGCCTCGACAGCTGGTACTTCACCCAGTCCTCCCGACACTCCCGATAATCCTGGTTAGCCATCTATTGCCATCTATTGCCCCGGCGCGTCACAGATTAGTCCGACCCGTGCGGTCGGTTGCGCCCGCTCCCCGCTGACGGGGAACCTTATCGTCGGCCCGCTGACGGCAGCCATAACCCCACCGCCGGGCCGACACTAGGTCGGGACGCGTGCGACAGCGGGGCGGCGCGCCTGGGGGTGTCGTCACTGCCGGGCGTCAGATGAGCGACTCGCAGCACGAGCGTGATGCCGAGCGGCAGCGCGATCGGCAGTGCCGCGGCGGCGACGCTCACCCCGGAATCTTCCACGAACCAGGCAAGCACGCCGACGAGCCAGACGGCGAACAGCGTTGTGCGCAGCCAGGCAGAACGGCTGCACGCGGAAACGAATGTCCTCAGCCGCAGCCTGCCCGGCCAGCCGATCATCACCCCGGTCCCTGCGGCGACAACCGGCACGATCGGCGTGTACCAGGTCTGGAACACCGTGCTCAGGTTCGAGTTCACCTTGCGGTGCAGCGTGCCGCCGGCCCCGCCGTGCAGCAACTGGCCGACGAAGTCACCCTGATGGGACAGCGCGGCCACCCCCAGGTAGTTCAGCACCGCGAAGACGGCCACGACGGCGAAGCCGCTGACCGCGACGATCAGCCCGCGCCGCCAGGTGATCCGCACCCCGCCGACCGCCGCGAGCAGCACCAGGAACGCCGGCACGGCGGCGATCGTGCCGCCCACCTTGGCGCCGAAGCCGGGCCAGCCAGAAATGACGATCGTGACCAGCGCCACGGACCCGGCCGCCGCGACAGCCGGCCACCGCGGGATCGGAGCGCGCCGCCTCGCCGCGTTCGCTGCCCAGGCGGCGGCGAACATCGCCGCCGTCGCGTAGACGGGGAACGCGTTGTTCGCCAGGCCGTAGTACCGACCAGCCTCGACGAGCGAGATCCCGAACGGAGCGCCGAGTTGCAGCCGCGAGCCGGTCATCACGTCGATGCCGATCGCCGCGAGCGTGACCGCACCGACGAACCCGACGGGGCCGTACGGGCTACGCCGCCACGGCCCGGCAGCGGCGGGCACGGCGATCACGGCCGCCCAGGCCAGTCCTAGCCCGTAGAGCCACACCGCCGGGTGCGACCACTGTGCCCACGGCGCCAGCCCGGCCAGGAAGGTCCCGGCAGGCACCGCACCGGAGAACACGCCTGCCGCCGTGTACCAGGCAACCCGGCGCCGCACCCGGAACTCCTCGCTGCCGCGCAGCGCGACCGCGATCAGCGCGAACAGCACGGCCTCAGCGACGCCGTAGTACAGGAAGAACCAGCCGACGATCGACCGGTACACCTGGTCAGCGGTGTTCTGCCCGATCATCGTCTTGACCGCGGCGGACAGCGAGCCACAGCCCACCGAAAGCAGCGTGACCTGGGACAGCGACGACGGGACCGCCCGGCCGCGCCAGCGCAGCACGGTCGGGGTCAGGTCGGTGATGGCGACGACGCCCGGCTGCCGGGTGGACGCGGAACTCAGCAGGCCGTGCCGGAAGCCGGGCCCGCTCACCACGATCGCCCGTAGTTGCGGCACGACCCCGTCGTCGCCCAGGCCCGCCAGCATGATGGTCGATCCGGCTGGTGCCGCGGCGGCGATCTCGCCGACCACCCGGTCGTCGCCGGCCACGGCCGCGCCGCGGGCCGACGCTGCTCCGCTCCGCAGGCCCGGCCGCAGCGGGAGCGATGCGGCGGACGCCGGCAGTACGCCGAGGTCGATCACGGTGAGCGGGCACTGGCTCAGAAGAGCGGACTCCGCGCCGTAACGGTTCGCGGGCGGGAAGGCCGTCCGGTAACGACCGACGCGCCCAGCGGAATCGGCCAGGGCAAGCGCGGCACCGGGCCCGACCGCAGTGGCGCACTGGCCGGGACCGGCCGCGGTGGCGAGATCGCCCCAGACCGGGCCGTAGTCGAATGCCTTGTTGACCGAGGTCAGGTGACGCATCGAAGGGATGGTGGCCGGGACCGCCGACGCCGGTCCAGCATCGCCGTGCACCACGACGGGCACCTGCTGGCACCCTCCGGCCTGGGACTGAGCCGCTGCCCGAATTCCGGAGTTCAGCGTCAGCCAGGCGTCAGCCGGGCAAGTGACGGTGTGGATGGTCTTCGTGGCCAGTGAGCCGACGGACCCGGCTTGCGCGAGCCGCCAGATCGCCGGGGTCGCCATAACCGAGATGTCACTCCAGCGCAGTCCGGCGATCCCTATCACGATGACCCGGCGGCCCGGCCGCCCGGCCGCTGTCTGGTTGTCCATGCGCGCCGCGGCGCCGACGGAACTGGTCCACTGCGCGGCGCGAGTAGCGCCCGCTTTCGCCGGTGCCGCGCTCGCGCCGGGAACCGCAGCTGCCGCCAGCATGGCCGCGAGTCCGGCAACAGCAAGGCCGGCCAGGCCAGGGGCGACCAAGCTGGCCAGGGTGCGTTCCACCTGTTAAAGGTATCGGCCGTAGCGACCCTAGCGGTCCGACTTACCGGCCGCACTCGATGCTTGCGCACGGGCGCTTAGCCGCCGCATTCCACCCAGGCGACGATGGTCTCGCCAGGCGCGGACCCGACCGGGGACACCGTGATTAGGCCAAGCGTGACTTTGCTTGGCGTCGCAGACCCCGGAACCAGGCAGGTCGGCTGGCCGGAGGAGTGCCAGGCACCGCCTGGCACCGCCTGCCACGGCGTGCGATCGCGGAGCTGAAGGTTCTGAGCGGCGATGCCCTTCGTCTGGAAGACGAAGCTGCTGCCCGAACCGCTCGTCCCCGGCGTTATGCCGGTCGCGACCCCGGTCTCCGATTTGGGCGAGGCCGAGCTCGCCGGCAGGGCATGCCCGACGAGAACGCCGAGTACCAGGATTGCGCCCCAGGTCAGCCACGAGCGTGCTGCCTGCTGCATATCTGCGACCTTGGCCATTGCCGTTACCCTGCCGATCACGCCGTTTTGATGATCCCCCCAGATATATCCATACTTCACGGCCATAGTCCAGCAGGACCGCCGGCGGTCCGCCTCGATGGTCAACAGCTACGGGCACGTGGTCGGCCAGCCCGCGGGCCACGGCGTCCGTGGACGCCATGCACCCGAACGCCGGGATTCCGTTCCCGGGCTTCGGCCAGTCTCGGAGTCGGTCAGTCCAGGAGTTGGTCAGTCCTCCAGCGAGCCAGGGGTCGCCGGTACGTCGATGGCGTGCTCGCGCAGCGCTTCCAGCGGGACGATGTCCAGAGCCCGTTCGTGAGTCGACGCGAGCACGACGTACGCGGCCGTACCGTCCTGGTGCGCACGCAGCCAGTTCGCGGCGGTTACGCACCAGCGGTCCCCCGGCACCAGCCCGGGGAACCTGAATTGCGGCATCGGCGTGATCAGATCGTTGCCGATCCGGCGCTGATGGTTGAGGAAGTCCGCGGTCACCACGGCACAGATCGTGTGGCTGCCCAGGTCCTCGGGACCAGTGTTGCAGCACCCGTCACGGTAGAAGCCGGTGACAGGATCATCGCCGCACGGCTCTAGCTCGCCGCCGAGCACGTTCCGCTCGCTCATGACAGCAGTATCGCCTACGCGCGGACAGGTCACCAGTTACGTACTCGATACCGTCCGCGGCCTCGTGAGCGTTCCGGCTGAGGACCCGCACGTCTTTGCCCGCGTGCCGAAGTCACGGAATGACCTGGCGGCCGAGCGTACCCGTACCGCCGGTGACCAGGATGGCTGACGTCATCGCTGCTCCCTGTCGAGAGGTCTTTTATGTCAGTGTGATGACACTGGGCAACGAGGGAACGTGACAGATGGCCGATAGCGACTTGCTGACAGCCGCCTTCGAGGAACACCGCGGCCGGCTTCGGGCGGTCGCCTACCGGCTGCTCGGCTCGATGGCCGACGCCGACGACGCGGTCCAGGACACCTGGCTACGGCTGACCGGCGCGGATGTCAGCGACGTGGCGAATCTTGGCGGCTGGCTGAGGACAGTGGTCGCGCGGGTGTCACTCAACATGCTCCGATCACGCCGGTACCGGAACGAGGAACCGGTCGGTCACGCCTGGCCGGGTGCCGCAGAGGCGGCAGCAAGTACCGGCGCGGCCACCGGGCGCGGCGCCGGGCCGGCTGGCCGGGCCAGCGATCCGGAAGAAGAGGCCCTGCTCGCGGACTCGGTCGGCCTGGCCCTGTTGGTCGTGCTCGACACGCTCACGCCGGACGAGCGGCTCGCTTTCGTACTGCACGACCTGTTCGCCACGCCGTTCTCCGACGTCGCAGCCGTGCTCGGGCGCTCGACGGAAGCGGCCCGGCAATTGGCCAGCCGGGCCCGGCGCCGGGTGCACGGTGCTCCCAGCCCGGGCCGCGCTGCCGACCTCACCCGCCAGCGGCAAGTAGCCAGCGCTTTTCTCGCCGCATCCCGCGGTGGCGATCTCCAGGCCCTCGTCGCACTGCTGCACCCCGATGTCATCTTGACGGCCGATGCCGCGGCGGCCCCGTCCGGCAAGCCAGTGCGGCTCCAGGGCGTGGACACGGTCGCCGGCGGCGCAGTCGCGTCCTCCGGCCGGGCCGGGCATTCCGACCTGGCCCTGATAAACGGGGCCGTGGGCATTGTCTTCGCGCCCGCCGGCCGACTCCGGGTGGCACTGGCCTTCACGGTCAGCCCCACTCGCCAGGTCACCGCCATCGACGTGATAGCCGATCCGGACCGGCTGCGACGGCTCCGGCTAGCCGTGCTCCCGGACTAAGCAAATGAGTATACCGATTATGCGGGCGGGGCGGAACTATCCGCTGATATCAGGCTATAAAACGCGGCGAGGCCGTCGAAGGGATGGCAGTAATGGCCGATGTGAATCCTTATCGCATAGAGGTTCCGGACGCCGAGCTGGATGACTTGCGGAGCCGGCTGCACCGGACCCGCTGGCCGGACCGGGAGACCGTGACCGGCTGGTCGCAGGGAATCCCGCTCGGGTATCTCCAGGAGTTGTGCGCCTACTGGGCGGACAGCTACGACTGGCGGTCCGCCGAGAACAGGATGAACGCGCTCGGCCAGCTGAGGGTAACGATCGGCGGGCTCGGCATCCATGTGGTGCGTGTGGAGTCCGCGCATCCGGATGCGGTGCCGCTCCTGATGACCCATGGCTGGCCTGGATCGGTCATCGAGTTCCTCGACGTGATCGGCCCCCTCACCGACCCGCTCGCCCACGGCGGGTCGGCCGGCGATGCTTTCCATCTGGTCCTGCCCACCCTGCCCGGGTTCGGGTTCAGCGACAAGCCGGCAGCTACCGGCTGGGGCGTAGAGCGGATCGCCGACGCCTGGGCGGAGTTGATGCCCGCGCTTGGCTATGACCGGTACGCCGTCCAGGGCGGCGACTGGGGCGCATCCGTGTCCACGGCGCTCGCCGTCCGGCATCCCGATGCCGTGCTCGGCCTGCACCTGACCATGCCGGTCGTGGACTACCGTGCGGCGGCGGAGGCCGTGGGTGACCTGGATCAGCGGGACCTTGCCTCGTTCGAAACGATGGCACGCTACCGGAAAGAGGAGTCTGGCTACTCGACTCAGCAGTCGACGCGGCCGCAAACCATCGGCTACGGGCTGACAGACTCTCCGGCCGGGCTGGCGGGCTGGATTGTCGAGAAGTTCCACGGCTGGACCGATTGCGACGGTCACCCGGAGAACGTCTTCACTCGCGACCAGCTACTCGACAACGTGATGATGTACTGGCTGCCGGGGACCGGCGCGTCATCGGCCCGGCTGTACTGGGAGAGCTTCCGTGCGGACGGCCAGCTTGAGCCGGTGACCGTTCCGGCCGGATGCTCGGTGTTCCCGCGGGAGATTTTCCGGCCGTCCCGCCGCCTGGCCGAGACGCGGTTCACGGACCTGCGCTACTGGAGCGAGCCTGACCGCGGCGGCCACTTCGCCGCCTTCGAGCAGCCCGCCCGGTTCACAGCAGAGATCCGGCGCTTCTTCCGCATCCTGCGCTGACCGATTCGAGCACATGTTGGTAATAGGCACAGACCCAGCTAGGTCTCAGGGATGATCGACACGCCGACAGCCTCAGCGGCGTCGCGTCTAGCGAGATACCTGCAACACCACCCGGGTCTGGTGCGGTCGTCTGACCGTCCGGATCGTGCGCATCGAGGCGCTCCGATGTCAGCTGGTCGGCCACCGGTGACGACGAGGCTAACTGCCTGACCGCCGGGGTCTGGACAGGTCTGCGGTGAGCGTTTCTCGAGGGCCTGGTACCTGGCTGGCTGGACCGGGGCGGACGAGGTGGCGGTTGTCCGGGGCCGGCGCCGGGACGTCGTAACCGAGTCGGCTTTCAGCGTCCGGGGTCGGGACGTAGGCTGGTCGATGGTCAGGAGGCGTCGGCCGGCGCCTGCGGTCTCGCGGCAGCCCCGTGAGGAATGACAGGATGAGCCCGAGCACGCCAGCGAGGATCAGGATGACGCCGACGACGTGCACATTCAGTCCGTGCGGGAAACGGGCGGTGAGGGCAAATCGCAGGACCGCCCCGGCAACGATGAGGGCGATGCACATTCCGTTGCTCATCGCGCGCCTTCCTCCCGACGACGGCTGGCGTCCGTCTGGGAAGGTGCTCATCGGAGCGCTGCCTGGGACCTGGGCGGGCGAGCAGCCGCGGTGAGGCTCGGAGTCATCCAGGCGAAGTTATCCATTACCGGCTCCTTAAGCGGAGCGAAGACGGCGATGGTCGAGGCGGATGTCGCGCTGATGAGGAACGCGATGATGAAGAGCGCGGCCGCGATATAACCCAGCATGTCAGTCCCAGGGGGTAA
>DATLSX010000038.1:0-233280 GCA_035533915.1 Streptosporangiaceae bacterium
GAGCAGTTCGGCCGGCCTCATGATCTGCTACGTCGCGCTCCCGTACCAGGCCTACCAGCTCACCCGTTCCTCGCTGATGGTCGGCTTGCTCAGCTGCGCGGAACTGCTTCCCGTACTATTCGGCGGCCTGCTCGGCGGCGCGCTCGCCGACGCGATCGAGCGCCGCAGGCTGATCCTGATCACCCAGGGCGCCGCCATCGGCTGCATCGCCGTCCTGCTCGCCAACGCGCTGGCCTGGCGGCAGCTGTGGCTGCTGTTCGCGGCGGCCGCCCTGCTCACCGGCGCGTTCTCGCTGCAGCGGCCTTCGGTGGAAGTGCTGGTCCCGCGGCTGGTCGCCCATGACGACCTGCCGGGAGCTGCCGCTCTGGCCGGACTGCTCGGGACGGTCGCCAGCACCGCCGGACCGCTGATCGGCGGCGGCCTGCTGGTCGGCGGCCTGCCGCTGGCCTATGCGGTCGGCGGGGCGACCTGCGCCGCCGCGGCGATACCGTTCGCCCGGATGCGGCCGATCCCGCCAGCCCCGGACGCGGACCGGCCTAGCTTGCGGGGGATGGCCGAGGGGTTGCGTTATGCCAGAGGCAGGCCTGACCTTCTTGGCACCTACCTGATCGACATCGGGGCCATGTTCTTCGGCGCGCCCTACGCCGTGTTCCCGCAGATCGCGGCCGGCCTTGGCGGTCCTGCCGTCCTCGGGCTGCTGTATGCCGCCCCTGGCATCGGGTCGATGGCGGTCAGCCTGACCAGCACCTGGACCAGGCACGTCGACCGGCACGGCCGGGCGATCGCGCTCGCGGTCTGCGGCTGGGGAATCGCGATCGGCGCGTTCGCGTTCGCGCCGAACCTGCCGCTCGCGGTCCTCGCGCTGGCGGCCGCGGGCGGTGCCGACATGGTGAGCGGGCTGTTCCGGATGACCATGTGGAACCAGTCCATCCCGGCGCGGGTCCGCGGGCGGCTGGCTGGCCTGGAAATGATCAGCTACTCCACCGGCGAGCCGCTGGGAAACCTGGAAGCCGGCGCCATCGCCTCGCTGACCGGGTCCGTCCGGGCCGCGGTCGTCTCGGGCGGCGCAGCCAGCCTGGCCGGCGCCGTCATCGTCTCCCTGGCGCTGCCCGCGCTGTGGCGCTACGACGCCAGGGACAGCCGACCGCAGCCGGGCTCAGGCGACACCATCCCGCAGCCCGCCACCGTGGTAGCCGGCGACTAGCTAGACCGGTGCCACCACCGGAACGGCGGCCACGGCGGCGCGGTCCTGCTCGGCCAGCTCGGCGGCCCTGGCGCGCCACCATTCCTGGCCCGGTTCGGGCAGCAGGTAGATCGGGTCGTAGTACTCGAACTCCCGCTCCAGGGCCAGCGGATCGGTGGCCTCGACCGCCGTGCGGTAGTTCTTGGTCCAGTACGAGATCCCGCGCTCGGTGTCGTACCGCGACGACTGATGCACCCACCGCTTGCCGACGTACGGCACGTCGCACAGCATCCGCGGCGTCGCGAACCCGGGCAGGTAGCCCATGATCTGGTGCTGCAGCTGCTGAGCCTCGCCGAGACCGAGCCGCCAGTGCTCGGCATTCGGGATCATGTCGCACATGTAGAAGTAGTACGGCATGATCTTGGCGTCGTCCAGGAGCGCGAAGCACAGGTCAAGCAGCGAGTCGGCGGTGCTGTTCACGCCGCGGAGCAGGACGCCCTGGTTGCGGACGTCCCTGATGCCGGTCTCCAGCATCGCCTTGGACGCCTTCGCCACCAGCGGAGTCACCGACTGGGCCGTGTTCACGTGGGTGTGGATCGCGATCGAGACATCACGCTGGCGTGCGGTGACGGCGAGCCGCTCCATTCCCGCCCTGACCTCATCGGTGAGCCAGTACTGCGGCAGGCCCATCAGCGCCTTGGTCGCCAGCCGGATGTCACGGATGGACTCGATCGCCAGCAGGTCACTGACGAAGGCCTCGAGCCGGGCCCAGGGCAGGTTCGCGACGTCGCCGCCGGAGACGACCACGTCCCTGACGCCCGGGCTGGCCTTCAGGTACCCGATCATCGCGCTGAGCCGGTCGTCCCTGGGCATGCCGAACTTGTGCTTCTCGACCATCGGCGTCGGGTTGCCGACCAGGTCCATCCTGGTGCAGTGTCCGCAGTACTGCGGACAGGTGGGCAGGACCTCGGCGAGCACCTTGGTCGGGTAGCGGTGAGTGAGCCCCTCGACCACCCACATCTCCGCCTCGTGCAGCGAATCCCGTGACGAATACGGGTGCGACGGCCAGTCGGTCCTGCGGTCGCTGAACACCGGGATCATGTACCGGCGCACCGGATCGGAGTAGAGCGCCTCGGTGAAGCTGGCCTCGCTCGGTGCCAGCTTCGGGACCATCGTGTTCAGCATCTGCGGCGGGACCAGCATCGACATGGTCGCCCGTTCGGCCTGGTCGCGCTCCAGATCGGCGTAGAACGCCTCGTCAACCCCGGGGCCAACCACCGACCGGAGCTGGCGGATGTTCTTCACGCAATGCGAGCGCTGCCACTGCGCGGATTCCCAGTCCTGCTCGCTGACCTGCGCCCAGCCGGGGAACCGGCGCCAGTCCGGTTCTACGAGCTCAGCGTGCCGGTACACGTAGGGCTGCTCTATCACCGCGCCACCGCCTCTTTCTCCCTGCTGCCTCGCCCGCGCTCCCTGCTGCCTCGGCCACGGCTGGCAGCTGCGCGCGCCTGCCGCATTTCCCGGCCGCAAAACCGAACGATACCCTGTAAGCAAGGCAAGCGACGCAAGAAGCTCTTGTCTGTATAGTTCGGTACGAAAAATTCTACTGATTCAACTCCGTAGCCTAAGTCCCGCGTCCAGGATTGCACCAGGGATACGGCGGCGATCGCAGGAAGGACTCACCGCGTGACTGCAACGGGCCGCGGGCCGGGCTCCCCGCTCGGGCTGCATCGTGTCGTCGAGCCGGCCGGCGTGCTGCCGCAAGCCGCCTGGAAGCTCGATGCTGACCCGGCGATCTGGCCGGACGAGGTGCTGATCTCGGTCGAGCGGCTCAACCTGGACGCGGCGTCGTTCCGGCAGCTGCGCCAGGCGAACGGTGGCGACCCGGCGGCCATGAAGGCCGCGGTGCTGGGCATCGTCGCCGAGCGCGGCAAGATGCAGAACCCGGTGACCGGCTCTGGCGGGATGCTGACCGGCGTCGTCCGCGAGGTCGGCCCTGACTCGCCCCTCGGGTGCGAGCCCGGGGACCGGATCGCCACCCTGGTCTCGCTCAGCCTCACCCCGCTGGTGTTCACCGACGGCCTGGCCAGTTGGGACGGCAGGTCCGAGCAGGTCCCGTGCGAGGGGCACGCGGTCTTGTTCGGCCGGTCGATCGCCGCCGTGCTCCCTGGCGACCTGCCGGTACCGCTGGCGCTCGCGGTGCTGGACGTGTGCGGCGCGCCGGCGCTGACCCAGCGGGTCGTGTCGCAGGCGGCCCGCGCGTCAGGCGGAGCCGGGCAGGCAGGCAATGGTCCGGTGGTCGCCGTCCTCGGCGCGGCGGGCAAGAGCGGGTCGCTGTCGGCCGCGGCCGCCAGGCGCGCCGGGGCCGGCCGGGTCATCGGCGTCGTCCCGCACGAGCGCGAGGCGCGGGTACTCCGGGCCGCGGCTTCGGCCGGCGGCACCGGGCTGGCGGACGAGACCGTGATTGCCGACGCGACCGACCCGGTCGGCGTCGCGGAGGCGGTGCTCCGGGCAGGCGGCCCGGCCGACGTGACGGTCGTCTGCGTGGACGTGCCAGGCTGCGAAGGTGGCGCCATCCTGGCCACAGCCCAGGGCGGTACCGTGATCTTCTTCTCGATGGCCACCTCGTTCACCGCGGCCGCGCTCGGCGCCGAGGGGGTCGCCGCGGACGTGACCATGCTGGTCGGCAACGGTTACACGCCCGGACACGCCCAGCTCGCCATCGACCTGATCCGCTCAGAGCCTGGCGTCCGCCAGATCTTCGACGCGAGGACGCAAGGAGGATGACGATGACATCGGTCACTACGAGGACGCCGAAGCTCACCATCGACCCGCAGGTCGTGGCGAAGGCCCGGCGGCTGGCCCGCCAGGCGGGCCAGCCGATCGTCGAGATGGCAACGGCGCACACCACCGTGTCGGTCGAGCGGGCCGTGCTCCGTCTGGCCGGACTGCGCGGCGCCGACGACGACGGCCTGCCGATGGTGAACCGGCTCGTCGACGCGGTCCGGGCGCAGACCGGACTGGAGCACGGGGTCGCGCTGCCCGCCTGGGACGCCCTGATCAGGGGCGGCTATCCCGATCTCGCGACGCTGGCCGGCGACGCGGCGGCGGGCAAGGTGTCCTTCACGATCCCGGCCGGGGCCGACGCGGCAGCCGCCAGGACGCTCGCCAGCCAGGCTCTCGCCACTGGCTTCGCGCGGATCGACGCCAACAAGGCGGTCAGGGAGGCGATGATCGCCGAGACAGCCGAGCCGCGCAAGCCGTGGTTGTACCTGATCGTCGCGACCGGCGACATCTACGAGGACATCCCGCAGGCGCAGGCGGCCGCGCGCGAGGGCGCCGACGTGGTCGCGGTGATCAGGTCGACCGGCCAGTCGCTGCTTGACTACGTGCCGGAGGGCGCGACCAGGGAGGGATTCGCCGGCACCTACGCGACGCAGGAGAACTTCCGGCTGATGCGCGCCGCGCTGGACGACGTCTCCCGCGAGCTGGGACGGTACGTCCGGCTGACGAACTACGCCTCAGGCCTGTGCATGCCCGAGATCGCCTCGCTGGCGGGCCTGGAACGGCTCGACATGATGCTGAACGACTCCATGTACGGGATCATCTTCCGCGACATCAACCCGCGCCGCACCCTGATCGACCAGCGGTTCTCCCGGCAGATCCACGCCAGGGCCGGCATCATCATCAACACCGGCGAGGACAACTACCTCACCACCGCCGACCCGGTCGACGGCGCGCACACGGTCATCGTGTCCCAGTTGCTGAACGAGTACTTCGGCAAGGAAGCCGGACTGGCCGACAGCCAGCTCGGCCTCGGCCACGCGTTCGAGATCAACCCCGAGATCCCCGATTCGTTCCTGCTCGAGCTCGCGCACGCCCAGCTCGTCCGCGAGCTGTTCCCGGACGCCCCGCTGAAGTACATGCCGCCGACCAAGCACATGACCGGCAACATCTTCGCCGGGTACCTGCTTGACGCGTTCTTCAACCTGGCCACGATGATGACCGATCAGGAGATCCTGCTGATCGGCATGATGACCGAGGGCATCCACACGCCGTTCCTGTCGGACCGGGACCTGGCACTGGAGAACGCGCGCTACGTCAGGAACGCGGCCGGCCGGCTGGGGGAAAGCTTCCGGCCCGAGCCAGGCGGCTTCATCGACCGCCGCGCCAGCCAGGTACTTGCCGAGTCGGTCGACCTGCTGGAGCGGATCTGCGAAGACGGCCTGCTGAACGCGATCGCGGACGGCACGTTCGGCATCACCAAGCGCCCGGCCGACGGCGGCAGGGGCCTGGACGGAGTCATCACCAAGGCCGATGGCTACTTCAATCCGGCCGGCGACATCCTGGAAGATACCCAGCGCGACCCGGCGGCCAGTGCCCTCGCGGCGGCCGGCCCGGGCACGGTCAGCCAGAACGGAGCACACCGGTGACCGGGCACGAGAGTCAGCGGGCAGCCGGAGGCAGCCCTACCGTAAAGGCCCTGATCAGGCCGTATGGCGACACCACCGGCGACGCCCGGGTGCAGCTTTCCTTTACCTTGCCGGTGCCGTTCGGCAGTCCGCAGGAACAGGCCAGGGCGCAGGGCGCCGCGCTCCAGTTGGCCGGCAAGATGGGCCTGGACCCGGCGATGGTCGTGCACGCCAAGGGGATGGGACCTGATTTCACCTTCTTCGTCGTGTACGGCAGGGTCAGCCACCTGGTAGACCTCTCCGAGGTCACGGTGGCCGAGCGGGAGTACGAGGAACTGTCGCCCGCCGAGGTCAACCTGCGGATCCGCACGGCACTCGGCCGCAAGCTGGTCGTCGTCGGGGCGACGATCGGCACCGACGCGCATACGGTGGGCATCGACGCGATCCTGAACGTGAAGGGCCACGCGGGGGAGAAGGGCCTGGAGTACTACCGGGAGATCAAGGTCGTGAACCTCGGCTCCCAGGTGGAGATCGACCGGCTGGTCGCGGCCGCGAAGGCGGAGAAGGCAGACGCCGTCCTGGTCAGTCAGGTCGTCACCCAGAAAGACGCGCACATCAAGAACACCCAGGAGATGGCGGCCGCCTTCGCGGCTGCCGGGCCTGGCCGGCCGCTGCTGATCATCGGCGGTCCGCGGTTCGACCCTGCGATGGCCGCCGAACTGGGCGTCGACAAGATCTTCGGCAAGGGCACGACGCCCAGGGACGTGGCCAGCTACCTGGTGCACGCCCTCGCACCCGCCTCGGGGTCAGCCCCGGCAACCGGCCTCGCGGAGGTACAGGCATGACCGGCGGCAGCGCCACAGCCGGCACCGCGGACCCCAGGCTCGGGCTGACCGTCCGGCATCAGCGGTACGTGCCCTACAGCCATGCGCACTACGGCGGCAACGTGGTGGACGGCGCGTACGTGCTGGGCCTGTTCGGTGATGTCGCGACCGAGGCGTCGATCCGCGCGGACGGCGACGAGGGGCTGTTCGCCTCCTACTCCGACATCCAGTTCCACGCTCCTGTGCTCGCCGGTGACGTGCTGGAGGTGACGGCGACGATCACCCGGGTGGGCCGCCGCAGCCGCGAGATTGCATTCCAGGCACGGGTGCTGTGCCGGGCCGAGCCCGAGCGCGGTCCGTCGGCCGCGAGAGCGCTCGACGAGCCGGTCGTGGTCGTCACCGCCACGGGTACCGTCGTGGCCCCGCCGTCCTAGCCGGGCTGCGAGTACCACCACAAGAGTGCGCACGGTAGTTTTATGATCGCTACTAGTAGCATTGCTGTGATGACATCGATGCTGTGTCCGGTGCTGGTGAGCCGCAGCACAGAGCTGCACGGCCTGACCAGCCTGATCGCCAAAACCGGCCAGGCCGGCCGTCGCGAGCTGGTCGCGCACGCCGCCAAGCTGACGATCCCCGCATGTAACACATAGTGGTCTCATCGTTACTGCCGGTAGCATTGTTGTGATGACGTCAATGCTGTGTCCGGTACTGATCGGCCGCGAGGCTGAGGTCAGCGCGCTGAGTGCCGCTCTGGCCAGAACCAGTGACGGCTCTGGCGGCATGTTCTTTATCACGGGCGAGGCGGGGGTTGGAAAGACGCGACTTAGCCGAGAAGCTGTAGAAATTGCCGATTCGCGGGGATTTTACGTCCTAAGTGGGCGCGCCGTGGAGTCGGCGATTCCGGTCCCGTTCCGGCCGGTCACCGAGGCGCTCATGCGGGCCGCCCGGGCAGGCGTGGTTCTGGACGGCCCGGAGATGGCGAACTACCGCCCAGCGCTCGGCTCACTTGTCCCTGAATGGGGCCAGCCATCCGATAGCGAAGCCGAGGTGTCACCGATCATCCTCGGCGAGGCCCTGATCCGGCTGCTGACCCGGCTCGGGCCCGGTGGCGCCCTGCTGGTCCTGGAAGACCTGCACTGGGCAGACCCCGAGACGCTCGCGATCGTGGAGTACCTGGCCGGCGGTCTGGCGGGGACGCACATCTTGTGCGTGGTGACGGTCAGGGACACCGAGCCGTCGCCCGGCCTGACCGTCATGCGGGCGATCGGTGCCAGGCGCGACGCGGTTTCGGCCGAGCTTCGCAGGCTGCCGGACCGGGCGGTGCGGCAGATGGCCGTGGCTACTCTCGGCACCGAGGAACTGCCCGGTGAGTTGCCCGGGCTCCTCGCCGACTGTGACGGCCTGCCCTTCGCCGTGGAGGAGATGCTGGCCGCAGCCGTCTCCTCCGGGCAGCTAGTGCTCGAAACCGCAGGCTGGCAGATACGCGATCACGTCCGCACTAAGGTCCCCGCTTCCATTGTCGGCTCCGTGCGCGACCGCCTTGCGAATCTGGATCCTGCCGTGGCCGATATCCTCTCCTGCGCGGCGCTCCTTGGCAGGCAGTTCGACTGGACGCTGCTGCCGGGTACCTGCTGTAAGGACGAATCGAAGGTGCTCGCGGCCTTGCGGCAGGCACAGGATGTGCAACTCATCGACCCGGTCGCTGGTAACGACACATTCCGGTTTCGGCACAGCCTGACCAGGAACGCCATCTTGTCCGATCTGCTGGCGCCCGATCTGGCCAGGCGATCGGCCGGCGCGGCGGCCTCGATCGAGGCCGCCCACCCTGACCTGCCGGGAGCCTGGTGCGAACTCGCCGCCGAGTTGCATGAGGCGGCGGGCGACGGCCACCGGGCCGCTGAGCTGATGCTCAAGGCAGGGAAGCGGGCTTTCGACACCGGAGCGCTCAGCACTTCGGCTAAGGCGCTACGGGACGCGCGTGACCTGGTCACGGCGCTGAAGTCCGCCGATCCCGCGCTCGCGATCGATATCGGGGAGGCGCTCGTCATGACGCTAGCGCTGACCGGGAATTACGACGAGCTCGCGCCGGTCGCCGATCAGCTGATCGACGCGCTCGACACCGGCGAGGACAACCTGCGGCGGCAGGCCAGGATCTTGCTCACGGCCGCACGGGCCGGCTCTGAGGCCAGCCCGGTTGAAGCCGCACAGTACCTGGCCAAGGCACGGGCGCTCGAGGATCGGATTCGCGTTCCTGTCACCTCAGCGTGGACGGACGCGGTAGCGGCACGCTGCGCCATCGACGCTGGTGACCTCGATCAGGCAGCGGAGCTGGCGCATCGCGCTCTGGCCAGGGCGCAGGCGGCCGGGATGCGCGGCTGGGCCGCGGACGTGGCGTTCGAGGCGTTCGAGATCATCGGCCGTGAGGAGCGGGTACGGGACATCCGCTCCGCCCAGGACGCCTTCGAACACGCGTATCAGATCGCCGCCGGCAGCGGCGCCCCGTTCGCCGTCAGGCGCATCAAGGCACTGCATGAGCTGGGCACGGTCCAGATGCTTGACGAGGGAAGCGGGAGCCTGCTGTGGAAGGCCAGGGAGCTCGCGACGCAGGCTGGAGCCCTCTCGACGACGATCACTATCGACCTGCAGCTTGCCCACGTGGCGAGCGGGGGCACCGACCTGGATGGGGCGCTTGACGCCGCACGGCGGTGCGAGGAGGAGGCGGCCAGCCTCAAGATGACCCGTTCCCAGGCCATGGCGGTGGGCGTGGAGGCGTTCATCTGGGGCGTTCACGGCGACCGGCGGGCCGCGGTGCGGGCAGCCGGTCGAGCCGAGGCCATCGCACCGGACGATCCGCAGATTCTTGCCTATACGTGGGGCGGGGCCAGGGTGACCGCGGCGATCTTCACGGATAACCTGCCCCGGGCGACCGCCGAGTGCGAGACAGCGATCGGCTACGCCCGTGACATACCCTTCACCTCTGCATTTCTGGTCTGGGGTTACTGGAGCCTGCTCGGTGCGGTATCTGGCGAGGGGGCGCAGGCGCTTGCCGAGGCGCGCGCGGCAGGGGCGCAGGTGGCAAGGATTAACCGGGGCTGCCTCGCCTATGCCGAGGCGGTGCTCGCGGGCAAGGACGGCGATGTCACGCGCGCGGGCGAGCTTGCCCGGCAGGGCGACGAGCAGCTTGATCCCTATGCGCCCTGGTGGAGCCAGGTCATCAGGCGGATCGTGGCTCCCGCCGCGATCAGCGACGGGTGGGGTGACCCGGAGACCTGGCTGCGCGATGCCGCTCGTGACTTCGATGCGAGCGGTCACGCGCGGCTCGCGTCGGCTTGCCGTGGCATCCTGCGCCGGGCCGGGATGCGGGTTCCGCGAGCAGGCCGGGGCATCGCGCAGGTACCTATGCAGATGCGCCGCCTCGGCATCACCAGCCGGGAGATGGATGTCCTCCTGCTCGTGGCGCAGGGCTACTCGAACACGGAGATCGCGTCCATGCTCTTCATCTCGCCGAAGACCGTCGAAACCCACGTCGCGAGCCTGGTAACGAAGACCGGCCAGTCTGGCAAGCGGGCGCTGGTCGCGCACTCCGCTCGAATTTTGCATGTCTAGCCGCTTTGGGTTGAATTAGCCGGGCCAGATTAGCCGGGCGATCAGATCCGGGCGTGGCGGGCGGCGATCTCCCGCTTAACTCAGGGGGGCGCTCGCGGTAGCTCAGGGTGTGCCCGATGCGAACATCAAGTGCGGTGAGCGAACATGGATGACGTAAGCAAGGCGCTGCCGGATACAGCCCGCGGGCAACCGCCCGGGGTCGCAGCCGGCGGCGCGAGTAGCCCCGCGCTCGCGCAGTTAACCGAGAACCGCATGCTGAACCGTATGCGGAACTGACCTGTTTGGGGCGTTCCCAGCCAGCCTGCCCTCGCCGCCGGCTGCACCCGATGGCCCCCGTCGCGCGCAGGCCGGGCCGGCAAACCCCCAGCCGGCCCGGCCTGCGCGTGCTTGTCGCCAGCCGCCTGCTACTCGCCAGCCCCGCACTTGGCGGTCTCCGCGTATTCCGGTTAAGCCCAGCCGACGCAAACCTGTTGCGCATACTGCGTGTTTTGCTCCTGTTTAAGGCATTTAGAGGGAAGGTGGCCTTCGGCTGGCTGCCTTAACTCAGGGTCGCTTGCCCGGTAGCTCAGGATGTACCCGATGCGCACGCTCGGTCTGGCAGGCGAACATGGACAGCTAGGAAGGCGCTGCCGGTGACTACCGCGGGACCGGCGTCCCGCGAACGCGTAACCGTCAGCACGAGCAGCCCCCGCGCTCGCGCAGCAGGCCGCAGGTACCCCGTGCGGACTCGCTTGCCAGGGGCGTTCCCGCGAGGAGGACGCATGACGATCGGTGCTATCGCAGCTGCGAGGTCGATGGACCAAGATCACCAAGATTACACTGACGGCCGGCCGGCTCCTGGAGCCGATCCGGCCGCCAGGTTCGAGCAGGACGCGATTCCCTACATGGACCGCCTCTACCCGGCGGCGCTGCGGCTGACCCGCAACCACTGCGACGCCGAGGACCTGATCCAGGAGACGTTCGCCAAGGCCTACTTTGCGTTCCACCAGTTCAGCCCGGGCACCAACCTCAAGGCGTGGCTCTACCAGATCCTGATGAGGACCTTCTACAGCAACTACCGCAAGCGCCGCAGGGAGCCCGAACAGGTCCTGGCCGGTGATCCGGTCGCGAGCGCCGACGAGCGCGGCCAGCTCGGCAGGGCGCCGCAGTCCGCCGAGGCAGAGGCGCTGGCCAGGCTGGCCGACTCCGGAGTCATGGGTGCCCTGCGTGACCTGCCGGAACGGTTCAAGGCCGTGATCTACCTGGCAGATGTCGAGGGTTACAAGTACGGCGAGACCGCCGCCATCCTCGGCATCCCGGTCGGCACCGTCATGTCCCGGATCCACCGCGGCCGCCGGATGCTGCGCGAAAAGCTGCACGGGCCGGCAGGCCGCTCCGCCGACGGGATGAGGCCCGCTGCCCAGATGCGGCGCGCTGCCCGGCCTGGTCCCGGGCTAGGCGCGGCAGCTTAGCCCGGTATGCTCGCCCGCCGGTCCGGGTGCGCGCTGTCCCGGACCGGCCAGCCCCTGGCGGGGCGGCGCCGGATCCCCCCGTCCGGCGC
Source organism: Streptosporangiaceae bacterium (assembly GCA_035533915.1). GTDB lineage: Bacteria > Actinomycetota > Actinomycetes > Streptosporangiales > Streptosporangiaceae > Chersky-822. Next base: position 11,566 of record DATLSX010000038.1, read on the forward strand.
CCCCTTCCAGCGGCCTCCAGGCCGGCCAAGCCCCCCTGGCTGGTCCGGCTACTCGGCGGCGCCGTACTTCGCGATCTCCTCGTACTCCGCCTCGCTCAGCTCGCGCGGCAGTTCGCCCTTGGCGACCTTGGCGGTGTGCACGTGCTGCCGGATCGTCTCGACGACCTCTGGATTAGCCAGTGTCGTGACGTCGCCGACGTCAGTGAAGTTGGACACCGACGCGATCACCCGGCGCATGATCTTGCCCGACCTGGTCTTGGGCATGTCGGCGACGATCCAGACGTTCTTCGGCCGGGCGATCTTGCCGATCTCGGTCTCGATCGCGTGGATGACTTTCGCCTCCATCCCGTCGGCGGCGACGCCCGGCTTGAGCGAGACGTACATCTCGACGATCCGGCCTCTGATGTCGTCCATCACGGGCACGGCCGCTGCCTCGGCGATTTCAGGGACGGTCAGCGCAGCCGACTCGAGTTCCTTGGTGCCGAGCCGGTGGCCCGCCACGTTGATCACGTCGTCGACCCGGCCGAGGATACGGAAGTAACCATCGGCGGCCTGCAGCGCGCCGTCTCCGGCGAAGTACGGCCAGTCGTGCCAGTCGGTGCTCTGCGGGTCCTTGTTGTACTTGCGGTAGTAGACGTCGATGAACCGCTCGGGCTGGCCCCAGACTGTCTGCATGATGCCAGGCCACGGGTTCCTGATGCAGATGTTGCCCGCCCGGCCGCTGCCTGCGGGCACCTCGTGAGCGTCCTCGTCATATACGACGGGGTAGACGCCGAGCACGCCAGGGCCGCAGCTCCCTGGCTTCATCGGCTGCAACGCGGGCAGGGTGCTGCCAAGGAAGCCGCCGGTCTCGGTCTGCCACCAGGTGTCCACGATGGCGGCCTCGCCCTTGCCGACCTCGGAGTGATACCAGCGCCAGACCTCCGGCTCGATCGGCTCGCCCACGGTCGTCATGTGCTTGAAGTGGTAATTGTACTTCTTGGGCTCCTCCGGGCCGACCTTGCGCAGCATCCTGATCGCGGTCGGCGACGTGTGGAAGATGTTGACGCCGAGTTGCTCGGCGATCCGCCACGGCCGGCCACCGTCAGGGTAGTTCGGCACGCCCTCGTAGATCACGGTCGTCGTGCCGAGCGCCAGCGGGCCGTAGACGATGTAGGAATGCCCGGTAATCCAGCCGATGTCAGCCATGCACCAGTACACGTCGTCCGGGTGGATGTCCTGGTAGTACTTCGAGGTGCCCGTCACGTAGGCCAGGTAGCCACCGGTCGAGTGCTGCGCGCCCTTCGGGCGGCCGGTCGTGCCGCTGGTGTACATCAGGAACAGCGGTGCCTCGGCGGGCATCGGGACCGGAGCTACCGACGCGCCGACGTGCTCGGCCAGCAGTTCGTCCACGAAGAAGTCCCGGCCCGGCGCCATCGGCGTGGCGGACGCGTACTGTCCGGCGTGCCGTCGCCAGACCAGTACCTTGTCGACTTCCTGGCCCTGCCTGGCGGCCTCTTCGAGCGCCTCGTCCGCCTTCACCTTATGGTCGGTGACCTCGCCGGCCCGGAAATAGCCGTCCATGGTGATCAGGACCCGGCTGCCAGAGTCGGCGATCCGCGTCCCGCAGGCGTTGCCGCTGAAGCCGCCGAAAACCTGCGAGTGGACCACGCCGAGCCGGGCACAGGCCAGCATCGTCACCGGGAGCTCGGGCACCATCGGCATGTGCAGGGTCACCCGGTCGCCGGCCTGCAGCCCGGCAAAGTCCCGCAGCACGGCCGCGAACTCGTTCACCTGACGGTGCAGCTCGCCGTAGCTGACATGGACGTGCTCGTCGGTCTCCAGCTCGGGTACCCAGATAATAGCCGTCTTGTCGGGATTTGCCTGGGCATGCCGGTCGACGCAGTTGTACGACGCGTTGAGCTTGCCGCCGACAAACCACTTCCAGAACGGTGGCGTCGAGGTGTCCAGGACGGTATGCCAGCGTTCGTCCCAGGTCAGCAGGTCTGCGTATTCGGTAAAGCAGTCAGGGAACTTGTCCTGGGAGAACCTGTCGAAGATAGCGGGGTCAGCGGCGTTGGCCTGAGCTACGAAAGCTGGCGGCGGCTGATAGTAGTCCTCTTCACGCCAGTGAACCGCGATCTGGGATTCGGAGACCTCGGTCTCACGACTATCGGTCTCAGGGTTGTTCGTCATTTGATCGACCTCCAGCTCGAAGAGGATTTCCGCACAGCGGCTAGGCCGTTCTCGTCAAAGCAGCACGTGCCCCAGGGTGAGGGCCACTAAATCGTATCGCCAGGCGACAAGACTCAACAGGCCCGTGTCGTCCCATCCGCAGCAGCGGCAGCTGACGCCCCGGCCGCCCGCCGCCGGCCGGGGCCGATGTTGACATAGCCGGCCGGGGCGGTATCTTCTTCTGGCAGTCACGCACCTCGTCTGGATGGCACGTGGTCGCTTGACAGCGCCCGCCGCGCCCGCCGCGGCAGGCAGCATGAGCGGGGTTGGACCTGGAAGGGACCCAGGTGCTCAGTAGACAACGAAGGGCTCGCCCGTCGCCGGCGGGCGGCTCGTCGGTCCGAAGGATGTCTGGGTCCCTTCCTCGCTCAGCCCGCTGATCAGCTAATCTAGCGGCAGTTCGGAGTGCAGGCGGAGAAGCGGCTCGGATCACCGGAACCTCCCGGCGTGCTGACATCGTTGTGATCTAAGCACGCACATGGAAACGTCGTTTCGAGGCAGGACAGATTGACTTCTTCTCAGCAGCCGGCCACCTCGCTCGGCTCGGTGGCTGTCGTCATCCCGACGTACAACGAGCGCGATAACCTTGAGCCGATCGTTTCCCGGGTCAGGGCCGCTGTCCCGGCGGCCGACGTCCTGGTCGTCGACGACAACAGCCCGGACGGCACTGGTGAGATCGCGGACAAGCTCGCCGCCTCCGACGCGTCGGTGCATGTCCTGCACCGGCAGGGCAAGTCAGGCCTGGGCGCCGCATACATCGCCGGCTTCGGCTGGGCGTTGGAAAACGGATACGACGTGCTGGTCGAGATGGACGCGGACGGCTCGCACGACCCGCTGGACCTGCCCAGGATGCTCACGGCGCTGGAATCAGCCGACCTGGTGATCGGCTCCCGCTACGTGCCAGGCGGCACGGTAGTGAACTGGCCGAAGTCCAGGGAAGTACTGTCCCGCGGCGGCAACTCTTACGTACGGATGATGCTGGGAATCGCCGTCAGGGACGCGACCGGCGGCTACCGTGCCTACCGGGCGCAGACGCTGCGCCGGATGGGCCTGGACGAAGTCAGCTCGCAGGGCTACTGCTTCCAGGTCGACCTGACGCTGCGCACGATCCGGGCAGGCTGCACCGTCGCTGAAGTACCGATCACGTTCACCGAGCGAGCGCGCGGCGCCAGCAAGATGAGCCGGGCGATCGTGGCAGAGGCGTTCTGGCGGGTAGCTCAGTGGGGCGTTGCCGGACGGCTGGGACGGCAGCGCCGCACGAGCAAGTCCTGACGGCAGCCGCCCAGACCGCTGCCGCCGGACTGCTGCTGGCTAGGCGCTCCGGCGCTGCTGGCTAGGCGCTCCGGCGCTGCCTCGTCGCCGCCACCACGACCTCGGCTTGCTCGCCGCGCTGGCCACGGATGATCGCCAGCCGCTCAGCAAGGACTTCCTCAAGGTCGGCGATCGTGCGCCGTTCCATCAGCATGTCCCAGTGGCTCCGCGGCGGTTTGGCCTTCGCAGCGGACGACTCGTCGCCGGTCGCGGTCACCGCGGTCGCGCCGCAGACACGGCACTCCCACTTCGCGGGTACCTCCGCCTCGGCAGCGAACGGCACGCTGAACCTGTGGCCCTTCGGGCAATCGAAGGCCACCTCCTGACGTGGCGCCAGGTCGGTGTTACGGTCGTTCTCATAGCTCGTGGCGCCAAGGCGGGTGCCACGTAGTGCGCGTTCGGCCATATGCTTTTTGCCTCCGGGCGCTTGACGTTCGTACATGTCAACGGCACTGACACGAACAAGATTCCCGTCCGGCGAACCTTCCAATCACCCAGGCGGCTGCTTCCTGGCCGAGCCAGGCGCGCCGGGCAGGCGTACTGCCGGGCCAGGCCCGCTCTGGTCCGCTAGCTAGCCGATCTCGGGTGCCACTGGCCACGCTCGATCAGCAGGTCCCGCAACAACTCGGTCTGATCGGTCATGATGCCGTCAACTCCGAGATCGAGCAGCGACGTCATCAGCTTGCGGTCGTTCACCGTCCAGACATGCACCTGCAAGCCCGCCCGGTGCGCACGGCCGACGAGCGGGGCGGTCGCCATTCCGATCGGCAGTTGCGCGCAGCGTACCCAGCGGCTGGCGAACGCGGGCGCGAGCGAGGTGCCGGGCAGTCCGGATCGCAGCCCGGCCGCACCGACCGGCGACGCGGCCATGCAGACCGGACGGTCGAGCAGCCGCCTCGTGGCGCGCAGCCGGGCGGCCGAGAATGAGGTGATGCAGACCCGGTCCCACGCGGCGGTCCGCCGGAGCACCTCGGCGAGCGGCCGGGCGGCCGGCATCTCTTTCACGTCGATGTTGAACCGCACGTCCGGCCAGGCGCCCAGCAGTTCCTCGAGCCGGGGAATCGGGTCCGTGCCGTCGATGCGCGCCGCGGCGACCTCCCGGAACGGCAGGCTGGCGATGGCCCCCTTGCGGTCCGTGACCCGGTCGAGCGACTTGTCGTGGAAAGCGACAAGCACACCGTCCGCGGTCGCGTGCGCATCCGTCTCCAGGTAGGCGTAGTCAAGCTTGACCGCGTGCTCGAACGCCCGCCAGGAGTTCTCAGGAAAATGCGAGGCACCACCCCGGTGCGCGAAAGCGAGCGGAGTCGGCTGGTCAAGGAAGACGGTCGGCATGGTCGTCCCTCATCGGCGGCTGGTCATCGAAAGCATCCCACTCCCTGCGGCGTGCCTCGGCTAGCACCACCGCCGCCGCGGCCGCAACGTTGAGCGACCCGACCCTGCCTACCTGGGGAATGTAGGTGACCTGGTCGGCCGCGGCGAGCAGAGCGGCCGAGCAGCCGCGGTCCTCGTTGCCGAGTGCCAGGCACACGTCACCGCCGACGGCCGCGCGGTGCAGCGGCACGGCTCCCTGCGCGAGCTCGACAGCAACCAGCCGCAGGCCGGCCTGCCTGACGGCATCGGCCGCCGATGCCGGGCCGGGCACGTGCTCGAAGGACAGGTACCGGCCGGCGCCGAGCGCGGTCTTGCGCGCCGACGGGTGCATGGGGTCGGCCACGTCACCGCAGAGCCAGACATGCTCCACCCCGAACGCGGCCGCCGTCCGGATGATCGAGCCGACGTTGAACGGCTGGCTCACCGACTCGAGCAGCAGGCAGACCCTGGCCTGGGTGATCCTGCGCCAGGACCGGTTCAGCCGCTTGACCTCGGTCGGCCCGAGTTGGCGGCCGGCCGGCTTACCGGGTCCGCCCGCCGGATGCGGCCCGCCGGGTCCGCCCGCCAGGTCCGCCCTGCCGGACCGGCGCCCCGGGTGCTCAGCCGTACCGCTCACTGGCCCGCTCCGGCTGGCAAGCTGGAGCGGGCACCGGTCACCCGCAGGACCCGGTAGCCAGCCCGGGCAACGACGCGTTCAGCGGTCCAGCCCGAGTCGGCCAGCCATTGCCGCAGGGAGTCAGACCCGAGGTTTCGTTGCACGACCAGATAGGCGTCCGCCCCTGCGGCGAGCCGGGTCAGCCAGCTCGTGAGCAGCTCGTGCAACGCCTTCTTGCCGATCCTGATCGGCGGATTGCACCAGATCAGGTCGAACCGCGCGGGCAAGCGTTCGTCCTGCGGGGCGGCACAGGTGACGTTCGGCAGTCCGGCACGCTCGGCGTTGGCCGCGGTCAGGGCCAGCGCGCGCTCGTTGACGTCCACGGCCCAGATCCGCGCGCCGGGCGCGCGGGCGGCGAGTACCAGCGCTAGCGGGCCGTAGCCGCAGCCCAGGTCGAGCAGTTCGCCCTGTGCGGGCGGCGGCGGCCCGGTGTCCAGCAGCAGCCTGGTGCCCGGGTCCAGCCGCCGCGGCGAGAACACCCCGGAGTCCGTCTGTAGCTCCAGGTGCACGTCGGGCAACATCACGTGCACCGATCCCGGGCGGTGCGCGGCGGCCGGCTGGCCGGTGAAGTACTGCTCGCTCACCTGCCGGCGGCCGCCTCGGTGACGACTCCGGCAGGAGCGGCGGCCAGCGCCGGCTCGATGTAGCGGCGGGTCACCCACCGCTCGACGACGAACGTCAGCACCGGGATCGTGCCGGCCGCCAGCACGATCACCGTGCCCAGGCTCGCCGTTCTCATCCGCACCAGCCTGGTCATCGCGAACGCGACGACGAGGTAGACCATGTAGAGCATCCCGTGTGCCGTGCCCACGACTTTCTCCAGGCCGTCGCTGTGGGCGAACACTTGCAGCGGGATTCCGACGAAGCACAAGACGATCAGCATGGTGCCGGTCACGTAGGCCATGACCCGGTAAGCGCGGGCTACCGGCGCGCGGAGCCTGTCGGCGTCCAACTCAGTCCTCCTGTTCCTGCGCCAGTTCCGGAACCGGCCCGGCTGGCGCTTGTGCTCACCCGCGCGGGCTAACGCAGCCCGTGCCACTTACCGTGGCTCTTGACTTCGTTCTGCAGCCTGGCCAGGTAGGCGTTGTACTCGGCCAGTTCGATGTCCTCGGGTCCGGGCTGGCCGGTCCCTGGCACCCGGGCCGGTCCGGCCTGGTGGCTGGCACCGGGGGAGCGGGCACCGGCCGGCAGCGTGATCTCGTCCCGCTGCCCGGTTCGCTGTGCCGGCGGGTTGAGTTCGTCCTTGATGGTCTTGGACCAGAAGAAGACGCCGAAGACGGCGAAGATCGGCCACTCGAAGGTATAGGCCCAGCTGAGGGTATTCCCGGCTAGGGCACGCCGGAACTGCCAGTCACCCAGCCACATCATGCCGACCACCGTCGCAACCGCGAACAGGTGCCAGCCGATCCAGCGCGGGGTGACCAGGATCCGCCAGCGTGGCTGTGGTGACACGCCGGACCCCGCCGAAGCGTCGGGCGCGGCTGGTGCATCGGGCATGCCCTGAAGCCTAGCGCCGCTTTTCAGCAGTCGGCGCGACGACCAGGCACGACCCGGATCGGGACGGGGCATCCCAGCGAGTCAGTCCCGACTGTAGCCGGGCCGGCGGGTAATAATCGGCCTATGTCTCTTGCGGACCTGCTACTGAACCGACACGGGCTGGCGCGCCGGCTGCCTGGACGGATGGACGACCTGCGGGGGCCGGCCAAGGGAGTGGTCATGCTGCCCATGAACCTGTCCTGGCCGGGGATGCGCGAGTGCGACGTCAGCGACGACGGCACCAGGCGCAGCATGTACAGCGTGCTGCTGAGCCAGGGCAAGCGCAACGACATCGCCCGCTTCGTTAACGCGGCACTGCTCCGGCAGGACTGGCCGCTGATCAGGGGCTCGCTCGAACCGAAACTGCGCCGCTGGTGCGAGCGGCAGTTCGCGCTCCGCGCCGGCACCTCGGCAGGCAGCGCGAACGTAAAGGCGGCGAGGGCCTCCCGCTAGGGTCTCCCGCAGAGTCTCCCGCTAAGGTCTCCCGCGAGCCCCGCGATACCCTGGCGACGTGCGCAAGTACGTGATCATGGGCGTCCAGGGCAGCGGCAAGGGCACCCAGGCCGGAATGCTGGCCGCGGACCTGGACCTGACGCACATCGCTGTCGGCGACATCTTCCGGTGGAACGTACAGAACCACACCAAGCTCGGAGCGCAAGTACGGCGCACGATGGCCGCCGGGCGGCTGGTGAGTGACGACCTGGTCGAGGGCGTGGTCAGGGACCGGCTGAACCAGCATGACTGGAACTACGGCTTCATCATCGACGGCTTCCCCCGCAACGAGCGGCAGGCTGAGTTTTTCCTGGAAAGCTACGACATCGACGGGGTAATCGAGCTTGACCTGCCCGACAGCGAGGTCAGGCGCCGGGTGCTGGCCAGGCGGCTGTGCTCGGGTTGCGGGATGGACTACAACCTGCTTGCGAGCAGCCCGCGGGTGCCCGGCCGGTGCGACGCGTGCGGCGCGTCGCTGGTGACCAGGGAGGACGACACCGAGGCGGCGCTCGCGGTCCGACTGCGCGAGTACCACGAGAAGACCAACCCGGTGCTGGCCATCTTCCGCCGCAAGGAGTACGTCATCAGCGTGGATGCCACCCCGGGCCGGGTCGAGATCCAGCAGGACATCAGGAAGCGACTCGACCTGCCGCCATACGACTCCCGGCCCGCGCTCTCAACCCAGCCCGCGCTCTAGATCCGCGCCCGCGCCCTGCCCCGGCCCGGCGAACTCCCGCCCGCGCCAGCGGTCGGGCGGGTCGGGCGGGCGGGTCGGGTTCGCAACCGGCGCGGCAGGCTCAGAAACCGGTGCTGCCGGAGTTCACATTGGGGAACCACGGCAGCGCGGGTCCCGATGGCTTTAGCCTGAACTTGTGCGGGAAATCTCGGTCTTCAGCGGAACCGCCCATCCTGACCTGGCGGCGGAGATCTGCGGGCATCTCGGCGTACCGCTGCAGCCGGCGACCGTCCGCCGGTTCGCCAACGATTGCCTGGAAGTGCAGTTGCAGTCGAACTGCCGGGAACGGGACGTGTTCTTGATCCAGCCGCTCGCCGCGCCGGTTCAAGAGCACCTCGTCGAGTTGCTGCTGATGCTGGACGCCGCTCGGGGTGCCTCGGCGGCCAGAGTGACGGCAGTGGTCCCGCACTACGCCTACGCCCGCTCGGACAAGAAGAACATGCCCAGGGTGTCGATCGGCGGCCGCCTGGTGGCTGATCTCCTGGTGGCCGCGGGCGCCAGCAGGGTTCTCACGATGACGCTGCACTCGCCTCAGGTGCACGGCTTCTTCTCGGTCCCGGTAGACCACCTGCACGCGCTGCGCGAGATCGCCGACCATTTTCGCGGCGAGGACCTGTCCAACTCGGTCGTGGTCTCACCCGACCTGGGCAACGCCAAGGCTGCGGCAGCGCTGGCCCGGATGCTCGGCCTGCCGGTCGCTGCTGGCGCAAAAGAGCGGCTGAGCGACGACAAGGTGACCATCACCTCCATCATCGGTGACGTGACGGGACGCAATGTCATCGTGCTCGACGACGAGATCGCCCGTGGCACCACCATCATCGAGATCTTGGGTAGGCTGCGCGAGCACGGCGCCCGGTCCGTGCGGATCGCCTGCACGCACGGCCTGTTCTGTGACGGCGCGCTCAAGCGGATCGCCGCCTGGCCCGAGGTGCTGCAGGTCGTCTGTACCAACTCGGTGGCTATCCCGGACACCGACGGGACCGAGAAGCTGCACGTCATCTCGGTAGCTCCGGCGCTCGCCGAGGCGATCAGACGGATCCACGAGGGCGAGTCCGTCAGCGCTCTGTTCGACGACCATCAGTAAGACGCTACTCGGCCGCAAGCTCGTCAGGCGGCCGGCGCAGCGCCCAGGTGGCGATCTGCACGCGGGAGGAGAAGCCGAGCTTGCCCATGATGTTGGCGACGTGGCGGGCCGCGGTCGCGGGACTGATGAACAGTTCGCCGGCTATGGCCTTGTTACTGCACCCCTGGGCGAGCAGATTCGCGACCTCGATTTCCCGGGCGGTCAGCCTGGGCTGGCCGCCGCCAGCCGGACCGGGAGCAGTCGAACCGCCAGCAGACCGAGCATCAGCAGCGCCGGCGGGAACCTGGCGTGCGGCGCCGGCCGCGGCCGTCCTATGGCCTGGCGGCGACTGCTGCTCCGCGGACACGCGCAGGGCGAGCTCGACCGCCTCCTCGCTGCCCAGCGCCGAGCCCGCCGCCCACAAATCCGAGATCACCTGCTCGCCGAGCGCTGCGGCGGCGTCCAGGATGCGCTTGCTCCTGCTGGCCGGCGCGGCAGGCAGGTTCGCGTGCAGGCGCAGGCTCTCGGCGGCAGCGGCAAGCCGCACCGCCACGTCCAGTTCGCCTTCCACCGCGGCGAGCAACGCGAAGGCGTCTACTGCCCGGATGACGCCGACCCTGCTGCCGATGGACTTGCTTAGCTCGATGCTGTCGCGGAAGAACTCGCGTGCGGCCGCCAGCTCGCCCTGACTGATGGCGATCCGGCCGAGGCCAGCCAGGCAACGGGCTATCTCGGGCCGGGCCTTGACTTCACGCAGGATGCCGAGTGCCTCCTGGTAACAGCGCCGGGCGCGACCGTTGTCGCCGCTGATCCGGGCAAGGTCACCCAGCCCGAGCAGCGTCCTGGCCGCGCCCCACTGCTGGTCGATCTCACGGGTGATCGCCAGCGCGGTCTCACCGAGTTCCCTGGCTCGATCCAGCAGGCCGCGATAGGCGGCCACGGTGGCATGGGTTCCCAGCGCGTACCCTTCGTTGAACCGGTCGCCCGCACCCCGCGCGACCGCGAGTGCCTCGTCGGCACTGGCCGCCGCCTCGTCCAGCGAGCCGGAATGCAGTGCCACTTCGGCGAGCAGGTTCAGCGCCGAGCCCGCCCAGAATTCCCAGCCCTCGACGCGGCACAGCTCGAGGCCGACGGTGGCCAGTTCGCGCGCGGTGGCCGACTCGGTGGCCAGTGACAGCTGTGCCCGGCTGACCAGCGCCGAGCCGAGCACGGGACGAGGCAGCCCGTCGGTGCCGAGCGCGAGGAGCGCGTCCATCCACCGGCAGCCTTCCGCGAAAGATCCCTGGATGATCCACACCGGCCGCATGCTCGCGCAGATCCGCAACCCGGCCTCGGCGTCGCCGTCGGTCAGGCACCGGCTGAGGATCAGACGCAAGTTCGCGGTCTCGGCTTCGAAACGCCGGATACCCGCGACCCGTTCCGACCATGGCGCGGGCACCTGAGCCATCCCGACCCAGGCTATTTCTTCCACTTCCCGCACGGCGTACTCGCGCAGCCGCTCCTGCAGCAACTGGTCCTCTCCGGCCTCGCGGAGCCGGGCCGCGGCGTACTCGCGGATCGTGTCGAGCATCCGGTACCTGGTCGCGCCACCGGCGTCAGGCTCGGCGATCACCAGCGACTTGTCAGCCAGCCCGGTAAGCAGGTCGAGGACGTCCCTGGCCGTGATCCGCAAGACGGGCACCTCGGACGACTGGCCGGCGGCAGCGGGCCGCGGGTCGTCCGCGCACACCTGCTCGGCCATATCGAGCGGCCAGTCGGCGAACACCGACAGCCGGCGCATCAGTACCTTTTCCCCGGGCTCAAGCAGGTCATGGCTCCAGTCGATCGCGGCGCGCAAGGTCCGGTGCCTGGCCGGCGCGGTCCGGTCGGCCGAGCTGAGCAATCTGAACCGGTCGGCCAGCCGCGCGGCGATCTGCTCGACGGTCAGTACCCGCACCCACGCCGCGGCCAGTTCGATCGCCAGCGGCAGGCCGTCGAGTGCACGGCAGATGACGGCGACCGGCTTGACGTTGCCGGGCATCAGGGCGAAACCCGGCTTGGCGGCGGCAGCACGGTCGGCGAACAGCCGAAGCGCGTCCGAACAGGTGAGTTCGGCGTCCGAGGTGGCTCCCGGAGGCGGCAACGACAGCGGCGGGACCTGCCAGACGGTCTCGGCGGCGACGCGGAGCGGCTCCCGGCTGGTGGCGACGATCCGCAGGCCCGGTGAGCTGGCCAGCAGCCGCTGGCATACCCGCGCGCAGGCGTCGACCAGGTGCTCACAGTTGTCCAGGCAGATCAGCATCCGGCGCGGCCTGAGGGCATCGGCCAGCGTCTCCGACAGCGCACGGCCGGGCTCCTCGGTCACCCCGACCACCGACGCGATCCGGCTGGCGACGAGGTCGGACTGCTGTAGCTCCGCGAGGTCGACGAACCACACGCCGTCCGGATACTCAGCCACGATTTCGGTGAACAGCCGGACGGCAAGCCTGGTCTTGCCGATGCCTGCCGCGCCGCACAGGGTCAGGGCGCGGGTCGCCGAGAGGAGGCCGCGAAGCTCCCGGAGTTCACGTACGCGGCCGATGAAGGCGTTGAATTCCTCGCCCGCAATGCCGTCAATAGCAGTTTTCATGTCGCCGCCAGGCCTCCCGCGCGAGGCACCGCGTTCCCTAGTGAGGACCAAGTAGCAACGTTAACCCGCCGCGGCGGCGAAGGAAATATCGAATCGGACGCAAGCTAACGCCAAACCTGCGGCCGAGCCGGTCGCCCGTCAGGTGAGCGTCTGGCCGCTGACTCGCTGTTCGAGAGCGAGCAGGTACTGCTTCCTGTCCAGGCCGCCGCCGTAGCCGGTGAGCCTGCCGTTCGCGCCGATGACGCGATGGCAGGGAACGACGATGCTCACCGGATTACGTCCGTTGGCCAGGCCCACGGCACGCGAGGCGGCCGGCTGCCCGATCCGCCTGGCCAGCTCACCGTAGGAGATCGTCTGGCCGTACGGGATCTGCCGGAGCTGAGCCCAGACCGTGCGCTGGAACGGCGAGCCCGCCAGAGCCAGCGGCAGGTCGAAGCTGGTGAACTCGCCGGAGAAATAGGCCCTCAGCTGGCGGGCCGTCTCGGCGATCACCTCGTCACTGTCGCCGGCGACCCGGGTGCCGAGCGCCTCGGCCGGCGGTTCGTGGCCCACGACGTCCATGTACAGGCCCGCGAGCCGGCCGGCGCCGGCCACGAGGGTCAGCGGGCCGATCGGACTGTCCACGACCGCGTGCAGCCGCTGACCGGATTCGAGCGTGACCATCACGGTTCCTTCCTGCTGTGCCGCGCGGCCTGGCGGTCCCCAGACGGCGCAGCTTATCCGCTGATCCGGCTCAGTCCGCCGGAAGACGATTGATGGCATGATCGGAGGTTGCCCACAGGTACTGCACCGCGTACCCGCGCCACGGACGCCACGGGACGGCCCGCCTGGTCAGGGCGGCAGGGGAAGCAGGCAGGCCGAGGGCCGCGGCTGCCTGCCTGACGCCCAGGTCGGTCGCGGGGAAGGCGTCAGGATCACCCAGTCCGCGCATGGCGATCACCTCTACCGTCCACGGACCGAGCCCCGGTACCGCGGCCAGCCTGGTCCTGGCCAGGTCCCAGTCGGCGCCGGCCCCGAGATCGATCTCGCCCGCGGCGATGGCCCGGGCCAGCGCGACCAGCGTCCGGCGCCGGGCGGCGGGATACCCGGGCAGCGCCGCGTCGCCAGCCCCGGCCAGCACTGCCGCGGCGGGGAACAGCACGCGCAGGCCGCCAGCCGGGTCGTGCACCGGCTCGCCGTAACGCCGCGCGAGCCGCGCACCGTGGGTCCTTGCCGCCGCGGTCGACACCTGCTGGCCGATTACCGCGCGCACGGCGAACTCGGCGGCGTCGACCGTGCGCGGAATCCGGCGGCCAGGAGCCTTGTCGACCAGCGGCGCGAGCACCGGGTCCTCGCGCAGTTGCTCGCAGACGGCGACCGGGTCCGCGTCCAGGTCGAGCATGCGCCTGCACCGGCTGATCGCCACGGCAAGGTCACGCAGGTCGGTGAGGGCGAGCTGACACCAGACGTACTCCGGTCCAGGCTTGAGTGACACGATGCCGGGTCCGTGCGGAAGCCGCAGCGTACGGCGGTACGCGCCGTCACGCCACTCCTCGACGCCGGGTATCGCCGTCGCCGCCAGGTGACCGAAGAGGTTGTCCGGAAACATCGGGGCACGGAACGGCAGCCGCAGCGACATGACGGCCAGCGAGGTCCCGCTGCCCGCGACCCCGGTCCCGGCGGTTCCGGTGCCGGCGGTTCCGGTGCCGGCTACTGATCCCGCGGCCACGTCAGCGCCCGCCGCCCGGCGGCGAAGCTCGGTCGGGGTAAGGCCGAACACCTCGCGCACCGCGTCATTGAAGGTCCTGATGCTGGGAAAGCCCGCCGCGAAGGCCACGTCGCTCATCGGCAGGGCGGTCGTCTCGATCAGCAGTCTCGCCGTCTGGGCGCGCTGCGCCCTGGCCAGCGCGAGCGGGCCAGCCCCCAGTTCGGCGAGCAGTTGTCGCTCGACCTGCCGGACGCTGTAGCCAAGCTCGGCGGCAAGCCCGCGGACGCCGCCGCGGTCCACAGCGCCGTCCGCGATGAACCGCATCGCCCTGGCCACCAGGTCCGCCCGCTCGTTCCATAGCGGCGAGCCGGGGCTGGCGTCCGGGCGGCATCGCTTGCACGCACGGAAACCGGCCTGCTGGGCAGCGGCCGCGCTGGCGAAGAACCGCATGTTCCGCGGCTTGGGCGTCATTGCGGGACAGCTCGGCCGGCAATAGATGCCGGTGGTCAGCACGGCCGTGAAGAACCAGCCGTCGAACCTGGCGTCTTTCGACCGCACGGCCTTGACGCAGCGCTCGGTGTCCTGGTGCACCTGGCTAGCATCGGCGCTCACCCCGGTCCGGGTCTAGCAAAAATGCGACATGGGCGTGCGCCAGGTGACCGTCTCGCCCGCCAACCTCGGGGCGAATTCGCTTGCGATCGGGACCAAAGCCGCCGATCCTTGACCTCTGGCCGCGCCGGGATGCCGGCGCCGCATGGCGCGGCCGGCCCTGCACCAGGTTCGGCGAGAATCCGGCCAGCCCGGAATAGCCTGGCAGGAACGGCGACTAGAACTGACACCGGCCAATCCCGGCCCCGACCGACGCCCGATCCAGACCCGAGCGAGAGACCTTGCTGATCCGACTGCTCCGCATGCACCTGCGGCCATACCGCCGGGACCTTACTTTCGTCGTGCTGCTCCAGCTCGCGCAGACGCTCGCCACGCTGTACCTGCCGACGCTGAACGCCGACATCATCGACAACGGCGTGATCAGCGGAGACACCCACTACATCCTGCGAACGGGCGGGCTGATGCTGGCCGTGACGCTGGCCCAGGTCGTCTGCGCCGTCGGAGCTGTCTATTTCGGCTCGCGCACCGCGATGGCGGCTGGAAGGGATATCCGGCTTGCGATCTTCCGGCGGGTCCAGGAATTCTCCGCACGCGAAGTCGGCCATTTCGGCACCCCGTCCCTGATCACGAGGAACACCAACGACGTCCAGCAAGTGCAGATGCTGGTCCTGATGACCTTCACGCTGATGGTGTCGGCACCGATCATGTGCGTCGGCGGCATCATCTTGGCGCTGAACCAGGACGTGCGGCTGTCCGCGCTGCTGCTGGTGGCCGTCCCGGCGCTGGGCATCGTCGTGACCCTGATCATTTCCCGGATGCGCCCGCTGTTCCGCCAGATGCAGGAGCGGATCGACGAGATCAACCGGGTGCTCCGCGAGCAGATCACCGGAGTCCGGGTGATCAGGGCATTCGTCAGGGACCGACGCGAGCGGGACAGGTTCGCCGTGGCGAGCACGCAGCTTTACGACGTCTCGCTGGGCACCGGCAGGCTGATGGCACTGATGTTCCCCACGGTCATGCTGATCCTGAACTTCTCCAGCATCGCGGTGCTGTGGTTCGGCGGGCACCTGATCGCCAGCGGAGCCATGCCGGTCGGCGCGCTGACCGCGTTCCTCAGCTACCTCATGCAGATCCTGATGTCGGTGATGATGGCGACCTTCATGTTCGTCATGGTGCCGCGCGCGGAAGTCTGCGCCGAGCGGATCGTCGAAGTCCTCGATACCGAGCCGGACGTCAAGCCGCCAGCCAGCCCGGTCGGCCTCGGCCAGGTGCACGGACGGCTCGAGTTGCGTGGCGTCGAGTTCCGCTACCCGGGCGCGCAGCGGCCTGTGCTGCGCGACATCAGCCTCGTCGCCGAGCCCGGCCAGGTGACCGCGATCATCGGCGGCACCGGGGCGGGCAAGACCACGCTGCTGAACCTGGTGCCGCGGCTCTTCGACGCCACCAGCGGCGAGGTCCTGGTGGACGGCACCGACGTCCGTGAACTCGACCCGGCGATCCTGTCCGCTGTGATCGGCCTGGTCCCGCAACGGCCATACCTCTTCTCCGGCACCGTGGCGTCGAACCTGCGGTACGGCAGGCCCGACGCGACCGACGCGGAGCTGTGGCGGGCGCTGGAGATCGCGCGGGCTCGCGACTTCGTCGCGCAGATGCAGGGCGGGCTGGATGCCAGGATCGCGCAGGGCGGCACCAACGTCTCCGGCGGCCAGCGGCAGCGGCTGGCGATCGCCAGGGCGGTAGTGCACCGGCCGGAGATCTACCTGTTCGACGACTCCTTCTCGGCCCTGGACTATGCCACCGACGCCGCGCTCCGCGCGGCTCTGGCCCAGGAGACAGCCGAGGCGACCGTGCTGATCGTGGCCCAGCGGGTCGCCACGATCAGGCATGCCGACAAGATCATCGTGCTGGAGGCTGGCCAGATCGTCGCGACCGGAACGCACCACGAGCTGATGGCATCCGACCTGACCTACCGGGAGATCGTGCTCTCCCAGCTGACCGAGACGGAGGCTGCGGCATGAGCTCTGGTGTACGGGAGCAACCGGACGGTCAGGTACCCGAGATGCCCGCGCGGGCGCACGGCGTGCCGCGGCTAAACGGTGCCGGGCAGCTAAACGGTGCCGGGCAGCCAGCGGTCCAGCTAGGACCGGGGGAGCGGCCGACCCCGAAACGCGGGCCGGGTCCGGCTGCCGGGTTCGGGCCTGGCCACGGCCGCGGACCCGGGGCATTCATGGGCGGCATGCCTACCGAGAAGGCGCTGGACTTCGGCACGTCCAGCCGGCGGCTGCTGCGGATGCTGGCGCCGCAGCGTGCCCTGATCGTCACCGCGCTGTCCATGACCGTAGCGAACGTCGCGCTGGCCGTGCTCGGGCCGAAGATCCTCGGCAACGTCACCAACCTGATCTTCACCGGCTACATCAGCGGCAAGATCCCCGCTGGCGTGACGAAAGCCGAGATGATCGCCAGCCTCCGGGCGCAGGGCAACGCCACCCAGGCCAAGATGCTCGGCGCCATGCACCTGGTGCCCGGCCAGGGCATCGACTTCCGCGATGTCGGCCGGGTGCTGGCTATCGTGGCCCTGATCTATGCCGGGGCGGCAGTCTTCGGGGTGGTGCAGGGCCGGGTCGTCGCCAGGATCGTCCAGCGTGCGGTGTTCACCATGCGGGAGCAGGTCCAGGCCAAGCTGTCCCGGCTGCCGCTGAGTTATTTCGACCGCCAGCCGCGCGGCGAGATCCTAAGCCGGGTCACCAACGACATAGACAACCTGGCCCAGTCGCTCCAGCAGTCACTCAGCCAGGTGGTGACGTCTCTGCTGACGATCGTCGGCGTGCTCGCGATGATGTTCTGGATCTCCTGGCTGCTCGCGCTGATCGCACTGGTCACGGTGCCCGCCTCGATCCGGATCGTGATGTGGATCGGCAAGCGCGCCCAGCCGCAGTTCATCCGGCAGTGGTCGACGACGGGCAAGCTCAACGGCCAGGTGGAGGAGGACATCACCGGGCATTCCCTGGTGAAGGTTTTCGGCCAGGCCGAGGCGTCGGTGGCAACTTTCACCGAGCAGAACGAGAAACTGTTCCAGTCCAGTTTCCGCGCGCAGTTCATCTCGGGCACGATCCAGCCCGCGATGATGTTCATCGGGAACCTGAACTACGTCCTCGTCGCTGTCGTCGGGGCACTGCGGGTCGCCGCCGGCGCGCTGTCGCTGGGGGACGTGCAGGCCTTCATCCAGTACTCCCGCCAGTTCAGCCAGCCGCTGACGCAGGTCGCCAGCATGGCGAACCTGCTGCAATCTGGCGTGGCCTCGGCAGAGCGGGTGTTCGCACTGCTCGACGCCGACGAGCAGGAGCCTGAGGCAGCGGTGCCCGCCCGCCCGGCCGAAGTGCACGGCGAGGTGCGGTTCGAAGACGTCTCGTTCAGGTACTTCCCGCACGTGCCGCTGATCGAGCACCTGTCACTCGCGGTGGAACCCGGCCAGACTGTCGCCATCGTCGGGCCGACCGGCGCGGGCAAGACCACGCTGGTAAACCTGCTGATGCGCTTCTACGAGGTCAGCGGCGGAGCGATCACGCTGGACGGCGTCAATATCGCCGACATGAGCCGGGAGGAACTGCGGTCGCTCACCGGAATGGTGCTGCAAGACGCCTGGCTGTTCGGCGGCACCATCGCCGACAACATAGGCTACGGCGCGGACTCGCCGACCCGGGAGGAGATCGTCGAGGCCGCGAAGGCGACCTATGTGGACCGTTTTGTTCAAATGCTTCCAGCTGGCTATGAAACGGTCATAGATGAGGAAGGGGCGAATGTCAGCATGGGGGAGCGGCAGCTGATCACGATCGCCCGCGCTTTCCTCGCCCGGCCGGCCATCCTCATCCTGGACGAGGCGACCAGTTCGGTCGACACCAGGACCGAGGTGCTCATCCAGCGGGCCATGAATTCCCTGCGACAGGGCCGGACCAGCTTCGTCATCGCGCACCGGCTGTCCACGATCCGCGACGCGGACACCATCTTGGTGATGGAGGACGGCCAGATCGTCGAGCAAGGCACCCATGCCGGACTGCTCGCCGCCGGCGGTGCCTATGCCAGGCTGTACGCGGCGCAGTTCGCGCAGGCTATAGCGGAGGTAGACGAGCCGGCACCGCGGCACGTCAGTCCGGCAGTGCCTGCCGGGTGAACTCGGCGACCCGCCTCGTGCCAGCCGCCTCGTGCCAGCCGGGCAAACTCGCGCCAACCATGCAAACTCGCGCCGATAATGTACATTATGTAAAGTAAGGTCTTGGAGCGCCGCCTGCTCGAGTGCCTGGCCCAGCGGCAGCCCGCGCGGGCCATGATCGTGGACGTTAGTCAGTGGCGCCGACTGAAAATCGACCACGATCTTCGAGGTCATCCCGCAGTGCGCAGGGCACACTGCCCCGGCACCCCGCAGCCGGGTCCGCTGGCCACGCAAACGGCCCCGGTCCGGCGACAGCTCCGGACCCGGGTATCGTCGAGCGGACTCCCGTCCTGACTGGCGCTAGGCGCCGTATCCGGAGGCGCCATGACTGGTACGCCAGGCGGCATCGATGCCGTCCTGCAGGCACCGCCGCCTGCTTTCTCGCCCGAGACCGCGGCTGAGATCGCCGGTGCTGCCTTCGGGATCGACGCGGCCGCCGCCCGGAATCTGGGCAGCGAGCGGGACCAGGCGTTCCTGCTGACCGACGCGTCCGGCTCCGGTGTCGCGGTGCTGAAGATTTCGAACCCGGCCGAGGACCCGGCGACGCTGGACATGGAGGCGCTCGCGGTGTTCCACGCCGTGCGCTGTGCTCCTTTCCTGACCATCGCGATGCCCAGGAAAGGAGCGCCCGGCGATCCGGCCGCCGACCCGCCCGCAGCGACTACGGCGGCCCCGCCCGCCGCGGCCCCGCCCACGGCGGCCGTGTCCGAGGCGGCCCCGCCTACGGTGACCTCGGCCGAGGCGGCAGCACCGGGCACGGCCGAACACGCCGCATCGTACCGGGCATTGTGGCAACACAACGGCACCGGCTACTGGGTCCGCGCCTATGACATGCTCCCGGGCCGGGCCCGGCTGGATCCGGTGACTCTGGCAGATCCAGCACTCGTCGCCTGGGGCGAGACCGCTGCGCGCTTGGGCAAGGCGCTGCGGAGCTTCATCCACCCGAAGGCGATCCGCCGGCTCCCCTGGGACGTCCAGCACGCGGCGAGCGTGCGGCCGATGGTCGGTGTGATCCGCGACCGGCAGGCCCGGGCGGCGGTGACGGCGGTACTTGACCGGTTCGACGAGTCGGTCGCCCCGCGCTGGCCGATGCTGCGGGCTCAGGTGATCCACGGTGACCTGACCGCCGACAATGTCCTGGCCGACGACGGCGGCTTTATCACCGGCATCGTCGATTTCGGTGACATGACGCATTCCGCCCTGGCGGCCGACCTTGCCTCCGTGCTGGACTCGATGGCAGGCGGGCGGCCGGGCGGGGAGATGTTCCGCGTCGCGCGGCTCGTACTGGACGGTTACGAGCGGGTACTCCCCCTCGAACCGCTCGAGCGTGAGCTCATGGCCGAACTATGGGCAACCCGTGCCGCGGTCAGCGTAGCAATCGGCTCCTGGCGTGCCGCCGAAGGCCTGGAGGACGCTGAGTTCGCCGAGCGGTTCCACGGCAGTGCGCTGGAAATGGTCGAGACGCTGCTGAGCACCGGCTGGGAGCAGTCCGCGCGGCTGCTCGGCACCGATCCCGGCCGTTCGGCCACCAGCAGCGGGCCGGCCACCAGCAGCGGGCCGGCCACCAGCGGCACGTCAGCCACGGCGCAGCCAGCCGCCGAAGCACCAGGTACGGCAGAACTCAGCCGGGTAGCCGCGCTCGCTAGCCGGCGGGACGCGGTGTTCGGCCCGGCGATGGAGCCGCTCAGTTACGCCGAGCCGATCGAGATGGCCAGCGCCAGCGGGGTCTGGATGACCGACACCTCGGGCCGCCGGTACCTGGACATGTATAACAACGTGCCGTGCGTCGGGCACGCCCATCCCCGGGTCACCGCCGCTGTGGCGCGTCAGTGGCGGACGCTCAACACCAACCTGCGCTACCTGCACCGCTCCGCCGTCGAACTCGCCGAGCGGCTGGCGGCCACTTGCCCCGACGAGCTGGACACCGTCCTGTTCGTGAACTCTGGTTCGGAGGCGAACGATCTCGCCTGGCGGCTGGCCAGTGCCTGCACGGGGAACGGCGGCGCGCTGTGCACCGAGTTCGCCTACCACGGGATCACCGAGGTGACCGCCGGCCTCTCCCCCGAGAACCTTCCCGGCGCCGTCCCGCCACCGCATGTCCAGACTTGGACCGCGCCGGACACCTACCGCAGGCTGCACCTGGACACCGGCGGATTCGCGGCGGCGCTGAGCCGGCTGGCTGCGCGCGGCATCGCCCCGGCCGCGGCCATCCTGGACGGGGTGCTGCAAAGCGACGGCGTCCACGACCTCGACCCGGCGTATGTGCGGGAACTGGTCAGGCTGACCCGCGAGGCTGGCGGCCTGTGGATCGCCGACGAGGTGCAGGGCGGCCACGGCCGCACCGGCGAGGCGATGTGGTCCTTCGAGCGGTTCGGCATCGTTCCCGACTTCGTGACGCTGGGCAAGCCCATGGGCAACGGGCAGCCGGTCGGCGCGGTCATCACCCGGCGCGAGATCGCCGGACGGTTCGCCAGGGACACGGTCTTCTTCTCGACCTTCGGCGGGAACCAGGTCTCGACCGCGGCGGCGCACGCGGTCCTGGACGTCCTGGCTGACGAGCGGGTACTCCCCCGGGTCAGTGCGGCAGGCGCCGAACTGCGCGCGGCGATCCGCGCCGCGACCGCCGGGTACGCGCAGGTCGGTGACGTCCGCGGCGTCGGCCTGGCCAACGCGATCGAGATAGTCACCGATCCGCGGACCAAGCATCCCGATCCGGTCGCGGCCACCGAGATCAAGGAGTCGCTGCGGCGGCACGGCGTGCTGGTCGGCACGACCGGCCGGGCAGGGAACGTGCTCAAGGTCCGGCCGCCGCTTGCCTTCACGGCGGACCTGGTGCCGGCATTCGTCGATGCCCTGACCGCGTCGCTGGACAAGTCCGGCATGCGGGCCGCGTGAGCGCCTGGGCCGCCGTCGAGGACGCGCTGTCCGGTACGGGCTGGCTGCCGGCAACCGCCGAGATTGAGTACTGCCAGCCGATCCTGCCCGGCTGTGAGCCGCGCCTGATGGCCGACCACTTCCCCGGCCGGCTGCACGCGTGGCTGATCGCCGGCACCGACCGGCTGGCCTTCGCCCGCCTGACGAGCTCGGCGGTTCCGCCCGCATCGGTAGCCCGAGCGTCACGGCGGGCGGGGCTCCGGCTTTACTTAGCCAGGTTTCGTTCAGGCGCTGACCGCGTCACCGGACTTGTCAGTGAGCGGCCGAATGACTTCTGCCGTGGGTTCTTCGCTGGTCCGGTGCCGGGACCGGCGGCAGTTCCCGTGGCCTGGCGCGGTTCGGGAGCACGGCGAGCACGACCAGGCCCGCTACGGCGGCGACCACCGCGGCCACCAGGAGCCCGAGGTCCATTCCGGACACGAATGCCTGCCGGGCGGCGGTTGCCAGCGCGGTTCCGAGCGAGGCGGGTGCCTGCTGCGCGACGACCAGCGCCCCGCCCAGCGAGCCGAGGATGACCTTCGCGACGGCGGCCGGGATGTGTCGGCTGGCGAGCAGCGGAGCCAGGTAGTTCTGGTACCGGGTCGTGAGCATGGTGCCCAGGACCGCGACGCCGAGCGCTCCGCCGATCTGCAGGGAAGTGTCGCTGGTTGCCGAGCCGACCCCGGCCTCCGCTACCGGCAGCGAGCCCATGATCGATTCCGTCGACGGGGCCAGGGCCAGGCCCACCCCCAGGCCGACGAGCAGGAAGGCGGGCAGGCAGTCGCCGTAACCGCTGTGCACGGTGGTGCGCGACAGCAGCCCGAAGCCGAGCGCCACGATGAGCAGCCCCCCGGCTACCAGCGGTTTGGTGCCGAACCGCCGGGCCAGCAAGGCCGAAAGCGGGGCAACCACGAGCAGGACGGCGGCGACCGGCGCGATGGACAGCCCCGTCTTGAGCGGGCTGTACCCGAGGGTGAACTGCAGGTACTGAGTGATCAGGAAGAACATGCCCATCAGCGCGAACATCACCAGTGCCAGGGCGGAGATGGCGACGGTGTAGCGGCGGTTCCGGAAGAAGTGCAGGGGCAGCATAGGGTGGCTGGTCCGCAGTTCCCACCCGATGAAACCGGCGATGATCACGGCCGATCCGGCCAGGGCGCCGAGGATCCACGGGGACGTCCAGGAGCGGCCCGGCGCCTCGATGATCCCCCACAGCAACAGGCTGAACCCTGCCATCGACAGCACCGCGCCGACCACATCAGGCTTCCCGACCTGCGGGTTCTTGGAGTCGGGTACGAGGAAGACGGCAGCGAGCAACGCGGCCGCCGCGATCGGCACGTTGATGAGGAACACCGAGCCCCACCAGTAGTGCACGAGCAGGAAGCCGCCGAGAATCGGGCCGATGGCGACGCCGATGCCGGCTGTCGCCGACCAGAACCCGATGGCGTGGGCTCGTTCCCGCTCGGCGGTGAACACGTTGGTCAGGATCGACAAGGTGCAGGGCATCAGGGCGGCGGCGCCGACTCCCATCACGGCGCGGGCCAGGGTGAGCCGGTCCGGGCTGCCTGACCAGCCCGCGAGGGCAGACCCGCCCCCGAACACGACCAGGCCCGCCAGGTACACCCACTTGCGCCCGATCCGGTCACCTAGCGCTCCGAGCGGGAGCAGCAGGCCGGCGAAGACGATGGCATACGCGTCGACGATCCACTGCAACTGGGTAGAGGTGGCGTGCAGGCTGCGCACCACCGAGGGCAGTGCCACGTTGAGGATGGTGTTGTCGAGGCTGACGAGCAACAAGGTCACGCACAGGACCGCGAGCGTGACCCAGCGCCAGTGGTGGCCCGGGCCGCCCGCAACCGCCTGCCGCCACCCGGTCATGGCGTCACTCCGGCGGGTGCCGCAGGTGAAGCCCTGAGCCCTCTGTCCTGCCGCGCGACCGAAGGCGCGATCCATCGGGCCAGGTAGCCGCGGAGCTCCTGACCAGCGCGCGGCGGCCGGCCAGGGTCGAGGACGAAGGACTGGATCGTGCGCAGCAAATGCTCGACGAGCTCCGCGAGCAACTGGCCGTCGTAGCCTGCTGCCGTCCAGTCCACCGGGAAACGTTCGAGGATGGACCGGCCGAACGCCATGGCCGTCTCGGAGGTAACCCCCACGGCGAAGGTGCTGACCTGCCCCGCCGATAGGACCAGGCTGAGGTAGGACTCGGACGGGAGTTGCTCCAGGGTGTAGGCGATCGCCTCGATAACAGCCTCTTGCGGGTCGCTGATCGCGGCGTTATGAGCGGCGAGGCGCTCCAGGAACGGGCCAGTGGCACCGACCGCGGTCGCGATCAGCAGGTGCTCCGTGCTGGGGAAATACCGGTAGACGGTTTGCCGGGTCACGCCAACCGCACGGGCTACGTCAGCGATGCCCGTGTCCGCGCCCTTCTCGTCGAAGCAGCGTCGGGCGGCCTGGAGTATCCGGTTCCTGGCCTCGTCGTCATCCGCGGGCGGGTGCCCCGCCCAACCGTGAGTGCGCATCGGCCGTCTCCCCCGTCCGCTCGCCGTACAAGATCTCGCACCTGACCTTTCGACCATACATCATGCTGCAGTCGTATGGTCATGGGCGACCCGCCATAAGCTGCGGCCGCATCCGCTCCGGCTCAGGTTCACTGCCCGGCGGCGGGTGGCCGGCCCCGGCGGCGCATCGGTCCCACCCGGCCGGGCAGCCGGCCCGCCTCGGCGAGCGCCCTGCGCAGCAGGAACTCGATCTGGGCGTTAGTGCTGCGCAGCTCGTCGGCGGCCCACCGGGCCAGGGCATCATGAACCGCAGGGTCCAGCCGCAGCAGCACGCCCTTGCGCTCGCTCACCGATCCCACGATCCTCAGTGGTAGAGCGAGCCGGTGTTGATGACCTGCTGGGTCGCCTGTTCGCTGCACAGGACCACGAGCAGGTTGGACACCATCGCGGCTTTGCGCTCCTCGTCGAGCTCGACGACGCCTTCTTCTTCCAGCCGCTCCAGGGCGAGCCGGACCATGCCGACCGCACCTTCCACGATCCGCTGCCGGGCACCCACCACGGCGTTCGCCTGCTGCTGCCGCAACATGGCCTGCGCGATCTCCGCGGCATAGGAAAGCCGGGTGAGACGGGACTCGATGACCTTGACGCCGGCTGGCGCGACCCGGTCGGAGATCTCGGCGGACAGCCGCTGCGTGATCTCGTTCGCGTTATCGCGCAGCGACAGCTGGTCGCTCCCCCGGTTGTCGTAGGGGTAGCTGGAGGCGATGTGCCGGACCGCCGTCTCGGCTTGGATGGCTACGAACCGCACGAAGTCGTCTACGGAGTAGATGGCCTTCGCCGTGTCCTGTACCTGCCAGACGACCACCGCGGCGATCTCGATCGGGTTCCCGTCGGCGTCGTTGACCTTCGCCACGGTGCTCTCGTGGTTGCGGATCCGGGTCGACACTCTGCGCCTGCGCGCGAACGGATTCACCCAGTGCAGGCCGGATGCCCGGATGGTCCCCCGGTACCTGCCGAACAACTGCACCGCGCGCGCCTCGCCGGCGACGACCGACGTCAGGCCGCGCAGGGCGAGGTGCCCGGCGATCAGCAACAGGACCGCCACCAGGATCAAGGCGGCCCGGCCGGCGCCATGGCTCCGTGCGACCCCGACCCACAGGACCGCAACCGCCGCGAGCAGCGTCCCGATGCCCAGCACCAGGACCAGCACGCCGGCCGCCGACCATGCCTCGCGCTCGGCCACTACGCTGCCAGGCCCTGCCTGGCCTTCGTCTGGTGCATTCTCGGTAACCATCTGAGGTCTCCTGCCCTTGACCGAACCGCTACCACATGTCTAGCATATTGATATCAGTTTTTCTAGCGGCGGCCGCCAGCACCGAAGAGGCTGAGGTCCGTCCGGCTTCCTGACCTTGCGAGGTGACCGCGTCATGAGCACGGAGAGGCCGTCGGCAGCCGCCCCGAGGGGAAGCGCTCCGAAGGGAAGCGGCCCGGCGCTCTCGGTCCGCGGCCTGGGCAAGCGGTTCGGCAACCGGGTCGCGTTCGAGAACGTCTCCTTCGAGGTAGGTTACGGCGAGGTGTTCGGCTTCCTCGGGCCCAACGGTGCGGGGAAGACGACGACCGTGCGGACGCTCGGCACCCTGATCGCGCCGACGTCGGGTTCGGCAACCGTTGCCGGGGTCCCGCTCACGCCTGAGAACGGCGTAGCGATCCGCCAGCGGCTCGCCATCATGCCCGAGGCGCCGGGCCTGTATCTCCGGCTGAGCGTGACCGAGAACCTCGAATGTTTCGCCGACCTCTACGAGACGCCTAGCCCACGGGAGCGCATCGACCATGCCCTGCGCGCCGTCCACCTGGCCGACCGGGCCCTCGATGTCTGCGGCACTCTGTCCAAGGGGCTGCGCCAGCGGGTCGCTCTCGCCAGGGCGCTGCTCAGCGACCCGGAGGTGCTGTTCCTCGACGAGCCGACCTCGGGCCTGGACCCGGCCGCCACTCGTGACGTCCACGAGCTGATCACCGAGCTCAGCCGCGGCGGGGTGACGATCTTCCTGACGACGCATCGCCTGGAGGAGGCCGAGCGGCTGTGCGACCGCGTCGCGATCCTGAACACGACCCTGCGTACGATCGGCTCGCCCGACGAGCTCCGCGACCGGTTGTTCGCCAAGACGCTCACGGTCAGGACGCTCGCGCCGCTCTCCGACCCGGGCCGCGTCTATGCCGGGCTCCCGGCTGTCGACCGCTGGCACGAGGACGGCCCTGCCGGGTACGTCCTGGCCGTGGCCGACCCGGCGGTCGCCGCGCCCGCCGTCACCCGGGCACTGGTGGCAGCCGGCGCCGACGTGCTTTCCATCGGTGAGTCGCACCGGTCCCTTGAGGACGTCTACCTCGAGCTGATCGACGAGGACCAGGAAGCGAGCCGGAGATGAGCATCAGCACCAGGCGCGTCCGTGCGATCTTCCGCAAGGAGCTTCGCGAGTACCGGCGGAACGGCTCCATCGTCGCGGCGATGGCCATCCTCCCGCTGATCTTCGTGATTACCCCGATGATCCAGATCTTCGCGCTGCCCCCGGCCTCGTCGGCCGCGCTCAGGCACGGGGACCCGCTGCTGTACATGCTGGGCATCCCGGCGCTCGTGCCGACCGTGATCGCCGCCTACTCGGTAGTCGGGGAGCGTCAGCAGGGCACCCTGGAGCCGGTGCTCACGACTCCGGTCCGCCGGGCGGAGTTCCTGGCAGGCAAAGCGCTGGCGGCCCTGGTCCCGTCGACCGCGATCTCGTATGTGGTGTACGCCCTGGTGGTCGCCTGCGTTGCCCTTTTCGCGCAGCCTGCCGTGGCGTCGGCGTTGGTGCGGGGCACGGAAGTGCTCGCCCAGGTGCTCTTCACGCCGCTCGTCGCCGGCTTGTCCGTCTGGATCGGCATCGGGATTTCCGCCAGGTCGAGCGATCTCCGCGTCGCGCAGCAGCTCAGCGTGGTCGCGAGCCTTCCCTCGATCGCGGTCACGTCGCTCATCGCGTACAACGTGATCCACCCGGCGCTTCGGCTGGCCTTCGGCCTCGGGGCGGTACTGCTGGTACTCGACGGGCTCGGCTGGCGGGTCACGTCGGCGGCGTTCGACCGCGAACGGCTGGTCACCGGTACCAGGTGAGCACTGGTACGACCTGCTCGTCGCGCTTGCGAGATCAGGCACGGCCGCCCGCGCCCGTTCCGGCGCGTTGCCGCGTACCAGAAGGATCAGGTAGTGACCGGCGGAGGTTCGTACATACTGTGCTAGTGGGCTTCTACCGGGACCAGGTCCTGCCGCGGGTCATCGATGTGGCCCTGGCGAGCCGCGAGTACCAGGCCATCCGCCGCCGGGTGGCGGCCGGGCTGGCGGGCGACGTGCTCGAAGTCGGCTTCGGATCGGGCCGGAACGTCCCGCACTACCCCGCCGACGTGCGGCGGGTGCTGGCGGTCGATCCCGCCGTCGTAGGACGCAAGATCGCGGCCAGGCGCTTGGCGGGAATGCCGGCGCAGGTTGAGTTCGTCGGTCTCGACGGCCAGTCGCTCCCGGTGCGCTCCGCGAGCATTGACCACGCGCTCACCACCTGGACGATGTGCACTATCCCCGACGTGGCGGGCGCACTCAGGGAGATCCACCGGGTGCTTCGGCCGGGCGGTGAACTGCACTTCGCCGAGCACGGCCGCTCACCTGACCCGAAGGTGGCGCGCTGGCAGGACCGGCTCAACCCGCTGCAGCGCCGTGCCTTCGGAGGCTGCCACCTCAACCGTCCTATCGACCGCCTGGTGACCGACGCCGGGTTCGAGATCACGCGGCTGGAAAACTTCTATCTGCACGGCCTCAAGGCGTCCGCGTATACGTTCGAGGGCGTCGCGAGGAAACGCTGACCTTCAGGTGATCGTCCAGCAGTGGGCATGCGGTGTTGGAGTACTTGAGCGTGAGCTTGCCCTGGACGTACGCCCACGAGCAGATGCAGTCGCCCGGTACGCGCTCCGCGGTGACGATGCCCTCGGGAGCGCCGGAACGGCCCCTGGGATCGGGACGCTCGCGGAAGGGCTCCCCGTGCGGCACCAGGGCGTCGCCTTCCGTCGTGACCAGCTGCAGCAGGCCGTCACGCAGTGCCAGGTACTCCATCATCTGTCATGCTACTGGGCTCCTTCGCCGATTCACTCTCTGCCGAGGGCAGCGCATTACGAGTCCGCCCTCCAGGCCGCGCAGCGTTGTCTTTTCAGATATGGGCTTAATTTCTCTAGAAAACCGGAATTATTTCAGCCGAGGAAA
The DNA here is from genome assembly GCA_035533915.1 of Streptosporangiaceae bacterium. GTDB lineage: Bacteria > Actinomycetota > Actinomycetes > Streptosporangiales > Streptosporangiaceae > Chersky-822. The sequence continues at coordinate 39,742 of DATLSX010000038.1, forward strand.
CCGCTCGATTTTGGACGATATCCACTGTACCTACCGCATCTTGCGCCGTAGCCTCTACTCAGGCGATAACTCCGGTCGCGGCTGAGGAGGAAGCGTGTACGCACGCCAGCATGCCATAGACCGCCCTGACCAGGCGGCCATCATCATGGCCACCTCCGGCGAGGCTGTCACCTACGGCGAGTACGAGGCCAGGTGCAACCGGCTGGCGCATTTCCTTCGGGCCGCGGGCTTGCGGCGCGGCGACCACCTCTCGGTTCTGATGGAAAACAGCGCCCGGATGCTCGAGATCGAAGGGGCCGCCGAGCGGACTGGCTTGTATTACACGCTGATCAATACTTATCTGGCCCCGGGCGAGGTGGCATATATCGTGGCCAACTCGCGTTCTCGGCTGCTGTTCAGCTCGGCCGCCAGACGGGAGGTGGCCGAGGCCGCCGCGGCGATGTGCCCTGATCTCGAACGCAGGCTGATGACCGGTCCTGGCACGCCGCCCGCTGGCTGGGAGTCCTACGAAGCCGCCGTCGCTGGCTGCCCCGCGGAGCCGGTCACCGGCGAATCGCTCGGAACGGCCATGCTCTACTCCTCGGGCACGACGGGCCAGCCCAAGGGCATCCTGCGCGAGTTGCCTGCGATCGCGCCGAGCGAGCCGCTCCCGGTGATCGACTTCGTGCGGTACATGTTCGGGTTCCGGGAGGGCATGACGTATCTCAACCCGGCGCCGCTGTACCACTCGGCTCCGCAGGCGAGCGTTTCCGCGTCGCTGCGGCTAGGGGCGACGTCGGTGGTCATGGAGCACTTCGACGCCGAGCAGTGGCTGGCGCTGGTCGAGCGGTACCGGGTGACCCATTGCCAGCTGGTGCCGGTGATGTTCAGCCGGCTGATCCGGCTGCCCGACGAAGTCCGGTCCCGCTATGACACCTCGTCGCTGGAGTGCATAGTCCACGCCGCCGCGCCTTGCCCGGTCCACCTTAAGCGGGCGATGATCGACTGGCTCGGCCCGGTCATCACCGAGTACTACGGTGCCACCGAGGCCAACGGCTTCACCTTCTGCGACACCGCGCAGTGGCTCGCTCATCCCGGTACCGTCGGCCGTCCCGTCCTCGGTGAGCTGCTCATTCTCGACGAGAACGGCGCGGAGTGCCGCACTGGCGCGGACGGAACCGTCTGGTTCCGCGGCGCGACCGCGTTCGAGTATTTCCAGGACCCGGTCAAGACGGCGCAGGGCCGCAGCAGCGACGGCACCATGAGCACCGTCGGGGATATCGGCCACGTCGATGCGGACGGGTACCTGTATCTCACCGACCGGGCGAGCTACATGATCATCTCCGGCGGGGTCAACATCTATCCCCAGGAGACCGAGAACCTTCTTTCCGCTCACCCGGCCGTCTTGGACGTGGCGGTCATCGGCGTCCCGAACGACGATCTGGGCGAGGAGGTCAAGGCGGTGGTTCAGCTCGTCGACCCGGCCGCCGCGGGGCCGGAGCTCGCCGCCGAGCTGATCGCCTTCTCCCGGAGCAAGCTGGCGCATTTCAAATGCCCCCGCACCATCGACTTCGTGGCCGAGCTCCCCCGGTACCCGACCGGCAAGCTGTACAAGCGCGTGCTGCGGGACGCGTACTGGGCCGGGCACCGGACATCGATCGTCTAGCCAGCGCCCGGCATGCGCCGGAGCCTGGCCGGCCGCACTGCCCGCCGGGCGCTAGCCGACGTGCCGGGCGGCGCCCTGGTCGGCGGAGAGCGCCATCGCGGCGTAGGCGCGCAGCGCCGGGCTGACCGGGCGGTCGCGCTGGGCAGGCTGCCAGCCGGCCCGGTCTCGGGCAGCGCGCCGCCGCGCGAGGACCTCGTCGCCGACGGCGAGCGTGATCGCCCGCGCCGGGATGTCGATCTCGACGATGTCACCGTCCTCGACGAGCCCGATCAGCCCGCCTGCGGCGGCTTCCGGGGAGATATGCCCGATCGACAGGCCGCTGGTGCCGCCGGAGAACCGGCCGTCGGTGATCAGCGCGCAGGCTTGTCCGAGCCCGCGGCCCTTGAGGAAGCTGGTCGGGTACAGCATCTCCTGCATGCCAGGCCCGCCGCGTGGTCCCTCGTAGCGGATCACCACGACGTCGCCAGGCTGGATGCGGCCGCCGAGGATCGCCGCCACGGCCTCCTCCTGGCTTTCGCTGACGCGCGCCGGACCGCGGAAGGTCAGCCGGTCATCGGCCACGCCGGCGGTCTTCACGATCGCGCCGTCAGGAGCCAGGTTGCCGCGCAGCACCGCGAGGCCGCCGTCGGCGCTGTAGGGGGCGGACGCCGACCGGATGCAGCCGTGCTCGGCGTCGACGTCCAGGCTGTCCCAGGTGGCGGTGGAGGAAAACGCCTCGGTGGTGCGCACGCCGCCGGGGGCGGCCGAGAACAACTCGGTGGCCTGGCGGCTGGCGGTGCCGCTGCGCACATCCCATTCGGCCAGCCACTCCCCCAGGCCGGCCGCGTGGACGGCCTGCACGCCGTGGTCGAGCAGGCCGGAGCGGTCCAGTTCTCCCATGATCGCCGGGATACCGCCGGCGCGGTGGACATCCTCCATGTGGTAGCTCGAGCTGGGTGCGACCTTGCAGATGCACGGCGTCACCCGGCTGAGCTCGTCGATCGCGGCCAGGTCGAAGCCGACCTCGGCCTCCCGGGCGGCCGCGAGCAGGTGCAGCACCGTGTTCGTGGACCCGCCCATCGCGATGTCGACACGCATCGCGTTGCTGAACGCCGCCTTGCTGGCGATGCTGCGCGGCAGGACACCCTCGTCGTCCTTCTCGTACCAGCGGCGGCACAGGTCGACGATCAGCTCTCCGGCCCGGACGAACAGGTCCCGGCGCACCGCGCTCGTCGCCAGCGTGGTGCCGTTGCCCGGCAGCGACAGGCCGAGCGCCTCGGTCAGGCAGTTCATCGAGTTCGCGGTGAACATGCCCGCGCACGACCCGCAGGTCGGGCAGGCCGAGCGTTCGATCGAGGCCAGCTGGTCGTCACTGACGCTCGGGTCGGCGGAGGCGGTCATCGCGTCGATCAGGTCCAGGCCGCTGCGGGCCACGCCGTCCTGCACGACCGCCTTGCCTGCCTCCATCGCGCCGCCGCTGACGAACACGGTCGGGATGTTGAGCCGCATCGCGGCGATGAGCATGCCGGGAGTGATCTTGTCGCAGTTGCTGATGCAGACCAGCGCGTCAGCCTGATGGGCCTGCACCATGTACTCGACCGAGTCGGCGATCAGCTCGCGGCTGGGCAGGCTGTAGAGCATCCCGCCGTGACCCATCGCGATGCCATCGTCGACCGCGATCGTATTGAACTCGCGGCCTACCCCACCCGCCGCGGCCACCGCGTCGGCGACGAGCCGGCCCAGGTCACGCAGGTGCACGTGCCCGGGCACGAACTGGGTGAAGCTGTTGGCGATGGCGACGATCGGCTTGCCGAAGTCATCGTCGGTCATCCCCGTCGCTCGCCACAGGGCACGGGCACCGGCCATGTTGCGGCCGTGAGTAGATGTCCGCGAACGCAGAGTAGGCACCGTCGGTCTCCAGGTCATCTCGCGTGATCAGCGCTGCGCGGCTACCGGAACTGCGCAGTCGCAGCCTCGTCCAATGCAGCCTCGTCCAAGCTGCTCATCCTAGTCGCGTCCGTACCTCAGCCGGCCAGCCTGACCGTGACCTGCGCCGGCAGCGCCGAGGACCCCTGGCAGCCGCCAGCGCGGAACAGCCAGCTTGGGCCTGTGACCTGGGATGCAAGCCACCCGTCAAGGTGAGTGCAACAGCAACGTCCGGGTGCGCGGCGCACGCTGGTGCTGCGGTTCCTGCCGGGGAACCGGACCCGGTGAAAATCATGATCGGGGAGGGACGGGGAAAGATGATGTTAGATTCAGCGGTCCGAGCCTTCTTGCCGATGCGCAAGCGCAATGACCTCCAGCGACTGTCCGGCTCCGCGGGTGAGCTGATCGTTCAGGAGAGATACGGCACTACGCAGCGAGCTCAGCAGTTCTACCAGAACCAGGTCACCGATCAGCTCACCCCGGTCATGCGGCAATTCATCCAGCGCATGGAGATGGCGTTCATCGCCACGAGCGATGGCTCGGGAGACTGCGACTGCAGCCTCCGCGCTGGTCCGGCCGGCTTCATCAGGGTCCTGGACAGCCGCACGATCGCGTACCCCGAGTACCGGGGCAACGGCGTGATGGCCAGTCTCGGCAACATGCAGCAGAACCCGCACGTCGGCATCTTTCTCGCGGACTTCACCCGCGATCTCGTCGGCCTGCACGTCAACGGTGACGCCACGATCGTCACTCCCGCGCGCATGCAGGAATTCGATCTCGACATCCCCGAGCCTGAGCACCCTGGCCGCCGGCCAGTGCAGTGGGTCATCGTGCATGTCACCGAGGCGTACATCCATTGCTCCAAGCACATTCCGAAGATGATTCCGCAGTCCCGGGTGCGGCACTGGGGAACCGACAACCCCCGCCACAAGGGCAGCGATTACTTCGATACGGCCGCCAGCAAGGTTGGGACGGCCCGGTCGCAGTCGTTACCGGCCAGGGCAGCTATGTCCCCTAGCGGATGGATGACCTAGCTAGCTGCCGGGATTCGCGATCTCGATGGTCCCGAGCCGATTTCGCCGCGGCCGCCCCAGGTGACGAAATGGCCAGGTGCGCGGAGAAAGTTCGGGGTCGAGCGAGCTTTTCAGACCCGTCCAGAAAGCCAGCCAGCCAGAAAGCCAGCCAGCCAGAAAGCCAGCAGGGATTTTCCTGGGTACGCTCAGGTCATGACGGTCTCCGTTGTCGATGCTGGTTCCCGCAAGGTCAGCCGGGCCGCCGAGGTGCATGCCCCGGCCGCCGAGATTTTCGATATCGTCGCCGACCCGAGCCGGCACGCCGAACTCGACGGCTCGGGCACCGTGCTGGCTGCCGTGAGCGGGCCGCGGCGGCTGAGCAACGGCGCGAGCTTCGCGGTGCGGATGAAGCAACGCGGCGTGCCGTACCGGATCACCAGCCAGGTCACCGACTTCGCCGACGACCGTCTCGTGGAATGGCGCCACCCGCTTGGTCACCGGTGGCGGTGGGAACTCACCCCGACGTCGGACGGTTCGACGCTGGTGACGGAGACTTTCGACTACAGCCAGATCAGCCCGGTCAAGGCGCGAGCGCTCGAACTCTTCGGAACACCGAAACAGAATGCCGCAGGCATAGAGGCGACACTGCGCAAGTTGCAGGCAAGGTATCCGGCCAGCTGAGACCGCCTGGTCCGCCAGCCAGCTACCCGGTGTTCAATACACCGCCTGAACTCGCCACCGCCATCCATCAGACCGGATGGCGCGCCTGCTCGACGGCCTCGAATCACACCCTTGATCGCATTCCTGGCCTATACCGAGTTCACCAATGGCATCACCTTGCCGCATCCATGGCCGGTCAACCTGGCCAGCGGAGCACGGAACCTCGCCGACGCGCACCGGGCACGAATGGATGGCGCAAAGGTGGTCATCGTCAATCCGCACTCGGGGCGATGAGTACGCCGCACAGCCGAGCAGCTTCCAGCTCAGGCTCGCCCGCGGGCTGACCCGCTCACCCGACATCACCGCGATCGTCGGCCAGCACGCCCACGTCGTCCAGCCCATCCGCATCATCAACGGCAAGCCGGTCGTCTTCGGCGAAGGTAAGCGCACGGTCGCCGTCGTCGGCCGCAGTCCCCGCATCCAGCCCATCCCAGCCGAGCTGCCATGACAGGGAACGGCTGGGGCGCTGACGCGCACTGACCGGCCCGCTTACTCAGGCGGCATGCCGGCGGCCACGCGGGATCGCCTGCTGGTGCTGGACCGCGGGCTCCGCGACCTCCTGCTCAGGAGCCAACCGGATGCCGATATGGAAGTCCTGCACCAGCGTCCAGCCGAGGAACCCGGCGGGGATGGTCACCGCTACCCCGATCGCCGAAAGTACCAGGCCCGTGGTTGCGCTGACCGCGGGGCCGTTCCAGTCGCTGACGTAGCTGCCGAGCACTGCGGCGAATAGCCCGAGCGCTACCACGTTCAGCCCGCCGTGCAGCAGGCCGGTCGTCTTCGCCGCCGAGTCCCTCGGGATGCCGAACGCCCAGTCGGCCAGGCCGGGAATCGCGGCCAGGACCGCGCCTCCGACGCCGACGACGCTGAGGGCGATGCCGAGATTGAGCCAGAACAAGTGCCCGTTCGCGGCGTAGACCGCGAAACCCACCAGTGTGCCGACATAGCAGACAACAGGGAACGCGACGAGCATCGGGTGGATCGGGTGTCCCGCAATCTTGATCTTGCTGTACATAGGGCCTCCCTACCGTCCTCGGCCTGCCGGCCCGCTCGCCGTTCGCCGGCCTGAGGGCTGGCTGACTTGCCGCACCTGAACTACCTGCCTTCCCGCTGGAACGCGGACCATGCATTCCGTCAGTCGGCTTCGCTTGGCGGGGTCCGTTCCGTGACCGTGGTCACTAGTCAGTCAGGGCGGCTGAAAATCGACCGCGATCATGGAGCGCTGCGGGCGAGGGCACCGCCCGCAGGCGCGGAACCACAGTGCGGAGGGTGAACCACAGTGCGGAGGGTCTAGCTCGCGCGCAGGCCGCCGATGAGCAGCGCGAGCAGGCGGTCGGCCTGGGCCGGGTCCGCGGCCCAGTCCGTCGTCATGCTGATCGCGTGCCCGAGGCGGAGCAGGTCCTTGGGGCTAGCATCAGCGCGGACCGTGCCGTCCTGCTGTGCGCGGGTCAGCACGTCGGTCATGGCGCCGAGCATCGTCGCGCTAGCGGACGAAATCAGCTCGGAGTCCTTGCTCATTGTCGCGAGCAGCGAGGCGGACAGGGACCGCTTGGTGCGACCGAAGTCGACGAGGGCGCGCAGCCAGGTCGTGAGTGCCTCGGCCGGAGGCTTGGTCGCGAGCAGGTCGTCGGCGAGCGCCCGGAGCCCGGCGACCTGGTCGGTGTAGACAGCTTCGAGCAGCGCCTGGCGGCTCGGGAAGTGGCGATACAGCGTGCCGATCCCGACGCCGGCCCGCCGGGCGATTTCTTCCAGGGAAACGTCGTCGGCACCGTGCTCGGTGAACGCCTCGGCGGCCGCGCTGAGCAGCCGCTCGTAGTTGCGGCGGGCATCAGCGCGCATGGCACGTTCCGATCCAGGTGCGCTGGCTGGGCTGGTGCCCTGAGCTCCGAGTTCCCTCGGTTCCCCGGCGGCTGATTCCGTTGCCGTCATCGTCAAGGTCCTATCCGAGTTGCAAACCGGAGGTGTCCTCCGTATAGTTACCGGAGGGATCCTCCGTATCAGAGTCTAGCGCACTCCCGGTGACGTCGGCCAGGCCAAGCCGACGTCTGGCCGGGCATCTTCGGCCCGCGTCAGCGGTGCCCTTTCGTCAGTAGGAAGGTAGGACTCAGTTTGTCCGCCACAACGCTCGCTCATCACATTATCGCGCCGCCCGCGCGGCGGCCCGACCGGCGCGGCATCACCCTGGGGGTCGTGCTCTGCGCCCAGCTCATGATCGTCCTCGACCTCACCGTCGTGAACGTTGCCCTGCCATCGATCGCGCACGGCTTGCACTTTTCCGCTTCGGGCCTGTCCTGGGTCCTGAACGCATACTCGCTCACCTTCGGCGGGCTCCTGCTCCTGGGCGGCAGGGCAGGGGACATCCTGGGCAGGCGCCGGATGTTCATGGCCGGCCTCGCGATCTTCACTTCCGCCTCGCTCGCGGGCGGACTAGCCCCGTCAGCCGGATGGCTGCTGGCGGCCCGCGCGATTCAGGGCGTGGGCGGCGCGATCGCCTCGCCCACCGTCCTGGCCATGATCGTGTCCAGCTTCCCTGAGGGCCGCGAGCGCACCAAGGCACTTGGCATCTTCACCGCGGTGATGATGGGTGGCTCGTCGTTTGGCCTGGTGCTCGGCGGCATGATCACCGAGTGGGCCTCCTGGCGGTGGGTGCTGTTCATCAACGTGCCGATCGGCGTCGCCGTCCTGCTAGCCGCCCCGCGGCTGCTGCCCGAGTCGGGGCGTCAGCCGGGCCGGTTCGACCTGGCGGGCGCGGTGAGCTCCACTGCGGGGATGACCGCTCTGGTCTACGGCTTCATCCGGGCGTCCGCTGACGGCTGGGGCAACCGAGGGACCATTGCGGCCTTCGCGGCCGCCGCCGTCTTGCTGGTCGCCTTCGTGATCAGCGAGGCTCGCAGCCCGCAGCCGATCATGCCGCTGCGGCTCTTCACGGACAGGAGCCGCGCGGCCTCCTACCTGGCACGGCTGCTTCTGGTCGCGGGAATGTTCGGCATGTTCTTCTTTCTCACCCAGTTCGTCCAGGATGTGCTCGGCTTCAGCCCGCTGCGGGCTGGCATCGCATTCGTCCCGATGACCGGCGCTCTGTTCACCGTGTCACGGCTCGCGCCAAGGCTGGTATCCCGGTTCGGGCCGAAGCCGCTGATGGTGGCGGGCCTGCTGCCTGTCCTCGCCGGGATGACGTGGCTGGCGCAGATCTCAGCAGGTACCAGCTACCTGTCGGGGATCTTCGGCCCGATGCTGCTGCTCGGCATCGGCATGGGAGTCACCTTCGTGCCGCTGACGATGGCATCGCTGGCCGGAGTGCGACCGGAGGATTCGGGCGCGGCGTCCAGCATGGTCAACGTCAGCCAGCAAGTGGGCGGGTCGCTCGGGCTCGCGATCCTCGTGACGGTCTTCGGGAGTGCCAGCCGGGCCGCCGGGCATGCTGTCGAGTCCGCCAGCCCGATGGTGCGAGCACACCAGGTCCTCGTCGACGCCGTCGGCACGTCATTCTTTACGGCCGCGATCTTCGACATGATCGCGCTGGCGGTGATCGTACTGGTGATCGAGATGCGCCAGCTAGCAGCGTCGCCGGCCCGGGCGGATGCCGCGGCGGAGCTGTAGCGTGACCGGTACCGATACCAGGCGTGCCGCCCGGGACGAGCAAGGACGCGCGGCGGGGCAGGTCGCCCGGTTAGCTGCTCGGGCGTGGCCGGTTGGATTGCGGGTGCCATCCTGCCGGAGGGTCTTCGCCGGCCAGTCCGTCGACGGCCTCGCGGAGCAGGTCGGCGTGTCCGGTGTGCCGGCCGTACTCCTCGATCAGGTCGCAGAGCAGGCGGCGCAGGCTGAGATGGCGCCCGTCGGACCTGGAGAGGTGGACGAACTGGTCGAGCCCGCCGTCGGCCAGGGCCGCGTCGAGCCTGGCGCGGGACCGCTCGATAGTGCTGTCCCAGAGCGCGTAGAGCTGTTCGGGGGTGTCGCTGGCGGCCGAGTTGAAGTCCCAGTCAGGGTCGGTGTCCCAGTCCGCGGTGTCCCACGGCGCACCGAGCGGCGTGCCGCTGAGTTTGATGCTGAATATCTGCTCTTCGGCGCACGCGAGGTGCTTGAGCAGGCCGCCCAGCGTCAGTGCGGAGGCGCCGATCCGGGTCTGCAGCCCGGCCGCGTCGAGGCCGTCGGCCTTCCAGCGGAAGGTGGTGCGCAGGCGGTCGAGCGCACCGGCGAGGTGCTCGGCCTCGGTGCCGGCCAGGGGCGGTTCCCACCAGTAATCGTTGTTGGTCATGGCGCCACCGTAGAGCTGATTGCGGACGTTCTGCGTCCGGAACTTAGCGACCTCGCCATGGTCGCGGATGGCATGACGGTCAGTGAGATCACCGCCGAGCATCCCGATCTCACGCCGGAGGACGTGCGCGAGGCTCTTCAGTACGCCGCCGAGGCCGTTCGCGAGCTGCCGCCGCACCGCACCGCATGAAATTCCTGGTCGACAACAATCTCTCCCCGCCGCTCGCCCGGCACCTGGCGGCAGCCGCGCACGATGCTGCCCGCTTGAAGGACTACGGGCTCGAGGCGGCGTCCGACACGGTCGTGCTGGCGCGGGCACGAAGCGATGGGCGTGCCGCCGGAAACCTCGGCGCCAGCGGACCGTCAGCCGGTGACCTCCCTGATCCGGATACCGTCGCCGATGAAGAGGTCGCCCGCCGAGTCGACGGCTACTGACTGCGGGTCTTCAAGCTCCGCCTTCAGGCCCTGGCCGCCATCGCCGGAGAAACCGCGAATGCCTGTGCCGGTAACCGTGTAGATATCACCTGCCACCATCGGCACTCCGTAGAACGTCCCATTGCTTACGGCAATTACCCGGATCCTGAAGCTATCGGGTATCACGATGTTCCCGTGTGAATCGACAATGACGTCACGCTCGCTGCCCAGTTGCGCCTGCGTGGCCGGGCCTCCGTCGCCCAGGCCATGCGTCCCCCCGCCGGCGATCGTGTAGAGGTGGCCAGAGGTCATCGCGCGGCCGTAGAAGGTTCCCGTCTGAGTCGGGACAACCCGGACAAGATCGTTGCCCGTCTCGAAGATAACCACGTTTCCCTGGTCATCGACGGCCACGCCATCGGGGAAGTCGAGGTTCGCCTGGGTGGCCAGGGTCCCGTCAGGTGAAGAGGCTAGCTGGCCGGTGCCGGCGATGGTGTAGATGTCACCGGCCGTCATCTGCTGGCCGTAGTAGATGCCGCTGGACACCGCCACGACGCGTATGCGGCCGTCCTGGGCATCGGCGAAGACGAGATTGCCCGCGCTGTCGAGGGTTACCTGGGCGGGTTCGCGCAGGACGGCTTGGGTGGCAGGTCCGCCATCGCCTGAGCCCGCGCCGCCTGATCCCCCTCCGGCGACGACATAGATATGACCAGCGGTCATCGGCTGTCCGTAGAACACGCCGGAACTGTCAGCGATGACCCGCAACTGGTCGTTGAAAACGTCGGTGACGACCAGATTGCCGGACCGGTCAACCGTCACGCCTTGCGTGCCGATTTCCGCATCGATCGAAGGCCCGCCGTTTCCTGGCGTAGTACGGCCGCCACCCGCTACGACGTAGATGTGCCCCTTGCTCATCGGGCGGCCATAGAAGGTACCGGCCTGGGCGGCGATTACGTAGAGTGCGTTCTCATTCCAGTCTGCCACGATCACATTGCCGTGGCTGTCCACGGCCATGCCTGGCTGCTCGCTCAGGAGCTGGACCCTGGTCGCGAGCCAGCCATCCTGATCGAGGACAGAGGACCTAGCGAATCCGGCGATGGTGTAGATGTCACCACGTTTCATTTGCTCGCCGTAGAACGTTCCATTGCTGGATGCCACGAGCCGGATGGAGGTGAAGCCGATAATAGCTATGTTCCCGAAGCCGTCCACGGTGATCGCGGAGGGCGTTATGCCTGCCCGGTTGGCTGGCCCGCCATCGCCAGAGTAGATGAGGCTCCCGTCGCCGGCCAGAGTGTAAATGTGGCCGGCCCGCATGGCCTTTCCGTAAGAATTCCCCGATCGCAGTGCGACGACCCGGACGCGCATGTTGCGGGAGTCGCCGAGCAGCACGTTTCCCGCCTTGTCGACGGCAACACTCGATGGGCGGTCAGTCTTGGCACGGACCGCGGGACCGCCGTCACCAGAGAAGCCGCCGTTGTACTTCGTGCCGGCTCGATCGACGATCGTATAGATATCGCCGCGCCGCATCTTCAGGCCGTAGAAGCGTCCGGTCTTGACCGCCACGACCCTGATCCGGTTGTTCAGCGTATCGGCGATGATCAGATTCCCGTGTCCGTCTACTGCCACTCCCAGTGGCCCGTCGAGGCTTGCCTTCCTGGCCGGGCCTCCGTCTCCGGTATGGCCAGCGGTCCCGTTTCCTGCCACCGTGTAGTCATGCCCGGCCCGCATGGCCCGGCCGTAGAAGAACCCGGATCTCGCGGCGATCACGAGAATGTAGTTGCCTGACAGGTCCGGTACAAGCAGATCGCCATGATGATCGACCGCGATTCCGCGGGCGAAGCAGCCGCATCGGCCACGCTGCACTGCCCCGACATAATAAATATCGCCCTTGGTCATCGGGCGCCCGTAGAAGATGCCGTTCTTGGCCGCTACCGCGAGGATCCGCCTCGGCGTCTCGATAATCAGGTTGCCAGTGCCGTCGGCAGCCATACCGCACGGGTCCGGCAGATTGAACGACGTCGCCGGCCCTCCGATACGGGTTGTGACTCCGGTGTCTGAGCCGACCGGCGTCGTCAGCCAGTCCGTCGACGCGTTGACTGCGCGCACGACGGACGAGTCGGAAAAGTACAGGTGACCATTTGCGGACACCATGCCGCAGGGGGAAATGGCGATGTCAGTGGCCGGCCCGGGACCGCTCCCGCCGCCGGCGATGGTCATGATCGTCCCGGCGGGCGACGCCGCCGGGATAGCCGCCGTACCTTGACCGATTCCGGCGAGACCTACGAGTGCCGCCACAAGAAGCGTGCCCGATCCGCGCCCAAAATGTCCGCTCACCACAGCACTCCGCTCCATCTCCCGCGGGCGCATGCGAGCCACCCGCAGCACCGGCCGCGGGAGTACGGCCGTTCGGCAACGCTCGCTGGCGGTGTGGGTGGTCGCGCATTTCCCGCAGCCGCGGTTCGGGCAGCCAAGATTGGCGATCCGAGTATATCTGGAATAGGATAGTGTTGCCAGAGGCATCCCTGACGACGAGCCGGGAGATCACTCACCGGTAGCCGGGTTTACGGCAATGAGCGTGAGCGCGTCAATGAGGCGCCAGCAGTCGGTCTCGGCCAGGTCGTGGCCGAGACATGTCGCGACAAGGGCAAGGCTGTTGAGCAACTGGGAGGCGAGATCGCCAGGATCAGAACGATGATTGCCTGATATCAGACCGATCGTTCGCCGGAACCGCTGGGTACGGCCCAGGCGCACGAGCGGCAGCGGTATCTCCGCATAGTTCGGCGGCACAACCATGGTGCCGCCACCGGGCGGTTCGAACGACACGCTGAGTTCCGTTCCGAGCGCCGACGCTATCCGGGTCAGCGCGCCAAGAGTCGGGTTGCCCCGCCCGTTCTCGAGGTTCGCGACATAGGGAACGGACAAGCCGGCATCCATGGCCACCGACGCGACGGTGCGACCCGCCGCTGCCCGTCGAGCACGCAACTGCCTGCCGATCTCCTGCACATCCATCTGTCGCCCCAGTCTCCACAGAATGATAGTCTTGTCATACTGTCCCATCAGGACAGTGACTTCCGGTAGGAGGCCACATTTTCGAGGCGCTGCGGATACGTGACTTCCGGCTGCTGTGGGCCGGAGGGGCGATCAGTTATCTAGGCTCGTGGCTGCTTGTCCTGGCGGTACCAGCGCACATTTTCTTAGTCACCAGATCCCTGGCCGCTACCGGGCTCACGCTAGCTGCCGAATACCTGCCACTTCTATTCCTCGGCCCGATAGCCGGAGTCCTCACGGACCGCTGGAACCGGCGCTGGGTCCTGATCGCGACCAACCTCTTTCGCGCCGTAGCGGTCGCAGCCATGCTGCTGGCACTCGGCCCGGGCCGCTACTGGGTGTTCTACGTCGCGCTGATCGCCGAGAGCAGCGGCACCGCGCTTGCTGTCCCGGCGCTTCGAGCGCGCACGCCGGCGATAGTCGGCACCGGCCCACTCCTGAACAGCGCCAACTCGCTGAACTCCGGCACCAGCGGGGCGGTCAGGCTGATCGGCGGCCCGGTCGGCGGGATCTTGTTCGCAGTCCTCGGAATCCGGGTGCTGATCAGCGCGGACGTGCTCAGCTACGTGGTCGCCGCAGCCGCGATCATGATGACCGCGCCGGAAACCAACCGGGAGCCTGCAGCACGCCAGCCGACCGTCCGGGCGATGCTCCGGGACCTGCGCGAGGGGCTCGGCATCCTGCTGCGGGAACCCTCAGCCCGGGCGCTGCTGCCGGTCTCGGTGATCTTCCTGGCCGCGAACGCCTCGCTGAGTTCCGTCATCGTCGCCTTCGGAGTCAAGCAGCTTGGCGGGAGCAAGCCGACTGGTCTTCTCTTCGCCGCCCTTGGCGTCGGGTTTCTGGTCGGCGCGCCAATCCTCCGGATATTGCTGGACCGGTTCCGCGCCAGTTACTTGCTGTTCCTCACCCTCGCCGCAACCTCCGCAAGCTACCTGCTGCTTTTCCACTCCTCCTCCCTTTACCAGGCCCTACCCGCCGCAGTCGCCGTCGGCCTGTTCGGGTCGATGTCACTGGTGATCCCGCAGACGACGGTGCAGCGGGTCATCCCGAACGAGGCACTCGGCCGGATCAGCGCCGTCTTCCTGACCGGCGAGGCCGCTGCCACTCTGGTCGGGGCGCTAGCCGGGCCATTGATCGCCCAGAGCATCCAGCTCCGCGGCCTGGCCGCCGCCGCCAGCGTCGTCACCGTGGTCGGGGCGATACTGGCGGTTATCCTGCTGCCGTCCCGCTCCCCCGGCGTCCTGGCTCAGGTCGGCGAAACCGGGAGCGGCTGAAGGCAGCGAACCACCGGTCCCAGCGTCCAAGAAAAGAAGAAGGCGGTGACCTGTGCTCGGACCTGTTCGCCGCCTGGCGCAGTGCCTGGATGGACGGGCTGCGGCTGCCGCAGCGAAGCTGAGGCCAGAAGAGGACCGGGGCGCATTGCGGTGCCTCACGCCCCGGCCGCCGCGTGATCGCTTTCATTCTGCGGCGCAGCTTGCGGGAACTGAGCTGGTGACGGGTCCATCCAGCTCATCCCTTCATCAGGACCGCATACGGATGATCATCCGTGCTGCGCCGGACCGCTTACTTCTTCTTGCTCGTACGGGGCTTCATGGCGATAGGGCTCACTGGTTCCTCCTCTCATGATGTGGTCGCCGGTGCGGAAAGCTCGTCGATCACGGACTGCGGGACATCGCCTCCGATTGTCAGCAGGAAGCGTGCCACCGGTGTGTCCACCCAGGTGATCCCGTTACAGTGGCGGAGCACCGCGGACGTCACGTCCGGCGGCGGGCCTTCGAGCGGCAGCCCGAACGCCACCAGGCCCGCTCGCACCGCGGCGACTACGGGCATCCGGGGCCTTAGCACGCCCCAGGCCATGCGTTCGGCGCGTCCTGCTCGCCCTAGCACCAGCCGGCGTTGCAGGTCGCGCGCGGCGCAGCGCACTGGCCTGCGCAGGAAACTCACCTGCCGCGCGAACCGGCGTGCGCGCGCGTTCGCCATAGCCCGGCGGCCGCCCGGCAGCGGCGGGAACCTCGCCAGCCCCGCGGCCCGGACCAGCCCGGCGAGCTCGTGATACTCGACGGCCAGGCAGAACTCGGCGACAGCCTGGTGCAACTGGTCGAGTTCAGCGCCGCGTAACTGCTCGTGCAGCAGGACGGAATCGACGAGATCCCTGGCGCGGAACGGCTGCTCGTATCGCTCGTTGAGCAGCATGAGCAGGTTTTTGATAGCGGGTACCTGCCACGGCGGCGGCAGGCTGACCACTGGCGGGATCCCGGCCAGGTTGCCGAATGTGTACACCGTGCCGATCTCGGCGTTGTACGGGGCCTGATACCGATCCTCATGCGGGAGGACCATGCTGATCAGCATGCGCAGCTCGCCGCCGACGCTGACGGCTGATCCTGCGTCGATTTCCCAGCCATCCTGCGTCAGGATCGCGACGATATCCCACTGCGCCGATTCGGACGGGGCGACCACGTCGATGTCGGTCATGTTCCTGACCAGGCCGGCCGGGTACAGGTCAGCCACTTCCAGGCCCTTGATGGTCGCCAGCCCTGGCACCTTGGCCCGGAGGCGTTCGGTGACCGCCCGGTAAAATTCCATCCGCTGCCGGACAGCCTCGACCTCGCCGCGCATCGTGGGGCTCAGGTCAGCACCGGCCGCCGCCCAGGCCGAGAAGAACGTGACCGCCAGGCCAGGCTCGGCCCGGCGGACCAGATCCACGATCTCATAGGGCATCGTAGCCGACTTACCCGTGCACAGGGTCAGGGCGTCGAGCACCTGCTCCGCGGTTAGATCCACCTTACCCCTTAAATCCACCTTACCCCTAAGACAGATGACCGTCTATTTCCTGAACTGGCCCCTTTAAAAAGGATACAAAGCTACCGCTTAGCGTAAAGAAGACCTCATGCGTGGTCAATACTTACCCGGCCCGCTAAACCAGGCTGGACTGGCGCAAGCCGCGGCGCAGGACAGCGGCCGGCCGATCATCGGCTCGCGAGCGCCCCCGTCAAGGACGTCCTCCTGGCGCCGGCTGCGCCGGCCAGTCCTGCGGCCTGGTCCGCGCCCCGCCCGCCTGTTCGCACGAGCCAGCAGCCACCGGGACCGCCGGCCAGGAAGTATCGTACTTGACAACTCTAATGTTAGCGATTTTACTTTTTCTGGTTAATACTATCCCTTCTGGCGCTGGGGGCAGCATGAGTCAGTTAGGGCTGAGCCGGTCACGGCCACAGCGCAATCAGCAGCACAGCGCCCTGATGGCAGGCCCGAACGGCGTGGCAGCGACACTGGAGCCGGTAATCAGATGCTCGGAATGATTTCGTATATTTGCCCGGTCAAGGCGGAAACGAGACAGGACTAATGGTGCGCGCCCTGCGGGAGCGTAACTTCAGGCTGTTGTTCATAGGCCGGGCGACCTCCGCGCTCGGCGATCGGTTTGTCCCAGTAGCGCTCGTATTCGCGGTACTGCGGCTTAGCCACTCAGCTGCGGATTTGGGATATGTGCTCGGGGCGCAAGCTTTGGCGCAGGTGACATTCCTCCTAGTAGGCGGCGTGGTGGCCGATCGTTTTTCACGGCGACGTCTCATGATGGCCGCGGACAGCTTCCGGGGGGCCGGGGAGCTGATTCTTGGTGCCAGTCTGATCACGGCGCATCCTCCCGTCGCTCTCGTGGGGGTCCTTGGCGCGGCACAAGGTCTTGGCGGCGCGGTGTTCGCGCCCGCGGCGAGTGGTCTTACGGCGAACGTTGTGCCGAGAGAGAACCTCCAGCAGGCCAATGCGCTAATTCAGACCGCCGCTGCGGTAGCGGCTGTAGTCGGGCCAGCGATCGCTGGCGTATGTGTGGTCACGATCGGAGCCGGATGGGCCATTGCAGCGGATGGCGCGACGTTCCTCGTCAACGTCCTGGCTCTCGCTTTCATCAATATCGAGATGCCAAAAAGAGCCAGAACATCATCGATGATCGGCGACCTCAAGATTGGCTGGGCAGACTTCTCTGCCCGTAAGTGGTTCCGTACGATGGTCCTCGGGGCATCTTTGTTCAACCTTCTGTACGGTGCTTATAGCGTGATAGGCCCGGTCGCTAGCTTGCGCTTGTACGCTGGCGCGGCAATGTGGGCCACCGCCTCGTCAGCGGCAGGATTCGGCTCGATCGCTGGAGGTATAGCTGTCACTTCCATGAGGTCGAGGCGAGAGTGGCGCCTGACGGGGGCGGTGCCGCTAGTTGGCCTGTACGCGCTGGCGCCGTTGCTGATCGCGCTTCACTTGGGCATTGCCGCGGTGGCCGTTGCCGCCGCGCTCGGTGGGGCCGGAATGACCGCGTTCGGAGCGACCTGGAACACGGTGGTGCAACGGCAAATCCCAGAGCATCTGCTTTCTCGGGTTATTTCTTATGACTATTTCGGTTCGCTGGTGGCGCTTCCACTAGGACTGGCGATCTCGGGCGCGCTGATCACTATTGCGGGAATAAAGCCCCTCCTGTGGGTGATCGCGACCGTGCAACTACTGACGATAGCGGTGCTGGCGTTCAGCCCTAGCGTTCAAGCTGTCGGGCGACGAGAGGGCAGTGCGGCGTACGCACCGGACAGCGAACCGATGCCGGGAGACCTCAGGCCAGCGGTCCGCACCCGCTACGAGACAGAGGAGACGTGATGCCTAAAGACCGCAGCCGAGCGCTCGGGGCAATCTGTCAGATCTGCGAGCAGATGTTCGGTGAGCCCGCCCTGACCGGGGGGGAGAATTTTTTTGAACTCGGCGGGACATCTCTCGACGCAGTCGAACTGATCACAATACTCAAAGAGAGTCACGGGTTCGTCATCGAATACCAAGATGTGTTCGAGGCGAAATCGCTGGCGGAGTTGGCCGGCGAGGTTCTGAGGGACTGCGAATCCGGTGCCTGATTAAGAGGAGTCCGCATGGTTGTGCGTCTGGAAGAGTTCGCACTACAGCCTTCCTCGGTGCGTTTGCAACCAGAGGGCCTCTTGGAGACGCGCGCGTTCCGGGAGCTCGTGGAGAACTTGTGGCGGCAGCTTGAGATTGTGCAGGATATTCCCGGCAAGGCGATCGCCGTGGAGACACGTGACCCTTTTTGCGCGATGGTGGGCCTGGTGGCCCTATGGGCCGTGGGCGGCGTCGGCGTTCCTGTGGACCCGAAGTGGCCTCGCCACAGGAAGGAGCAGGTGTGCATAAAAGCAGACGTCGCGGCTCGGCTGGTATTCGATGAGACAGCGAAGACCCTGCGGGCGGCGGCGCGTGCGGAAATACGCCCGGACTATCGAGACACGCGCTTCCCAGGCGGCGCTTACATATTGTTCACGAGCGGATCGAGCGGTGATCCGAAAGGGGTGCTAGTAAGCGCCGATGCGCTTGAGCGTCGCCTTTGCGACTTGCTGACGCTGCTGGCACCAAGGTCGGGCGGCTCGATCGCGGCCGTGTCTACTCCTACATTCGATATCTCACTGCTTGAAATGCTGCTGCCATTCGTCAGCGATGTCACGGGCTGGTTTCCCGAATTTGACGTTCGTGATCGCCTGCCGGGGCTCGCCAAGTCGCTTATGGCGGTGCGTCCGACCATCGTGCAAGGGACGCCGACACTGTTTTCGGTATTGATTTCACTTGGCTGGCGGCCGCCGGCGGGCACGGACCTGTGGTGCGGAGGGGAGGCGCTGCCCGCTCCGCTCGCGATGCGGCTGATCGAGATGTCGGATCGGGTCTGGAACCTCTACGGTCCCACCGAGGCAACCATCTGGTCGACTGCCTGGCAGATCACTGAGCAGGTGCGCGCGTTCAAGGTCACGCCGATCGGATTCCCGCTCGGCAGTACGACGGTGCGACTGGAACCCGTCACGCCTCCGGGCGAGCAAGGGCCGATGGCGGCCGAGTTGTGGCTGGCGGGGCCGGGCCTGGCGATGGAGTACGTGCAGGAAAGGGAGAGAACCAGTCGGTGTTTCCCGGTTATTGACGGCCGGCGGTGGTACCGGACGGGCGACTTGTGCGCGGCCGACGGGAGCGGCTTGCTTCATTTCCAGGGCAGACGGGATAACCAGGTGAAGATCCGCGGATTCCGCGTCGAACTGGAGGAAGTCGAAGGCGAGATCGTAAGGATGCCGGGGGTGACTCAGGCCGCGGTGATTCCTGAGGCGCGCGATGGCGTAGTGGTCAGGCTTATAGCTGTCGTCGTTGCCAGGCACCTCGGGTCGCACGAGATCCGGCGATGGTGCCGTGACAACCTGCCTGGCTATATGTGTCCTGCCAGGGTTGTCGTCACGGACGAGCTGCCCCGGCTCGCGTCCGGCAAGGTTGACCGCCGCGAGCTGGCCGACCGGCTCGCCGTCCGGCCAGCTCAGGCGGAGGGCTGACAGCATGGCGACGCTCGGGGTCATGTACGGCATGGGTGCGGCATCGCCATCAGAAATCGTAGCCGCGCTCCCAACGGGCTGGAGCGTGTGCTGGCTGGTCGGAGAGGAAGACGCTGCCTCCGTTCCGTTGCGGAGGGTGCTTGAACAGAGCGGCCCAGTGCACTACTGGCGAGACTTCCTCACGGCTCGGGCGTCGAGGAAGCTGGACGCGGTGACTACGTTCTGCGATCCGATGGTGCTTCCCGCCGCGCTCGTCAGGCAGGAGCTGGGACTCCGCGGGACATCGGCGCAGGCAGCCCGTCTCCTGACAGACAAGCTTCTGCAAAGGCAGCGACTGGCATACGCCGGCCTTGAAGAAACGCACTGTCTGCCTGTTCCTGTGCCCGATGAATTGTCATCCGCTCTCGACAGCGTCGGTCTTCCCGCTGTGATCAAGCCGCGCACGAGCGTCGGCAGCGCCTACACTTTTCGAATACGCTCGAAGGACGAGCTTGATCAGGCGGTCGCCAACATCCCGCCCGCGGTGTGGCTCAGTGGCGTAGTCGTCGAACCTGAACTACCCGGCCGAGGGCTGAGTGATGCGGGCCTTGCGGACTACGTATCGGTCGAGACGCTCTCGACCGAACGGCGTCACATACCGGTAGCCGTTACTGCCCGCCTGGCCTTGGCGCCGCCATTTCGCGAGCGCGGCGGTGTGATGCCCGCCGGACTTGGTCAGGCAGACCTGTATCGGGTGACCGAACTGGCGGTCGCGGCGCTGGACGCGATCGGTGTCAGCGACGGAGTTTCCCATGTGGAGATCAAGCTCCAGGCAGACGGCGCAAGCGTCATCGAGGTCAACGGCAGGCTAGGTGGTCATGTCACCTGGCTTTGGAAGCGCATCGGCGGCGGAGACCTCGTCGCGCTGGAGATAGCTGCCGCCTGTCAGCGAACGGCGGTATGGCCAGAACCAGTAAGCGATGTCATCGCATTCCGATACCTGCTGCCAGCCCCATTGACAGTCGGGCGCGTCAGTGCCGTCAGTGGTGTGGCGCAAGTTCGTGAGCTTCCCGGTGTGGAACTAGTGCAGTTGCGAGCCCGCCCGGGGACCGTGGTCGACTGGCGACAAGGAAGCGGCAGCTATGTCGTACTGATCAGCGGTGCCACATCGACCTATGAGGAGATGCACCACTGCGTCGAGCGGATCGAGTCGCTGGTAAGAATTGACCTGGATGACATGGATGAAATTGAACTGGTTGATGAGAGCCGGGCATGATTCGTTTTCAGGCTCTAGAGTCTCTCCGTAATCTCGACGCGCAGGAGTTCGATCGGCTGGACGCTAGCTGCGGCCCTGTTGGCAGTTACTCAAGGCTCGTCCAACTTGAGCGAGATTACCGGTGGTCAACCGAATACCTGTGCGCGCGTGAGAGCAGTATTCTGCTCGCCGCGGTCCCGCTCTACCGCTTGGCGAAAGGCGCGTGGCCGGACCCCAGCTACGACCCGGCAACGTGGGGTCTCGGTCAACCGACCTTGCCGAGTGATGTCACAGTCGCCGGTGGCCGGAGTGGACTGCTCTCAAGCCTGCATGTTGCGCCGGCTATCAGCGGCACGTGGCGGCACATCAGGCTGATCGAGGAGCTATTGACGCGCGAGTCGCGCACGTCGCTGCTCCTGCCTTACCTGACAGAAAACGAACTTGGGCCGTGGGAAGGAGTTCTCGGTTCCCGCCTGGAGCGCCAGGCTCTCGGGGCAGACGCCCGTTTCGACGGTCATCTCGCGGGCGAGACGTTCTCCCGTAAGG
Organism: Streptosporangiaceae bacterium; assembly: GCA_035533915.1. Lineage (GTDB taxonomy): Bacteria > Actinomycetota > Actinomycetes > Streptosporangiales > Streptosporangiaceae > Chersky-822. The sequence goes on from DATLSX010000038.1 coordinate 60,853, forward strand.
TGCGGCAAACCCTCCACAGAGACGAGCGGATGGTCGAGAGATATGGTGTCGAGTCATCGGTCCGAACCTGGGGCGAGGTACGTTCATTCGCGGCAGGGCTCATTGCCGATAACAGCCGGGCTAAGGGCTTGCCTGACGCCGAGCAACTCGTCGACTTCCGGGTACGACAGTGGGAAGCCTGCGAAGGGGTCTCTGTCGTAGTCCTCACAGCTAAAGCGCACGGCGAACACGGCGTGGGGGTATGCGTTATCTGGCGGGACTGGATCGATCTGCAGGAGATAGGCATCACGGGTACCCCGAGTGACGTGCGGCGGACCTTGTACGCGCAGTTGCTATTTCATCTGCCTGTATGGCTCGCTCGCCAGCGCGGTAGTGTCAGGCATATTCGCGTCGGTCTTAAGGCTGAACAGGCCAAGGCAATACGCGGAGCGTCCTTTATTCCACTGGCTGGCGGTACGTTCAGCTTCTCATCACGACACAATAGCAGGAGTTATTCGTGACTGACTGCAACGCCGAGCAATCCTATCCGCTTAATGACGCGCAACGGCAACGTTTGTCTCTCGAGGCGCTGCTAGGCGAACCGTCACCGTCCTGGCTTATTATAGGCGCTGTTATTCATGGCGTTACAGACCTCGCAAGATTTCACGATACGCTACTGGAACTCCCGCGAATCTATCCAGTTCTCCGCACGGCCTTGGTGACTGCTGGACCCACCGAGTCGTGGTATCAGTACATCAGAAGTTGTCACGAGATCTGGCGGGGCAGGCCGCCGGTCGTCCAGCTATCGAGGGTGAACTCGTGGGCCGAGATGATCGAGGCTCTGCAAGAGGATCTACAGAGCCGGAATCCTGACTACAGATACGCGGCGGCCTATGGTGTTGATCAGACCGGGCGCCTTCGAGTCACATTTGCGTTTGACCACATGGTTTTCGATATCATGTCCATTGACATACTTCTGGCACGCCTTGCCGGGAGCGCCGGGGGCGACGACGTATACGATTACGCACATTCTTGCCGCTGTGGCGGTAATGAGTTTGCGAATTACGTGAAGAGAACAGCCGTCATTGCCGACAGGGTACGGCTGCCAGAGCGTTATGAGTGGGCGCTCGAATTGATGCTGGCCGCACGCAGCCCGCACGCCTACGTTTCTCTTCCGGTAGCTACGCCGCTGTCAGTAATGAAGGCAGGAGGTGCCAGGCGGCTCCGCTCGCGCTTTGTCACTGATACACACCGGAAGCATAGCTATACTCCATTTACGGCCTTTGCCAGCGCATTGACGCTGAGCCTGGAGGCCAACTTCGAGTCACCGGCCATGTTCTATACCCCTACGCTAAACCGAGAGCCAGCTGAGATGCAGTCGGTTGGCTGGTTCGCCGGCACTCCGATTATGCCGGTGCCTTCAAGGCAGATTATGTCCGCCGTTACGGCGGAGCGGATAGTGGACGAGATGCACGCGACGTCGGAAGTCAGGGCGGCGACTACTGAGACAATGCGGGATGGTCAGCTGCTGACCACACTGATCCACCGGAAGCTAAGTAGCGCCCTTGGCGGCCGATTGCCTTTCATGGACTGTTTGCCAGACAGTCTGCCCTACATAGTCCTAGGTTATGCGGATCGTGTTCGCGAGCGCGTGGAGTGGAAGACGAAGGACGTCGTCGTCAGAAAGGTGCGTATGCCAAGGACCGCTTTTGCGCCAGCTCTTGTTCCGCCGGGTTATATTTTCATTCGCCTGCTTCGCGAGAAGAAAGCCGAATGGTCGGTCGAGGTGGACTATGAGACGGGGCGTTACGAGAGCGGTGCCATAGAGACTCTGATGTCCTCTACGGAGCGGTACCTTAGGCAGCTCCTCGGATAGCGTTACAGGACATATGCGTGCCAGGGCTCGCTGACCACGACAGGTAACGGCGTCGCCTACCACGGATGCCGCGGACTCCTCACGGCGCTCACCGCCGCTCCGGATTCGTACCTCTCAAGACCGCGCCCTGCGGACCAGGGCATATGTACCCATCGCCCGATCACCGGCGGCGTCGGCGAGACGGACCGCGTTCTCGGTCCGCCATAGGACCGCCCGGTCCTCGCCAGCCTCCTGAGCCATCCAGCCGGTGTACTCGGCGTACCGCGCGGCCAGCGTCAGGATCGCGGGCCGCACCGGCTCCGGCGTCGCCGATGCGAGCTCGCGGAGCGTCTGCGCCCCGAACCAGCCCAGCGCGATCTCAGCCTGGCCGACGCCAGCTTGGCCGATCCTGGCCGGGGGCAGCGCGGGCGCTACCGCCTGAGGATCTTCGGTCCCGGCCACCCGCCGCCCTGAGCTGGCCAGTTTGACTAGCGCACCCTCGGCCCGCATCACTGCGTCGCATAGCCGCGCCAGGTCAACGCTGGCGCGGCTATGCCCGGTCTCGACCTTGCTCAGGTGACCTCGGCTGTAATGCACCTGTGCGGCGAGTTCGCGCAGGCACACATCCGCCGCGACCCGCCGACCGCCGAAGTTCCTGGCCAAAGTTATCTCGCTTTTGACCCATGGTTTCACCGGGGGTTTCCTGTTTCCTGTTTCGCCAATCAGCCGCACATGTCCATGCGGATCACCCGCATTGACACATACTCATTAGAGTGAAGGAACTGGGCCAGGCCGGATGGCACGATACCTGAAGGGCGAAATGAGGCAGGATCAGCAGGCACCCGATTCCCGGCAGGTGACCGGAGCGGGCAAGACAACCCTGATGTCATGGCTGGCCCAGCGGCAGCCGTCCGGGAGCGAGCCAGAGCTGGTATTGCCGGTCCGGGATCTCCACATAGAGCCGCCGGTCGAGGTCGACCACGCCCACCTGACTAACGGCTGCCACTTCGGCCGTCCCGCCAGCTCAGGACCGCGGACACCGTCCCGTTCTGACCAGAAGGGACTAACGCACGATGTCAGCTGAAACCGCTCGGACTCAGGTCGCGTGGCAGCGCGTCCGGAACCGGATCTACATCGCCGTGGCCGCAGCCGCCGCGGCACTTGACGCGGGCATCATCGTCGTCCTGGCCGCCGACGGCACCAGGACGATCGCCGGCGCCGCAGCCGCCGGGGCACTGGCCGTCATCCTCGCGGGAATTAGTCTCATGCACGCCGCGCATGCTCCGGGAACAGTCCGCGGCAGGCCGCCGAGTGACGAGGAGGCCGCTGTGCTCGGGCCGATGGCAGAGCGGCTGGCCGCGCGGCTGGACGTCGAGGTGCCAGCACTGTGGATCGTCGCTGACGACGCCGTGAACGCCTTGTCCGTCTACTCCGGCGATCGGGCGGCCGTCTTCTACACGGAAGGTTTCCTCGCCGAGTTCAGCCTGGCCGTTGAGCAGCCCATGATCGAAGCGGTCACCGCTCATGTGCTCGCCCGCGCCGCGGCCGGCGACAACACCCTGACCGTCGCCTCCACAGGCTTGCTGAACTGGGCCCTTTTCCTGTTCAACACGGTGGCGGCTGGCTTCGTCTACATCCTGGGCAAGCTCGGCATCGCCTACATCAAATCTGACGCGCACAAGCGACTGAAGCCCGGCACCCCTCCCTACGGCGACGACATGATCAACCGGCTCATCGTCTGGGGCATTTCGGTCATCATCGGCCTCTGCCTGCTCATGGCGGCGGTCGTCGTCGCGCTGATCGGCGGCATCCTGGCAGTAGTGGCCGGCGCCGTCCTAATGGGCCTGACCAGGCAGCGGATCCGGATCGCGGACTCAATCACCGCCGAGCTGATCAACGACCCGCAGGCACTGCTCGCGGCATTCGAGCGATTGGCCGAGATAGCCCGGCGCGCCGAGCGACCAATCGATCTGACCAGCAGGAAGCGGGTTCTCCGCGGACTGTGCTTCCACGGCACCTCCCGCTACTTCCCGGGCCTGCCCAGCCGAGCCGCCAGCGCGTCCAGCCCCGCTCAAACCGCGGCGCAGGGAACGCTCATGCCGGTGGTGAGCGGCCTCGCGCTCATCTGCCTAATCGCCGGGGTCGCACTCCTGACCACCAGAATCCCATATGGTCAGCCGGTCAGCAGCGCGGTCGCTCTTGGCGGGCAGCAGACCACGAGCATGGCGAACTCGGCACCCAATGGGGGCGGACCGGCAGGCGATACCCAAGGAAGCCAGCAATCGCAGTCCGGGCCAGGGCAGTCACCCACAGACCAGCCATCGCCGACCGACCAGCCACCTGGCAGCCAGTCATCTACCAGCAGCCAGTCACCAAATGACAACCATTCATCTAGCGCTTCGCCGCAATCCGTAGCGCCTCCTGGCGTTCCGCCGGCCACGCCCGCTAATGTCACCGCGAGCGCGAACGGCCCGTACCAGATAACCGTTACCTGGACCGTCGGCTCCGTCGGCGCCACCGGGTTCAACGTCGACAACGGGTGCCCGGTCGGATCTTGCGGCGGCCGCGACGCGACGCTCGCTACCCGCACCGGCCCGGTCACATCGACTTCATTTGCCGTTACTCCGGGCACTTATCAGTGTTTCCGGGTACAGGCGATCAATGAGGCGGGCACATCTGGCTGGTCTGGCTTCGGCTGCGCCTCAGCCCCGGATCTCACCGTGGTCGGCGCGCAAATGTGGACTGACTCTGGCATCAGCGTGGGTTCAGGCGAACGACTCGGCCTCACGGCGGCCGGCACCATCTACATCGCGGGCTCCGACCCAGGCAAGTCTCCGGCCGGTGATCCAAACTGCCTTGCTTCGCCGAGCCCGCCGGACACCTGGGCGGCTCCGGGCCTGACGTGCTGGTCACTGATCGCCCGGATCGGCAACGGCTCACCTTTCGAGGTCGGCGCGTCTACTGAGGTAATCACGGCGGCGGGAGAGTTGTACCTTGGCGTCAACGACAACAACTTCACTGACAACTCAGGTAGCTGGACCGTCCGAATCAAACTTGGAGGGATGCCTCCGCCGGCGTAGCGCCAATGGCGTCAACGGCCAGGTGGTGAGGCGGCGCGGTCGCGGCGGCGCGCCCCGATCGTGCCCGGTGCACGGGCTGCGGGGTCGGCGGCTCCGGGATCGGGCTTGACGCTGGCGGCCGACTTGGGTGCGCGAGTGATCCTCATTGTCCGGCCTGGCTGTCCGCCCGCCCGGTCCAGTAGCTGAGTCCGGCGCGAGTGGCCAGGGTGCTGGGGTGCTCGGTGCCGAGCACCTGCTCTCGGGTATCAGTGATCTGCTGCTGAAGAACGCGCGCCGCCGTGTAGTTGCCGCTGTGCCCCAGGAAGCGGGCCAACTGGGCCACGGCGTCGCTGTCGGCTCGTGACGGCCTGCACCAGCCGGTGCACCGACGCCGACCCCCCGGCCGGGGGACCGACGAGACTGACCCGATGCCAGCCGAGATCCTCGGCACCGACCACCACGAGATCCTGCTTGACAGTGCCTAGCTGCCTCGGGACCAGCGACCAGCCGGCACGGGCAGAAGACCGAGCTGGGGCCGGGCCGCCGGTACCGAGATTAGACTCCAGGAGCATGCGTCCGGGGCAACTGCCAGGCGGGGGCGGGTGCCCTGACCGGCCACTTTACTTCTTCGGGATGTAGGAGCAGCCTCTGGTGGGCAGCGTTTGCACGGCGTGCGCGTCCGGCGGTGGCTGGATCCCGTCGTATAGGTCCCAGAGCAGGGCCTGCGGGCAGCGTTTCTTGCCCGCGTACAGGATCTGGAGGTGCAGGTGCGGGCCGAAGGAGTGCCCGGTGTTCCCGGTGAGCCCTAGTTCGGTTCCCGGCGGGACCGTCAGCCCTGCGGCGATGAGCCGTTTCGAGCCGTGGCAGTAGGTGTAAGTCACGCCGTCCAGGCCGTGTAGCTGCACGCCGGTCCCGCAGCCGTTGCCGGGGCTGGTGTAGGTGACCTTGCCCGCGGTGATCGCGTAGTACGGGGTTCCGACGGGGACCGGGATGTCGATCGCGACGTAATCGTGATGGGCGGCCAACTTGTCCGCGCATGTCGTCTGGGAACTCGAACCCGGCCCGCGGTGGATGCGCCGGGTGAGGCTGTTCATCGGCCCGATCGCCGCAGTGGTCGTATCCGCGTTGTTGTGGCCGGCTTCGCCGACGACACCGGCCCGGTTCGTGGCCGTCGCCGGCCCGGCGATGGTGATGGCCGGTTCCTGGCGGTTGATCGCCCAGATCGCCAGCCAGGTCAAGAGATTCGATGAGGCGCGGGAGCAGACCACTGAGCTGGCTCACCGTATCGACAGCAGACTGGTGCACTCGACTCTGAAGAACCCGAGCCGGGCGATCATCGACGAGCTTGCGCTGATCCCCGACCCCGACTTGCGCGAAGGCGTCCGCCGGCTGTGCTACGGCATCGGCGGCTTCGCGCAAAGCCTGGCCCTGGGAAGAACGCGCGACCTGCGGAGCGCCGAGGAGGTGCTCCAGGCCCTGCTGTCCTACAACCCGGACTGGTCGGCGCGCTATGGGGCGAGCGTCACGCATGATCTCGAGCCGGAGGACCTGACACACCGCGATGCCGGGATCGTCTTCATGGCGGTCAGCGATCTGGTGACCAACGCAGCGTTAAGATCCGCCACACAGCTGGAGATCGCGCTGACCAGCGCGCCGACGGCCGACGGCAGCATGGTCAAGCTGCGCGTGCTGTGCCGCTGCGGCGCCCGGATCGGTGAGGTCGTGCCGACCTCGAGCCTGATGGGATTGGCCAGGCTCGTGCACGCCGAGAACGGCACGATGACGATTGACGACGCGGGCGACGGCAGCCATGTCTTCCAACTGACCTGGCCGAGCAGCAGCCGGCCCCGCACACGCGCAGCCGCCGCACCCAAGGAGTCAATCAATGCCTGACCCGGTCAACATCGACCTCACCGCGCGCGTGGCCGCCGAGGAACGCGCGCGGCGTGCGGACCTGGCCCCGGGCGAGCGCGGCATCGACATCCTCGTGATCGACGACCAGCCTGACCACGAGGCAGGCTGGTTCGCCCGCCACCTGCCCAGCCACCGCAGACTGTCCCTGGAGAGCGTCACCGAACTGGAACGCTTCCTGGCTGGCAAGCGACTGCCAAATCTGCCGCAACCACCGTACCGGCCGGAACTGGCCATCCTGGACCTGAGCCTGGGCGCTGGCCAGCGCGACGGCCTTCAGGCCCTGCACATCCTGCGGTGCGGTCCCGCCACGCGGGACCTGCCGGCGATCCTGAACACCAACGGCCTCGAAGACCACCGCGACCTGCTGGCCGTGCTCGCCGCCCAGCTCAACGGCGGCGCCATCCCGGTCGCCCGGAAGACGAGCACTGACGGCCCATCCGTGCGCGATCACGCCCGCCGCATTGCCCATGCCAACGACGCGGACCTGTCCTGGCCGCTGGCCAAGGCAGTCCCCGGGCTGTTGCACGTGCAGGAGGTCTTCTGGCACGGCGGCGACAAGGCCACGCCGGTGAGCCTCCTGGCCTACCTGCTCGACCTGCCGTGGAAACGCACCTACTGGAAGGAAATGGCCCGGCACCGCAATCACCAGGACGCCGCGTTCGAGGCCCGCAAACGCCACGGCACCCTCGCCCTCAGCACCGACCGCGAGATCCCGGAACCCGGGGAGCGCAAGACGGCGCAGAACCACGCCCGTTTCGTCGCCAACCAGTTCGGTCCGCTCGCCGTCGCCTGGGACCTAGCCGGAGGTCACCTGCACCGGCTCGGCGGGGGGCTCAGCCTGATCGCCGCACAACAGGAAGAGGGCTTCCCCGAATTCAGCGGCAATCGCAGCGCGCACCTGGTCGCATTCGCCACCCGGTACGGCCCCGTGCTTGCCGACCCGTTCGTCCAGTCGCTGCCCGACCACCCGGTCCGCCCACGGCCACAACGACTCCGGCCATGAACCCGCTTCCCGTTCTCGGCGCGCCCCTGCACTGGCCCCCCGCGCTGCTCGCGCTTACCGCGATTGCCGTCGCCCCGGGCGTCCACCTGCTGGCCTCTCCCCTGCTGGAAGGACGCAAGGTCACCTGGCGCGACGACTACGCCGCCGTGCTCATCGGCGACCCCACGCTCGCCCTCGCCGCCGGCCTGGCCGCCAGCATCTCGCAGCCAGGCGGGCCCCGCGGCTGGCCCGCATCCTGGATCGCGGGCTGCGCCTGGATCGCCGGCGGCTGGGCCTTCGGATGGTGGCAGTCACGCCACGAGTTCGCAGCCGGCCGCTACACCCGCCTCCAGATCCTCAGCCCCACCAAACTCTGGCACCAGTTCGTCGTCTACCCCCTGCTCGGCTACTGGGTCACCGCCGCGGAATGGTCCGGCCTGGGCGCAGCCGGCACCCCTGCGCACCACCTCCAGGCCGCCGCGGTCATCGCCTGCACCGTCACCTGGGCGGTCCTGGCCCGGAACGCAATACACCACCCCAAACCCGGCCACGGCACACTCGACCCGACCCGCCTCCGCAAGATCCTTAGCCACCTCCCGTCCCTGCGCGGCAGCCCGCAATAGGACAGCGGCTGATTACCGTGGTGCGCGAGGGGTCGCGGCGGATGCAGCAGCTTCCCGCGTCTCCGGATGCGTTCGTGTGGCTGCGGCTGTATCAGGCTCAGCTGGACGGGCTGGTCCCGGCGGGGCCTGATGACCCGTTGTTGGCCGTCTATCCGGAAGAAGTCATCAACGGGCATCGGGCCTTCATCGCCCGCCGCAGGGCCGTGCGCCCCGGCGCCGAATACCGTACGTGCAACCGGACGACTTGAGCACAGCCGGGTCATGCGCGACAGCGCTCGCTCGACGTCATCGGACCGACAGTCCCGGTCGCGTCGAGGTCACCGACCGCGACGACATGCCGCTTGGACTTCACGATCCACGTGCCGAGGCCCGGCGGGCCGAGGCAGTGCCCGACAGATCGACGCTGATCAGACGCGCACCGACGTCGAGGCCGAGGCGATGGCCATGGCGCCGGTCCCGACTCCGCAGGTCCTGTGGCGCAAGCCGCCCGTGCTCGCGCTCGCCGCCCTCCCCGGGACGGCACTCGGCCGCCTCGGCGAGCCGTCGGCCGCGCCGCCGGCGGCGTGGGCCGCAGCGGGTGCCGCCGCACGGACGCTGCACGACGCGCCGCTGCCGCGATGGCCCGGCCAGAGCCTTGACACGCTGCTGGCGTCGGGAGAGGTCCCGACGACGAGATCCGTCAATCGGCAACGCTGCGCCTGTGAGTCAAGGCATGACTTTCGACGAGCTTGTCGCGTCACTTCGTCAGATCGACGGCCAGCGCGACAAGGGAACGCACCCACCGGACTTCCACTTCACTCGAAATTGTTCCTGCACTTCCACAACGGTCCCGACCGGGCCTACGCCGACGTCCGGTTCGGCGGGGACTTCGAGCCGGTCACCGCATCAACTCCGAAGCAACGAGAGGTCCTGCTGGAGCAGGTGAAGGCGCACGTCACCGCAGAGCTCGCGTCCCGACAGCGAAGGCGCGGGTAGGGACGAAAGACATCCCATCCTGAAATTTGTCAAGCGGCGGCGGTCTGGGTGTCGGGGCGGTGGTGCTGCCAGGCAGTGTCCTCGTCGTAGAGGGTGCTGGTCTTGAGGCAGCCGTGGAGGATGCCGACGAGCCGGTTGGCGAGCTGGCGCAGGGCCGCGTGGTGGCTGATGTTCCTGCCGCGCAGCGTGTCGTAGTAGGCCCGGGCGCCCGGTGATGCGCCCAGCGCAGCGAAGGCCTGCAGGTGCAGCGCGGCGCCGAGGCGGCGGTTGGTGGCGTAGCGGGCCAGCACGACGGTTTTCTTGCCGGAGGCACGGGTGATCGGGCTCTGCCCGGAATAGTTCTTGCGGGCCCGGGCGTCGCTGAAGCGCTGGCTGTCGTCGCCGAACTCGCCGAGGGCGCGGGCCGCCAGGACTACCCCGAAACCCGGCTGGCTGAGGTAGATGTCAGCGGCCGGGTGACGGCCAAAATGCCCGGCCATCACCTCCTGCAGCCCTGCGATCTGCTCGTTGAGAGCCGTGATCATGCGGACCTGCCCGGAGACAACGGCCGCATACGCGCCCTCGGTGACCGGCGGCTGACGTAGTCCGGGAGCTCGCAAGACCGTCAGCATGGCATCGGCCCGGGCCTCGGCGTGATGGCGGCGCGCGGCTCGCAAGGCGGCGGTGACCTGGGCGCGGGTCAGTTTCGCTGCCCGCGCCGGATCCGGAGCCCGTCCGAGCAGCGACAGCGCGTCCGCCGCGGCCAGGTCGTCGAAGGCCTCCACCGCGGCGGGAAAGAACTCCAGCAGCACCGACCGCAGCCGCAGCACATGCCGGGTCCGTTCCCAGATCGCGGTCTGGTGCGCACGCGACAAGAGCTTGATGGCGTCCGCCAGCTCGCTGTCCCCGGCTATCGCGCGGTGATGGCCACGGTCAAGGCGGACGATCTCCGCGAGCACGTGAGCATCCCCCGCGTCACTCTTGGCACCCGAAGTGGAATGTCGCTCCCGGTACCGCGCCACCGACAGCGGGTTGATCGCGAACACCTGGTAACCGGCCGCCCGCAACGCAGACACCCACGGGCCACGGTCGGTCTCGATCCCGACGGCAACCCGGCCAGCCACCTCCTCGGACGACAGCTCCGACCAGCCCGCCGGGGCATGCTCGGCTACCAGCGCGTGCAACCGGGTGATGCCCTCCAGCCCTTCCGGCAACCGGGCCCGGGCCAGCCGCCGGCCACCCTCGTCCTCGAGCTCCACATCGTGATGATCCTCAGCCCAGTCGTCTCCAATGAACAGCACCCGCAGCAACTCCTCCGTGTCCGGCCGGCCAGATCACAGCACCCGGGGACCCCTGCGACCTAATGATCAAGTGCTCACGCCAACGCGGGCACGGCATCCCATCAGCAGTCCAGCCACCGGCGAACCGGCGGGCGCACGATCTGCCAATAGGTTTCCAAAGGAACCTGAGAGGGCGAGTGCTGACCCAGCCGGCCGCTGCTGCAGTCGAGCCTCCCAGAAGCGGACCCGACTGATCTCATTAGGACACACAGAGTCGTGAAGTGCCCGGCTGGCGAGAACATCGGGACGGCTGGTCAGGCCGTGGACTGATGAACGGCGGGCAGGCTGGTCAGCCACGCGAGGCGGTGAGCCGCCCGGTCTGAGGACTTGCGGGCGGTGACGGTCTCCCTGGTCAGGTCAGTTATCGCGTCCTTGAGATTGTGACCTGCCGGGGGGCGGGGCGGCTACGCGCCGTCGGCAGCCTGCCGGGAAGCGCTAGGTGTCCGTGAAGATACACCACCCGGCAGGCCGGTCAGTCGTCCCGCCGGGCTTATGGTCGACTTCCGGGATGATCCGCGGGTCCAGGTCGCCGACCTCCTCGCCGGAATGGCCCGGCGGCTGCCGGAGATCGTCGACGACGGCCCACTCCAGCCATTCGTCTCCCCAACCTCACTTCGCGATCCCTGGCCGCGGTGTACGGCCGATGGGATCGCCTGAGGAGCGCAGCTCCGAGATGGCGAACGAGCAACCACGGTCTCCGTCCGCACGGACAGCGTGGCGGCATATGTGACCATGCTCATTACTGGCCTAGGCGCCCGTCGATCCGCTCGCGCAACAGGTCGACGTGACCCATGTGGCGGGCGTACTCCTCGATCATTCCGACTAGCGCCTCGCGCAGCGACATCTGGCCTCCGCCGCTGCCATGCTTATTTAGGGGATCATAGCCAGTGATGTCGAGACTGGGCGCCTCTGCCACGAACCGCGCCGCGAAGTCCGCCTCCACGTGCCATGCATCCCACGCCTCCGCGACCACCTTGGGGTCGGGGACAGCACCATCGAAGTCAGCGTCACGGTCGGTGTCGGAGCAGTACAGCCGGGGCACCTCCTGGCCCGCCATCATCACCCGGAACGTCGCGCGCTCAACCTCGGCCAGGTGCCGGACCAGCCCCAGCAGCGACATCGTCGACGGCTCGACGGAACGCCGCGCCATAGCCTCCGGATCAAGACCTGCGCATTTCAGCTCCAGCGTGAGGCGCTGACGGCGCAGGGATTCGACTAGCGTGCCGCGCTCGTCGCCCAGCCTTGGCCCGTTCTCACGCGGGTCATCGTCAGACGGCTTGCCGTCCGCGGTGAACATGTCGGCTCGTCGGGTGCTGGCCATGGCCGCAATCATCGGCGATGCGCGTGGCGGCTGACAAGCGATTAACGACACCGGCACCCATGGTCAACAGGTCGCGCACGCCACTCTCGCGATCACTCAGGGTGACTGCCACCGTGCGAGGCAAGGTTCGCTGCGCACCGTGAGTAACCGGTGGTGCCGCTAAATTGCCAATTCCTCTTCCGCCGAATTCCTTTTCCGAAATATGGTGGGGGTAATTCTTTCCTTTCAACGAGGCGAGGCAAGATCATGCGACGCACTGCGTTAATTTCCCTGACGGCCTCTATGGCGCTGCTGGCGGTGGGGCCGGCCGCCGCCGCCACGGGACGGATACTCGCGCCCGCCGCGGACGTTCGTACCGCCGGCGTGACGGTCGCCCCAGGTGGCGGGACACCCGGCACGTCGGAGAACTTCACTGTGGTCGGCCACGACCCGCTGTTCAACCGCGGCATGAATTCCGCCATGACGATCTACGGGCACTACGCCTACATCGGCAACCGCACCGACGGTTCCTCCACCTGCGGCAACGGCGACCCGCGCGGTCCCGCAGCCGACTGCCCGCACGTCCATCCCGGTGTCCTGATCGAGGACATCGCCAACCCCGCTAACCCGCACGTGGTCGGCGAGATCGGCCCGCCGCTCGAAGGTAACGTCGGCATCAGCTCCCGTGAGCTCCGGGTATGGCCCAGGCGCAAGCTGCTCGTCGTCATGAACTTCCGGTGCAGCTCGGTGATCCACGCCTGCCCGCCGGGTAATGACACGACCTTCCCGTTCGACCTGGCCTTCTACAGCCTGGCCAACCCCGTTCACCCCACGCTGATCTCGACGTACGTGCCGACTTCCGCGGCTGGGCTCAAGGTGAAGCCGCACGAGATGTACCTGTGGCAGGATCCGAAGCGGCCGAACCGGGCACTGCTGTGGATCTCCACTCCGCAGCTGACCTCGAACCCGGCCGTGCCGAACCTGATGATCGTCGACATCAGCAAGGTCGCGGACGGCGGTCCGGTCACCGAGGTCGCCGAGGGCAACTGGAACCAGCTCTTCCCTGACGGCGGCAGCGAGGTCACCTTCCAGGATGACCTGTACGTCCACTCGATGGCCCCGACGGCCGACGGCACCCGCACCTACCTGGCGATGGAAGGCGGCGAGATGGTCGTGCTCGACACCAGCGCGGTCGCCAAGGACACCTCGCCGGGTACGGTCATCTCGCTGAACAACGACCTGATCACCGACCCGGCGAACCGCCCGATCTGGGGCAACCCGCTGCCGGGATGCCTGAAGGCCTGCCCGGAAGGACACTCGGCCGTACCAGTGCCTGGCCGGCCGTTCGTGCTGGTCACCGACGAGATCTACGGCACGTTCACCGACCCGACTTTCGGCTGCCCGTGGGGCTGGGTACACATGATCAGCGTCAGCGACCCCGCGCACCCCGCGATCGTGGGCGAGTACAAGATCACCCAGGACACGCAGCAGTTCTGCGGCAGCGCGGCCGACGACCCGCTGACCGAGCAGTTCACCAGCTACTCATCGCATAACCCCACGGTGCTGCCTGACCTGGCGTTCGTGGACTGGCACTCCGGCGGTGTCCAGGCCATCGACATCGCCGATCCGTCCGACCCCACCCAGGCCGGCTGGTTCTCGCCGACCCCGCTCGGTTCGGTGGCCACCGAAGACCCGGCACTGTCCCGCGGCCCGAACAAGGTCGTCATGTGGAGCTACCCGATCATCCGCAACGGCCTGGTCTACGTCATCGACATCCGCAACGGCCTGTACATCCTGCGCTACACCGGCCCGCACGCTGGCGATGTCGCCGACATCCACTTCCTGGAAGGCAACTCCAACCTCGGAAACGCCGTTCCGCTCGCCAGGGGCGGTGACTGACGGCCGATAGCCACAGCCCCGCCTGCGCGGGCGCGGTCGAACGCGAGTTCGGCAGACCGCGCTCGCAACGGCAGGCCCGTCTGGCAAGAAGTCAGCTAGCCCAGATGATCATGCGGGGTTTCGCCAGTCGTTTCGCCAAGCCCTCCTAGGGGACGCTCTTGATGCGCCAGACGAGGATGGCTCCGGCGGCGGCCGAGATCGCGGTCGACGCGAACAGGGTCGGATAGCCGCCGATCGTCACCAGGAGCGCCGCGAGCAGCCCGCCGACCGCTGCCGGACCGGCGATCGCGATGTTGATGAGTCCCAGGTCCTTGCCACGGCTCTCGGCGCTCGGCAGCACCTGGGTGATCAGAGCCTGGTCCACGGCGAGGTAGGCGCCGAATCCGGTGCCGAATAGCAGGGCCGCGAGCTGTGCGGCAGGCCAGGTCTCGACGAAGGTCAGCAGTACCGCCGCGCAGCCCATCAGCGCACCAGAGATCGTGACGATCAGCTTGCGCTTGCCGAGCCGGTCCGAGATCCGGCCGCCGATCGTCGCCGTGATGATGACGCAGACTGTATAGATCAGGATCAGGGTCGTGACGCCGGCCGCCGGGTTGCGGTAGTGCACCGCGTCCTGCAGGAAGTAGAGCAGGTAAAGAGTGCCCATCGAGATCGACAGCGAGGCCAGGAACCTGGTGATCCAGGCCCAGCCGAAGTCCGGGTACGCCCGCAGGTCCACCTTGAACGCGGCGAGCAGCTGGCGTGCGGAGAACGGCTCGCGCTGGTCAGGTTCGAGCGGGTGATCGAGGGTGGAGAACACGAACGGCAGCACGAAGACCGCCAGGCAGCCGGCCAGCAGCAGGTAGCCGGTCGAGGAGCCTTTGAACAGCCGGACTACGAGTTCGACGCCGATCACCAGCCCGAGAGCCTGCGGCATGCCGACCCAGCCGGCGACAGTGGCACGCTGGTTGACCGGGACATGGTCGGGGATGGAGGCGCTGAGGCTGGCGTACTGGCCGTTCTGGAACAAGCTGAACATCGCCCAGAGAGCAAGGACGCCGAAGACCGTGCTCTGCACCGACAGCAGCGCGAGGCTGGTCGCTGCCAGCAAGGCCAGGCCGAGCGTCCACCGGTGCCGCCTGCCGCGAAGGCGGCCGATGGCCCAGGCGTGGCTGGTCCGGTCGGACAAGGCGCCGACGAGCGGGGTGGCGATGATCGCGGCCATCGCGCCGAGCGCGTGCACCAGGCCGATCACCAGGAACCGCTGATGCGGCGCGATGTGATTGACCTGCTCGGGCAGCAGGATGTTCAGCGGCGTGAGCGAAGCCATCCACAGGCCCATGGTGCCGAGCCCGAGCGCGGCGATCCACCGCTTGGTGACCGGGATAATCGGCTCTGCCAGCGCGTGCGGCAGCACCGGGGTGGCGTCTGTGACCTGCTCGGCCATGGATCCTCCGTAGGGGTTTCGCCCGGCCCGTGCGGGCGCCAGACGGGCACCAGACGAGCGCTGTACCGGCTAGAACGGGCCTGGCGCGCTTGGATGCTAGGGGACGCTCTTGATCTTCCAGACGCCTACCGACCCGGCGACCGCTACGACGGCCGTCGCAGCGAACAGCAGGGGATAGCCGCCCACATGCACGAGCAGCGGTGCGATGACGCCAGCCAGGGCCGTAGGGCCGACGATCGCGATGTTGATGATGCCCAGGTCCTTGGCGCGGTCGGTGGCCGCCGGCAGCACCTGCGTGATCAGCGCCTGGTCGACAGCGAGGTAGGCGCCGAAGCCGGCCCCGTAGAACACGGCAGCGACCATCGCGGCCTGCCAGGTCTCTACGAAGGTCAAGAGCACCGCGGCGACGGCCATCAGCAGGCCGGAGATCGTGACGATCATCTTCCGTTTCCTGATCCGGTCGGAGATGACACCGCCGACGATCGCGGTGACGACCACGCACAGGGTGTAGATCGCGGTCAGGATCAGCAGTCCCTGCTTGTCGGTCTGACCGGGGAAGAGCTTGGCGTAATGCACCACGTCGTGCAGGAAGAACAGCAAGTACAAGGTGCCGAGGGCGATCGCCAGCGCGGCGAGGAACCGGGTGAGCCAGGCCCAGCCGAACTCGGGGTGCCGCCGGGGGCTCAGCCAGAACGCGCCTAGCAGAGTGCGCACCGAGATCGGCTCCCGGTGCTCCGGGTCCAGCGGGTGATCCCGGGTGAACAGGGCGAACGGCAACGTGAGCGCGAACAGCGCGACCGCTAGCAGAAGGTAGCCGCCGCGCTGGCCGGTGACCACGTACGAGACTAGGCCGCCGCCGACTACCAGGCCGAGTGCCTGCGGCATGCTGAACCAGCCCGCCACCGTCGCGCGCTGGTCTACCGGGACGTGATCGGGGACAGCGGCGCTGAGGCTGGCGTACTGGCCGTTCTGGAAGGCACTGAACAGGACCCAGAGAACGCCGATCCCGAGCACGGTCGCCTGCTCACCGATCAGCGCCAGGCTGGCCGCTCCGAACAGCGCATAAGCGAGGGTCCAGCGATGCCGTCGGCCCCGTAGGTGGCCGAGGGCCCAGGCGTGGCTGGTCCGGTCGGAGAACGCGCCGGCGATCGGCGTCGCGAGGACGGAAGCGATGGCCGCGAACGCCGAGATCAGCCCGAGCGCGAGCTTCGCGCCCTTCGGGTCGACGAGTTCGAGCTGCGCGGGGATCAGGAAGTTCGCGGGAGTGAGCGCTGCCATCCACATCACCAGGCTGACCAGGCCCAGGCCGCCGATCCAGCCCTTGGACACCGGTTCGGTGGGCTCGGCGAGGGCGAGCGGGATGATCCGCGGCGACCGCGTCGCCTGTTCGGCCATGGGATCTCCAAGGATGTGGCCGGCCTGACGGGACAGCGCCGGTGTGGCATGCCTTGCACGGATCATGCCGCCTTTTTGGCGTTCTGGGTAGATGATCGAGCCGATCAATCTCCGGCCGACGGCCCGCCGGGCCTGCGTAGCCTGGGGTGCCATGGACCTGACGATCGTGGGCTGTTCCGGCAGCTATCCGGGCCCGGACAGCGCGGCGTCCTGCTACCTGGTGGTGGCCGAGGGCTTCCGGTTGCTGCTCGACCTTGGCAACGGTGCGCTCGGCGCGCTACAGCGCTATGCGGATCCCGGCGACATCGATGCCGTCTGCCTCAGCCATCTGCACGCGGATCATTGCCTGGACATGTGTTCCTACCAGGTGTTCCGCACCTACCATCCGGCCGGGCCGCTGGGGAAGATCCCGGTGTACGGTCCCGCTGGCACGGCGCGGCGGCTTGACCGGGCAGCGCAGGCGGGCACCGGCCCCGGCTCGGACGGTGCGATGGCCGCCAGCTTCGAGTTCACGACCCTCTCCGCGGGCACTCGCGAGATCGGCCCGTTCACCGTGACAGCGGAGCACGTCAATCATCCGGTCGAGACGTTCGGATTCCGGATAGAACACGGCGGCCGGACGGTCGCCTACTCCGCGGACACCGGCCCGTCCGACGCGCTCGTCCGCCTCGCCGCCGGAGCTGACGTGCTGCTGTGCGAGGCGTCTTTCACTTCGGGGCACGGGCTGCCCGCCGACCTGCACCTGACCGCGGGTCAGGCGGCCGAGCACGCGGCACGAGCGGACGTCGGCCAGCTCATCCTGACTCATCTGGTGCCGTGGAGTAATCAGGACCTGGTCCTGCACGAAGCGGCGGCGGCTTATCACGGCCCGCTTTCGCTGGCACGGCCAGGCGTCCGGATTCGCTGACCGTGGCAAGTAGCAGGATGACCGCGGCCGCCGCGAGCCCGTAGGCATCTTTGACCAGGTGCCGCACCAGGTCGGGCGCGAACGCCTGGAACCACGGGCGCATCCGCGAGTAGGGATCGAAGAAGACAAAGAACTCGGCCGTACCCGTCGCCGCTATCCAGCGCCACACCCGGTGGCCGTCACCAAGCAGCGCGCCGATGGCCGGGACGACCCAGACCATGTGATGAATCCAGGAGACCGGCGAGACCAGGACGCCGGTCAGCCCGACGATGGCCACGCCGGCCAGGTCATTGCCGCCCGCGGCTGCCCGCCGCGCGGCGGCGAAGCCGCCGACCGTGACCACGAGGACGACCGCGATCCACAGCAGCGCCGGCACGTGCCCAGCCGGAACCGCGCGCAGCAGCATCGCCCGGACCGACTGGTCGGAGACCTGGCGCGGGCGCCCGAGCCTGGCCGGGTCGAGCAGCGCTCCGGTCCAGTAGCGGGACGAGTCGCTGGGGACGGCCAGCCAGGCGACCAGGGCGCAGGCCGCGGCTGCCGCGGAACTGACGGCCGCAGCCTTCCGGCGGCCGGTGACCAGCAGGTACACGATGAAGACGGCAGGAGTCAGCTTGACGGCGGTCGCCAGGCCGATCAGCAGACCACGCGGCCAGCGCGGCCGGTCGGCGGCGATATCGGCCACGCACAGCGCGGCCAGGGCGATATCCACCTGGCCGAACCTGATCTGTTGGAGCATCGGCCAGGTAAACATCGAGACGGCGAAGATGACCCCGAAGGCGGCCGCGCGGTACCTCGTGGTCCTGGCCAGCAGCGGTCGGAAGGCGAAAAAGACGATCATGGCCAACGGCCCGTACACCATCGCTACCCAGCCGAGCCGGGCGACGTGCCAGGGAATCAGAGCCAGTGGCACCGCCAGGATCGCGGCGAACGGCGGGTAAGTGAAGACCAGGTAGGAACGCCCGAGATTGCCGACCTGATCGGCTGGCACGCTCGGGTAGACGAACTTGCCGCGCAGGACCTGACGCCCGGCGGTCCGGTACACCGACAGATCGTTCATGTGCGGCGGATGCGTGATCGCGGCCCGGGTCAGCAGCGCGGCCAGGGCGGCCGCGGCAGCCCAGGCCAGGACGGCGAGCGCCCAGGAGCGCCAGCGCGGCGGCTCAGGCCCGCGGGCTCGCGTCCGGCCGGGTGCGGCGCCCCGTACGCCGCCAGTGACCGCAGGCACCATGCCAACCCCCCGATGCTGGTGGCGGAGCCTTCGCGGACCGTACGAGGTCCGTGAGCCCGGCAGTGCGGAACACCCGGATAGTTCCCGATCGGCGGCCCTGCGACACGGCATCAGGCCGACGGGTCGCGGCAGTTCGCCTGCGAGCTGCCGCCGAGGCGGCAATAGACTGCCGTAACATGCGGGTAGTCGTGACCGGGGGAGCCGGTTTCATCGGATCGCACCTGACCGACGCCTTCCTCGCCAGGGGCGACGAGGTCGCGGTCATTGACGACCTGTCCGCGGGACGCCTCGGCAGGCTCGACGACCGTGTCTTCCTGCACAAGGTGAGCGTGACCGACGCTCGCTCGCTCGGCGAGGTGGTCAGCTCGGTTCGACCTGACCTGATCTGCCATCTCGCCGCCCAGATCGACGTGCGGGCATCGGTCGTCCAGCCGGCCGCCGACGCGGAGACGAACGTCATCGGCACCGTGAACGTGCTCGAGGCAGCCCGGGCGGCCGACGCCAGGGTGCTGTTCTGCTCTACCGGCGGTGCGCTGTACGGCAGGGACGCGCCGATTCCCTCGATGGAGGACGTGCTGCCGCTGCCTGAGTCGCCCTACGGGATCGGCAAGCACTGCGCCGAACAGTACGTGGGGCTCTATAACCGGCTGCATCAGACCGCGCATTCGGTCCTGCGGCTGGCCAACGTGTACGGCCCGCGTCAGGACCCCTCGGGCGAGGCCGGGGTGGTGCCGATCTTCTGCTCGCAGTTCCTCGCCGGGGTACGGCCGACCATCTTCGGCGACGGCAGCCAGACCCGTGACCTGGTGTACGTCGGCGACGCGGTGACCGCGTTCCTCGCCGCCGCTGACCAGCAGCGGCCAGGGACGTGGAACATCGGGACGGGGATCGAGGTCAGCATTCGCGACCTGGCGCTGGTGGTCGGCGAAGTGACTGGTCTGTCCGCCGAGCCGATCTTCGCGCCGCCGAGGCCAGGAGAGCTGAAGCGCAGCGCCCTGGCCGTCGGCCGGGCCTGGCGGGAACTCGGCTGGCGGGCAACGACGGCGCTCGCCAACGGGGTGCGCGGGGTCTGCCAGTGGATCGGGGCGGGCACGCCGGACCGGGCGGCGTTTTAACCAGGACCCGCTCGGACCGATACGCTTGCCTGCATGCCTCGACCCGACGGCCGCAGCCGTGATCAGCTCCGCAATGTTACTATCACCAGAGGCTGGCTCGACCACGCCGAAGGATCGGTACTGGTCGAGTTCGGTGCCACCCGGGTGCTGTGCGCGGCGAGCGTGCTCGAAGAGGTGCCGAGGTGGCGGCGGGGGAGCGGGCTTGGCTGGGTGACCGCGGAGTACGCGATGCTGCCGAGATCTACCAACACCCGCAGCGACAGGGAATCGGTCAAAGGCCGGCTCGGCGGTCGTACTCAGGAGATCTCCCGGCTGGTCGGCCGGTCGCTGCGTGCCTGCGTCGACCTGAAGGCACTTGGCGAGAACTCGATCGTGATCGACTGCGATGTGCTCCAGGCGGACGGTGGCACCAGGACAGCCGCGATCACCGGCGGCTACGTGGCGCTCGCCGACGCGGTCCGCTGGCTCCAGGACAGAAAGCGCTGCAAGGGCAACCCGCTGACGGCCTCGGTGGCGGCTGTCAGCGTCGGTATCGTCGACGGCGCTGCCATCCTTGACCTGTGCTACCCGGAGGACGTCGCGGCCGAGACCGACATGAACGTGGTCTGCACCGGCGACGGGAACTTCGTCGAGGTACAGGGAACAGCCGAGCGCGAGCCGTTCGGCCGTGCGCTACTCGACGAGCTGCTTGACCTGGCCGTGGCGGGCTGCGCGGATCTGACCGCGATCCAGCAGAAAGCACTGGCCACCTGACCAAGGTGCGCGCCGTGGCCGCGCACGCGGTAGGAGTGCGCGGTCGCCGGGGAGCGCGCGGTCGCCGGGGGAGCGCGCGCGGTGGGAGCGCGCGCCGGGGGAGCGCGCGACGTGGGAGCGCGCGCCGGGGGAGCGCGCGACGTGGGAGTACGCGCCATGAGCGGGAGCAGGACACGCGATGTCGAGTGATCTACCAAGGCTGGTGCTCGCGACAGCCAATCCGCACAAGATCATCGAGCTCACTAGGATCCTGGCCGCGGGGCGGGTCGGCGTGGAACTGGTCGGGCTAGGTGAATACCCCGGAGCTCCCGACGTAGCCGAGACAGGCGCCACATTCGCCGAAAACGCGCTGCTCAAGGCCGGCGCTATCGCCGAATTCACCGGACTACCCGCGGTGGCCGACGACTCTGGGCTGTGCGCCGACGCGCTGAACGGCATGCCGGGCGTGCTGTCGGCGCGATGGTCCGGGCGGCATGGTGACGACGCCGCGAACCTGAGGTTGCTGCTCGACCAGCTCTCCGATATCCCGGAGGACCGGCGGGCAGCGCATTTCGCCTGCTCGGCAGCGCTGTACCTGCCGTCAGGGCGAGAGCACGTCAGCGAGGGGACGCTGCGCGGGCACCTGACCAGGGAGCCGCGCGGCAGCAATGGTTTCGGCTACGACCCGATTTTCGTTCCGGAAGGGGACGACCGCACGACCGCGGAGATGAGCCCGGCCGAGAAGGACGCGATCAGCCACCGCGGCCGCGCCCTGCGCGGCCTAGCGCCTGTGATCGCCGCCCTAGTGTGCTAGCGCTCCCCCAGCCCGCCGGTTCCCGGCCGGCCCCAGCCCGCCGGTTCCCGGTCGGCCGGTCGCACCGATGGCCCGTTGGTTCCCGGCCGGCCCCAGCCCGCCGGTTCCCGGTCGGCCGGTCGCACCGATGGCCCGTTGGTGCTGCTCTAGCGACACCAACGGGCCATCGGTGCGATGTCGGCTAGGCCTTCGGCAGCGGTGCCACCTGATGGGGATCTGGCAGCAGCACGCGGACTGGCTGGTTGATCGAGGTCACGCCGAAGTCCGTGGTCACAGTCTCGCCGCGGACGGACTCGATGATCTCGGCCTGCCGGATCAGGTGCCGGGCGTCAATCCAGACGCGGAAGCGGACCGGGTTGGTCCCGATCGCGTGCAGCATAGTTCCGAGCAGCTTGCGCTGCTGCGGGGAGAGTTGCGCAAGGGCGGTGGACGGCGAATAAGAGCCGGAGTACACGTTGGTAGCTATTCCGTTGACAACGGCCGAACCGGCCAGGCGGACGTCCGTTGACGAGGAGAAAAGCCGGGTCTGGTCGAGCGGATTACTGCCTTCCAGGTTTTGCAGCAGGGTGCCGAGGGTTACCCCGGATTTGGAGGAAAGCTGGGACAGGTCGGCCTTGATCCAGACCTTACCGGAAGACCTGGCGAAGGCTGGATCCTTGAAGTAGACCGCCGAATCGGTCAGTATCTCGTCCAGTTGGGTACTCGGTGCTTTCGCGGCGTTTACGGCGAGTTCCACTTCGATAAGCTTTGTCGGCTTCTGCTGGATCTGGACCGTGCCGACCAGGCCGCCCTGCGTCGTGCCGGTCGACTGCACATCGATTCGGGCGCTGAGCGTGTTCACGTGCCCCGACGCGCTGTCCGCGAGTTGCAGCGCATGCAGTGCCGTGACCGTCCCGGCGGGCAGTGCGGGAGTTGCGGCACCCGAGCAGCCGGACATAGCGGCGCATGCCGCGGCGCTGACAGTAATCGCGGTGACCGAAGCCGACGACCGCCGTCGATAGCGGAAGAAATCGCCACGCTTAATAGCAGAATGACGCCTAAGCAAAGTCATAAAAAAATCGTAGCAGCGCATGGTGCGCCGAGGGCTGTAATTGCGAAGTTGCTATTCTGCATAATTGGCGGCTTCTCGCATAGTACGGGCAATGCGACGGCCTAATTGCCGTAATGCGCCGTGGCGATTGTCGTGACAGGGAGTTGGCTGGCGCCGCGATGTTGCTTGCCGGGCGGACGTGCGGTTCGGTTCGCGGCACTAGCTGGCCGCCCGGTACGGTAGGGACTGACCGGAGGGAAGTGCTTGGTGACCGAGATACGGCTAGCGGCGGGCGATCCCGCACCCGACTTCAGCCTGCCCGACGCGGACGGCAACCTGGTCAGCCTGGCGTCGCTGCGTGGCCAGCGGGTGATCGTCTACTTCTACCCGGCGGCGATGACGCCCGGGTGCACGAAGCAGGCCTGTGACTTCAGGGACGCAGGGAAGGAGCTGTCCGAGGCGGGATACGCCGTGCTGGGAATCTCGCCGGATAGCTCGGCGAAGCTCGCGAAGTTCCGCGACCGCGACGGCCTGACGTTCCCGCTGCTCTCCGACCCGGGCCTGGGCGTGCTGAAGGCTTACGGCGCCTACGGCGAGAAGATGCTGTACGGGAAGAAGTCGGTCGGCGTCATCAGGTCGACCTTCGTGATCGATCCCGACGGAGTGGTCGAGCGGGCCTACTACGCTGTCAAAGCCACCGGACATGTCGGGCGACTGCGTAGAGAACTGGGCCTGGCTCACTGAACCGGACTAAATAGTACGACTACTTAGTTCCAGGCTGATATGACTTGGTCTGATGGAATCTGGTCGGTCAGGGAGACCGGCCGTCTTCGGGGCCGTAGCCCAACGGCAGAGGCACAGGATTTAGGATCCTGCCAGTGTGGGTTCGAATCCCACCGGCCCCACTCGGTCTGATTCTGCGGCCGAGCGCTGCCATCCCGGCTTTCTGGCGGGCAGCAGCAACGTGTCGCCATCGCCCTGATCAGCTCGCCACGCCTGGTCCTCGCCGACGAGCCCGCCGGGAACCTCGACTCCCCCACTGGCGCCGACATCCTCAAGCTCCTCCTGCTCGTGCGCCAGGAACAGGGCGTGACCATCATCATCGCCACACACGACGCTGAGTTCGCAGCGGCAGCCGGCCACATCATCCGCCTCATCGACGGCCAGATCACTGAGGACCCGCAAGCCGCCCCGGTGTTCGATGCGCCTGGCGGCACCACCGGGTCCGGACCCTCCTGAACCGACTCCGGCTCAATGAGCTGTAGCACTACCGTGCGCTCAGCCTTCTCCGGAGAACCGCTCCCACGCCGCCTGCCTCGGCACGCCAAGCTCCTCCTTGAGCCGTGCGGACTCCAGGTGTGAAAGCTGGAGGAGGCGTGCTCAGGCTGCTGGCTTCGAGGACCGGAATCGGCTGATCACTGCGCCGCCGAACCAGGCCATCTCCTCATGCTGCGGTGAGAACTGGAGCAGCAGCAGGCCGACCCCGGCATCGGAATAGGCCTGGATCCGGTCGGCGATCTGGTCCGGAGTGCCGATCAGCCCGCTGCGCAGGCCACGATTCGAGACGCTGTATTCCTCTAGCGAGACCCTGGACTCCAGCTGCGAGCCTTCGATGAAGTCCTGGTAGGAGGCGTATGCCTCGGGGGAGGAGCGGACATCGAGTATCCGGTCGAGTTCCGCGCTGACCTCGGCTTGCGTGTCCCGGCAGATCACGTATCCAGATACGCCGAATTCCAGCGGTGACTGGCCGGTCGCCGCTCGGAGCGCGCTGAGTTCGGCGACTTTCGCGGCGATTACCTCCGGCGCGTCGCCGTGCATCACGTAGGCGTCGGCCTGGGCGGCGATGACCGCCTTGGCTTTCGGCGACTCGCCGCCCATGTAGACCACCGGGGGACGGCTTGGCTTCGGCTCCAGTACGGTCCGGTCAAACTGGTACAGCGGGCCGTCGTGGGTCACCGTGTCCTCGCGCAGCATCCGGGAGATGACTTCCAGCCATTCCTCGGTGCGGGCATACCTGGCGTCGTGCACGTCGAAAGGTGCACCGTACTGGTTCGCCTCGTCCTTCCACCAGGACGAGACTACGTTGAGCGAGATCCGGCCAGGGGCGATCACGTCGAGCGTGGACAGTGCCTTGGCGGTCAGCGCGGGCGAGTGGTAGTTAGGCCTGACCGCGAGCATCAGCTCCAGCGTGCTGGTCACCGCTGCCACTGCGGGCGCCAGCGTCCAGCAGTCCAGCGACGGGGCACGGTGGCCTTTGATGTCATTCAGGTTGAGTTCGGCGATCAGCGATAAGTCGAAGCCATGCTGCTCGCTGGCCACCGCCAGGTCCCTGATATACGGCCAGGCGATGGTCATACCCTCGTCGGAGACATTGCGCAGCCAGCCACCGAAGATCGGCATCCAATAGCCAAAGCGCATCGCGCTTACGCCGCCTTTCTGTTCTCGTCCGCAAGCAGCCGCCTCAGGTAAGCGGCCACCGCACGCTGGGCCGATCTGGGCGCGGCAGCCTCTATCGCGGCGTTGTAGTTCGTCGTCGTATTGATGTCGTAGGTCACGAGCCTGCCGTCCGCCGTCTCGATGAACTCAAAGCCAGCTATCTCGATTCCGCGCCGCCGGGCGAAGTCGACGTACCGGCCGGTGATCGGATGGTCGAAACCCTCCCGGAGCGCGAACAGGTCCGGCACCGGCCCGCCGCCGACCGCGC
Organism: Streptosporangiaceae bacterium; assembly: GCA_035533915.1. Classification (GTDB taxonomy): domain Bacteria; phylum Actinomycetota; class Actinomycetes; order Streptosporangiales; family Streptosporangiaceae; genus Chersky-822. The sequence continues at coordinate 86,109 of DATLSX010000038.1, forward strand.
GCCCGCCGCCGACCGCGCAGGCGTCGGCGGGGCAGAGCTGGAACCCGCCTAGCGCCGTGTCGGCGGTGATCGCGTAGACGAACTCGCCGCCCACAATCTCCGCCCTGGTGATGCGCGGCTTGGCGGAACGCAGATACTCCTGCAGCAAGGTGATACCGTCCACCGGCGGCTCGTACTCCGCCGAGGCCAGATAGGCGTCGAACTCGTCGTGGCTGTCGAACAGCCGCACACCGAGCCCTTTGCCACCCTGATTGTGCTTGCTGATGAACGGCGCCGGCAGCCTTGCGGCGGCGGCGGTGAGCTCGCGGGTCCCGGCGACAGCTACCGTCCGCGGCACGTCGAAACCTGCCGCGCGTAACGCGACAAGCTGATCGACCTTGCTCATCTCCAGCTCAAGCACGCGACGCCCGTTCACGACCCGGCGGCCGCACGACTCCAGCCAGCTGAGCACGCCACGGGTCTGGTCCTTAGCGTGCGGATGGCCGCGAGTGTGCGACGACGCGCTCATCCGGGACCAGAACACCCCTTCGGGCGGCTGCATCCCCAGATCAAGCAGGCTGTCACCGAGCAGCCACTGCTCATACGGAACGTCCGCCGCGTCCAGTGCCGTCCCCACCGGCGCGAACCAATCCGGATTCTCGTGAAGTACGTAAACCTTCACTATCGCCTGACCTTCCGCAGTCACGTCGCTGAGATCAGCGTAAGCCTGTTGCGCTCCATTTCAGCCCGCCAGGCACGATCCCTGTCATCCGTCGGCCGGGACGCGCCACTCGAGCTGGGTTCCGCCGCCCGGCCGGCTGGTGGCCACGAACGAGCCGCCGAGAAGCTGAGCCCTGTCCCGCATGTTGCGCAGGCCGCTGCTGCGGGTGACCTCCCCGAGTCCCCGCCCGTTGTCGCTGACTCTGAGCACCAGTTCGCGCTCGGCGCTTAGAACCACCGTGGCCGCCGTGGCCTGGGCGTGGCGTGCGATGTTGGACAGAGCCTCGCGGATCACCGCGAGCAGGTGGACGCTGACCTCAGCCGGGACGCTATCGAGAGTGCCGGCGAAGCTGACCTGCGGGGCAAAGCCAAGCGCAGCGGTCGCGTCCGACGCGAGGCTCAGGATCTGATCGCGCAGGTCGGCCGACTCAGCGCGGTTGCGGCGGCGGTCCGCGAAGATAGCATCGCGGATTTCGGCGATCGAGATGTCGAGTTCCCTGATCACCGCTTCGATCCTGGCGAACGCTTGCGGAGGTGCCACCAGGGCGGCCATGCCTTGCAGGCTCATCCCGGCGGCGAATATCCGGCCGATGACCCGGTCATGCAGGTCCCTGGCCATCCGGTCGCGGTCTGCCAGGACTTCCTGGTAGGCGCGCGCGGCAGCTACCTGGGCTTCGGCCGCCAGCCGGCTGGTGATGTCTCTGGCTACTGCCGAATAGCCGATCATCGTTCCGTCGGGGTCACGCATCACCGACATGGTGATCGCGATATCGACGAGAGATCCGTCTTTGCGTTGCCACCGTGTGTCGTGGGTCGCGGCCCGGCCGGAGCGCACCTGCTGCACGATCTGGTCGAAATCGGCTTGTAGCTCGGCTGGGATGAGGGTGAACCGCTTGCCGACGATCTCGGTCGCGGTGTAGTCGAACAGCCGCTCGGCACTGGGGTTCCAGGTGGTGATGATCAAGTCCGGGGTTACCGAGACCATCGCGTCTTCGGAGGAGAGGACGATTGCCGCCAGCTGGGCCTCGGCCAGCCGCGCGGTCTCCAGCTCGTGGTGGAACGCGATCAGCCCGCGGTTGGTTTCCTCCAGCTCGCGGGTGAGGTTGGCGATCTGTTGCCTGCTCGCAGCGAGCTCGGCTTCGGCGGCCGCCAGCTGCTCGGCCGCGCCGGGAATCCCGCGGCAGGACTCGGCGGTCACGGGGCATCCCCGCGGGTATCCCGGACGACGAGCACCGTGGCATCGTCGGTGCCTCGCTGGTAGTCGCGGTACAAGATGGCCGCTATGACTGCGGGGTCGCGGCGCAGCAGCCCTGGGTAGCTAGCCACTTCCCAGTGGCGGCGGATCCCGTCGGAGGCCAGGATCAAGGTGGCATCCGGGCCCCACTGGTGCGTCAGTTCCCTGGCGCGTGGCAGCGCCAGCTCAGTGCCCGCGGCTCCGTCGTGGCTGACCAGGCCATGGCTGCTGGCACCGTACAGGAGCAGCCCGCTAATGTTGCCGACCCCGGCGTAGACCAGCTCGCCGCGTGCCGGGTCGATGACGCAGACTCCCAGTACCCCGCCTCGGGTGCCGCGCATGGCCTCATGCGCCCGCCGCAAGGATTTCTCCGGGCCGGCTACCGGGCAGGCACTGAATGCCGCGATGGCAGCCTGCGCAGCAGCGGCGGCCTGCGGGCCGTGTCCAAGCCCGTCGACGACCAGGGCAGCCAGGCGGTCGCCCGCAGCCAGGCGGTCGTCTTGAGCGACCGCCCAGCCGTCACCGGATTCGCCGGACCCGCCCAGCGGGACGTTCACGCCGCCCCAGGCGAAGTCCTCGTTCCCGGCTGGTGCACAGCCGTGCAGACGGGCCAGGATTATGGTCCCGGCCGGCCCGGTGTAGTGGTCGAAGACGGCGGACAACCGCCGGACGCTGGCCAGGCCCAGGCCCAGGCCCAGGCCCAGGCCGAGTCCGCCCGCGTGCGGCCGATCGGCGAGACGCTGCATTGGCGCCGGGGAGAGACTGCCCGGCCGCAGCCCGGGCCCGTGGTCGACGGAGATCAGTTCGATCCCGCCGCCGGCCGGACGGCAGAGCAGGTAGCCGCCGGAGGCATGCCGGAACAGGTTGGCTGCCAGCTCAGTAGCCGCGAGTTCGGCCTCGCTTGCCCGGATGGCAGGCAGCCGAGCCGCCATTCTGGCGACGGCCCGCCGCGCCGCGCCCACGTCCTCCTCGGCGCCGATGGCGAGCCGCAGCTGCGGCTCCTGGCTCAGCGCGCCCATTTGGTGATCACCACGGTCGTTCCTGACCCGCTGGCCGACGTGACATTCATCTCGTCGGTGAGCCGGCCGGCACCTGGCAGGCCCAGTCCCAGGCTGCCGCCGGTGCTGAATCCGTCGGACAGCGCCGCATCGAGATCAGGGATACCCGGGCCCTGGTCGCTGAACGTTGCCCGGACGCCGCGGCGGCCGCTGTCCTGGACCTGTTCGACCTGCAGGGTGCCGCGCGATCCGGTGGCGTAGGTGAGGATGTTGCGTGCCAGTTCGCTGCCGGCCGTGATCAGTTTGGTCTGGTCAACCAGCCCCAGCCCGGCGCTCAGCGCCTCGGCACGCAGCAACTGGCGAACGCGGATCAGGTCGGCCGCGTCGGCGATGGCGACGGCAACCGCGGTCGCCTCAGTCAAGCCGACGGCTGCCATCGCTTCGAAGCCGGCGCAACAGCGCCATGCCCTGCTCGGCGTTGAGCGCCGTGTCCAGCTTCCCCATCGGCACGCCCAGCTCGACGAGGGTGATCGCGACCGCCGGCCGCATCCCGACGATCGCCGCTTCGGAACCTAGCAGCCGGATCATTCCCACTACCCGGGCCAGCGCCCTGGCGATGAACGAGTCGACCACGGCCAGGCCGCTGACGTCGATCAGCGTCCCGGTCGCCCCTCGCCGGGCCACCTCCCTGGTGAGCTGCTCTTCCACCGCGATTACCGTGGCATCGTCAAGGTCGCCCTGCAGGCTCACCAGCAGAGTGTCCCCGACCTGCATGATCGGTACTACCCCGGTCACGTCTGGCCGCCGGCGGTCACTGTCGCGACGGCGCTTGCCGCCACGCCTGCGCGTTCGTGCACCATCAGCAATGCCAGTTGCAGCGCGTCGCGCAGGGTGTTGCGAGTGCGAAGCCTGCCCAGGTCGATGCCCAGGTGCACGATCGCCTGAGCGGTCTCTGGCCGTACCCCGCTCATGATGCTCGCGGCGCCCATCAGCGTGGCAGCCTGGACCGTCCGCAGCAGGTGCTGGGCTACTTGCGTGTCGATCGTCGGCACTCCGCTGACATCCAGGATGATCACCTCGGCCTGATGCTCAGCGATCTTCTCCAGCAGGCCCTCGGTCAGCCGGGCGGCCCGCGCGGAGTCCAGCGTCCCGATGATCGGGAGCGCCAGTACCTTGTCCCACAGCTGGATCACCGGCGTGGACAGCTCCATGATCTCGTCGCGCTGCCGGCGCAGCCGCTGTTGCTGCTCACGGCGCTCGGTAGCATCGCGGATCGCCGCGACCGCTCGCGGGCCGCGGTCGGTCTCCAGCGGGCTCAGGCTAATCTCCACCGGGAACTCGGTGCCGTCCCGGCGAATGCCGGACAGCTCTAGCCCGGCGCCCATCGGGCGTGCCCGCGCGGCGCTGAAGAACTCGTCGCGGTGCCGCGGGTGGCGCTGGCGGAACCGCGGCGGCACCAAGATCTCTACGTCCTGCCCGGTCAGCTGCTCCCGGCTGTAGCCGAACAGCCGCTCCGCCTGCCGGTTGACTAGCTCGATCCGCCCGTCAGGAGCCGCGATCACGATCGCGTCAGGAGCCGATTCCAGCAGTCCGCGGAACATCACGTCGGCCTGATGGCGATCGCTGATGTCCCTGGTGACCCGGGCGTACCCGGTGATCGACCCGTCTTGCCCGTGGATCGGCGCCGTGATCACGCTCGCCCAGAACCGCTGCCCGTCCTTGCGGACCCGCCAGCCCTCCGACTCCAGGCGCCCGGTCTCCTCGGCCTTGCGCAACTCGGCCTCGGCTGCCCCTGCCGCCTGCTCTTCGTCGGTGTAGAACAGCGACACCGGTTTGCCGAGGACCTCTGCGGCCGCGTAACCAAGCAGTGCCTGGGCGCCTGCGTTCCAGCTCGCAATGTTGCCCTCGGCGTCGAGATTGATGATCTCGTAGTCGGCGGCGGCGTCGAGCAGTGCTTCTAGATCGTGCAACCGCGGACCCGCGTCCGGCTCGCCGTCTGGCATTGCGGCCATCACTAACCCCAATCCCCGGCGTCGGCCGGATTCCATCCTCACCGCCCTATGCTGATCGTACCGGGATGCTCACCTCTAAAGCCGGGCAGTTCCCCGCCAGCGGCGGGCGCGCCGCTGGGCTCAGCGGATGACCTGCGCTCAGGCGCGGAGGCGTGCCTAGTGGTACGAATAGCGGAAGGTAACTTAGTCAAAAGGCCATTCAGCGAGCGGCGTTACTATGACCTGGTGCACGTCGAGAGCAGGCCAGGACCCGATGTGAGCGTGCCGTGCCAGCAAGTCGCGGCGGGCGAGACGAGGTCCGCCCAGGCGGGTTCCGCTCACGCGGGTTCCGCTCACGCCGGTTCCGCTCACGCCGGTTCCGCACAGGGCGACGTTGTTCAGGCTGACGCGCTGCCGGTCGGTGCTGCCCGGCGCACCCGTGCGCCGGTTGTCCCGCTGCTTGGCGGTCTGGCGGAAGGCAGCGACCAGGAAGACAGGTCCGCCGACGAGGTGGAGCCGACGGACGGTCGCGCCGCCAGGTCGCACCGGACCCGGCGCGCCATCATAAACGCCATGCGGGTCCTGCATGCCGAAGGTGACCTGCGCCCGACTGCTCCGCGGATCGCTGAGCGAGCGGGCGTGTCGCTGCGCACCGTCTGGCAGCAGTTCGCCGACATGGAAGCGCTGCTGATCGAGTCTGTCAACCGGGACAAGGAGATCCTCCGGTCGCTGGTGAACCGGATCGACCCAGATCAGCCGCTGGCCGCGCGGATCGAGTCGTTCGTCAGCCAGCGGGCCCGCGTCCTTGAGGAGATGACTCCGACGTGGCGGGCGGCCCGCATCCACGAACCGTTCTCCGATCAGCTGCGGGACGACCGGAAGCGAAAGACCGACGGGGGACGGGCGGAACTTGAGACGGTATTCGCGGCCGAACTGGCCCAGCTTCCGCAGGCGCAACGGGATCAGCTTGTGGACGCTCTGCATGCGATCAGCCTCTGGGCGTTCTGGGAGACTCTGCGCACCGACCTCAGGCTGAGCCCGGCGCGGGCCAGGGCACTCCTGCTGGACACCTTCGCGGCGTTGCTCTGCCATGCCGGGTTCTCTGTGACCTAGCCGAAGCAGCCGCCAGCAGCGGAAATGGGGTCAAGGCCGGTCGCCCCGGCGAAGCGCGGAGCCGCACCGGACGGACCGAAACACCACGTTAAGTACCGTGCGCCGGCTATTGAACCTGCACGAGTCGTGCAGATATCTTGACCTCATTGCCCGGAGTGCCGGGCATGGTCACCTCCGACAATGGTGAGGCCCGCATGAGTGCGACCGCGGAAGAATTGTCCCCCACCCGGCCCGGCGGAGCGTCCTGGCTATGGCGTCGTCAGCTTGACTCGTATCCCGAGACGACGGCACGCGTCACGTACCTAGCCATCACCGTTCTTGCCACGATCACGCTGTACTACGAGCTCTACGTGGGCGGTTCGGTATCCACGCTGATCCTGAACAACCTGCACATGTCATTCACGTTCTTCGTCACCACCCTGGCTTTCGGGAACCTGCTCGGAGCGTTCGGCTCGCTCTTCGCAGGAATCACCGACCGGCTTGGCCGCGCCAACCTGGTGGTCTTCGGCCTGCTCTTCACCGGGGTTTTCGTAGCCTTCGTACTGCCAGCCGCCACCAGCAAATGGGTCTTCACGGTCGAAAGCTTCGTGGTCGGCATCGTCGAAGGTATCTGCCTGGTTGCTACCCCGGCGCTGATCCGTGACTTCTCGCCGCAGGTCGGCAGGGCTACCGCGATGGGTTTCTGGACCAGCGGCCCGGTACTCGGCAGCCTCATCGTCGCCGAGGTAGGCACGCTCACGATCCCGGCGACCGTCACTAGCCCGCGGTTCTGGACGCACGAGTACGTCATCTGCGGCATCGCCGGCCTGATCGTGTTCCTGGTCGCGCTGATCGGCCTGCGCGAGCTCTCGCCGGCCCTGCGCGACCAGCTCATGGTGACCATGCACGACCGCGCGCTGATCGAAGCTCGCGCGAAGGGGCTGGACATCGAGGCGGCGCTGAAGCGCCCGTTCCGCCAGTTGCTCAAGCCGGACGTCGTCGTCTCGGCCTTCGCCGTATCGATCATGCTGCTCATCTACTACACGGCAGTCGGATTCGCCGTCATCTACCTGTCCACAGTCTTCGGCCTCGGCCTCAAGGACGCCAACGGCCTGGGCAACTGGAACTGGGGCTTCAACGTCATCGCGGTGATCCTGATCGGCATGGTCTCGGACCGGTTCCGGGTGCGGAAGCCGTTCATGGTGGTCGGCGGCATCGGTGCCGCGGTGATGACCGTGGTCTATCTCATGCAGGCAGGGCATCACCCGAGTTACTACGCCCTTGCCTACATCCTGGCCGGGCTGTCATTCTTCCTCGGCGTGGCCTACACGCCGTGGATGGCCAGCTTCACCGAGACGGTCGAGGCGCGCAACCCGGCGCTCACCGCCACCGGGCTCGCCATCTGGGGCTGGATCATCAGGATCGTGGTATTCGCTGCCTTCCTGGTCATCCCGCACGTCGTCACCTCGGTCACGCCCCTGGTGAACTATGGCGGGCAGGTCCAGGCATATGCGACTCAGTACAAGAGCCAGCTCGCGTTCGCGCAGACTCACCCGGCCATCGTCGCGACGGCTCAGAAATACCAGGTTCAGGCCGCCAACGCGCAGAAGTTCGCGCCCGAACTGAAGGTGATCCAGGCCAATCCGGTGATTTTCACCAAGCTGGCGGCTTACCCGAACCCGGCGACGATCCCGCCGAGCCTCCTCGCTCAGGCCGTTGCCGCGGCCGGCGGCGGTTCGACCGGGCTCCAGGTCCTGCAGACCATGGGAGCCAACAAGGCTGCCATCGACGGCGTCATCGCGGTCGCGCCGCAGCTGCAGACGCTGGCCCCGTTCCAGGCGCAACTGCTGGCGCTGTCGAAGGTCCCGCCGTCAGCGTTCGCGTATCTGAGCGCGCATGGAACGGCTGTGCAGAAGGCCGCGACGCAGACCGTCGGCCAGTGGAAGGACTGGTACTGGGTTTGCTTCGGCGGGATCGTGTTCTTCCTGCTCAGCATCCCGCTGCTGCGCGGCCGGTGGAGCCCGTCCGCCGCCCGCAAGGACGAGCAGGAGCACGAGGCCAAGGTGGATGCCGAACTGGCGGCGCTTAACGCCTGAGGCTGCCCGGGATCGCGTGCTTGCGCCTGAAGTCGCTGATTCGGCGCGACCTTGGTGGCGTGGGCAGGTGGCCTGAGGTTAGGAAGGGCAGCGCTGGCCCGGCGGGTCCGATGAGGCCTGCCGGGCCAGTGCTGGTATGGACGGTCGGGCGCAAGCCGCTGGCGGTCGGCTGGCGGTCGGTATCGGCGGCCCTGGGAGAAGCGTGCCGCATGACGGAGAACGTGCTTGACCTAGCCGACCGGCTCTGGCGGGGCGAGGTAGCAACCGGGGACTATCACCCCTTCAGTCACCTGGGCGGCCTGGCCGAGATCTGCGAGGGCGTTGCCTTCGTGCCGTCGTTCGCGAACGTCTCGGCGTTCACTACCGCGGACGGTCTCGTGCTGGTGGACACGGCTAGTTCCTTTGTGGCCGCCGCGGTGCACAAGGAGCTCCGAAGGTGGACCAGCCAGCGGCTGAACACCGCGGTCTACTCGCACGGTCACATCGACCACGTGTTCGGCGTGCCGGTCTGGGAGGACGAGTCGGATCAGCGGGGCTGGCCGGCCCCGGTGGTGATCGCGCACGAGGCGCTGCCGGCCCGGTTCGACCGGTACATCATGACGGCTGGCTACAACGAGGTGATCAACCAGCGGCAGTTCGGCGTCCCCGGCCTGCGCTGGCCGGTGGAGTACCGCTACCCGGACCGGACCTACCGCGACGAGCTCGCGCTGGAGGTCGGCGGTACCGGATTCGAGCTGCGGCACGAAAAGGGCGAGACCGACGACCACACGGTGACCTGGGTACCGGACCGGCGGGTGCTGTGCTGCGGCGACCTGTTCATCTGGGCGTCGCCGAATGCCGGCAACCCGCAGAAGGTTCAGCGCTACCCGAAGGAGTGGGCCGCCGCGCTCCGCCAGATGCTCGAGCTGGGACCGGAGTACCTGCTGCCCGGGCACGGTCTCCCCGTCGTCGGGGCTGATCGAGTCAGCCAGGCGCTCACGGACACAGCCGACCTGCTCGATTCGCTGGTCGACCAGACCCTTGCGGTGATGAATGGCGGCGGCAGGCTAGACGACGCCATTCATGGCGTCGTGCCCCCGGCGCACCTGATGGACCGGCCGTACCTGCGGCCGGTCTACGACGAGCCCGAGTTCATCGTCCATACCGTCTGGCGGCAGTACGGCGGCTGGTGGGACGGCAACCCGGCAAGCCTGAAGCCCGCGCCGGAACGGGCGCTCGCCGTCGAGCTGGCGGCGCTAGCCGGCGGCGCTCAGGTGCTCGCCGACCGGGCACTAGCACTGGTGACCGCGGCACCGGCCGATGCCTGGTCGGCTCCCTCCGGCCCGGACGCTGCTATGAATGCCGGTGGCGCGCGTGCTGCGGGGCGTGGCGACGGGCCGGGTGCCGAGGCCGCATTGCGTCTCGCGGGGCATCTGGCTGAGCTGGCCTGGCTGGCCGCTCCTGGCGATCGAGGCATCGCGCGGATCAGGCAGCAGGTCTACACGGCGCGAGCTGATGCCGCGACCTCGACGATGGCGACCGGCGTCTTTCGCTGGGCAGCCCATGAATCAGACAGTGCTCCATAAGCTTCGGCGCGGCGGGCGGCTACCAGGATTCGAGCAGGGCCGGCAACTCGGACAGCCGGCTGATCACCGCGTCCGGCCTGGCGTCTTCGAACGGCGGCACTTCCGAGTTCGGGAGCAACACAGCGCGCATTCCGACGCTCTTCGCCCCGTGGATGTCGTCCCAGGGCCGGTCTCCGACGAAAACGCAGCGGTTGGCTTGGCTCACGCCCACCGCGGTCATTGCCGCGAGGAACGCCTCTGGGTGCGGCTTGGTCCAGTCGATCTCGCTGCTGTAGACGGCGCCGTCGACTAGGTGCAGGATGCCATCGCGCCGGAATACCTCTTCGTGCCAGTTTCGCGGCCATAGCGTGTTGGACAGGACCCCGATCTTGATGCCCCGCGATCGCAGCGAGCCGAGTACCGCGGCTCCATCCGGATCGGTAAGGGTGTGCGGCTCCCAGGCGCTCAGGTAACTGGAGATCAGGGCGTCCGTCGGATCGATGCCGGCGCGCTGGAGTACGCCGAAGATCGTGGCGCTGCGCAGTTCGGTCCGCGCTCGTTCCCATAGCTCATCCTCAGCCGCACATGCGGCAGCGGCACGTTCGAGATGATCGGGAAAGTGCGGCGCGCACACCGAACGCCACAGCTCAAGCTGGTCGATGGTGTGCCAGGGAGTCAGCGTGCCACCCCAGTCGAAAATCACAGCCTCTATCGCCACGTCCTTGATCATATCCGCGGACTAGCTGCTCCTAGTGGCGAGATTGCCGGTTATGACCCGGTGCGACGCGCTTGGCGATTACCTGCTTCCGAGCCCAGAGCAAGGATTGCGGACGGCAGCGATACGTAACGATTGGCCTGGCCGTCCCTGACCGCTTCAAGGACACCGAGATGGCAGATTACGTGGGCGCTGCGCGCGCTCGACGTGGCGAGGGACCGGCTGGCCGGCGTGATCAAATCAGAGCTTGAGTCGGCCGCCTTCGGTAATGTCCGATCCGGAATGTGGTCACGCAGATCGGAGCCCGCCAGGCGCTGATCGACACGGCGCACGACCTGGCGGCAGGCCGGGGTTAGCGCGACTCGCCTGGGAGCGGGCCGAGCGTGCGGGGTGCGGGTCAGCCTGGGACACTGGAAGCACGACTGTGCTCAGCCGAGAAAGGATGTGTGATGGCCGACAAGGACAGCACAGTGCAGGTGCACGGCACGGTCTCAGGAGACGGCAGGGTGGCGAAGCGGGACTCCGACGACATCATCGCTGAGATCGAGCGCACCAGGCAGAACCTGGCACACACCATCGACTCGCTCGCGGACCGGGTCAGCCCGGCAAGCAACGTCCGGCGACTAAGGGAACGCGCGGCTGAGCAGCTGAGCAAGCCGGAGACCCAGCTTGCCGTGGCGGCGGTCGCCCTGGCGGTGACTGGTATCGTCATCTACCGGCTCTTCGGCCGCCGTCGGTCCTAGCCGGTCGGCGGCGGCGCGCCCCCGTGCGCGTGCCGCCGCCGGCCAGCGCAGGCTGGCGTCAGCGCACGGCTGCCGTCCAGCAGTCCCCGAATTCGGCTTGCCGAAACCGGTCATCCCAGTGGAGCTAGTGCATGACGACCGACGAACAGCCCGTCACCAGTTACCAGGAACGCCCGAATCCTGCGTCTGCGCACCAGGCGGCCTGGGAATGGGACGAGACTCTTTAGGCCGGCTCGGCTCGCTACTACGTGACCGGGCGGATGCCGTACCCGGTGGCCGTGGCCGACGAGCTATACCGGGAACTAGACCTGGACGGCACCGGTCGTCTGCTCGATGTCGGCTGCGGACCGGGCGCTCTGACCTTGCTGCTTGCGCCGCTCTTCGAATCGGCCGTCGGCCTCGACGTTGACCAGGACATGATCGCCGTCGCGGCGGAGCGGGTGGAGCGCGCGGGCATCACCAACGTCGCCTGGCGAGTCCTGCGGGCAGAGAACATCTCGGCCGGCTTGGGAACCTTCCGGGTCGCGACCTTCGCCCAGTCATTTCACCGGCTGGACCGGCCTCGCGTGGTGCGGCTGGTGCGGCGGGCACTTGAGCCACGCGGCTGGTTGGTGCTGGTGTACGCATCAACTCTGCCCGCTGGGTTCCCAGAGGACGACGATGCCGTGCTGGCCGCCGCCGGATTAACCGGACCGGTACGGCTGGAGGTCGGCGGGGGAGCGGTCTGGGAGCGGACCGAGGACGAGATCGTGGCGTCGGTGTTCTCGCTGTCAAGTGCGACTCCGCACCTGTTCGGTGAGCGCCTGCACCAGTTCGAGCGCGAACTGCGCACCCTGCTGCGGCTCAGCTCCCCGGACGGGCGCTTCTGCGAACAGCGGCGTTCGATCGCGCTGCACGCGTGGCGAGCCGGCGAGCTGCCCTAGCCCGCGCGGTGCGCCAGCGGGCGCCGGGGAGGCGTCATTGCTCCGCTTCCTGCGTGAGGGCGGCGTACTCGGCGGCGGAGAGCAGGCCGGGCGGCACCTGGTCGGCCGAGTCGAGCTGGATCTTGAACAGCCATCCCGCTCCGTACGGATCGGAGTTGACCAGCCCAGGATCCTCGTCGACTTCCGGGTTGACCTCGGTCACCTCGCCGTCGGTCGGGCAGTAGATGTCGCTGACCGACTTGGTCGACTCCACCTCGCCGCAGGGATCGCCCGCGGTCACTCGGGTCCCCGGTGCTGGCGCCGTGACATAGACCACGTCGCCGAGGGCACGCTGAGCGTAGTCGGTGATGCCGACCCGGGCGATCGAGTCCGTGATCGCCACCCACTCGTGCTCGGCCGTGTAGTACAGCTCTTCGGGAACGCTCATGGTGTCACCCTTCTCCTGCCGGTTTCCGGTGCCGCACTCGCCCGTCTGGAGCGCGGCACCCGCTGAGCGATATTCGTTATCCTTGGTGTTCTTGTTGCCAACGCTGTTGGTGCCCGGTTCGAGCCAGCTCAGTCTCGTGCGGGCCTGCGGTAAAACGGCAGCGGCACCAGGGCCGCGGGTTCGGCTTTGCCGCGGATGTCGAACGCGAGCGGTCCGCCGGGGCCGAAGTACTCGGCATCCGCCTGGCCAGCCGTTTCGGCCTCATGCGCCGACTGCGCGCCGCGCGCTACGTCCGCGGCGATGTAGGCCATCGCGATCGGCTTGCCGAGGGTGGGGGATGGCGCCCCGCTCGTAACGGTTCCGCACGGTACGCCGTCCCACAGCACCGGGTAACCGTGCCTGGGGATCCGCCTGGTCAGCCCGACCAGGCCGACCAGGACTCGGGACGGCTCTTGCCGCGATCGCTGCGCCAGGGCGGCGCGGCCGACGAAGTCGGCTGGCTTGTCCAGCTTGACGACCCGGCCCAGGCCGGCATCGAACGGGGTGACGTCCCGGCTGAGCTCGTTGCCGTAGAGCGGCATTCCGGCCTCGAGCCGCAACGAGTCGCGCGCAGCCAGGCCTGCCGGGACCAGTCCGTCGCCGCGGCCGGCTTCGGTGAGCGCCTGCCAGACGGTACCCGCGTCCGCTGGCGTCGCGAAGATCTCGAACCCGTCCTCGCCGGTGTAGCCGGTCCTGGCCAGAAGTGCCGTGCACCCGGCGACCACGGCAGGGTAACTGGCGTAGTACCGCACCTGGTCCAGGTCCACGTCGGTCAGTCCGGCCAGGATTCCTGCTGACCTCGGGCCCTGGATCGCGATCAGCGCGTAGTCGTCGGTGCGGTCGGCGACGGCCGCGTCGTGGCCCTCGGCACGCGCGGCCAGTTCGGCCGCGACGGTACGGGCGTTCGATGCGTTCGCGACGACGAGGAACTCCTCGTCGGCGAGCCGGTAGACGATCAGGTCGTCGATGACCCCGCCGTCCGGTGCGCAGATCATCGTGTACCTGGCCCGGCCGGGCACGATGGCCGACGCCGCGCCGACGAGCGCGTAATCCAGGGCGGCCGCCGCGCCTGGACCGGTCACGAACAGTTCGCCCATGTGGGACAGATCGAACAGGCCAGCTGCTGACCTGACCGCGTTGTGCTCGGCGGTTTCGCTGCCGTAGCGCAGCGGCATCAGCCAGCCCGCGAAGTCGGTCATGGTCGCGCCAAGTCCCTCGTGCACGTCGGCCAGCGGAGTGCGCCGGACGGCCGGGGACTGCTGATCTGGCATGGGTGACTCCTGGGGCGACAGGATGGTCGGCGGAGCGCGGCGCATCCGGCTGACGATGCGCCAGCCGGCGCGGTAGTGCTGGCTCAGCCTATCGCTGAGCGGATTTGGCCGGCTGCCCGGCGCGGCCCGACTGGCCGTACGGGCGGTGTGCTGCGACGATGGAACTATGACGCTGCTTACCGATGACGAGATCACGGCCGCACTCGGCCGCGCGCCCGGCTGGGAACAGGCCGGCAACGCGATCACCCGCACGGTCAAGCTGGGAGATTTCCGTGATGCCATGCTCTACGTGGGGGCCGTGGCACACCTGGCTCAGTCCGCCAACCATCACCCGGACATCGCGATCTCCTGGAACCAGGTCACGCTGACCTTGTCGACCCACTCGGCCGGAGGGCTGACCGAGGCCGACTTTGCCCTGGCCGGCCAGATCAGCGCCCTGCCGTAAGTTCTGCTCAGGCGGTAAGGGCACCGTCACGGCTAAGGTCGGCTGCCGAGCATTCGTCCGCGACCTGCTGGAGCGGCAGGCCGAGTACTGCCGCGAGCGCGGCGACGGTGAAGAACGCCGGGGTGGATCGAGGCGATCGGTGCCTCCGGGCGGGTGGTGGCGCGAGCCCTGGCCGCCGTGCGCGCCGCGGCGACAGCGGGCACCCAGCACTTGACTGCGGGCTGATGCCGGGCTGATGCCGGGCTGATGCCGGGTTTGTGATCTTGTCCTGCGGACGGAGCCGCGCCCCCGTGCGGCGCCGTCCGCAGGACAATGACCCTGCCGCTCGTCGCTGCCCTCGTATCGACGCGTGCCCTGTCCTGGCCGTTGAGCCAGAACGGCACCGCGTCCCCCGGACGAAGGCCCCCCTCCGCGACGCGCGGCTTCCCCCATTCCCCGACGGCCCACTTCTGCGGTCCGGCAGAAGCCGGAAGTGCGCCGCCTGAGGTTCTAGTTATACACGTTGTCCAGGCAAGACTACAGGGAGTTACAGAAATGACACTCACAGTTACGTCCTGAGCTGGCCGAGGGATCCGGTGCCGTGGTGCTCGCGCGGTGCCTGCCGGCGGCTAGCCGATTTCGCAGGGCAGGCGCTTGATGCCGTTGATAAAGCTGGAGAGCAGGCGGTCGGGCTCACCGGCGGCGCGGATGTTCGGCACCCGGTGCAACAACTCGCGCAGCATGACCGTGATCTCGCGCCTGGCCAGGTGCGCGCCGAGGCAGAAGTGCGGGCCGGCACCGCCAAAGCCGACATGCGGATTCGGCGAGCGGGTGATGTCGAAACGATCCGTGCCAGAGCCGAAGACCGATTCGTCACGGTTGGCGGACCAGTACATCAGCGCGCACTTGTCGCCTTCGCGGTACTGGTAACCGTTGATCACCGCATCACGGGTCACCGTCCGGCGCATCCAGATCACTGGCGACACGTACCTGACGATCTCCTCGGTCGCGGCGGCGATCCGGCCGTCAAAGTCGGCGAGCAGCAACTCGCGCTGGTCGGGGTGCTCGGTCAGCAGCACCAGTGCATGCGTGAGGGCGGTCCGGGTTGTCTCGTTCCCCGCTACGACGAGCAAGATGAAGAAGGAGGCCAGCTCGGCTGGCGCGAGGTGCTCGCCGTCAACGTTGGCGGTGGCTAGCGCGGTGATCAGGTCGCTGCCTTGGCTGCCGGCCCGTTCGGATGCCAGCGTGGTCACCATATCCGCGAGCTCGCCGCCCGCGGTCAGGAGCTGGGCGACCGCCGTGTCCATGTCTTCGCTGAGGAATTCGGGATCCCCGCCGGCCAAGATGATGTTGGTGTTCCGCAGCACGTTCTCGTAGTGCTCGTCACCCATCCCCATCATGTCGCAGATGATCTTCAGCGGCAGCCGGGCAGCTACGTTCTGGACAAAGTCGCACGGCCCGGTCGCCAGCAGGTCGTCGGCAATCTTGGCGGCGGTGCGCTGGACATCGTCTTCGAACTGCTTGATCATCCTTGGCGTAAACGCACGGGAAACGATCCGGCGCAGCCTGGCATGCCGGGGATCGTCCATGTTGATCATCGAGCCGAAGTACTCGTTGAACTCCGGCGGCAGGTCGACAAGGCTGGTCGCGCCCTGGGCAGAGGAGAAGATGTCCGGGTGGCGGCTGGCCTCAAGCACGTCCGCATGCTTGACCAGCGCGTAGTACCCCTGTCCCTCGGTGGTGAACGGCGTCTCAGGGTCCGCGTAGTAGGGCGGAGAGTCGAGCTGACGAAGCTTGGCGAACGCTGCGTGCCGCCCGGTAAGCGGCAGCGCCCAGAACTCGTTCTGCGACAGGTCAATGTCACCGGTGGCAGGGGTGGGAGATGGTGCGGACGTGCTCACGGTGTGCCACCTTCCAGGTCAGTTCAGTTCAGTACATATTGACAGAGCATGCGTCACCATCGCTAGGGGTCCGCTATATGGTGACCTAGCCCCGTTTGCCCCTGGCGAACGGTGCTGTACCTGCCTGGCGGCCCCGCGCCTGCCGGGAGGTCCCGCCAGCGCTCAGGAGTCTGCCGATATGAGCCTGGGCAGGTAACCGAGCACGTCCACGAGTTGCCCGACCGAGATCTTGCCCTTGCGCAGGATCGTTGCTTCCGCGCCGCCGCAGTCGACGATCGTGCTGAGCGTGGTGGGACTGATCTTCCCGCAATCCAGGAAGATCGAGACCTGACCGGCAAGATCGGCGGCGGAGTCCGGGCCCTCGACGATGGCGCTGGTCGCACTGCGCGCGGCCGAGGCCAGCAGCGGCCCAGTTCTCGTCAGCAATTCGACGGCCACGTCGTTGCCCGGCACCCGCACCTGCACCAGGCGTTCGTCACCACCGATGTGCCAGCGCAACGACGGAGAGGCAGGAACGATGAGGGTCAGCGGGCCGGGCCAGAATGCGTCGGCAAGCTTCCGGGCGCTTTCCGGGGCGTTCAAGGACACTCCGTCGAGCACCTGCTTGTCGCTTATCAAGACTTGCAGGGGAGTAATCTCGTCGACTCCTTTCACCGAGCGAATGGCGTGGGCCGGAGACTCGGCAAACGCATAACCCGCCAGCGCGTATGCTGTATCCGTCGGAATGACGATGAGGTTTTGGCTGAAGACCGCGGAGACAGCGGCGGCGATGCCCTGCGATCGCGCGTCCTGGTCCGTGCAGTCGAAGATCTGCACCGCGTGGCTCCCATTCAACAGATCCCGTGCGGGCAGGCTGCTCGGGTCCAGCCTCCGGTCCGGGCACGCGCGACATCCTTCTCGCCTCGCGTGTCGCCTGCGGGGTCACGCTAGCATGACGGCTGGTAATAACGTGGAGCCGGGCGAGTGGCAGCAGCCCTTGCCTGCATGAAGCTGCCGGTGCCGCGTGGTGAACGTATCCGGCCGGGGGCCGCGGCTCGGGACCGACAAGGAGCATGCACGCGTGACGAAGTTCGAGTTTATGCGGTCGCATTCCAGCAGCGGAATGCTTACGCTTTCGCAAGTGGCTCGGATTTCGGACAGCTTGCGCGGCGGTTCGCTCGCGGTCTTGCCGACGGAAACTGGATATATGCTCGCTGCGGTAGCTACCTTGCCGGAATCTGTCGAGCATGCATTCGCCGTGAAATCCCGGCAGACCGCGAAGGTAATGCATGTAGCCTGCGCGTCGCTGGAGATGGCGCAGGAAGTCGGCCAGCTCTCGCCGGACGCACTGCGCCTGCTCGGCGCGTTTACCCCTGGCCCGCTCTCGGTGATCGTGCCCAAGACCGCAGTGCTTCCTGATCGCCTGGTGACGCTTGACGGAACGGTCGGAATCCGGATACCTGATCATCCCGCGACGCTTCAGGTGATTCACGAGGTCGGCAAGCCACTGACTGCGACTAGCCTGAATGTCAGCGGCGCGGCATCCGTGCCGCTGGAAAAGCTGGAACTCGACACGCTGAACTGGCCTCCGGGCGAGGCGGTCCACGTCCTGGCCGACGACGAATCGATCCGGTACGACCTGCCGTCCACGCTGGTGCGGTTGTCTGGCGGGCCGCCTGAAGTCCTCCGGGCTGGTCCGGTCACCGAAGCTGACGTGCGACGGGTCGCCGGCCTGCCGGGCTACCTGGAAGCTGCTGGCCAGGGTCCGCCGCAGGTTGGTTTACCGGACCTGGCAGCGAGCTTCGGGTCATGATCGCGATCGCGACCGTGTGCTCGATATCGGCCAGGCCGAGCAGCGCGCACGCGATCCGGGCGTCGCCGGACCGCAGCGCCAGCCAGGCCGCGCCAGCGAGGTGATGGACGGCGAGGTCCAGGTCTGCCGGAACGGCGTTCGACCGAAGACAGGCCGCGATAACTCGAGCGAGCGCTGCGAGGCCGTACTTCCCCGGCTTCGGCAACTGGGCTTTTTCAAGTGTCGTCAGCCAGGGACCACATCCGTCGGAGGCGTCGCTGTACAGGCCAGGTCCCGCGCTCTGCCAGTCGCATGCCACCTGGTGGGCCGCCGCCCGCACCCGCAGGCTCAGGCCGGTCAGCGACTCGTCACCGGTCACCGGGCCAGTCCAGCCGTCATCTGCCGGGCAGTCCGCACGCTGGACTGGCCGGGTGCGCTGCCCCCCGGCTTCGGCCGCCTGGAGCGGTTCAGGTCGGGTGATCCGAACCTCGAGTTCAGGATCAAGGCCCAGCTCGGTCGCGGCGCGTTCGAGATGACAGCCGAGGAGAGAGATCGGCCACGGACCGATTCTGGGCAGCGGCCCGGCGTCGCGCATCCGTAGCCGCTGCCAGCTAACCAGCGGCTGACCGCTGGCATCGACGGCTTCGGCAGTCCAGCACGACTCGGCGTGCTCAACGGAGGCCAAGGCGACGTGCTTGGCGCTGCTCGGGCGCCTCGCGGCCGTCCGCGGCTTCGGAACGTGCGCGGTTGCCGGAACGTGCGCGGTTGCCGGGGCGTGGCCTATTTCGGTGACGCGGATCAGCACCACGCCGCCTACCTTCCGGTCGTGGAAGGTCACGGAGTCACAGCCGGCGAAGAGCAGCCTGCGATGCGGAACGCACGCCTGCACCAGTTGCAGCGTCGCATCGCTGATCCCGGCACTGCCCAGGACCAGATCGGACGGTACCTGCTGGCCGCAGGAGCCGGTCGGGCCGAACCAGGTCGATCCGTCCACGCCGCGGTCCAGCGCGGTGGCTGCTCGCGAGTTCCTCGGGCGGATTGTCACGAGCCGCTGGAACCTTCCGGTCTGAAAGAGGATCGGCCCGTAGAACTCCGCCGGGTCGACCGAGTGACGGACGTCGCTGAACTGACTCGGCTGCGGGCCGGACTGGCGCGGCGGCGGGCCGGACTGAGCCGGCGGCGAGCCGGACTGGCGCGGCGCGGCGGGCTGTTCGGTTGCGCTCGGTTCGGCTGGGGACCGGCCAGCCGCCGGGCAACGGAACGTGGCGCGGAAGTGTTCCATGGCGAACCCGCTGTCCGCGCACCGCACGATCACGGTGACGGAGTCGTTCTCGCGGAGCGCGCAGATCCTGATCGCAGTTGCCGCTTCGGCCGAGCTTGAAGCAAGCACGACCGGTGCCGTCATCGTGAAGCCATCGGCGGCTCGGATCCGCGTCCCGGCCAGCGCGGACGCCACCTGGGCCATTGCCGCGAGCGCCATCGTCGGGGGAAGCAGCGGAACGCCGTCGAGCCGGTAGTCGCCGAGGTAGGGATCGGTTCGCGGTGACAGCCTGGCCTCGGTGATCAGCTCGACTCCCGGGTAGTGCACGACCACGCGCTCAGCGAACCGCCCTGGCATGCCAGCGTCGTCGCCGGCGATGGCCGGCGGCGCCGGCACTCCGACCCGGCCGTGCACGGCCAGCCGGCCAGGCAGGCCGTCGGTGGCGAGAAGTTTCAGCAGCAGCCGGGATGCCTCGCCGACGGGTATCGGCGCGAAGTCAGCGTTCTCCGCCGACTCGGCCGGCTTAGATCGCTCGGCGGCTGAACCTGAACTGGTCCAGGCCGGCCAGTCCACATGTAGCGCCCGACAGCCCGGAGTCACCGCTGCGAGCCGTTGGCCCTGCGAGGCAAGCGCGCTGGTCGACAACGCGAGCATGCTCTCGTGCGCCAGCCCGTACCGGCCGGCCACCGATCCGAACGTGACGACGAGCCGGAGCCGGCCCGCGCCCGCGCCGCCAGTCCCGGTGGGTGCCCGGACGGCGGTGACCAGCCGATCGAGCACGCTGGCCTGGCCGAGCAGGTGCTCATGCGCTCGCGCGGCGGTCAGCCCGGCAAGCGGACCGCGTGGTGCTGGGCCGGTCGCATGCATGACGGCGGTCACCGGGCCAAGCCGGCGTTCGATCCGCCGCACGGCCGCTGCCAGCGCGGCGCTGCTGGCCAGGTCTACTATCTCGTCATCGACTCGTGCCCCGCCGGACCGCAGCGCCTCCAGCGCGCGGGCGACCTCGTCGTCTGTGTCCGCAGGCGCTGGGCCGATGGTCGCGACGGCGGCGCCGGAGCACGCTGCCACCTGGGCAACTGCGAGGCCGGCGAGGCCGGAACAGCGGCTGACAAGTACCACGTCGGCGGGCCCGAGCGGAAAGTCGCCGCCGCCGGGAACGGGGGCGGGAACCATGGCTGGCTCGCGCACCGTGCCATCGGAACCGATCAGCAACTCGCGGTACACGCCAGGCGTGGTGGCGGCGGCCTGCCTGGCGGTGCGCAGGCCTGCCGCGGTCAGCGGCGCCCGGATGGCGGTGATACCGAGGCTGGGATGTTCGGCGTGCAGAGCCGACCA
The DNA here is from genome assembly GCA_035533915.1 of Streptosporangiaceae bacterium. Lineage (GTDB taxonomy): Bacteria > Actinomycetota > Actinomycetes > Streptosporangiales > Streptosporangiaceae > Chersky-822. The sequence goes on from DATLSX010000038.1 coordinate 106,573, forward strand.
CAGGCCAGCCAGCCCAGGCTCGGGGCAGATCACGCATAGCCGGCCGACGCGGATGGCATCCCGGGCCGCGAGCAGCGCTGCCTGCGTGGTCTGCTGGTTGTTCAGGCCGCCGAGGACCGCCAGGACTCGGTCTGCCAGTGGCTGGTGCCGGAAAAGCTCGTCAACCTTCAGGCTCAACGGATCGCACCCGCCGGTGTGCACCTGCCAGGGCCGGTCGTCTGGCTCGGGGAGCGGGCGGGCGGGTTCGCGGTCCCGCTCGACATAGCAGCGCCACCAGGGACCGACGCCGGTGACTGGCTGGTCCGGGTGCCCGTCCGAAGCGTGACTGGCGGGTCGTGCGGGTGCGGGGGCGGGTCGTGCGGGTGCGGGTGCGGCAGGATCGGTGCGCGGCGGCAGCGCCTGGCACGGGTCGGTGATGAAGACCTGGTCGCGCCAGAGGTCGATCGGGCGGCTGTGCTGTCCGGCGTAGAGCAACTCAGGCCTGCTCAGCGCGCCAGCGGCGAACAAGCCTGCTGCCGCACGCGCCATGCTTGCGGTGTCGCCGGGGTCTGGGTCGATGCGGACAGCGGGAGCTCTTCGACGCAGGCCAGCGCCGCGAACGCCAGCATCGCGCTGGTCGGCACCGACGAGGCCGTCGCCGCTGGACCGCGCAACAGCCTGGCCGATGGCCCGGGTCAGCGCGGGGTCCCGGCCGGTCCGCAGCAGCAGGCTCGCTCCTGCCGCCGCCGTCTGCACGGCTACGGCGAGCTGCCGTCCAGCCGTGAGCCGGGAGCGGGCGGCTGCCTGTCCGGCCAGATCGGACCGTCCGGGCGGGTCAGCCTGCCCGGCGGCCGATTTTGCGTGTGCTTCGACAAGCCTGGCGTTCAGCAACTCGGCGATGAGCGATTCGGCAATCACCTCGGAACCGACAATCTCCATGGCCGTCGAACCGGAGATCAGCCGGCGCTGCGGCCCGCGGAAGCCGAGCGCGCCGAAGCCCTCGATCGTGGTGCTCAGCTGGCCGGGCGCGGCGTCCGCCGGAGCGGCTAGCGCCGCGGACCGCAGAGCGGTCAGCGTCCGTGCTTCGGCTGGGCTGACGCAGCCGGCCCAGACCAGGCCGGCCAGTTCACCGATACCGTGGCCGACAGCCGTGGTCGGCTGGACTCCTAGGTCATTGAGCAGGCGGAGCATATCGAGTAGGCGGCTGAGATCTTGTTGCGGAAGCCCGACAAGACCCTGCGGCGGAGCCGAGAGCACGAGAGTCACCCGGCCGTCGGCGCCGTCAGCGGCGAAGATGCCTGGCCGGACGGTCAGCAGGCCGTCGGCGAGCTTCGGCAGCAACGTGACTGCCTGACGGGCTAGCCGCCCGAGCTGCTGTTGCCTGGACGCTACGAGGCCAACCCTGGCCGGAGCCGGGCTGGCCGCCTCGCGGGCAAGCTGACAGGCCAGGTCGAGCAGTTGCGCGTCGGACAGCCAGGGCGCGATCTCGGAAAGCCTGGACAGGGCGGCCGTCAGACCCGCTCGGTCCGGCGCCTGGACCAGGAAGGCGGTAGGCGCCAGCACGTCGATCGAGTTCTGCTCCCGTGACAGCGCGGTGAGCGGCGTCGCGGCGGCGCCGGCGTGAGCCGGGCGGCTCCTGACCGGCCATGACCGGCTCCGGGCTGCGGGCCGGCTCCGGACTGGTAGCCGGATGGACGCGCCGGCGCCGCCCTGGGCCGATTTGCGTGCCCGGCTCAGTGGCCCGGCTGCTGGCCTGTTGCCGCCGGACAGGCGCTGGTCCGGCTGGCCTGGCTGGTCCGGCTGGCCTGGCCGGCCAGGCTGACCGCGGAGGACAAGATGCACGTTCAGCCCGCCGCTGCCGATGACGCCGATCCCGCTGGTGGCGCTGATCCCCGCGAGCCTTGCCCCGTCCGGCCAGGGCTCCGGCGACCGGGGCAACCGCAGCGCCGCCCCGGCGGCACGGGTCAGCGGATGCGGGGTCCTGACTCCGCTCGACGGTGGCAGCACGCCGTTGGCGATCGCGAGCACTGCCTTGATCAGGCCGGCGATGCCGGCTGCGGCCCGGGCGTTGCCGATGTTGGCGGTGACGGAGCCGAGCACCGCTGCCTGGCGGGCGCCGGCACGCAACTCCGCCAGGGCGCTGAGCTCTGCCTCGTCGGTCGTGCCGACGCCAGTGCCGCATCCTTCGAAGTAGTGAACATCGGCGGGGTCGATCCCGGCCATGCGATAGGCCTCGCGCATCGCGTGCTGCAGGCTGCCCGCGTCGACAGCGACCTGGTGATGGCGATCGGGACCGCTGAGCTCGGCGTGATCCGCTACGCCTGCTTCGAAGCCGCGACCGCAGTTCTGGCCCGTTGACGCGCTGCCCCAGCCCAGGATCTCGGTGAAGACGCGGAGGCCGGCGGCCCTGGCATCTGCGGTGCGCATCAGCAGCACCATGCCGCAGCCCTCGCCGGGCAGAAAGCCGGTGGGGTTCTCGTCGTATACCCGCATCTCGCTGACGGCCAGGACACGGGCTTTGGCCATGCTGACCAGCTCGCGCGGGCCAAGGCTCAGGTCGACACCGCCGGCCACTGCCGCGTCGACCTGGCCACCAGCCAGTGCCGAGCACGCGCAAGCGACTGCGGCGAGAGACGAGGCACTGCCGGCGTCCACCGCGAAGCCGCCGCCCCGGAAGCCGAGCTGACCGCAGATCCGCGCGGCGATACTGGCTGGCATCCCGCCAGCCAGCGTGCGGGACGTGATCTGACCGAACGGCGCAAGATACCGGTCGGCTGCCGCGCGGAGCACTTGTCCGGCCAGTGGGGCCGGCACCCCGGCAGCCGTCATGGCGTCGGTCATGACCCGACGCGAATACGGCCAGCGCAGCCGCAACTCGGCCGTGCGGCATACGTCGTCGCCGAGCGTGCTGCCGACGAACGCTGCCGCCCGCTCGCGCGGCAGGCCGGCGCCGCCCGCGAAACCAGCCGCCGCAGCCGCCCGGGACGCGGTCTCCAGCGCGAGCCAGTTGGCCGGGTCAGCGGTCGCGTAGGCCGATGGTGGGATGCCGAAGGATGCGCTATCGAACTGCCAGCCCTCAAGGAGCGCGGCCCTCGTGCTGTAGGTCGCGTCCCGGGCTTGCGGATCGGCGTCGTAGTAGTCGGCCAGGCTGATCCGGCATGGCGGAATGCGGCGAAAGGCCCGACGGCCGGCGAGCACCATATCGAGGAATTCGGCTGGGTCATGAGAATCCGGGAATCGGCACGCTAGTCCGACAATGGCAACGGAGTCATCCTTCCCCGCGGCGCCGGCAGAATCTCGAATTTCCATCGTTCCCCCGAACGTGACATGCTTGCCGGTAACCCCTGGTCAGGCGGCAGCGTGGCAAGTGTCCCTATGCCCCGTCGGCCAGCTTCGGCGGGCGAATTTCCGGGTCTGGACGCTTGCCGGCCCGCATGATGCTCGGCTATACCTTGGCCCGCCGAGATGCCATTATCGACGTGCGCCGCGAGGAAGGTCAAGGCGGATTAAGTAACGCGCCGCAACCGCCTAATGAATTGCGCGAACGGAGCAGCAAGTGATCGTGGTGAGTTGCCGTCGGATAACGCGGTCAACTCACCGTGATCATGGTCAAGTCCGGCTCCTGGCCCGGCACCGGTCTGGCCCGGTCCCGGTCTGGCCCGGTCCCGGTCTGGCTCGGTCAGATCCAGGGCTGCATCCGCCTGGTGCAGGTGTGACAAGAGGGCCTAACTGTGCGTAATGGCTCCAGCGTTAACGAAGGCTGGTCAATAAGGGAGCTCGGGTCTTCCGTGGCGCATCCCGCGCCAGCGTGCGATATCCTGTGTCAGTGAGTCGCACCATGCTGCTCCTTAGCTAGCCGCGCCGACCTTCTGGTCCGTTGGCGCGGCTGCCCCTCGTGGATCGAGGGGCTTTTTGCTTGGAGCCCATAGGTTAACCGGGTGCCGACCCGACTCAAGACATCTCGAGGGAACTATGACAGCCGTGGAGAACGCGGAGCCAGCGAGCACCGGCAACGCGCAGCTAGCTGCCGGAGAGCAGCAGCCCGACAAGTGGGACCCCCGGTCGGTCCAGGACAAGTGGCTGGCCAGGTGGGACGCGATGGCGCTGTTCCAGGCCAGCGACGATCCTGCCGACACCCGGCCACGCACGTACGTGCTCGACATGTTCCCTTACCCCTCGGGCGATCTGCACATGGGACACGCCGAGGCGTATGCCGTCGCTGACGCCATGGCGCGCTACTACTTCCTGCGCGGGCACAACGTCCTGCATCCGATCGGCTGGGATGCCTTCGGATTGCCCGCGGAGAACGCAGCCATCAGGGGTGACTCCCATCCTGCCGACTGGACCTATAAGAACATCGACACCCAGGCGGCGTCGTTCCGCCGGTACGCGCTGTCCTTCGACTGGACCAGGCGGCTGCACACCTGCGATCCGGAGTACTACCGCTGGACTCAGTGGCTGTTCCTGCGGCTGTACGAGCGCGGCCTGGCCTACCGCGGCGACGGCCACGTCAACTGGTGCCCGACGGACCAGACCGTGCTGGCTAACGAGCAGGTCGTCGACGGGAAGTGCGAGCGGTGCGGCGCGGAGGTCGTCCGGCGGGCACTGACTCAGTGGTACTTCAAGATCACTGAGTACGCGGACCGGCTGCTGGCCGATATGGGGCCGCTGGAGGGCAGCTGGCCGGACCGGGTCCTGCTGATGCAGCGGAACTGGATCGGGCGCAGCGAGGGTGCGGAGGTCCAGTTCGCGGTCGAGGGCAGGGCCGAGCCGGTCACCGTGTTCACCACCAGGCCGGACACGCTGTACGGGGCGACTTTCTTCGTGGTCGCCGCCGACTCGCCGCTGGCCGCCGAGCTCTGCCTGCCGCAGCGGCAGGCAGAGCTGGATACCTATCTGGCACAGGTCCGGAAGCTGACCGACATCGAGCGCCAGTCGGCGGACCGCCCCAAGACCGGAGTCTTCCTGGGCAGGTACGCGATCAATCCGGTGAACGGCGAGCGCATCGGCGTGTGGGCGGCCGACTACGTGCTGCCCGACTACGGCACCGGCGCGATCATGGCCGTTCCCGCACATGACCAGCGGGACCTGGATTTCGCCAAGGTCTTCGGCCTGCCCGTGCGGGTCGTCGTGCAGACCGACCTGCCTGATCCGGCGCAGACCTGGGAGGCGACGCCCGGGGACGGGACGCTGGTCAACTCCGGGCCGCTGGACGGAATGAACAAGACCGAGGCGATCACGGCCATCACCGCGATGCTGGCGGAGCGCGGCCTGGGCCGGGCTGCCGTCGGATACCGGCTGCGGGACTGGCTGGTGTCGAGGCAGCGGTTCTGGGGCGCCCCGATCCCGATCGTGTACTGCGACGGCTGCGGCGAGGTGCCGGTGCCAGACGACCAGCTGCCGGTCGAACTGCCAGACCTGCGCGGTCAGGACCTGGCCCCGAAGGGGACGTCGCCGCTGGCCGCAGCGACCGACTGGGTGAACACGCACTGCCCTAAGTGCTCCGGGCCCGCACGGCGGGACACCGACACGATGGACACCTTCGTCGACTCGTCCTGGTACTTCCTGCGCTACTGCTCGCCGGGGTACGAGTTCGGCGCGTTCGAGGTGGAGTCGGTCCGCCGGTGGTGCCCGGTAGACCTGTATGTGGGCGGCGTGGAACACGCCATCCTGCACTTGCTGTACAGCCGGTTCTTCACCAAGGTCCTGCACGACATGGGCATGCTGGACTTCAGCGAGCCGTTCCGGCGGCTGGTGAACCAGGGTCAGGTGATCAACCAGGGCAAGGCGATGTCCAAGTCGCTGGGTAACGGCGTGGACCTGGGCCAGCAACTGGCGGCGCACGGCGTGGACGCGATCCGTCTGACGATGCTGTTCGCCAGCCCGCCGGAAGACGACATCGACTGGGCCGACGTGCGCCCCGAAGCGTCAGTGAAGTTCCTGGGCCGCGTGGTCCGGGTCGCGGCCGAGGCCGGGGCGGCGGCGGCCCCGGGTACTGGAGCCGGGGTGGCCGACGGGGACGTCGCGCTGCGCCGGGTGACCCACAAGACCATCGACGAGGTCACCAAGCTGGTCGAGTCGGCACGGTTGAATGTCGCCGTGGCCAGGCTGATGGAGCTGGCCAGTGCCGCCCGCCGGGCCATCGACTCGGGGCCGGGCGCCGCCGACCCCGCGGTGCGAGAGGCCGCGGAGACGCTGGCGGTGCTGCTGTCGCTGTTCGCTCCTTACACCGCCGAAGAATGCTGGGAGCTGCTAGGACACCAGCCTTCGGTGGCGATGGCGGGCTGGCCGGTCGCCGAGCCAGCGCTGCTGGTTCAGGATCAGGTCACGTGTGTCGTGCAGGTCAACGGCAAGGTACGGGACCGGCTGGAGGTGCCGCCCGGAATCGCCGAGGACAGACTGCGTGAGCTGGCCCTGGCGGCACCGGGTGTCGTCAGGGCACTGGCCGGGCGCGGGATCAAGACCGTGATCGTGCGTGCCCCGAAGCTGGTCAACGTCGTGCCCGTCCCGGAGTGACAGCGCTCGGCTGCTGATCGTCTGGCGCTTCACTGCCGGGTACCTCAGACCCTGCGCAGGACAGCAACGACCTTGCCGAGGATCTCGGCCTCGTCACCCGGAATCGGGGTATAGGCCGGATTGTGCGGCATCAGCCAGACATGGTTACCAGAGCGCTTGAAGGTCTTGACGGTTGCCTCGCCTTCGATCATGGCTGCGATGATGTCGCCGTTCTCGGCGACAGGCTGCTGCCGCACCACTACCCAGTCCCCGTCGACGATGCCTGCGTTCATCATGGAGTCGCCGACTACCTTCAGCAGGAACAGCGTGCCCTCGCCGACCAGCTGCCGCGGGAGCGGGAAGATGTCCTCGATCGACTCCTCGGCGAGGATCGGGCCGCCGGCCGCGATCCGGCCGACTACGGGGACGTACGCAGCCTCCTGCGACGTGATGTCCATGGCCATGTCCTCATCGAAACCAGCGTCAGGGCGGACCGCCGGATGTCCTGGCAGCCGGACCTCAACGGTGCGCGGCCGGCCGGCATCGCGGCGTAGGTAGCCCTTGTTCTGCAAGGTCGACAACTGGTAAGAGACGCTGGACGTGCTCGTCAGTCCGACGGCCTCGCCGATCTCCCGCATCGACGGCGGGTAGCCGCGCTTTTGCACCGACTCGCGGATGACCTGCAACACCTTGCGCTGCCGCCAGGTGAGCACGTGGTCGGGATCCGGCTGGTCGGGTAGATCGGGCACAGTCACGGGCACGCTGCCCCGCGGCTTCCTGCCGGGTCGTCCTCGTGGTCGGCCGCCTGCCTCGCGCGCGCCCCGGTCGGCTGGCGGGTCATCGCTCATGACGGATTGCCCGCCTCGCGCCTGGCCTCGAGGTGTGTGCTCCCCAAGCATCCCTCCATTTTCTGGCTCACGGTTCATCCCGGCCTCCGGTCGATGGCTATGGCTTTATCTCAGGGCTGACGCTAGCGCCTAGCGGCGACCACATCAAACATCTGTTCGACACGTGTTCGAAAGTGTCGGACCCCTGCGGTATAACAATCGCATGTTCGTTCGATCGAACGTTTTAACGATCGAACGTGGTTACGATCGAACTGTCGTTCGCTAGGAGGAGGCACGCAGATGAGTATGACAAGCGCGGCCGAAGCGAAGCTCGATGCCAGGATCAGGCCTGACGTCACGTTGCTGTTCTCCCGTACCTCTTACCGGACCCGGCTCCGCCGGACAGGTACGGTCGGGAACGTCGAGCCCGGTGGCGCGTCGCCTGCGGACGCGCGAGCGGGTGCGTCTGAAGATGGCTCAGGCGATCAGGCGATACCGCTGCCCGGCCCGGCCCGGCCGGAAGCCGACCGGTCAGTGGCCGTGCGACCGGTGCGGTCCAAGCCCGCGCCGATCCGGCTGACCAGGCGGGGCCGCATCGTGGTCGCTGTCCTCGTGGTGATCGGAGCGGCGACGACGGTCAGCCTGCTCTGGCTCGCCGTCGCCAGCCAGGCACAGGCATCGAGCCACGTGCAGGGCGGCGTTCCGTCGGACCATTCGCTGCGGCGGGTGCAGGTGCGGGCAGGCCAGACCCTGTGGAGCATTGCCGTCCAGGCGGACCCTGCTGCCGACCCGCGGGTGATCATCTCAGAGATCGTCGACGACAACTCGCTGGCTGATACCACAATTCAGGCTGGTCAGGTCCTGTGGATGCCGCGTAGCTGACCTCACCGGCCTGACCGGGTTCCGTTGGGGCCGCGGCGGGCTGGTCAGGTGCCGGGCCGAACGTCCCTGGTGCGGCGGACCTCGGGCCGTGGCCCGGACCTGACCAGTCCGTGACGCTGGGAGCGTGACGACTGAGGGGACCAGGTGACTCAGGGCTCGGATCGGCAGGGCAGCGGCGACGCCGCTGGGCGGTCGGCTGACTCGCACGGCGGTGACTTGACGGCGGGTACCGGCGGCGGGCCTCCGGAGCACGGCGAAGCGCACAGCGGAGCAATGGCTACCCGGCTGAACTGGCTGCGCGCGGCGGTTCTGGGTGCCAACGATGGTGTCGTGTCCACCGCCGGACTCGTCGTGGGAGTGGCCGGAGCGACGTCCTCCAAGACGGTGATTCTCACCGCTGGCCTCGCTGGGATGTTCGCAGGCGCACTGGCGATGGCTTCCGGTGAATATGTGTCGGTGAGCAGCCAGCGGGACTCCGAACGAGCCCTGCTTGCGCTAGAGCGGCGGGAGCTCGCGGAGTCGCCGGAAGCTGAGCTCGCCGAGCTCGCGCAGCTATACGAGGCGAAGGGGCTGACGCCCGGGCTAGCCAGGCAAGTCGCAGGGCAGTTGACTGAGCACGACGCGATGGCGGCCCACGCGGAGGCGGAACTGGGCATAGATCCGCAGCAGCTTGCGAATCCCTGGCACGCCGCCGGGGCCAGCTTCCTGTCGTTCACTGTCGGCGCGCTGCTGCCGTTGCTGGCCATCACGCTAGTGCCCGCGGCCGCCCGGGTGGCCGTGACGGTTGCGGCGGTACTAGCTGCCCTAGTTATCACCGGCGCCACCGGCGCCGCCCTGGGCCAGGCCAGGCGCGGCCCGGCTATCCTGCGCAACGTCATTGGCGGCGCGCTCGCCATGGCCGTCACCTACGGCATCGGATCGCTCATCGGTGCTGCCGGGATCTGACTAGTGATCCCTGTCATCATCGTCGGCTTGCTGGTTGCTGTGGGCGGGCTAGTGGTACTCGCCGCTCTCGGGCTGGCGCTGCTGGCGCGTCTGCTCGCGCGGTTCCCGTTGCCGTCGGCGGCTGTGCTCGGTCTGTCGCTGTCCTCACGGGCTGGACCTGGTTTACCCGCGACCCGCAGGCGGGCGCACGCCGGCCCGGCGCACGGGCAACTCGACTGCCGTGATCCCCGCTGCGACACGCTTGGGCACGACCATCCGCCAGGCGTCCGTGATGAACTCGCGTGCCTCGGCCGGACTCAGGGCCGGCATGCGCGCATCGATCCAGTGGTAGCGCTGATCGCTCATGCGCTCCAGGAAGAACTTGCCTGGCTCCGCGGCGATGAGCGCCGCCCGCTCCTCGCGCGGGAAGCCGAAGCCCAGGACCGTCTCGTCCGGTGAGACCGTCGCGTAGACGATCCGCCCGACCCGGAACTTGACGTAGTCCCGGATCAGGTGCTCTTCGGTGCGGGGCAAGGCCAGCGCCCAGGCGCGAACGTCAGGCAGCGTCACCACCGGCGGCCTCAGCTCGGCAGCCAGTCGAGCGACTGACCGTGCGGACCAGCCAGAGCCAGCGGTTCCTCATCCAGAGCGGTCACGAAGACCGCCCGGTCCTGCGGTAGCCGGCGATTGGCCGCCGCGAGCCGCGCGCTGACCGTCGGCAGCACGCGTCTGCCTTCATTGGAAATCCAGCGGGCCGGGATCGACCGCATAGTCTGCGTGAACCGGTCCCGGGCAGGCTCAGGCAGGTAGGCGAGGACCGCGCTGTGGAAGACGACGGGCGTGGCGCCGGCCGGGGCCCGACTGACCAGGTCAGCGACGACCTCGTTGAGATCGCCCCGGACGAGAAGCGGGGGCTCGGCGGCTGCTATCTCGGCCGCTCTGCGCAGCCGGTCCAGCCGATTGTCGTGGCCAGGCCAGATCAGGCTCTCCAGCCACCGCAACTCGCTTTCGTCCCGGACGTCGAGCGGGTTCAGGTCCACCCCGGCCCGCCATACGACGACCGGCGGGTCGGCGGGGAACGGAACCGGCCCGCTGGTCTGGCATGCCAGGCTGACGGGACTGTCTGCCGGGCCGATCGGCGTGCGATCGTCGTAGCGGTACTCGTACTTGTCCGGGTACAGGCAGAGGCCTGCGGATGCCCCGACTTCGATCAGGGCGAGCGGCTGCGGCAGCGCGGTGAGCACCGGTAGCAACGATGCGCACCTGCCCGGTTCGTTCGTCTGGGTCTTTCGCTCCAGCATGGTGGCGCGCACCTCGTACCAGCGCGCGAGCGCCCAGTCCGCGAAAGCGGCGTAACCATCGGTGACGGGCCCGCCCAGATACCGGGTCGCGGCGAACAGCAGGTTGGGCTGGCGGCTTGGCTCGGGCAACTCCTCGATCAGCCTCAGCAGCCGGTCATCAGCCGCAACTCCCCGGGCGAGCTCTTCGTAGGGAGGGCAGTAGCCGCGTGCCTCGGACGCCGCGAACCCCTGGTAGACGTCGGCTGTTCTGGTCATGGATATCTGGTGCGGTCGGCCACCACGCCAGGTTAACCCGGCACAATGGTGCTATGGCCGAGCCATCCATTCCGAACCGCGAACGCAGCCATTGGGCCTGGGGTTTTGCCGACGAAGTCCTCGCCGGCGAGGAGCTGCGTGCGCTCGCGCGCGTGCTGGCCGATCACCTCGGATTCGGCGAGGCCACCGTTCTGGAGGAGCCAGTCCCGCTGGACGCGATCAGCCTTCCGGCACCGGCGCTCCAGCCGCCCGCTGCCCTCGCCGCCATCTGCTCGGCGGACGCAGCCGACCGCGCCAGGCACGCGCACGGGCAGTCCTACCAGGACCTGATCAGCGCGTTCCGCGGCCGGCTGGAGCACGTGCCTGACTTCGTCGCCTGGCCGGCCAGCGAGACCGACATCGCGGACCTGCTCGCCTGGTGCGAATCGGAGGGCGCCGCCCTGATCCCCTACGGTGGCGGGACCAGCGTGACCGGCGGGGTGACGCCCGAAGTCGGCGACGGCTACTCCGGCACGGTCTGCCTGGACATGACGAGGCTGGACCGGGTACTCGCGGTGGACGAGGTATCGGGGGCGGCGCTCATCCAGGCGGGAGCCGCCGGCCCGGTGATCAACGAGCAACTCGCGCGCTCCGGCTGGACCTTGCGGCATTTCCCGCAGTCCTGGGAGTTCTCCACGCTCGGCGGCTGGATCGCGACGAGGGCCGGCGGGCACTACGCCACCTTGCACACCCACATCGACGACTTCGTGGAATCCGTGCGTGCGATCACGCCACGCGGGGTGTGGGAGTCGCGACGGCTGCCGGGTTCTGGTGCCGGGATCTCTCCTGACCGGATGCTGCTCGGCTCGGAAGGCATCCTCGGCGTGATCACCCAGGCCTGGGTCCGGATCCAGCGACCGCCCTTCTACCGGGCCAGCGTGACCGTGCGATTGCCCTCGTTCGCCGAAGGGGCGGAGGTCGTGCGTCAGATCGTCGCATCCGGGCTTTATCCGGCGGCCTGCCGGCTGCTCGACCCGGCCGAGGCTGCGCTAGCCGGCGGCGGTGATGGCCGTCATGCTCATCTGGTCCTCGGCTTCGAGTCGGCTGATCACCCGGTCCGCCCGCTGCTGGACGCCGCCCTGGCCATCGCGGGTGCCGGAGGCGGCAGCTGGGACGAGGTGAAGGACAGAGCCGGCGACCGGCAGGCCAGGCAATGGCGAGACACGTTCCTGCGCATGCCCTACTTGCGCAACGCCTATCCAGCCATGGGCATCATCGCTGAAACGTTCGAGACCGCGATCACCTGGGACAAGTTCGCCGGATTTCACGAGGCCGTTTATGGCGCGGCTCTGCAAGCCGCGCAAGCCGAATGCGGCCAGGCCAAGGTCACCTGCCGGCTCGCCTTCGCTTACCCGGATGGCGCGGCGCCGTACTACACGGTGCTCGGTGCCGCCCGGCGTGGCGCGGAGGTAGCTCAGTGGGGTGCGATCAAGCAGGCCGCGTCCGATGCGATCCTCGCGGCAGGCGGCACCATCACGCACCATCACGCGGTCGGCCGGGACCACCGGCCCTGGTATGACCGGCAGCGTCCTGACCCGTTCGCTCTGGCGCTGCGCGGAGCTAAGTCGGCGCTCGATCCAGCCGGCGTGCTGAACCCCGGGGTGCTCGTGGGTGGGCCTGCGGACCAGGTCGTACGCCCGAGCTGAGGGTGCGAGCGCGTGTTCTAGCCCGATTCGCCCGCGGCCAGGAACGTCAGCGCTCGCTCAAGGTTGTACTCCGCGATTTCCAGCATGACCGCTCGATCAGGGAAGTCGCCGTCCAGCAGCCGTAGCGGCCCGGCCACCAGCGAGAGATGCATCGCGAGCGCATAGAAGCGCAGCCGCTGCTGATCCAGGCCCTCGGTGGCTAGCCACCGGTAGTGCTCGCCGAACCGAAGTCGCAAAAATACGTGCTCCCACTCGACGTCGAAGAACATAGCGCCTTCCACGTCGATCAGCACCGGCTGGCCATCGTTGGCCACGAGCACGTGATCGGGCCCGAGCTCACCGTGGATCAGCCCGAGCTCCGCACGCGGGCGGACGGCAGCCGCGAGCCCGCGCACGACGTCGTCCAGCTGGTCGCGGCACGCCGCGACGCGGTCGACCCGGCTAGCTGCCTCGGCGAGGTCACCGAGTGCCCGGTCGAGCACGAACTGTTCACATGGCCGGTCCGGAATGCCGTCGTGAGCTTCGCCGCCGATCAGCGCTAGCTTGCCTGGGCGCGGTCCGCGGTGCTGGCGCATCACGTCGAGATACTCGCCGAGCCGAACCAGAACCCGCTCAGCGGCTTGCGGATCACGGCGGAGCATCGCCTCCAGGGTTCCGCCGCGCACATCCTCGACCAGCGCGAGGTCGGCCGGATAACTGCTACCGCTCCGGTCGAGCAGGTAGGCCCGCGGTGTGCGCACCCCGGCAGCGCTCAGGTAATCGCTGCTCGCCTCGAACAGGTCGACGCCGCTGGCCTCGGCGAACGGGTCCGCGCGATCCGGCCCAGGTCCCTGCGGCGGAGCCGGCCAGTAGTTCTCCGCCGCATTCCAGACATAGGCGATCGCGGACCATCCATCCGCGAAAGCGAGCCGGTACACGCCCTTCTTACTGCCGTCCGGCAACCGCGTCACGCTGACGAGCCGACGGCCGCTTCCGAACGCTGAGCGTGCTACCTCGGCTAGCTGCTCGGGCGCAGCGAACCTGCGTGTGCTCAACGGCCGTCCCGCTCGATATGGCTCCTGATTTCCCGCGCCAGGGCTTCCCGGCTGGCATCGGCAAGGTCGAGTACGCCGTTCTCCGCCATCAGGGCCTGGAACTGCTGCCGCTCGTAGGGCACGTCCGGCGGCAGCGGCGCGACGTGCCAGTGCAGGTGGGCGTTGCCTTGCTGACTGCCCAGGCATAGTGAGTACATCCGCTCGGTGGGCACGGTGGCCTCGACTGCCCTGGCGACGCGGTGCACGACGGCCTGCAGAGCCAGGTATTCCGCCTCGGTCAGGTCGTTCACCCAGCTTTCGACGTGGCGCTTGGGTGCCACCAGGCAGTAGCCGAGCAGGGTCCCCGGGTCCGCGAGGAACGCGATCGTGTCGTCGTCCTCGTAGACGAGGTGACGCGAATAGTCCGGGTGCCCGGCCAGGATCGCGCACACGAAACACGGACCTTCGCGGGACCGGCGCGCATACCCCGGGAGATCGAAGGAAACCTTGCGGGGTTCGCCGCGATCGGCGTGAGCCGGGCGCTGTGGCTGTTCCAGCTGCGTGAACTCTACGCTGTGCGCGCTCGCGACCAGCTCGATCTCATCGCCCAGCGACCATTCCGCCACCCGGGCGGCGATCGTAGCCGGGACTCCCTGGCCGTACCAGGGGACCGCCGGGATGTCGCAAGTAGCATGCGCATCGTGGGGGAGGACTACGCCAAGCCCTCGGTCCAGGGCGGACCGCGCCGTCGCGGCGAGGCACATCTCGGACATCAGGCCGGCGACGGCGATCCTGGCCACTCCTCGCTCGGCGAGGAGTTCGGCCAGCGCGGTGCCGCGGAAGCCGTCGTCGTGCGCTTTGCGGATGACCGCTTCGTGCTCGGCTGGCGCTAAATGCAGCGCCCAGCCCGGCTGACCTGGCTCGTCGGGCGTCCCTGGCCGGCCGTCGTTCTGCAACTGGATGACCAGGCTCCCCGCCCGCCTGGCCTGCGTCAGCATCAGGCCCACGGCGGCGAGGAGGTCGGCCGCATCGGGGACCGCGTCCGCCCCGGTCACGAACGCGTTCTGGACGTCGACTAGCACCAGGGCCTGTACGGCGGCAGTTCGCACGTGCTCATTATGACTGGGTCGAGCACGAGAAGACTGGGTCGAGCACGAGCCGCCGGAGAGCCGCCTCCTGGCTATCCGGGACGACCTCACGCGTGTCAGCCCGGCGGGCCCGCTCCGGCCGTTGTGGTAGCCGGTTCAGCGCGATAATGGGCCGATGCTGACTCCGATTCTGGCAACCGACGACCCGTATCAGGCTGTGGCCGTGTTCGTGGCGGCCGGCTGGTCGCTGATCTTCCGGACTCCCGCATGATGAACCAGTGAAGGACTGGGTCGCCTGGCATCAGGCGTACGACGATCCTGCATCGTCGCTGAGCGCCCGGCTGGGACGGGTCAAGTGGCACCTGGCGGCGGCGATTGACCGGGCTCCGCCTGGCCGGGTCCGACTGGTCAGCCTCTGCGCTGGGCAGGGCCATGACGTCTTCGGCGTGCTGCCGGGCCACGCCCGTCGTGACGACGTCCTGGCACTGCTGGTGGAGGCAGACGCCCGGAACGCGGAGATCGCCAGGCAGCGCGCTGCTGACGCCGGGCTCGTGCAGGTGGAGGTACGGCACGCGGACGCGAGCCAGGTAGCCGGCTTCGCCGACGCCCTGCCCGCGGACGTGTTGCTGCTGTGCGGCATTTTCGGCAACGTCAGCGACGGTGACATCAAGCACACTGTCGACGCGG
The DNA here is from genome assembly GCA_035533915.1 of Streptosporangiaceae bacterium. GTDB lineage: Bacteria > Actinomycetota > Actinomycetes > Streptosporangiales > Streptosporangiaceae > Chersky-822. The sequence goes on from DATLSX010000038.1 coordinate 121,709, forward strand.
CGGCGGCACTGTGCGCCGATGGCGCAACCGTTATCTGGACCAGGCATCGCCGCCCGCCGGACGTGACGCCGCTGATGCGGGCGTGGTTCGCCGAGAACGGCTTCGACGAGGTGGCTTTCGACGGACTAGATACCGGTTTCATGACCGGTGTCGGGGTGCACCGGCTCCGTACCCGCCGGCCCGGCGCAGCCGGTAGCGCGGACGGGCCTCTGTTCTCCTTCCGGCCAGAGCAGCGCTGACCGCTCGGTCGCGACGGGTCTTCGCGACACGCCGGCGATGTGGCCGGATTGACCGGTCCCGTCATCCGGCCCGCCCGCTGGCTACCAGGCCATTGCCCCTGCCCCGCGGGTCTGGTCGGCCTGCGGCTAACCGTCCCTCTGCCGAAGTCAGTTGCGCCAGGCGGCATGTTGGACCACAATATCTAGTAGTTACAAGACTGTAGTTCTTCTACAACTTGTGATCAAGCTTGATTTGGGTCATACCGGGTCGCAGGGGGTGATCGCGTGTACTGTCCGTACTGTCGGCACCCCGACTCCCGGGTGATCGACAGCAGGACGGCCGAGGACGGCGCCGCGATCCGCCGCCGCAGGTCGTGCCCGGAGTGCGGCAAGCGGTTCACCACCCAGGAGACCGTGATCCTCATGGTCGCCAAGCGCAGCGGCGTCACCGAGCCGTTCAACCGGGACAAGATCGTGCGCGGTGTCCGCCGTGCCTGCCAGGGCAGGCCGGTCACGGAGGACCAGCTAGCCGTCCTGGCCCAGCGGGTCGAGGACGCGATCAGGTCGCGCGGACTCGGCGAGGTTCCCTCGCACGAGGTTGGCCTGGCCATTCTCGCCCCGCTGCGGGCGCTAGATGAGGTCGCGTACCTGCGGTTCGCGTCGGTGTACCGGGGATTCGAGTCACTGGCGGATTTCGAAGCTGAGATCGCTGCCCTGCGCTCCAAGCGTGACGAGAACTGGCACGACGAGGTGGGCGAGGCAGGCGGCGAACGCTCTGCGCCCCGTGCGCCACGCGGGCACGCCCGGGCCGACCTGGTGGCGGAGTGGACTTCTGACGGCAGGAACAGCACGTAGCCGGCCGGTTACGGCCGGACGGCAACTGACATCATCGGAAGCAAGGGCTGGCAGCGGCCCGTAAGGGAATCCGCGGTGATTCCGAAGGGGGAAACATGACCGAGACGGCGAGCGGGTCATCGGCCAAGAACGGCAAGGACGCCCGCGAAGGTGTGCGGATCCGCCGCATCTACACCCGCGAGGGTGTGCACCCCTACGACGAGCTGACGTGGGAACGCCGCGACGTTGTCATGACCAACTGGCGAGACGGCTCGGTCAACTTCGAGCAGCACGGCGTGGAGTTCCCCGACTTCTGGTCGGTCAACGCCGCGAACATCGTGACCACCAAGTACTTCCGGGGCGCCGTGGGCACGCCGCAGCGGGAGTGGAGCCTGAAGCAGCTGATAGACCGGGTCGTCAGTACCTATGGCGAGGCTGGCCGCAAACACGGCTATTTCGCCGCCGAGGCCGACGCGCAGATCTTCGAGCACGAGCTGACCCATGCCCTTGTTCACCAGATCTTCAGTTTCAATTCCCCGGTCTGGTTCAACGTGGGCACTTCATCACCTTGGCAGGTTTCTGCGTGCTTTATCCTCGCCGTTGACGACCAGATGGAGTCGATCCTGGACTGGTACCGCGAGGAGGGCCTGATCTTCAAGGGCGGTTCTGGTGCCGGTGTCAACCTGTCCCGGATCCGCTCCAGCAAGGAACTGCTCGCCTCCGGAGGCACGGCCAGCGGCCCGGTCTCGTTCATGCGCGGCGCTGACGCCTCGGCCGGGACGATCAAGTCGGGCGGCGCCACCAGGCGCGCGGCGAAGATGGTCGTGCTCGACGTGGACCATCCCGACGTGGAGGAGTTCATCGAGACCAAGGCGCGCGAGGAAGAGAAGATCCGGGTCCTGCGCGACGCCGGCTACGACATGGACCTCGGCGGCAAGGACATCAACAGCGTCCAGTACCAGAACGCCAACAACTCCGTCCGGGTCTCCGACGAGTTCATGCGGGCGGTGGAATCCGGCACCGACTTCGACCTGCTGGCCCGCCAGACCGGCGAAGTCGTCAAGCGGGTCAAGGCCAAAGATCTGTTCGCCAGCATGGCGAAGGCGGCCTGGGAGTGCGCCGACCCGGGCATCCAGTACGACGACACGATCAACGACTGGCACACCTGCCCGGAATCGGGCCGGATCACTGCGAGTAACCCCTGCTCGGAGTACGTCCACCTGGACAACTCGTCCTGCAACCTGGCGAGCATCAACCTGCTCAAGTTCCTGCGGGACGACGATACGTTCGACGTGCAGCGGTTCCAGGCGATCACCGAGCTGATCATCACGGCGATGGACATCTCCATCTGCTTCGCAGACTTCCCGACCGAGAAGATCACCGAGACGACCCGGGCGTACCGCCAGCTCGGCATCGGTTATGCCAACCTCGGCGCGCTGCTGATGGCGACTGGGCACGCCTACGACTCCCAGGGCGGCCGGGCGATCGCCGCGGCGATCACCTCGCTGATGACCGGGACGGCGTACCGACGGTCAGCCGAGCTGGCAGCCGTGGTCGGGCCATACGACGGGTACGCCCGCAACGCCACGGCGCACAAGCGGGTCATGGTCAAGCACGCGGCGGCAAGTCAGGCGATGACCAAGCCGGCCGGCAAGGACGAGGCGATCCTGGCCGCCGCCAACAAGGCCTGGCAGGAATGCTTGAAATTGGGTGAAGAAAACGGATATAGGAATGCGCAAGCCTCATTGCTTGCTCCGACCGGAACTATCGGGCTTATGATGGACTGCGACACCACTGGTGTCGAGCCGGACCTGGCGCTTGTGAAGTTCAAGAAGCTGGTCGGCGGCGGGTCGATGCAGATTGTCAACCAGACCGTGCCGCGCGCGCTGAAGAACCTCGGGTACCAGCCGGAACAGGCCGAGGCGATCGTCGAGTACATCGCAGAGCACGGCCACGTCGTCGGCGCGCCCGGTCTGAAGGCCGAGCACTACGAGGTCTTCGACTGTGCGATGGGGGAACGCTCGATCAGCCCGATGGGTCACGTCCGGATGATGGCCGCCGTCCAGCCGGCACTCTCCGGGGCGATCAGCAAGACGGTCAACCTGCCAGAGACCGCCACCATCGAGGACATCGAGAAGATCTACTTCGAGGGCTGGAAGCTCGGCCTCAAGGCACTGGCCATCTACCGTGACAACTGCAAGGTGGGTCAGCCGCTCTCGGTGGCCAAGACCAAGCAGGAGCAGGCCACGATGTCCGCTGCGTCGGCCACGGCTGAGCCGATCGGGCAGGCGGCCGGGCAGGCGGCCGGGCAGGCGGTGCCGCACCCGGCGCGGCCGGTCCGGCGTCGGCTGCCCAGGAAGAGGTCGGCGACGGTGACCCGGTTCTCGGTGGCCGGTTCCGAGGGGTACATGACCGCGTCGACCTACCCGGACGACGGAGTCGGCGAGGTGTTTCTCAAGCTGGGCAAGCAAGGCTCGACGCTGGCGGGCGTGATGGACGCGTTCTCGATCGCGATCTCCGTCGGTCTCCAGTACGGCATTCCGCTGGAGTCCTATGTTGCGAAATTTACAAACATGCGGTTCGAGCCGGCTGGGATCACCGACGACCCGGACATCAGGATGGTCAGCTCGGTCATGGACTACATCTTCCGACGGCTGGCGCTCGACCATCTGCCCTATGAGCAGCGGGCTGACCTGGGCATCCTGTCGGTCGCCGAGCGTTCGGCCGCCCTCGACGGTGATCAGGCCGGCAGCGGCGAGGAGGTCGACCCCGAGGAACTGGCCCAGTCGGTGCCCAGAGAGCGACTGAAGCCAGTGGCCCGAGCCGGGGAACATCACCAGCCAGAACGCAACATCACGGCAGGCTCGCTCGCCGCACCGCGAAGCTCGACGGAGCTGATCGAGTCGCACCAGGGTCGGGTCGCCGATGCCCCGCTCTGCCTGACCTGCGGAACTAAGATGCGCCCGGCTGGCAGTTGCTACGTCTGCGAGGGCTGCGGCTCCACCAGCGGCTGCAGCTAGCCGCCAGGTTGCGGTTGCGGATGGGGCTGGCCCAAGGCTTGGGCCAGCCCCATCGCCTGTTTCCATACCGACTCACCCGACTCACCCGACTCGCCAGCCGCACCGATGGCCCGTTGGTGACGTAATAGCAGCACCGATGGGCCATCGATGCGGGGTGCGGGTGCGGGGTGCGCGGTGCGGGGAAGGGTGCGGGCGCGGGCGCGGGTGCGCGGTGCGGGGAAGGGAGCGGGTGCGGGGCAGGGGTCGAGGGGCTGAGGGATGGTCAGCAGCGTGGGACACCGGGTGCCGGCTGTTTCCTGGGCAGAGCCCTGCCCAGGACCGCGCGGCGCGGTCGCCGGGATTCAGCCCGGGGCGCGGATGGCATTTGGACGCAGCTCCCGGAAGGCCGTGGACGCCTACCGCGCCACGAGGCACCGCCGACGGGGGAGTACCGCATCATCCGAATGAGTGCTCTTCCCCACTACCACCAGGTTGCGATGGGGCTGACCCAAGGCTTGGGCCAGCCCCATCGCCTGTTTCCGTACCGACTCACCCGACTCGCCAGCCGCACCGATGGCCCGTTGGTGACGTAATAGCAGCACCGATGGGCCATCGATGCGGGGTGCGGGTGCGGGTGCGGGTGCGGGTGCGGGTGCGGGTGCGGGGAGGGGGATGAGGGGACGAGGGGATGGTCAGCAGCGGGGGACACCGGGTGCGGGATCGCCGCCCGTGTTGAGGAATCGCCCGGTCACGTAGCCAATCGCGGGGTACCGGGAGTGATACCAGATGGCGTCGCCGAAGATAGGGTTCCCCGTGACGAAGCAGTCGACTTTGACTTTGCTGCCCACGCTGACGAGATAACCGGTGATGGTAGCTCCGGTCGATGGTCTGCGTCGGATGCGCAGGTTGACCTCAAGCGAATAGAACTGCGCGCTAAATGCCGGGGTAAGGCAATGTGGCACGCCCGCTGCCGGCGAGAAATGCGCGTCAACGTTGAACGCGGGAATATAGCCAGCGGCCGGTGCCGAGATCTGATACCAGATCGGCATGCCCTTGTAATCGGTGCCGGTCGTCCAGCAGGTCACGCTGACGCCGGTCCCGGCGTCTTTCAGCTTTGCCCTGATCGACGCATGGCTGGACGCCCTGGCGAAGACGCGTACCGTGCCGAACAGCGTCTGCAGGCTGCGTCCTGCGGCCGGGCGAGCCGGAACCGACGCGGACGCTGAGCTAGCCAGCAGCAACATGGCCGCAATTGCCGCGGCCGCCGTGGCCGCGCGGCGGGCAAGCACGCGCCTTGAGCTGAGCGCGCCATCCATCCAACCGCCCCCTTTTAACCGGTGATGTGCCAGTCCTGCCGACTAATGCACAAGCCGCAGCAGCGGCTTACCGGATAATTGTTGACGAGGGGACGACGGCGACGCCAGCGTATTCCGATAGTGTCGGCCCTATGCAGCCGGGACTTTTGTATTGGGCGTTCTAGCCTTTTACCCGGCGGCCTGCGGTCCACACGCCGGTGATGTGCTCAGGACGGCCGAGAACGGAGATGTCCGCCAGCGGGTCGGCGCCCACCGTGAGCACGTCGGCGTCGTAGCCGGCGGCGAGCTTGCCGCTGCGTGGCGCCTGCGGGCCTAGCGTCCCCGGCGCGGTCGCCGTGGCTGCCTCGATCGCTTGCAGCGGCGTCATTCCGAGCTTGACTAGGTGGACGACTTCGGCTCCGTTGCCGCCCCAGGAATTTGGCCGGTCCGGGCCGGTCACCCCGATGTCGGTGCCCATCGCTATGGTCACGCCACGCTCGATGGCCCGTGCGGCGGCCTCGGCATGAGTGTGCGCGATCGCGGTGAGCTTCGCGGCGGCGTAATCCGGCACGGCATCCAGATTCGCCATGATGTCTTCGACGATCGTCCTGGTCGGGACGAGGATGGTGCCTGCCTCACGCATCGCGTCGCAGGCTTCGTCGTCCAGGTAAGTGCCGTGCTCGATGGTACGGACGCCGGCGTCGATCGCGGCCATGATGCCAGGCTTGCCGTGGCAATGCGCCGCGACGACCCGGTCGGCCAGTCCGGCGACTTCCACGATTACCTTCATTTCGGCCACTGTGAATTGCTGGTGAATGGGGTCGTCCACTTCGGACATCACTCCGCCGGACGCGCAGATTTTGATGACCTTGGCGTTCTTGCGCAGCTGCTCACGCACCGCGCGCATGCACTCGGCCGTGCCGTCGGCGAGCCGCAGTTCGCCGAGATGGTGCCCGAAGTCGGTCACCCATGCCAGCGGGTAGGAATGCAGGTCGGCGTGGCCGCCGGTCGTGCTGAGAATCGAGCCTGCCGCGTAAATGGTCGGCCCGTCGAGCACGCCTTCGGCGACCGCCCTGGCCAGGTACACCCCCATGCCGCCGACCTCGCGCACCGACGTGATCCCGGCGTCGAGCGCACTGGTCAGATCGCGAGCGCACCGAGCCGCGCGTAGCGCTACCGGCTCGACCGGAAGCTTGTCGAGGTTGAGGTCGCGCGAGCCGAGGAAGTGGCCGTGACAGTCCCACATTCCTGGCATGACGGTCTCGGTCCGGTACACCAGGGCGCCTGGGGTGGCCGGGGCTCCGCGAGCCGGTCCGGCGTAGCTGATCACCGGCCCGTCGAGGACGACGACACCGTCCCTGACCGGTTCACCGCTGCCTGGAATCAGCAGTTCGGCCTCGATCCGCTCCATTGCGTTCTCCCTGCCGCTAGCTTGCTGTCGACCTCGCCGTTGACGCGGCCGGCCAGGTTCGCTGGGTCCCAGGCACATCCCCGGACTTCCGGCGTCGCGCCTGCTGATGTCCCGAGCGGTACCGGCTGCCCGCCTAGCTCCGACTATGACAAAGTGCGTGGCCATAATGCCGGTATGGCCGCATGCGGCGCAACGGTGAGAGCGCAGCGGCGAGGCTGCGAGGGCGAGGTTGCCCAGCTCCGCTGCGTCGTGCCAGGAGGGCGCTGCGCCAGGATGCGGGGTGGCGGGAGAAAGCCGGGTGCCAGGAAACGGCCGTGTCCTGGTGCGAGCGCGCAGGTTATCAGTGAGAATAGATTTGCCTGGGCCGGATGTTGATATCCCATCTGGATGTCATCTGCGCAAGCGTGCGGTAATGCGCTATACAAGTAAGCGCTGTAAGGGAGCGAGATGCCGCCTACGGACGGATCACTGTCCGCGACCGGCCGCGGGCCGGTGCGTAGCGGCATCGACCGTGTCCGCCGCGGCTACGACGCGGCCCCCTTGCCGCTCAGACTGCTCATCCTGATCGCATGCTGCCTGCTCGGGTTCCCGGTAGCGCTGGCGCTGGCACCGTACGCCATCATCTCGGGCAGCAGATCAGCCTGGGCCACGGCGTCCGTGACACTGTGGGGTTTCGTCCTGGTTTCCGGTCTGGCGCACTGGGAGACGAATCCGCGCTACGCACTGCTTGTGCTGCCGCTCGCGGTGGCGTTCGCCGCCCATGCGGGGACGCTCGGCCGCTGGTACCCGCCGTGCCGGACGGTGGCCTGGGCGCTGCTGCTCGGGCTGGTGCCTGGGATCGCGCTGTTCCGGCTAATTGACTCAGGCCGCTCATTCATCGGCCCAGGGCTCGCGTGGCTGGTCGCCTGCGTTGTGCTGGGCTGGCGGCTGGCTAAGGCGTGGCAGGACAGCAGGCAGACCGACCGTGCGCAACAGGTACGCGGCGGCGCGACGGGCGCGCCAGCCAACTGGCTGTCGCCTCAGCCGCCCCGCGGTGGCGGGCCGGGCGGTGGCGGGCCGGGCGGTGGCGGGGCGGGCGGTGCGGCTGGCGGTGGTGGTAGTGGTGCTGTCGCGGCGGGTGCTGGCCGGCCCGGGCAGGGCGGTCGTCCCGGTCAGGCGGGCGCTGGACGACCAGGAGGCAGGCTGGGTGCGAACGGGCGGCCGGTGGCCGACCTGGACGGCGGGCGCCTGACGGCCGCAGGACGTGCCGGCCGGCCTGGACAGGGCTCCGCCGGAGCCGGACAGGCAGGTGGCGACCGCGCCGATTACCGCGGCGTGGCCGAGCCGCCGGCGATTACGGTCGAGGAAGCCATGGCCGAACTCGACGAGATGATCGGCCTCATCGCGGTCAAGGACCAGGTCAGGTCGATCGCTGCCTCGATCGAGGCAGCCCGCAGGCGGGCGCTGGCTGGCATCGGTGCCGAGAAGCCGATGCAGCACTTCGTGTTCCTCGGGCCGCCCGGCACTGGCAAGACCGCCGTAGCCAGGATCGTCGCCAAGATCTTTTACGCCTTCGGGCTGCTCGACGTGCCGACCGTGATCGAGGCCCAGCGGTCGGACCTGGTCGGCGAGTACCTGGGTGCCACGGCGATCAAGACCAACGAATTGGTCGACGCCGCTCTCGGCGGCGTGCTGTTCATCGACGAGGCATACAGCCTGGTGAACGAAGGCGATGGGCAGAACGACAGGTTCGGCAACGAGGCCGTTCAGGCACTGCTGAAGCGTGCCGAGGATGACAGGGATCGTCTGGTCATCATCCTGGCTGGCTACGAGCGGCAGATGGACTCATTTCTGGCAAGCAATCCAGGCCTGGCGTCGAGGTTCGCCATCAGGATCAAGTTCGGCGGATACTCGCCGGCCGAACTGCTCCAGCTCGCCGATCTCGTCGTTGCCCGGCGCGGTGAGCTCATCGACGCGCAGGCCCGGCCCGCGCTGTGGCGCATGTTCGAGGAAGTCGGCAGGCGCAGGCTGGGAGACGAGCTCGGCAACGGCAGGTTCGTCCGCACCTTGCTGGAGCGGGCCGGCCAGGCCAGGGACGTGCGGGTCATGGCCGCTGCCGCCGAGCCTGCTCCCGCTGACCTGGTCACGCTCGGGGCCGGTGACCTCGAGCACGCCTACGGCGAGCTGACTTCCCGGTACCGCGGCTATGCCGAGACGCCGACGCTGGAGAGCGCGCTGGCAGAGCTCGACGGACTGGTCGGGCTCGAACCGGTCAAGCGGCAAGTACACGAAATCGCTGCGCAGCTGCGGGTCGCGAGACTGCGCGATGCGCACGGGCTGACCAGCCAGCCGCCAGTCCGGCACTTTGTCTTCACCGGGCCTCCGGGTACCGGCAAGACGACGGTTGCCAGGATCCTGGCGAGGATCTTCGCGGCACTCGGCCTGCTCGTGCGGCCAGGCGTCGTCGAGGCGCACCGGGCAGACCTGGTGGGTGATCACCTGGGATCGACGGCGATCAAGACCAACAAGCTGATCGACTCGGCGCTTGGCGGTGTGCTCTTCATCGACGAGGCCTATTCGCTCTACAACGACGGCTACTCCGGCGGCGACGCTTTCGGAGCCGAGGCGGTGGCAACGTTGCTGAAGAGAGCCGAGGACGACCGGGACCGGCTGGTGATAGTGCTGGCCGGCTACACCGACGACATGAGCAGGTTCCTGCGCACCAACCCCGGCCTTGCCTCACGTTTCAGCGTCAGGGTCGCTTTTCCCAGCTACGGGCCCGACGAGCTGCTCAAGATCGCAACGATATTCGCCGGCAAGGCCGGGGACAGCTTCGCGCCCGAAGCGGTTCCCGTGCTCGAGCGCATCCTCACGCAGGCGTGTGAGCAGGGACGTATCGACGAGCTCGGCAACGGCAGGTTCGCCAGATCCCTGTTCGAGCGGGCGTGCGCGTCCCGTGACCTGAGAGTCGCCCAGCTAGGTGACCTGGCAAGCGCGGCGGAGCTGACAACAGTCTCCGCCGCCGACTTGGAGGCCGCTTATCGCGGTATCGGCGGCTGACCCGACTGAGCGCGGTCAGTCGGGTTCGGGCGGCAGTTCGTGCAGTATCAGCCGGATCGCGTTGTCGTCGTGACCCGCTGCCTGGATCGCGTCGATCAGCGCATGCACGACAGCGTGTCGCGGCAAGCCCAGGTCGAGCAGCCGCTGGGCCGCTTCCCACAGCTCGGGCGGATCGCCGTGCCAGAGCCGCTCGGCCAGCGCGACGTGCTGGTCGAGGTGCTCCGCACTCGGGGCCTGGCCAGGCAGGCCGTCGTGGTCCGCTGCCAGCAGGATTCGCCTGTGCTCGGGGCTGGCGGGATCGAGGCTGCTCAGGTTGGTGCCGCGGTATGTGCCCTCGAGAACGCCGAAGGCGAACACCCGACGGGGCAAGGCTTCAAGGTCGCGGTCGGGCAGCAGTCGTGCCACGAGGCCCGGTTCGAGCCCGAAGGATGCCGGGTCGCGGTAGACCCGGCTGAAGGTCGGCATGCTGTCGAATACCGACTCGACCGTGCTTCCGATCGCGGCCATGCCCAGGCCAGACTTGGCGCCGGCCCAGCGGGACCAGGCGACCAGTACGTGCGGCATCGCGTGCTGCTCCGATGAGGTCAGCATGATCTTGCGCGGGAGCCAGTCGAGGAGAAAGGTCTCAAGTTTCGCCGGACTGACTCGGAGCGGGCGCCCGAAGTCCTGATCGCATCCGTAGTCGATGATGTAGTCGGCGCACCGGCTGGCCGCTTCCAGGTCGGAGAGGTCCTCGGCCTCGTCCGAGGCGAGGAATTCCACGACGAGCATCGCCCTGCGGTCCTGCCGCCAGACCGGCCGGCGGCTGGCGCCTGGGCCGATCGCGACGGCAGGGTTCGCACCGTCGCTGTGCTGTCGGGAAGCCTGAAGAGAGCCGCCGTAGGCCGAGCCCTGGAGCGCAGGCATCGGGTGGGCGGAGCCGGAGGGAACCCAGCCGGAAAGGGCTGAGCCCGATGGAGATGGGCCGGATGGCGCCCAGCCGGATGTGGCTGAGCCGCGGTGGCCGGCGGGGTTGGTCTGGCTCGGGGGCAACGTCCGGATGCGAGCCCTGATGAAGGCGTGATACGACGGGAAGGTCGTGGTGACCGGGGGGTTCGCGATCGTCTCCGTGACTTCGAGCGCTGACTCGAGCAAGCGCCTGACATCGGGTGCCGGAACCCGGCGGAAGGCGGCCTTAGCCGGCCCTGCATCAGCCTCCACCAGGTCACGGCAGTGCTCGAGCAGCTTCGTTACCTGCGACGTGACCCAGCCATCCTTCAGCAGCCCGCCTGCGTTGTAGTCGATAACCGTGACCAGTGCGTGCTCTTCTTCGCCTGCGTAACTGAAGACGCAGATGACCTCGTCGTGGTCGTAGTAGGCATCGGACTTGATGTAGCAGTCGGCGGGCACGACGGCGCCGGCACGTTCCGCCCAGGCTGGCCGGGCGACACCGCGCTCCATCAGGTCAAGCGCGGCCTGCTCGGCCTTAACCGCCTGGCGCGTAGTACCAAGGCAGGCGATGCCGGATAGCAGGGCGAGAGCGGCAGGGCTGCCCTGGCCGGCCGCATAGTCCACCAGTCCCTCGCCGACGAGTTCTTCGACGTCGCCCCGGCGTCGGCGCGTCTGCGGCCGACCGGCCAGGCCCGGCTGCTGACTCCACCAGGTTCCGAGCAGTTCGCTGACCATCAACTCGGCGTCCAGCGGGCTGCGGACTGCCAGCAGCTCTCGCGCTGTCCTGAGCATCTCGGCGAACAGGGCGTTCGGTGGCGGTGCGGTGGCGCCCCGAATGAGCCGCCCGGTTGAACCGGAGCGACCTGAACCGCCGGAAGATTCGGCGCGTCGGCTCTTCGGGCTCACATTCCTAGCTTTTCAGATCCGGTCGCGGCGATGCCACGCTTGACTTCGGCGCGCCGCCGGAAATGGCAACGCGTGCAGCAGAATACCTGGCCCAGCAGCCTGGTTGGGCGGTCCGCGGGAGGTGGCACGACCTGCCCCAACTGCTTTAACCGGGCAACTGACACTATGCCCGCCGGATCGATCTATCACACCGGGAACGCTAGCTAAGGGGGCAGTATGCTGTCGGATGGTGCCGTGCAGATGGCGACGGGCCGAGACGGTTCCCATGGGCTGAGCCTGCCGAAGTGGCAGCGATCTCCCAGTAATTGGGACATAATTCCAGTGCGGTAGGCCGCTTGCTGGCCTGTGGGGTCAGGCGGCCAACGGCGGCGGACTTACGAAGGGGCTACGGCTATGCGGCGCGCTCGGCAGCGACACGGAACGCTGGATCGGGACCAGTCTGGTCACGTCCGGGAACGTGGCGTTGGAGGAAGTCGGCGGGCGCTGCGGCTGGCCACAGGAAGCCGGCTGAGGCGAGGGCTGGCCGCCGGGCAGCGGGCGCCGCGATGGCGGGCGGCGCGACGTCGGGTCGTGGCGGGCGGTGCGGGCGCACTGGCTGTCGGGCTGGTGCTGACCGGCTGCGGCGTCGTCGGCCGGACCGGTACCGGCAACACGCCTGTGTCGGGCGGTACGGTGACCTACGCCCTGCCGGCTAATGCCGACATAAACTATATTTTCCCATTTGCCCCAGGCACGTACTTTACGATCGTCAACACCGACAATCTCCAGTACTTGCTCTACCGGCCGCTCTACTGGTGGGGAGACAAAGGGCAGCCGACTTTGAACGAAAATCTGAGCCTGGCCTACCTGCCCAGCTACAAGGGTCATGTCGTGACCATCAGGCTGAAGCAGCAGTACAAGTGGTCAAATGGTGAGTCGCTGACCGCCGATGACGTGGTGTTCTGGATGAACATGATGAAGGCGGAGGCGCATACCAACTGGGGCGGCTACGTGCCCGGGGACTTCCCTGACAACGTGGCCAGCGTCCGCAAGGTCGGCACGAGCGAAGTGCAGCTCGTGATCAGCGGAAAGTTCTCCCCGACCTGGTTCACCGACAACGAGCTCAGCCAGATCACCCCGCTACCGCTCGCCTGGGACGTCACCGGACCGCATCAGGCCAGCGACTGCGTCCACCGGGTGAGCGACTGCACCGCGGTGTTCAACTATCTCAACAGCATCGCGACGAATCCGTCGAACTGGTCGTCGTCGCCGATCTGGAGCGTGGTGGACGGACCATGGCGGCTGGCCAGCGTCTCGCAGGGAGCGCTCACCTTCGCCTGGAACTCGCGCTATACCGGCCCCGCGGCGGCCCATCACATCGCGGTATTCAAAGAACTGCCGTTTACCTCGGAGCAGGCCGAGTTCAACGTGCTGCAAGCTGGCGGAAACAACGCGCTGGATGTCGGCTACCTGCCCACCGTCGATGCGCCAGTTCCGCCGCCAGGATCGTCAGCCGGACAGAACCCGGTAGCCGGGTACCAGCTGCACGCTGTGTATACCTGGGGACTCAGCTACTTCCCCTACAACTTCAACCCAGCCAATCCGCAGGTGGCCATCTTCCGTCAGCTGTACTTCAGGAGGGCCTTCCAGCTCCTGGTGAACCAGGCAGCGATCATCGAAGGTCCGCTGCACGGCTATGGCAGGGTCTCTACCGGACCGGTCGGTGATAGCCCGCGGACAAGCTACTTGTCACCTACGGCGTTGCAGGGCGACCCGTTCCCCTACAACCTGGGCGAATCACGGAGTTTGCTCGCCGCTCACGGCTGGAACGTGAATCCGGGTGGTGTCACGACCTGCCAGAACCCGGGAATCGGCCCCAGTCAGTGCGGTAGCGGTATCCGGGCTGGTGCGCAGCTCAGCTTCACGCTGCGCTATGCCACCGGGCAATCGTGGGTGGAGGCGGGGGTGCTCCAGCTCAAGTCCAACGCCTCCCAGGTGGGCATCAACATCAAGCTGATCGCGGACACGTTCGACGGAGTGCTCAGCTACATCGAAGGCAGCTGCGGCAGCGCGGCGAAGCCCAAGCCATGCCCATGGCAGCTGGCGGACTGGGGACAGGGCTGGAGCTACGTGCCTGACTACCTGCCGACCGGTGACGAGCTGTTCCAGACTGGTTCCGCGGGCAACCTGGGCGCTTACAGCGACCACAAGGATGACCAGCTCATCGCCCAGACCGTGCAGAATTTCAGCCTTCGGGCGATGTACCGCTGGGAGGATTACCTCGCGAAGCAACTGCCCGTGGTGATGCAGCCGGAGGCGCCGGCGGCGCTGGTGGAGAACATCGACAACCTCTACATCGGACCGCAGGACCCCACGCTCGATGTCACCCCAGAGTTCTGGCACTTCCTGCGGTGAGGCACGGCCGCGGCGCAGCCTGCACTAGCGGGGGGCCGGTCGACCGCGTAGGTGACCGTAGCGAGTGATTACTTACCTGCTCAGGCGAGTGCTGCAAGCGGGCGTCGTGCTTGTGCTCGTCAGCATGCTCGTGTTCGGTTTCCTCGCGCTGCTGCCTGGTCGGTCGCGGCAGGCGATTCTCGGGTCCGGCCCGTCTGGAGCCGTGCTCGGATCCGGGCGGCATGGCATCGGGCATTCGGCGGTGCAGCAGTATTTTTCCTGGCTCGGCCAGGTACTGCACGGAAATCTCGGCTATTCCGCGGTGCAGAACACCAGCGTCGGATCGCTGCTGGCGGCCAGCCTGCCCAGGACGCTGGCGCTGACCGTGACCGCTGTTGTGCTTGCCGTCGTGGTGGCGGTGCCGATGGGGATGGCGCAGGCGATCCGGCGCGGTTCGCTGACGGACCGGGTGCTGCGCGGCGTGACCTATGTCGGCTACGGAATGCCGTCGTTCTTCCTCGGATCGATCCTGATTCTGGTACTGGCGGTCCGGCAGCGCTGGTTTGGAGCGGAAGGCCCGCAGTCGCCTGGCATCGTCGGGATGCTGACCGACTGGCGGGACCTCACCTTGCCGGTGCTGACGCTGGCGGTCCTGACGGCGGCCATCTTCGCCAGGTACGTCCGGGCAGCCGCTCTGGACAGCCTGGCTAACGACTACGTGCGCACGGCGCGGGGAGCAGGCGCCGGACCGCGCCAGGTAGTCCTGCGGCACGTGCTGCGGAACTCGCTGATCCCGGTCATCACGCTGGCTGGCCTGAGCCTGCCCCAGATACTTGGCGGCGCGCTCGTCGTCGAGAGCCTGTTCAACATCGAAGGGATGGGCTGGCAACTCTGGCAGGCCGCGCTCAAACATGACTTCCCGGTACTGATCGGTTTCATCATGGTGATCGGTGCGGGAGCGGTGGTCGGGTCGCTACTCGCTGACATCGGCTATCTCGTCGCTGACCCCCGGATGAGGCACGGCGGGTCATGACAGGACGGCATGCCGCGCCGACGCGCTGGACTCGCCAGAAGGACAGGGCCGTCAGGCCCGTCAGCCAGCTCGGCCGGGCGTCCCGGATCGGCCGGGCGTCCCGGATCGGCCGGGCGTCCGGCCGGGTCCGCCCGGCTTCGCAGTTCAGTTCGAGCGCCGTGGCCGGCACGCTGCTCATCGCGGCGATGACGCTGTTCTGCTTCGTCGGACCGATTTTCTACCGGCCCGACCTGGTCCACGTGAACCTCATCCTCGGCAACCGGCCGCCGGGTGCGGGTCATCTGCTCGGGACGGACACTCTTGGCGTCGACATACTCGGCAGGCTGATGGTCGGCGGCCAGTTGTCGCTCGAAGTGGGCATCGCCGCCGGGCTGCTGGCCGCGGTGATCGGGTCGCTCTGGGGGGCGGCGGCCGGCTACCTAGGCGGAGTGGCCGACGCGGTGATGATGCGGCTGGTGGATGCGGGTTTCGCGATTCCCACGATCGTGCTGTTGTTGCTGCTCACCGCCATCTACCCGCCGTCGCCGACGTTGCTCGTGCTGGTCATCGCCGCGACGTCCTGGCTGAGCACCGCACGGCTCGTCCGCGGCGCTGCGCTGATGCTGCGCACGAGAGAGTTTGTCCAGGCTGTCCGAGTGATGGGTGGCGGACGAGTACGCGCCATTATGCGGCATATAGCACCAAATGCAGTGAGCGTAATTGCGGTAAACGTTACATTTCAGATAGCGGACGCGATTGTCGTGCTGGCGACGCTGAGCTATTTGCACCTGGGGGTTCAACCGCCTGCCGCGGACTGGGGAGACATGATCGCGAGCGGTATTCAGGGCATCTACAACGGTTACTGGTGGGAGATTTACCCGGCCGGATTCGCGATCATCTCGGTGGTCGTGGGGTTCAATCTGCTGGGCGACGGCCTGCGTGACTCGCTCGCGGCCAGCAGATCCCGGATACCGCAATGATGCGGATGCGGTGCTGCCTGCCCTGCGGCCCGGTTAAAATATAGCTTGGCGTCGGTCTGGGTGACCTGGGATCGTACGATCATCGCGCGGACCCCGGGACCTGGCGTGGCGTTAGGTGCTAGGAAGTGGCCGCGCATCCGGGTCGGCAGACCCAGGGCGCGTAGCTCAATAGCCGACAATCACTTCCCGCTGCGGACGTCAGACCTTGAGGGCATGATGCCGTTAGCCGTTCTTTGAGTTGGAGATGCAGGGAGGGAATTGTCCGTGGGCGTTTGCCAGGATGCGGGGTGCTTGCCATGAGCGCCGCGACATCCGTGCCGCACGCCGCTGAGCCTTGGCCCGGTGCGCAGGCATGCGACTCGGCGATGCTCGAGGCCCTGCTCGCGCAGGCGCCGGTCGGGTTCGCGTTCGTCGGCCAGGACCTGCGCCTGCGCAGGGTCAGCACGTCGCTTGCGGAGATGATCGGAGTCAAGCCAGGCGAGCAGCTTGGCCACCTGCTGGCGGAGGTGTGGCCCGCGGCGGTCGCCAGTGCCGCGGAGTCCGCGGTTCAGCAGGTGCTTGCTGGTGGCCAGCCGGTCGCCGGCAGCGTCACCCTGGCGGACAGAGACGACCTGCTGGCCCCCGGCAGCGTGACCGCGGCGGACCTGGACGGCCTGCGACTGGCCGGCGGCCGCGGCGTGGCGGACACGATCGTGCCTGACGGCCTGCTTGACGGCGCCGAGGAAGCCCGCGGCGGCACCCGGCTGGCGTTGTCCTGGTATCCGGCGCATAACCCGGACGGGACGCTGACCGGGGTCACGATGATCGCCGTCGACGTGAGCGGGCGCCAGGAAAGCGCGGAGCAGGTGCGCCGGACCAACGAGCGTTACCGCTCGCTCGTGCAGGCCGGTAACCAGGTGGTCTGGGTCACCGGGCCGACCGGCCAGGTCACCGAGGATTCGCCGGAATGGCGGTGGATCACTGGCCAGTCCGTGCAGGAGTACCTGGCGGACGGCTGGCTGGCGGCCCTGCATCCGGACGACGTCGAGCGGACCAGGCGGGACTGGCTGGAGTGCATCCGCACCGGCACCGTCTTCGACGGCAGTTACCGAGTGCGTACCAAGACCGGCTCCTACCGTCACTACGACGTCCGTGCGGTGCCGATCGAGCGAGACGGCGAGATCGTCGAGTGGATGGGCGCGAGCACCGACGTGACCAGCCAGCGCGAGGCCGACGAGATGCGCGGGCGGCTGACCGAGCAGCTCTCCGCCGCCGCGCTGCGTACCTCCCGGTTGCAGCAGGCCACCTCGCTGCTGGCCAAGGCCTTGTCGGTACGGCAGGTCGTGGCCGTCATCACCGAGGTCGGGCAGTCGGCGATCGGCGCGGACCGGTCAGCGGTCGCGATCGTCGACAAGGCCAGGCCGGTGCTCCGGATCATGAGCTCGGACAACGGCGGACAGGGTCACGCCGAGCTGACCGGCGAGATACCGCTGGACGTGCCGAGCGTGCTGACAGCGACGATCGCGCTGCGGCGGCCGCTGGTACTCGACAGCCCGGAGAGCCTGCGGCGGCAATTCGAGGCCGACGGTGACGTCGACCTGCTGCTGCGGCATAGCGACGAGCGAGCCTGGATCGGGTTGCCGCTGACTACCTCGGGCACGCCATTCGGCGCGCTGCAGTTCTCGTTCCGCGATCCTCGCCAGATTCCCGAGGAAGAGCGGGTCTTCCTGGATGCCCTGGCCGGGCAGTGCGCGCTGGCGTTGGAGCGGGCAACTCTCTACGAACGCGAGCATACGACCGCCGAGACGCTGCAGCGCAGCCTGCTGCCGGACAACTTGCCGGTAGTGCCGGGAATCGCACTGACAGCCCTCTACCGGCCGGTCAGCATCGAGGTCGGCGGCGACTGGTACGACGCCTTCCGGCTGCCGGACGGGAAGCTCGCCGTGGCGGCGGGGGACGTGATGGGTAAGGGCCTGACGGCCGCTGCCGGGATGGGCCGGGTGCGAAACGCGTTGCGGGCACTCGCGCTGACCGATCCCCGGCCGGCCGCCGTGCTCGCGGGGCTTGACCGCCTGTTCATCGCGACCGAGCTTGACGAGCAGGTGACGACCGTCTGCTACCTGGTGGTCGACCCGGCGACCGGGGAGGGCGTGGTGGGCAATGCCGGGCACCTGCCGCCGCTGCTGCTCAGCCCGGACGCGCCGCCGAGACTGGACCAGACAGAGGCAGGGACGCCGCTGGGCTGGGCGAGCCCGAGGCAGCAGTTCCCGTTCAGCCTCCCGCCAGGAAACACCGCGGTGCTGTATTCCGATGGTCTAGTGGAGAACCGCAAGCGCGGCCTGGACGTTGGCCTGGACGAACTTGTCGCGGTGGCGGCGCAGGCGCCGCCTGCTACGGTCGGCAATCCGGACCGGCTGATCAAGTACCTGGTCGACAAGATGCTGGCCGGATACGAGCAGGACGACGACGTCACTGTACTGGTACTGCAAATGCCAGGACGAGCCCCTGCCGGGCGCGGCAACGGGAGCAAGCGTGCGCGAAAACGCGGCTGACGGATGGCGAGGAAGGTCAAGGCGTGCCAGTTGTGGGTACGCTTTCGCAGCGTATGGCTGTCGGCATCGATTCGATCGGGGGACTCGGGCCTGGAGTGGTACGCCGTACCGTCCAACTCCGCCTAAGGTGGGGGTCGGGAAAGGAACAGGTCGCGCTGGCTGCCAGAAGCGGCGGAGCGGGGGCTCCGCGAACGGTCAGAGGAGCGGTGAGCTGGCGGTAGCGTCTAGTTTCCAACCAGACGATCGCAGGAGAGCGTCGGTGTCGCCTGCTGACTCGGTCGGGTTCGCGTCCACCGGGTTGCGACGGCTTATCGGCCAGCGAAGGAAGGGGTGACCGCGGTGGCAGCTGCAAGCTCCGCGGCGCGGAGGCAGCCAACGCCGGCAGGCAGAGGCGCTCGCGTTCCGCAGCAATCCCGGGCAGAGCCAGCCGACTCCGCTGGCGCACCTGCCGATGCTGCCGTCACGCTGGTGGCAGCCGACTCCGCGGCCTCAGGCGACCAGTCGGCGACCAGCCGGTCGGGTGCGGGTTCGCGCCGTACAGCACGGCGCCAGGCAAAGAAAGATCGCGCCGAGGGGACCAGTCCGTCTGGCGGAGCGGATACTGTTGTTGATCCCGCCATCCCGGCGCCGGCTAGTCCTTCCTCACAGACTCGCCAGGCAGCCAGGGACGCGAAGGCCAAGCGCGGCGCAGATCGTGCCGCGGCTAACGGCGCGCGTGGCAAGGGACCTGGCCCGGCCGGCGAGAGCTCTCTCGCCGGACTCGCTGACCTGGAAGGTGACGTGAACCTGGCGGAAGCGACCGATCTGGACGACCCGGAACTCGGGACGGAGGCGGACCTGGACGGTGAACCCGACCTGGCCGCGGTTGCCGAACTCGACGGTGATCCCGATCTTGCTGCGGTGTCCGATCTGGATGTCGATCTCGACGACCTGTCCGGCCTGGACGGAGACGATACGCCGATAGGCGGCCTCGATGTCGGTGACTCTAGCAGCGACGAGTCAGAAGACGCTGAGGAAGCTGACGAGACCGTCAGCGCGCGATCGGCCCCCGGCGAGGTGACCGCCGGAGTCGCGGTGGTCACGCCTGCGGCTGAGGAGACCGAGGACGAGGCCTTCGTCTACGGTGACGACGACGAGGACCTGCCGGCGGCTCAGGTTGCCGTGGCTGGCGCCACGTCCGACCCGGTCAAGGACTATCTCAAGCAGATCGGCAAGGTGCCGCTGCTCAACGCGGAGCAGGAAGTCGAGCTCGCCAAGCGGATCGAGGCCGGCTTGTTCGCTGAGGAGAAGCTGGCCGACGGCGGCCGCGCGCTACCGCTGGACGTGCGCGGTGACCTGGAGTGGATCGCCGAGGACGGCCACCGGGCTAAGAACCATCTGCTCGAAGCGAACCTGCGGCTGGTGGTCTCGCTGGCTAAGCGCTATACCGGCCGCGGCATGCTGTTCCTCGACCTTATCCAAGAGGGCAATCTCGGCCTGATCCGGGCCGTGGAGAAGTTCGACTACACCAAGGGCTACAAGTTCTCGACCTACGCCACCTGGTGGATCAGGCAGGCGATCACCCGGGCGATGGCCGACCAGGCCCGTACGATCCGCATCCCGGTGCACATGGTCGAGGTCATCAACAAGCTGGCCCGCGTGCAGCGGCAGATGCTGCAGGATCTGGGCAGGGAGCCGACCCCGGAGGAGCTGGCCGCTGAGCTGGACATGACCCCGGAGAAGGTCATCGAGGTGCAGAAGTACGGCCGTGAGCCGATCTCGCTGCACACCCCGCTCGGCGAGGACGGCGACAGCGAGTTCGGTGACCTGATCGAGGACTCCGAGGCGATCCAGCCCGGTGAGGCTGTCAGTTTCACGCTGCTTCAGGAGCAGCTGCACTCGGTGCTCGACACGCTGTCCGAACGCGAGGCCGGAGTGGTTTCGATGCGATTCGGCCTGACCGACGGACAGCCCAAGACGCTGGACGAGATTGGCAAGGTCTACGGGGTCACGCGCGAGCGGATCAGGCAGATCGAGTCTAAGACCATGTCTAAGCTGCGGCACCCGTCACGTTCCCAGGTGCTGCGCGACTACCTGGACTGAGCCCCGCCAGAAATAACTGACCGGCTAGCCGATGAGGCTAGCCGGTCAGTGGCTTGCTGGGCCTTGTCGCTTGCCGGGCCTGGCCGGGTGCTGGCAGGCGCCCGCTGCCGGTGCGCTTGCGTTCCTGGTCGGTGCTAGCGGCTAGCCGAGGCATTCTCACCGGGCTTCGCCGTCAGCCGGGCCGTCTCGTCCTGGATCTCTACGGCGACCTTGGCCAGCGCAGGAGCGTGCTGACGGTTGTGATGCGCGCAGAACAGCAGTTCCGACGAACCTGGCAGTATCACCCGCACGTAAGCCGGGGCACCGCACCGGTCACACAGGTCGTTGGCGTTCAGCGGCTTTGTTGGGGCCATCGCTCCGGTCATGTCCGCCTCCCTTGCCCGGTTCCGCCGACGGGTTTGCCGGCGGTTGGAAAACAACCTGCGATCACTACCGCATGACAACACCTAGCCAGTCTGGTGTCATCCCATGCGGGCCTGACGTACGCCCAGGGCGAACACATTACGGACCGCTGGCCTGATCTTTATACACGAACCCGCCTCAAGGCAAGATGTCCCAGGTCGCCGGGTATGCAACCGGCGCGGCAGGCAGGGGATGGCAAAGCGGGCCGATATCCTTGCGCTAGAAAAAAAACTTGGTGCGCGGCCCGGTGAGCTGGCCGCGGCCCGGCACAGACCTCGGGAGACGCGCCGTGACCGCAGCCCTGCGCGAAACGCCACTGTCGGCCAGCCTGGCCGACAGCTACTCGGCGCGCCATCTGACCGTCCTTGAGGGCCTGGAAGCGGTCCGCAAGCGCCCGGGCATGTACATCGGCTCTACCGACGGCCGGGGCTTGCTGCACTGCCTGTGGGAGATCATCGACAACTCGGTGGACGAGGCGCTGCACGGGACGTGCACCAAGATCGAAGTGATCCTGCATGCCGATCATTCGGCGGAGGTGCGGGACAACGGCCGCGGCATCCCGGTCGACGTCGAGCCCAAGACTGGCCTGACCGGCGTCGAGCTCGTCATGACCAGGCTGCACGCCGGGGGCAAGTTCGGCGGCAGCTCCTACACCGCCTCGGGTGGCCTGCACGGAGTCGGCGCGTCCGTGGTCAACGCCCTGTCCGGGCGCCTGGATGTCCAGGTCGACCGGGAGGGATATGAGTGGGCGGGCAGCTTCCGGCGTGGCGTCCCCGGCGAGTTCAGCGGCGACGGCCCGGACGCGAAGTTCAAAGCAGGCTCCGGGCTGCGCAAGCTTCGCAAAGTGGCCAAGTCGCAGACCGGCACGAGGACGCGGTTCTGGCCGGACCGGCAGATTTTCGTCCCCGGCGCGGAACTGGCGTTCGAGCCGCTGGTCCAGCGCGCCAGGCAAACCGCCTACCTGGTCCCCGGCCTGTCGATCTCGGTCGTGGACGAGCGGCCTGGCAGCCGCGGCCCGGACGCGGAAGAGGCCGGCCCGCGGGCCGCCGAGTTCAAGTTCGACGGCGGCATCAGTGAGTTCTGCGCGCACCTCAGTGCCGGTCAGCCGGTGACTGACGTGCTCCGGCTGACCGGCTCCGGCCAGTTCACCGAGACCGTGCCGGTCCTGGACGACGCCGGGCACCTGACGCCGACCGAGGTCGACCGGACCCTGGAAGTGGACGTCGCCTTGCGCTGGGACAGCGGATACGACACGATTATCCGCTCGTTCGTCAACGTGATCGCGACTCCTAAGGGCGGCACGCACGTGACCGGCTTCGAGCGAGCCCTGGTCAAGACGCTGAACGAGCAGCTCAAGGCGGCCAGAGTGCTGCGCAGCGGAGACGAGCCCGTCCTCAAGGAAGACGTGCTCGAAGGCCTGACCGCGGTGATCTCGGTCCGGCTTCCTGAGCCGCAGTTCGAGGGACAGACCAAGGAGGTGCTCGGCACTCCCGCGGCCACCCGCATCGTCGCCCAGGTCGTCGGCAGCGAGCTGCGCGCGTTCCTCGAAGGCCGGGTCCGGGGCAGCAAGCAGCAGGCCAAAGCGCTGCTCGACAAGGTGGCGTCCGCCGCGAAGACCAGGATCGCCGCGCGTGAGCACCGGGAGAATCAGCGCCGCAAGTCGGCACTGGCCAGTTCGGCACTGCCGGCCAAGCTGGTGGACTGCCGCTCGGCCGACGACCGCAGTGAGCTGTTCATCGTCGAGGGGGACTCGGCGCTCGGCACGGCCAAGATGGCGCGGGACTCGGAGTTCCAGGCCCTGCTGCCGATCCGCGGCAAGATACTGAACGTGCAGAAGGCGTCCTTGTCGGACATGCTAAAAAACGCCGAGTGCGCGGCGATCATCCAGGTGCTCGGTGCAGGCTCCGGTAACGCGTTCGACCTGGACGCGGCCCGGTACCAGCGGGTCATCTTGATGAGCGATGCCGATGTCGACGGGGCGCACATCAGGACCCTGCTGCTGACCCTGTTCCACCGGTACATGCGCCCGCTCGTGGAGGCCGGCCGGGTGTTCGCGGCCGTCCCGCCGCTGCACCGGGTCGAGCTGACCAACCCGCGCAAGGGCCAGGACAAGTACATCTACACGTACTCCGATCCCGAGCTTGCCAGGACGCTGCTCGAGCTCGAGCGCAAAGGCCAGCGCTGGAAGGAGCAGCCGCAGCGCTATAAGGGCCTCGGTGAGATGGACGCGGCTCAGCTCGCGGAGACCACCATGGACCCGCGCCGGCGGACCCTGCGCCGGATCAGGATTTCCGATGCCGAATCGGCGACGAAGATGTTCGACCTGCTGATGGGCAGCGAGGTGGCCCCGCGCAGGGACTTCATCGTCGGCGGAGCCGCCGAGCTCGACCCGACCAGGATCGACACCTGATGACCATGGCTGGCAGTCAGGTGCTGTACGCGGGTGCCGCCCTAGCCGACGGCCTGGGTCCCGCGCTGACCAGGCCGGTCAGCGTGCTGGTCGAGTCCGGCGTCGTGGCCGGGATCTTCGAAGGCGACGACGCCGGCGCGGTACGGGCTGGTCCCGCCGCTGCCGTGATCGACGCCAGCGGTGCGACTATCGTGCCTGGCTTCGTGGACTGTCATAGTCACCTGACGCTGCAAGGCGGCGCGCAGTGGGTGGCTCGCGGCGCCGACCCCACGCCCGACCTGATCAGCGTGGCCGAGCAGAACGCCGCAGCGCTGGTGCGCTCCGGTGTGCGCTGGGTCAGGGATGTCGGATCTCCGCGCCGTGCCGACGGCGGCGACGGCCGGGACCGGGCGCTCGCTCTCGGCCTGCGTGATCGCTGGCGGGGACGGCCCGACTACCCCTACATCCGGGCCGCCGGAACCTGGCTGACCAAGGCCGGGACGCTGCCGGACGGCCTGGCCGTCGAAGTCACCGACGCTGACGGCCTGCTGGCCGCGGCCCTGGGCCAGCTCGACGACGGCGCGGACCTGATCAAGCTCTACCTGGACGGGCCGGACCCGGCAACAGCGCCGTGGTCAGCCGACGAAGTGCGCGCGGTGGTCGCCGCCGTGCACGCCCGGGGCGCCACCGTCGCCGCGCACGGTTCCGGACTGCCGAACTGCCGCCTGGCGGCCGAAGCGGCGGTTGACACGCTGGAGCACGGCTTTACCCTCGACGAGGACATCGCGGCCCTGCTCGCAACGAACAAGGTCACCCTGGTCTCGACGCTCTCGGTGATCCACTCCTGGCTGACCTTCGGGACGACGACCACCCTGGAGCGGTTCACCAGCGGGGCTGGCCGGCAGCGGATCACCGAACGGCTTGAAGTGGCGCAGGAGAGCATCAGGATCGCGCACCGGGCCGGAGTCGCCATCGCGGCCGGCAGCGACTTCGGCGGCGGTTCGGTCCGGGCCGGCCATCTCGCCTGGGAGGTACAGGCGCTGGTGCAGGCTGGCCTTGAGCCGTGGGAGGCGCTCGGCGCGGCCACCTGGCGTGGTGGTGAGGTGCTGGGTGATCCGCACGCCGGGCGGATCGAAGTGGGCGTGCCCGCGCACTTCACCCTGGTGCACGGTGACCCGCTCGCCGACCCGGCCGCCCTCTGGCGCGTCTGGCAGGTGGTCTGACCTGCCTTCCCGGGCCTCCGGTCCGCGATGGATCGGCACTTTCCTGTCAGTCTGGAAGTCGTCGGTGGCACAGAAGACGGTGGCACAGAAGACGGTGGCACAGCAGACGCGGTGGCTGGCCGGCCACGATCGCGCTCGTGCCAGCTACCAGGGTCAGGTTGGCCGTCATCTGGCCGGTCAGCCGGCGCCTAGGAACCTGGTCGGCAGCGGCGTCTCGACGGCCTGGCCGTCCGGCGTACGGGTGATCGAGTAGGCCCGCGCGTTCTCGTGCACGCAGATCGCCTCGTGCAGCGTGGTGCCGAGGAAGACAAGCCCCGCTCCGTCGTCGGTGGCGTAGCCGTCCGGCAGCACGCCTTCTGCGACGAACTTCCTCGTCGCAGGGCGGCGTTGCGGCTCGGAGTTGTAATGCGGGCTGTTGGAGTACGGCAGGAATCCGAGCCCGTCGGTCAGTGGCTGCAACGGCATGCGGAAAGAGTCCGTCGTGCCCGCCGCGTGCCAGCAGATCGAGCCGGCCGACGTGCCCATCAGCACCACCCCGGCCTGCCAGCACTCGCGCAGGACCGCGTCGACGCCGTGCAACCGCCAGACCGCGAGCATGTTCGACGTGCTTCCGCCTGCCACCCAGATGAGGTCCTGCCTGAGCAGGTGCGCGCGGATATCGGGAACGCTCGGCACCGGGAAGAGCGCCAGATGGGAGACGATCGCGTCGAGCCTGGAGAACGCGCCGTAGAAGGCAGTCAGATAGACCGGATTGTCGCCGAGACCGGTCGCGATGATGCAGATCCTCGGGTGCTGGCCGGCCCTTGCCAGCTTGACCGCGAGTCTGTGCGCAGGCCCGGCGTCGCCGTCCCAGACGCTCCCCGCGGTCCGCCCGAACTGGATGGACGTCGCGACGATCGTCGGCTGCTCGGCTGCCATTCATGCCTCCTGGGCTGCGGGGTCGGTCTCACGGCCGCTGCCTCACGACGGCGGCTACGTCAAGGCGGGGCTACTTCATCACGGTACGGATCGCCGCGGCGATCTGTTCCCGGCCAGGCTGGACGGCACGGTCGAGTGCCAGCGCGAACGGCAGCACGGCGCCGTCTGGCCGGCAGACCCGTTTCGGCGGTGCCGCCAGTCGCATCTCCTCCGCGGCGGTCGCGAGCACCTCGGCGCCGATCCCGCAGGATCGGTTGGAGTCGTCGACGACGACCAGCCTGCCGGTCTTGGCCACGGACGCCGCGAGCGCGTCCCAGTCGAACGGGTAGATCGTCCGCGGGTCGAAGACCTCGACCGAGAACTCGGACGCGAGTTCGGCGGCGACGGCCAGCGCGTCGTGGACCAGATGCCCGACGGCTACCACGGTCACGTCGGTGCCGCTGCGCTGTACCCGCGCCGAGCCGAGCGGCACCGGCACCAGTTCGGCCGTGACGTCCTCGCGCACTCCCATCGCCAGCGCCGGAGCGAACAGCACCGTCGGGTTGTCGTCCCTGATCGCCGAGACCAGCAGGCCGTAGGCGTCCGACGGCATGGCCGGCACGATGGTCTTGACGCCGACGTGGGCGAACAGGCTGTACGGATGATCGGAATGCTGGCCTGCCCAGCCCTCCCGCGAGCCGGAGCTCGGTACCACGTACGTCACCGGTACCGTCACCTGACCGCCAGTCATCAGGGAGAACTTGTGCGCCTGGTTGGCGATCTGCTCGAAGACGAGGAAGAGCAGGGACGGGATCTGGAACTCGATGACCGGCCGCAGGCCGCACAGCGCGGCGCCGGTCGCCATGGACGTGAACGCTTGCTCCGAGATCGGCGTGTCGGTGACCCGGTCAGGCCCGAACCGCTTGGCCAGCCCCAGGGTGAGCTGCGCGATCCCGGCGGCGACATCTTCGCCGAGTACGCAGACAGCCGGGTCGCGCTCAAGCTCGTCGGCGAGAGCGCGGTTCAGCGCCTTGGCATAGGAGAGCTTCGCCATAAGTCCGTGCCGCCTCTCCGGTTCGTCCCGCTGGCATACAGGTAGTCGAGCGCGCCGGCCGGGTCAGGCTCGGGACTGGAGCGGGCGTACTGCCGGGCGTCGTCGACCAGTTCAGCGACCTGCGCGTCGATGGCTGTCCGCTCGGCCTGGTCGATCCGTGCCCCCTGGATTTCCAGCGGGTCCCGCGCCCGCCACTGCGCGATTTCCGCTTCGGTCCGGTAGCCGAGCCGCATCCGCAGCTCGATCGTGTGATGCGGCCCGAACCGGTAGGTCAGGCACTCGATCAGCACCGGACCCCCGGCACCGCGGGCCGAAGCCACGGCTCCGGCGGCCGCGTCGCGTACGGTCCGCACGTCCATGCCGTCGACCGTGACCGCGGGCATGCCGAACGCGGCGGCACGGCCGGCGGCGGTCCCTGCGACCGCGTCGGCAGTGGCCATAGTCGTGGCGTATCCGTTGTTCTCGCACACGAAGATCACGGGCAGCCGCCACAGGGCCGCCAGGTTCATCGTCTCCAGCAGGACGCCCTGGTTCAGCGCGCCGTCCCCGAAGAACGTGACCACCACCCGGTCGGAGCCCGACCGGCGTGCTGCCCAGGCGGCGCCGGCGGCGATCGGGGCGGCCGCCCCGACGATGGCATTGGCACCGAGTATTCCCAAGCTGACGTCGGCAGCGTGCATCGAGCCGCCACGGCCGCGGTTCAGGCCGGTGGCACGCCCGCACAATTCGGCCAGCATCCGGTGCGGGTCCGCCCCTTTGGCCAGGACATGCCCGTGGCCGCGGTGGGTGCTAGTGATCAGGTCGTCGCCGCGCAGCGCCGCGCAGACGCCGACGGCGACAGCTTCCTCGCCGATGTAGGGATGGATACCGCCGACGATCTCGCCGGATTTCACCATCGTCAGCGCGCACTCCTCAAACGCCCTGATCAGTCGCATCCGCCGGTAGAGTTCGGCCGGTCCCACGGTCAGGACTGCCATAGCGCCGGGCAGTAGGCCGGGTCGGCGTAATCTGGGGTGCCGGCTGCCGTGCTGCGCACCAGTACGTCATGGTTGTAGACGACCCGGGTGCCGTCCAGCCTGTCGAACGGGCGCCACTGGTTCTCGCCGTCTTGCAGGTGCAGTGAGATCGCACGCCGCGGCACGTCGGCCCGGTTGTGCCCGCTGCCGTGGTAGATGTGGCAGTGGTGGAAGCTCAGGTGACCCTTGGGGATCACCATCGGAATCGGGTCCACCGTCGCACCGTTGTACTGTGCGGTCTTGTGCAGCAGGTCTTCCAGTTCGCCGCGGTCGCGCTGGGCGAAGTGCCGGGTCGAGTCGTCGCCCGGGATGTCCTGCCACAGGTGGCTCCCGTCGATCATGGTGATCGTGCCCATCTGGACGCCGCAGTCGTGGAACGGAATGAACGCCGTGAGCATCCGCTCGGACGTGCAGGTCTGCCAGTAGTGCCGGTCGGCATGCCAGGGCACCAGGTTGGAGGCTTCGCCGCTGATCGGCGGCTTGTAGATCAGCGTCGCCTGGAACACCCTGATCTGCGCGCAGCCGGCTAGCCGGGCGGCGACGGCGCCGAGGACGGGCTTGCGCAAGATCGCGGCGATCGCGTCCGACTCGTAGTGCACGTAGTCGTTGTGACGCTGCACCGGGCCGTGGGATGGCTCCCAGTAGGCCAGGTTCGGCGGATGGAACGGCAGGGTCCGGTCGCGCTGACCCGCGTAGAAGGCGTCGCTCGCGGCAACGAGCGCGTCGACCTCGTCGTCGGTGAACAGCTTGCGCGTCAGGTACCAGCCGTGCCTGGCGTACTTCTGCACTTCGGCGTCGGTCGGCAGCAGGTCGAGTTCGGCTTCCGTCAGGGTGAAATCGCTCGTCGTGGTCATCGTGTCGCTCCGATCCATCCGGGGGTCGAACTCAATGCGTCAGGCCGGCGCGAGTGTCGTCGAGCGCCTCGTACAGCGCCCTGATGTTGCTGCTGCCGAAGGTCAGCGCGCCCTTCCGCTCGATCAGTTCGATGAAGAACGTGTGCCGCTCATGCGTCGACCGGCAGAAGATCTGGAACATCTGGCCCCAGCGGTCCCGGTCGGCGAGCACGTTGAGGCCGCGCAGGACGTCAATCTGAATGGCGAGCTGCCCGAGGCGGGTTTCTAGCGCCTGGTAGTAGCCGGCCGGCGCGACCAGGAACTGCACCCCGCGCCCGGAGAGCGCCGTGACGGCGGCAGCGATGTCCTCGGTCCGGAACGCCAGATGCTGTACTCCGGCGCCACCGTGCGCGCTCAGGAACTCGTCGATCTGCCCGGGATCGCGGGTCAGATCGGGCTCTATCAGGGTGAAGGTCACTCGTCCGGCGTGGTCCTGGACCACTTTAGACGCCATCGCCTGGGTGCCGACTTCGATCCGCTCGTCATAGATCTGCGCGAGACCGAACACGTCACGGTAGTAGCTGACGGTGCTGTCCAGCTCTCCCGCGGGCACGCACACGGCGACGTGGTCAAGCAAGTCCAGCAGCGGCCGGTCCTGGTCGGCCAGCCCCGCGCCCGGTGCCATCTGGACCGTGCCAGGCGCGAATTCCGCGCCCGTTCCGGTCCGCTCGACCAGCCGGTGCACCACGTCGCCGAACCCGGACACGACCGCGGTCGTGACGCATTGTGTGCCGGCCTGGGCGGATCGCGGGCCGCTGATCGGTACCGCGCCAACGGCAGTGATCTCGGCGAAGGCGCTCGTGACGTTGTCGACGCCGAATGCGATCACCGCGACACCGTCGCCATGCCTGGCAACGAACTGAGCCACGTCGTCGTCGGGCGCCGCTGTCGTGGTGAGGACCAGCTGAATCTGGCCCTGCCTGAGCAGGACCGAGCGCGTCGCGGCGGTGCCGGAACCTGGTGCGGACCGGCCGGCCACCCGGAAGCCGAATGCGTCGCACAGCCAGGCTGACGACTTTTCCAAGTCGCCGACGTAGAACTCGATATGGTCGATTCCCTGGATTCTCATCGTCTTCCTCTTGACTGCTGCGGACGGTTTGCGCGCGCGAGGGCAGGCACGGTCGTGCGACGGCTGCCGCCGGTCGGTTGCATTAGCTGGCCGCCTGGCGGCAGGCGGTCGTGGCCGGCCCGAATATCAGGCTGACGTTGTGCCCGCCGAAGGCGAATGAGTTAGACAGCGCGGCACCGGGCTGGCCGGTCCGCGGCGTGTTCGCGATGTGGTCGAGGTCGCACTCCGGATCGGGATCGTCCAGGTTGTGCGTGGGCGGCAGCAGTCCGCGGCTGACGGCCAGTGCGCTCGCGACCGCCTCGGCCGCGCCGGAGGCGCCGAGCATGTGGCCGGTGATGGCCTTGACCGAGCTGACTGGCGGGCCGCTGCCGCCGAAAACCGACCGGATGGCTCGGGTCTCAGCCACGTCCCCGAGCTTGGTGCTGGTGCCGTGCGCGTTGACATAGCCGACATCACCAGGCGACAGCCCGGCGCGCCGCAGAGCCTGGCGCATGCACGCGGCCGCGCCCTCGCCGTCTGGCCGCGGCATGGTGGGATGGTGTGCGTCGCAGGTAGCGCCCCAGCCGATCAGGCTGGCGTACGAGCGCGCACCGCGCGCCTGCGCGTGCGCGCGGCGTTCGACGACCATCAGCGCGGCGCCCTCGCCGAGCACGAAACCGTTGCGCCGCCGGTCGAACGGGCGGCTGGCCGCGGCCGGATCTTCCCATCCCCTGGCCAGCGCCCTGGCATTGCCGAAGGCCGCCACGATCGTGGGATGCAGCGGCGACTCGGTGCCGCCGCAGAGGACGACGTCCGCGCTGTCTTCGGCGATAAGCCGGTACGCCTCGGCGATAGCCTGAGCACCGGCCGCGCACGCGGTGACGATGGCGGAGCTGAAGCCGCGGATTCCGTACTTGATGGCGATCCTGGCGGTGGCCATGTTCGACAGCATCCCCGGGAGCAGGTACGGGCTGACCGCCGACCGGCCGCGCTCGAGGCGGGCGCGGCTGATCCGCTCGAACGTTTCCAGGCCGCCGCCGCCGGTCGCGGCGATCACGGCGATCCGGTACGGGTCGACGTCCCTGCCGACCTCCAGGCCGGCATCGGCGAGCGCCCGCTCCGCGGCGAGTAACGCGAGTAACACGAACCGGTCGACGCAGCGGGTTTCCGTCGGCGGGAGCACGCTCACCGGATCGACGTGCGGCGCGATGCCTGCGACGTCGAGTTCAGGCCAGGCTGGATGTCCCTCAGGTGGGCGCCGCAGGCCCGACGGCCCCTTGCACAGGGTCTGGAAGAATTCGTCGGCGTCGCTCCCGGCGGGCGTCACCAGCCCGATACCGGTGATCTCCGCGCTGTCCGGGTTCACCGCGGCACGCCTTCAAAGTGCCGTTGCCGCAGGACGAACTTGCGTACCTTGCCCGTCGGCGTGAGCGGCACCATGTCGTCGTCGACCGTGATCACCTGGCGCACGGTGGCGGCCACGTGCTCCTCCAGCGCGGCGCGCACCTGGGCGGTCCGGTCGGTCTCGGCATCGGAGCCAGGCTCGAGCTGGAGCAGCACGTCGGTGCGGACCGTGCCGTTCACCCTGATCGTGACAAGCGTGCAGTCCAGCACGTCCGGGCAGCTGGCCAGGACCCGCTCTTCTGAGGCGGCCGTGTAGATGAACTTGCCGTTGCCCAGGTCGACGGTGTCGACCTTGCGGTCCAGATGGTAGAAGTAGCCCTCCTCGTCACGGTAGACCAGGTCGCCGGTCAGGAAGTACCCGTCATACCTGGTGCGGTAGGTGGCGGCCGAGTCGTTCCAGTAGCCGAGGCTCAGCGTTTCCGACCGGGTCCCGAGCTCGCCGACTGCTCCCGGCGGCAACTGCTGACCGTCCGGGCCGAAGACGGCTACCTCGGCGAAGCTGTGCGGCCGGCCGATGCAGCGGGAGTACCGGTTGGTCTGCGGGCTGTGCGCGATGAAGAAGTGCGAATGTCCCATCTCGCTGGAGCCAAGGCCGTCGACGAACACCGACCCTGGCGCATGCTCCCGGCCGCGGACGGACACGACCTCACGGCTTCCGTAGGCCACCAGCCGCCGGATATGGGCCTCGTGTGCGCAGTCGCCGGTATTCCACCACAGGGCGACGGTGCCGAGATCGTGCTTGGACAGGTCAGCCTTGACCAGGTCCGGCCAGGTGGTGGAGAAGCCGACGACGCTGCGTGGCCGCCAGCGGTCGATGGCGGCCAGCACGCTAGGCCCGGTCTGGCGGGACAGCATGAGCACCTCGCTGCCGTAGCTCATGCCGAGGTTCAGCATGATCAGGCCGGCCGCGTGCGGGCAGGGCAGCGCGCTGAGCATCCGCTCGGTGCCCTGCGGGCGCGGCAGTCGCAGGCGGTACCTGATCGCCGCGTACAGGCTGGCGTGCGAGTGCACGACCGCCTTGGGCAAGCCGGTGGTGCCGGAAGAGTGGGTGACGGCCACCGGGTCGGTCGGATAGTGCCGGTAGGGCGGGGGAGCCGCCGCGGGGTCACCCGCTGCCAGGCCGGCGAAGTCGCTCAGCACCGGAATGCCGGTCAACTGCTGCGGCAGGTCCGCGGCGTGCTCGGCGTCGGTGATCAGGCCGACCGCGCCCAGGCGCCGGATGTAGGCCGCCATCAGGTCCGGGCTCAGGTTCGGGTTGATGAGCACCGGGATGGCCCCGATCCGCGCGAGCGCGAGGAAGGTCAGCGCGGTGTCCGCGGCCGTGGCGGCGCAGACCGCCACCGGGTCCCGCTTGCCGATCCCGAGATCGTGCAGCGCGGCCGTCCTGGCTTCGGTGAGCTGGTGCAGCTCGCCGAGGGTGACCGGCTGCCAGGCGGCTTTGCCGCCGACCTCGGAGTCGAATGTGAACGAGGGCTCGTCGAGGTGCAGGCCCAGCTCGGCGAGCGTAGTCAGGACGTTGCCTGCGCCAGCTGCCGGGTCGGCGGCCAGCCGCGCGCGAATGCTCTTAGCGGTCACAGCGACCTCTCTCCAGGTGACGGGGTCCAGGTACCAAGCCGGGTGCTCTCGGTGCCGCCGGCGCGCGCCGATGGCCACGAGACCGGGCCGACCAGCAGGGCGGTGCCTTCGGCCGGGCCGGCGAGTCCGGCGTCGGCCACGACGACCAGGGCGGCGTCGGCGTCGCCGTCTGTGATCAGCAAGCTCGCGCTGGCCAGCGCATCGGTGAGGGGATCACCGGTCGGCATGGTGCAGACAACTGGCCCGGCAAGGCCCCAGCGCGCGGCGATGTAGCCGGCTACGGCGTTCGGGTTCGACTGGTAGAACAGCAGCGGCGGGACACGCCGGCCGTCCTGCACGGCGCGGGCCACCGCCGCTGCCGTGCCGACGTCACCGGTCGAGCTCGCCAGCACGATCGCCGTCCGTTCGCCGCGGCCAGGGTCGGCAGGCGGCGATCCGAAGTAGCCGAGCAGGCACAGATCGGCCAGTGCGGCGGCGAGCGGGCTGAACTCGGAGACGACGAAGCCGGCCACGGCGGGCAGTTCGTCGTCCGGTCCGCCCGGCCACTGCCCGCTGGCCAGCACGGTCAGCACCGCCGCCGGATCCGCTGCGTCCTGGGCAATCTGGACGTCCGTCGGCGTGCTCACGTGGCCTCCACCAGCAGTGCGGTGTTCGCGCCGCCGAAGGCGGCGTTCAGGCTGAGCGCGTGCCTGGCTCGTGTCTCGCGCGGCGCGGCGAGCACGAGGTCGAGCCGGCAAGCCGGGTCGTGAGCCAGGAACCCGGCATTGACCGGCAGCAGCCCCGCGCGCATCGCGAGCACGGTGACCACGAGTTCGACCAGCGCCGAAGCCTCCAGGGCATGCCCGTGCGCCGACTTGGTGGAGCTGACCGGGATCGAGTCCGCGTGGTCGCCGAAGGCCAGGTGAATCGCGGCGGATTCGGCCGCGTCGGCGAACGAAGTACCTGAGCCGCTGGCGTTCAGGTAGCCGATGTCCGCACGTCCGACCTGCGCCCGGTTCAGCGCCGCCGCGATCGCGCGCGCAAGGCCGGTCCCGTCGGGCCGGGGCTGACAGACGTGATAGGCGTCGCCGGCCCGGCCCCAGCCGGCCAGCCGCGCCAGCACCGTCGCGCCCCGGGTACGGGCTGCCCCGGCAGCTTCGAGCACGACCGCCGCCAGGCCGTCCCCGAGCAGCAGGCCTTGCCGCCCCGCGCTGAACGGCCGTGCCTGGCCGTCGGCGGCCAGCGTCCGCCCCGCGTCGAACAGCCAGAAACTGTCGGCGTCGACCAGGTAGCCGGCCGCGACGATCACGCGGGTGGCGCGCCCGGCGCGAATCGACGCCGCCGCGTCGGCGACCGCGGTGCTCGCCGCGACGCACGCCGTGGTGTAGATCCGGGCGGGCGGCGGCAGGCCAGCCAGCGCCGCGATCCGAGCGGGCACGTCACCGAGAACGTCGCCGGCGGCGGGGTTCCGAGCCGCGGCCTGGTCGGTGTGCAGTGCTAGCAGCAGCTCGTCACCGCTGTCAGCCGGGTCGAGGCCCGCGCTGCCGCGCGCGTCGTCGATGACGGCGGCAAGCTCGGCCGCCAGATCCGGGCTACCGGGCAGCTGCGCGGCCACCCCGACCCGGCACCTGCTGGTCGGGAACCTGGTGGCCTGCCCGAAGGCGGACTCACCAGAGAGCACTCCGTCCAGCAGCGGGCCCTCGCCGCGGCCGAACGCCGAGGTTACCCCCATCCCGGTGATGACAACATCGGCCGGATCGCGGTCACCGGGCTTGCTGTCAGGCATGGCCGACACCGGCGAGCACGTCCGCCAGCGCCGTGACGGCGCTGGTCACGGTCGTCATCTCGGCGAGGAGCTGGTCGCTCAGGTCGAGCGTGATGCCGTAACGCGACTCCACTTTGGTGATCAGCCAGGTCAGCTCCAGGGAGCCGATTCGCTCGGCGACCTCGTCGGGGGAGCGCTGGCCGAACGAGGCCAGCATGGCGATGACCTCGTCCCGGCCGGGTGCCGCCGGCTGGCTCACTGCGCCTTCTTGCCGGCCAGGACCGCTACCCTGTTCGCCACCTCGGCGGTGAACTCGTCCAGGGTCATCAGCGCCATGTCCTCGGCGTCCTCGTCGCTGAACTTCACGCCGAACCTGTCCTCGACGAGCACGGCGAGTTCGGCGACGGCGAGTGACTCCAGGTCGAGCCCGGCCGGGCCAAGATCGGTGTCTCCGGTCACCTCGCTGACGTCGTAGTTCAGCTCTTTCAGGGCATTGACCACGAACTGACGGATGTCCTCGTCCATCTGATGAACTCCTATCTGTGGGATGACCTGCGGGCGCTGGTTCGGCTGGAGTGCTGGTGCGGGGCGCTGCGAGCGTGGCGGTCACCCGGCTGGTTCACGGTGCCGCCGCCGCGCGCAGCACCGATCGGTCGCGGACGTTCTTCCCGGTCGCCGTGCGCGGGAGCTCGGCCAGGACGTAGACGTGACGCGGCCGCTTGTACGAGGCGAGCTGGTCAGCGAGCGCGGCTTCGACGTCGGCGAGCTGTGACCCGTCGCGCAGCACTAGGTAGGCTTCGATCGCGTCGTCGTAGCTCACGACGCAGGCGGCGACCGCTGGCAGCGCGCAGATCGTCTGCTCGACCTCGGTGAGGTCCACCTTCAGGCCGCCGATCGACACCTGCGAGTCCAGCCTGCCCAGGATGGTGACCCGGCCGCTGCCCTCGTCGATGCTCGCGGCATCTCTGGTGTGCAGCCAGCCGTCGACCCACCGCGTCTGGTCGACCAGCCCGATATAGGGCGAGGCCGGCATCCGCACGAGCAGCTCGCCGCCGGCCACCGCGAGGTCCATGCCCGGTGCCGGCGCTACGGCGGGCGCCAGCCGCCCGGACAGGTCGGTGGCGATGACGCCGAGCTCGGTCATCCCGTACATGCTGCCGAGCGGGACGCCGTAGCCTGCCGTGAAGGCGGCGGGTACCCACGGCCTGGTCAGCTCGCCGGCGACCACCATCCGGGTGAGCTGGCGCAGCGGCGCGGGATCGGCGGTGAGCAGCTCCGCGTGAAACGGCACTCCGAGCAGCATCGTCGGCTTGTCTTTAAATGAAACCGCGGCGCGGATCCCGTCCGCCGTGAGCCGGTCAGGGAACACCAGCTCGACCCCCGCGTGCAGGCAGTGCAGTAGCCCGCCGACTAGCCCGAGTACGTGCACGATCGAGGCGAGCAGGACGATCCGCTCGCCCGCCTTCGGGTACTCGTCCAGCTTGGCGTACCGGCCGAGCTCACCGACTAGATCCGCAGCCGTGCGCGCGATAACCTTCGACGGCCCGGTGGAACCGGAGCTGAGCTGGATCAGCGCGTGCCCGGTCGCGGCGGGAAGGCCGCCCGGGCGGGGAACCGCACGTGCGGCGGCGCTCGCGTAGCCGCTCATCGGCGCGCTGGTCACGCTGGCGACTTCGACTACCACCTGGGGGGCAAGCCGGTCGAGTGCCCTGGCTACCTCGGCGGGGGCTAACCGGTGATCAAGCAGGCTGACTTGAGCGCCGGTCCGCCAGGCAGCGAGCAGGCTCGTCGTGTAGGCCAGCGACGGTGGCAGATGTAAGGTCGCGGTACCGCCTGCCCGCAGGCCCGCCCGCACCAGCATCTCCTGGTGCTCGTCCACCAGCCGCCGCAGCTCGCGCCTGGTGACGGGGCCGCCAAGCCACATGCATACGTCGTCAGAGTCGCCAGCGAGAAGCTCTTGGTCGACCCAGCCGGGCGAAATGTCCGCCAGTGCTATTCCTGCCGCCGGAAGGTCATGGCACGACTCGGACATGCGGCATCCCCTACCGACTTTTTCAGTGTGAGCTTCAGGTGCCTTTTGTCGTGAGAGTTGCACAATTGGCGTTTCAGGTCAAGTCATTCCCGCCGTGACAGCGTCACTGGTCTGGCGTCAGTGACAGGTGTGATTGACGTTCCGAAAGTTCAACGCACAGTGATTGGGAAGTGACTGAAGCCCCGGAAGACCGTTCCCTGGCGCACTGGCTCGCCGGCCAGCCGCAGCGCCGGAAACCTGGCCAAGATCGCGGTAAAGAACTCGCCGGCTTCGACCCTGGCCAGCGGGGCACCAAGGCAGCGGTGAATTCCGCCGCCGAAAGACAGCGGTGCCGTGCCCCGCCTGGTGATATCGAAAGTGTCCGGCGCGGTGAACCGCAGGGGATCCCGGTTGCCCGCGCCGAGGATCGCCAGGACAAGCTCGTCCGCCCGTACCGGCATGCCGCCGATCACGGAGTCCGCGGCGGCGACCCGGCCTACGAGTTGCACTGGCGCGTCATACCTGAGCACCTCGTCGACCGCTGCCTCGGCATGCTCGGCGCCCGACCGCAGGATGTCCGCCTGCCGCGGATTGGTCAGCAGCGCGAACGTGCCGTTGGCCAGCAGGTTCGTCATGGTGTCGACGCCGGCCATGAACACGAAGGTGAGCGTTTGGATGACCTCGTCGTCGGTCACCGGATCGCCAGTGCTGCTGACGGCGTCCTTTGCCGCGACGACGGCTGATGCCAGATCCTGCGCGGGCCGGGCGGTGCGGTCGCTGACCAGCCGCGTGAAGTAACCTTCCAGCGCGACCGCGGCCTCGTCGGCAGCCGTGAGCGCCTGCTGGCTTACCGAGAGCTCGACGAGCCGCAACAACACGGATATGGAGCGGCGCAGCTCTGGCCAGTCTGGTGCCGGAACGCCCACCAGCGATCCGATCACCGCGACCGGCAATCTCGCGGCGATCATTTCCTGCAGGTCCACGATGCCGC
This sequence comes from Streptosporangiaceae bacterium, assembly GCA_035533915.1. GTDB lineage: Bacteria > Actinomycetota > Actinomycetes > Streptosporangiales > Streptosporangiaceae > Chersky-822. The sequence goes on from DATLSX010000038.1 coordinate 158,966, forward strand.
CGTCGCTGCCGGCCTGCGCGACCTCGTCGAGTGCCAGGGTGGTCAGCCTGGCGACGTCCGAGCGCATCCGCTCGGACTGGCGCGGTGTGAAGGCGGCGCTCACCAGACGCCGAAGCTTGGTGTGCTCGGGCGGGTCGCGGAACAGCATCGCCTCGAACGTCGCGACCCTCGCCGGATGCTCCCGCCAGCCAGGAGTGACCCGGTCGCACCACTGCGGGCTCTGGGAGCCGAAGGCCGGATCGCGCACGAGAGCCGCGCAGTCGTCATAACCGGTGAGGAAGAGTACCCCGCCAGCCGCGGACCACCGGACCGGGCCGAACGACCGCAGCCTGGCATAGACCGGGTAGGGATCGGCGCTTACCTCGGGGGTGCTCAGGCTTGCCAGTAAGGCATTGATCTCGGGTATTAGCTCTTCGGTCTGCCCCATTACCCCCATATCGTGTCCTTTCCGCCTGACTATGGTGCAAATACCGGTGCCGTCATCCTAGGTCGGCAGTTCAATGCTGAGAAGCGGTCTAGCCGCAAGGTCGCTGCTTTGGCACAGTATGGGCCATGGGTGGTTGCGTGACGGGGCGACACAAGATGGGTTGGTCCTGATGATCGATGGTGAGCTCGAGGCATTCCCGTTTCGCCTGGAACCCGACGACTTTGGTACGCCGTCCCGGCTGTATCAGCGCCGGGCGGGCTCGGGACTTGCCCGCATCAAGCTGCCGAGCGGTGACCACGCCTACCTGGTGCTGGCGCATGACGAGGTAGAGCTGGTGCTGAAGGACCGGCGGTTCAGCCGTAACTTCCGGTATCCGGGTGCGCCCCGGATGGTCGCCGAGGAGGACCTGTCCAGTCACCCTGACGCGATCGTCAATCTCGACCCGCCGGAACATACCAGGCTGCGCCGGACCATCCAGGGTTCGTTCCGGCCCCGCCACGCCGCGGCCTGGCGGCCGGCCGTCGAGCGGATCGTCGGTGACCTGCTCGACGGCATGATCAGCGCGGGGCCGCCTGCCGACCTCGTCGCAGCCTATGCCAGCCTGCTGCCGATCCGGGTCATGTGCGAACTTCTCGACATTCCGGCGGACGACCAGGCCAGCCTCATTTCCTGGACCGGCATCTTCTTCTCCACGGCCGGCGTCTCGACGCAGCAGCGGATTCAGGCGGGCATCGCGTTGCTGACCTACGTCAGGGATCTCGTCACCGAGCGCCGGGCAGCTCCGGGCGCAGGGATAGTCGACGAGCTCGTCGTCGCTCGTGACGTGGACGAGTCGCTCAGCGAAGGTGAGCTCTACCAGATGATCTCGGCGCTGTTCATCGGCGGCCAGGAGAACACGGCGGCCATCTTGGCCCGGGGCGTCTTCGCCCTGCTGCGGAACCCGGACTGGTACGCCGCGCTGTGCGGCGATCCTTCGTTGCTGCCTACAGCGGTCGAGGAGATGCTGAGGTTCGAAGTCGCCAGCGAGGGCGCGTTCCTTCGGGTCGCGACCTGTGACGTCGAGCTGCCGTCCGGCGTGATCCCTGCGGGGAGCGCGGTCCAGGTGTCCATTCCCGCGGCGAACAGGGACCCGGAATGGTTCACCGAGCCTGACGTGTTCGACCTGCACCGCGCCCAGAACCCGCACGTCACCTTCGGCGCTGGCGCGCATTACTGCCCGGGCGCTCCGCTCGCCAGGCTGGAACTCCGGATCGCCCTCGACGGGCTGACGACGAGGCTGCCAGGCCTGCGCCTGGCGACCGATCCTGACCAGGTGCGCTATGCCCAGGACACCCTCGTGCGAGCGCTGATCAGCCTGCCGGTGACCTGGTAGCCGCCGGCTTGGATCAGGACAGGCTGGCCATCCGGCTCATCGAGACGCCGAAGGCGGTCTTGCGCCGCCAGTGGCGGGTCGGGGCTGGCGCGGGCCGTGCTCAGCGTGCCGGTGACCTGGCTGCGGCGACGAACGCGGCGAGCGCCCGCATGCCCGGCTCGCAGGCCGCCCGCAGTTCCGCCAGCAACCGCGGGTCCAGCTTGCTCGCACTTCCCGTCCGCCCCGGGTCGGCCAGCTTGCTGGCAGCGTCGATCCAGTCCTGCCCGGCCGGCACGCCGAGGAACCCGGCGAGCCTGGTCAGCTCGGCCGCGGGGTCGCCGAGCAGCGCCTCGTAGCCGAGTTCGGTCTGGAGCTGGGCTGGCATCTCGGCGAGCACGGCGGTTCCGCCGCGGATCATGTCCGACCAGAGCGTGCCGAAGCGCACCGGCGAGATCCGCTCGTCGGCCAGGCATCTGAGGTCGTACGGCGGAGACAGCACACCCTGGAATTGCGCCGGGAGGTTTGCCTGGATCTGCGCCATCGTGGCACCGGCCGGCAGGCCGGCCTGCTCGGCGGCTCGCACGGCCACGATTCCCAGCTTGAACATGGGGAACTGGCTCATGGAAAGCGCGCTGTCCGGCCCGTCGCGGTGCATGAACACGAACCGGGCCTCGGGGAACTCGCGGCGCAGCAGCCGGACCAGGATCAGCGACCCGCCAGACCGCTCGACCACGACGCTGCGCCCGAGCAGGCCGGCTAGCAGCGCGAACAACGCGCGATACTGGTCGGCTGCCGACCGGACCGGCCAGCCGGGTACCCGCGCGGCCAGTTGGTCGTAGAGCGCGTCCGGGTCCTCGGTGAGCAGCGACAGCGTGCTATGGCAGATGATCGGGATGCCGGTCTCCGGCGTGAACCTGCCGGTGCCGTACGGATAGAACATCTCCGGCACTCGCATGCCGCCGCGGATCATCGCGTCGGCGAGCGGGTCGGGCGCGGACAGTATCCGCCACAATCCCTGGCCGTCTAGCTGCGAGTCCGGGTACGGATGCCGGCGCAGTATGCCTTGCAGCACGGCGAAGAACTCGCTGACGCTCAGCACCCGCGGGTGCAGGTGCAGCATGCGCGAGAGCAGGGTCGAGCCCGCCCGGCCGGTGCTCAGGACGAAGGTGAGAGGCATCCGCGCTCCTGCCTGTTCCTCATGCTGGTACCTGGCTTTCCTGGGGGGTGGCAGCGGGCTTTCGCTGGAGCAGGTCCATGCTGCGCCTGGTCAGCATCCAGATCGCGATAGCGAGATACATCCCTGCGGTGAGGTAGATCATCGCGCGGGGGCCGATCCCGTCGGTGATGGCACCGAACAGCGCCGGCGTCACCGCGGACAAGCTGAGCCAGCATAGCTGCATCGCGTTGCCCATCTGGGCCTGCAGATGGTCGGGAGTCAGCACGGCCGCACGAGACATCAGTACCACGTTGATCGGCATGATCAGCAGCCCGGTCAGCCCGGCGGTGATGGCGATCAGCCAGATCGTCGGCGTGGCCGCCATGCCCACTGAACAGAGCGGGAAGGCCCAGGACACGAGCTGCACCAGGCGGCGTTCGCCGGCCAGCGCGATCAGGCGCCTGGCGAACAGCGCGCCGACGAGGCCGCATGCCGCGCTGATCGAGAACAGCAGCCCGATCTGCCGAGTGGTGGCGCCCATGTCCTGCGCCAGCACGATCGCGGTGAGCCGCACGCCCGCGATGACTCCGTTCACCACCGTCGCCCAGACGACAACCATCCGCAGGTACGGATTTGCGAAGACATAGCGCATGCCGGTCATGACCCGGTGCCAGAGTCCCTGCGGCTGCGGCTGCGGCTGCGGCTCGGCCGGCTCGCTCGCCGGTTCCGGATCGACCGGACCGCGGATCAGCGCGGCAGCCCCGGTGATAGCGCCGAAGGAGAGCGCATCCGCCGCGAACGGCAGGTACGGCGCGATGCTGTACAGGGCGGCGCCCGCGGGCGGGCCGAGCATGACCGCGGCCCGGTCCCGCGCCTGGATCCTGGCGAACGCGTCCGGCATCTGCTCGGCCGGCACCAGCCGGCGCAGGGCGCCCCTGGCCGCTCCGGTGTACAGCGCCAGCGCCGCACCCTGGATGAAGCCGACCGCCGCCAGGTGCGCGAGGTAGACGTGATGCGTGATGATGACGGGGACGACCGTCGCCCCGGCGATCATCTGCACGACCGAGGTCAGCAGCATGATCCGCTTGCGCGGCCACTTGTCGGCCGCGACTCCGGCGGGCAGTAACGTCAGCAGCGCTCCCGTGATCGTCGCGCTGCCGACGATCCCTGCCTGCGCCGCCGACCTGGTGAAAGCGAGCACGAGCAGGGGGTAAGCGAGCGCCGACATCTGCGTGCCCATGTCGGAGAGCGCCTGGCCAGACCAGAGCAGGTTGAAGTCGCGGTTCCTGCGCAGCGGCAGGGCCGGGACTGCGGCCGCGTGCCCACTCTCGCCGACCGCGCGGGGCTGGCCGCCGACCGCGGTCATCGCGGCGTCCGCTCGATGTCAGGTGCTAATGCACGGGGCGTGCGCGCCCGCGGACTGTTACTAGGCATCCGCTCAAGTGTGCCAGCTACCGCCGCTAAGTCCTATAGCTGTCCTATTGATTGCCATTTCGCTCCGTCGTACTCTGCGGGGGTGGCGGATAGGCAATCGCACCCAGCCGAGGCGGACGATCCGTACTGCTTGCGGGAAGATGAGGCGGCACGGCTCCTGGTCGGCCACCCGTGGCGCCGGTTCGTCGTGGTCGGGGACAGCATCGCCGAGGGAATCGGCGACCCGTGCCCCGGCTATCCGGACGAACCGTGGTGCGACCGGATCGCCGCCGAGTTGCGCCGGGAGTCGGCTGACGAGTTCGCCTACCTGAACCTGGGCACCGCCAACACGCCGGCCGCGGAGGTCCGCGACACGCAACTGGCAGCCGCCCTGGAGTTCCGGCCCGACCTGGCCCTGGTTGCCTGCGGCGGGTACGACATCCTCAGGTTCTCCTACGACGCGCAGGCGGTCACGAGCGCATTGCGTGAGATCGTCACCGCGTTTGCCGCGGCAGGCGCGGACGTCATCACGATCGGCCTGTTCGACGGGTCCAGGGCGCCGTCCATGCCGGAGGAGTTCAGGGAGCCGCTGCGCGACCGGCTGCATGACCTGTCCAGGCGGACCGAGCGGATCGCCGCCGAATTCGGCGCGCTGCACGTGTCCATGACCTCGCATCCGGCCTCCGGCGACGCGGACGTGTACAGCGCGGACCCGCGGCACGGTTCGATGCGGGGCCACGCCATCTCGGCCGCGGAAACCATCAGGAGACTCGGCAGCCACCTGGATGTGGCGGGCCGGGCGGCTGGCACGCGGGCCAGGACGGCGGATTGATGCCGGCCGGGCCGGAGCGGCCCGCGGGCGGTGCGGCCGGGCCGGGCGGTGCGGCCGGGCCGGGCATCGCGGGCCGGGCGCGGCTGTTCGGCATCCTGTCAGGAACCTGGCTGGCTCAGTGCTGTTACGCGTTCGCTAAGTTCGGCATCCCCGACCTCCTGGCGGACCAGCCGCGGTCGGTGCCTGAGTTAGCTGAGCGGACGGGGACAGACCCGCGTGCACTGCAGCGGATGCTGCGGGCCATCTGCTCGGCCGGCCTGGTCAGCGAGGTGAGCCCGGGCCGCTATCAGCTGACCGGGCTCGGCCAGCCGCTGCGGTCAGGCGTAGCCAGGTCAAGTCGCGACGCGGCGCTCATGTTCGGCGAGGAGGTATTCCGGTCGTTCGCCGAGATCGGCTACACGCTGCAGACCGGAAAGCCCGCGTTCGAGAAGGTCTACGGCCAGCCGTTCTACGACTACCTCGCCGATAATCCGGAAGCCGCGCGGACCTTCGCCGCGGCCATGGGCGACGGCCCGGTGCCTGCGGCCCTGGCGACCTGCGACCTGACCGGTCTCGGCACGATCGTGGACGTCGGCGGCGGCAACGGCGGCTTACTGGCCCGGGTGTTGCGAGCGCAGCCGCGGGCCAGGGGAGTGCTACTCGAAGTGGCGACGTCGATCGCGCAGGCACGGGACCGGCTGTCGGCCGCCGGGGTGGCCGACCGGGTGGAGTTTGCCGAGGGCAGTTTCTTCGCCGCGATCCCGGCCGGCGGCGACGTCTACGTGCTGTCCCGCGTGCTGCACAACTGGGACGACGACGATGCCGTGCGGCTGCTGCGCGCGGTACGCGACGCGATGCCCGCGACCGGCCGGCTGCTCGTCTTCGAGGAACTGCTCGGGGCGGCGGCCGGTCCGGTCGGGGTGGCGGCCGGTCCGGTCGCGGCGGCGGCTTCCGTCATCGACCTGCTGATCTTGCTGATGCTGCCGGGCCGGGACCGGACGCGGGCCGAGTATGCCGCGCTGCTCGGGCAGGCGGGATTCGAGGTAGCGGCCGTGCGGCCCGCGCCGTTGCGGTCGCGGCAGACGGAGAGCGTGATCGAGGCCGTGCCGAGCGCGGCGGGTACGGGCGGCCAGGCCATGCCTGAGGAGTGAGCGGGCAGGAAACCGGCCAGGCGCGAGTGCGAGGCGATACAGGAGGGTCCGATGCCGTTTCATCCTCAGGTGCAGGCGCTCAGGGACAGGCTCGAAGCGGAGCAGGTTCCGAACCTGTACACCCTGCCGATCGAAGAAGCCCGCGCACGGGACGTCCAGGGTGCGATCGTGACCGCTGGCACCTTGGAGCAGGTCGGCGAGGTGCGTGATTTCGCGATCCCTGGCCCGGCAGGAGACCTAGCCGCCCGCTTGTACCGCCCGGCGGCGCACGGCGCGGACGGGAAGGCCCCGGACCCGGACGGCCCGGAGTTGCTCCCCGCGCTGGTCTACTTCTTCGGCGGCGGCTGGAGCCTGGGCACGCTGGACACGTCGGATGCGATCTGCCGCATGATCACGAACCGGGCGCGCTGCGCCAGCATCGCGGTCAGCTACCGGCTGGCACCCGAGCACAAGTTTCCCGCCGCCGTCGAGGACTGCTACGCGGGCCTCGCCTGGGTCGCGGCCCATGCGGCCGAGCTAGGCGTAGATGCCGCCAGGCTGGCCGTCGGCGGCGACAGCTCCGGAGGGAACCTGGCAGCGGCGGCTACGCTGCTGGCCAGGGAACGCGGCGGCCCGGCGCTGGTGCATCAGTTGCTCGTCTATCCCAATACCGACTACCACAGCGACACCGATTCCATGCGGCAGGTCAACGACCAGCACTTCTTCAACTCCAAGGCGATCGCGTGGTACTGGGGCATGTACCTCGGTTCGCCGGAAGACGGCGCGAGCCCGCTGGCCTCGCCGCTGCGGGCTAGTGATCTTTCCGGGCTGCCGCCCGCGACCGTGATCACGGCGGAGTTCGATCCGCTCAGGGACGAGGCCGAGCAGTACGGCCATCGGCTAGCGCGAGCAGGAGTGCCCGCCGAGATCATCCGCTACGACGGGATGATGCACGGGTTCTTCACCATGGTCGGCATCCTGGAGACGTCCAGGGTCGCCGTGACCACAGCGGCGGACCGGCTCGGACAGGCCTTCGCCAGCACGCGAGCCTGACACCTCGCGGCCGGGTCACCGCACGGTGACAGGGAAGCTCGCGAACCCGCGCAGGGCGAAGCCGCGCCGCACCGGCGGGGCGGCGTACCGAAGCTCGGGGAACCGGGCCACCAGCGCGGGGAAGAAGACGGCGGCCTCCAGCCTGGCGAGGGCAGCGCCCAGGCAGAAATGCGCGCCGCCGCTCAGCGACAGCGACGTGGGGCCAGTCCTGGTGATGTCGAACGTATCCGGATCGCTGTAGCGCCGGGGGTCCCGGTTGCCCGCGCCGAGGAAGCCCAGGATCAGGGCGCCGTCCGGGATGGGCATCCCCGCCACGCTGAAGTCCGGTGTCGCGATCCGGCCGATCGCCTGGACCGGGGCGTCGTAGCGCAGTGCCTCTTCCACCGCGCCGGCGGCCAGGCCCGGGTCGGCGCGCAAGGCGGCCGCCTGGCCGGGGAAGTCGATCAGCGCCGCCGTGCCGTTGAGCAACAGGTCGGCCATGCTCTCGATCGCGGCGCTGAAGATGAGCGTCAGCGTCTGCAGCAACTCTTCCTCGGTGAGCACGCGGTCGTCCTGGCCAGCACCCTCCGCACCGTTGCCGCCGGTGTCCCTGATCCTGGCCAGGGCGGAGGTGAGGTCATCCCGCGGCGCCTTGCGCCGTTGCCTCACCAGGTCGGCGAAGTAACTCAGCAAGAACTCGCCCGCGCGGTCGATGACAGGCAAGTGGTCGGCGGGCGACCCGTCCGCGGCGAGCCGGAGGCCCTCCAGCGGCTCGCGCAGCGTCGGATGATCTGCTTGCGGGACCCCGAGGATCTTGCTGATCACCCGGATCGGGAGCGTGGTCGCGAGTATCTCGTGCAGGTCGACGACGCCGCCGTCCGAGCCGGCCGTGCTGATCAGGTCCAGCACGTCAGCGGTGACGCCGGCGATGTAGTCAGTCAGCAGCCTGACCTTGCTCTGGCTGAACTCCCCGCTGACGTGCCTGCGCAGCCTGCCGTGGTCAGGCGGATCGCGGAAGACGAACGACTCGTGGGTGGCACGCAGCCCCGGATGGTCACGCCAGCCTGGCCGCACGGTGTCCATCCAGGCCGGGCTCTGCGCCCCGAGCGCCGGGTTCCTGATGATCGCCTGGCAATCGTCATAGCGGGTCAGGTAGGCGACGGCGGTGCCGACGTAGACCGGAGCGACCTCGCGCAGCGCGGCGTAGACCGGGTAGGGATTGGCCCGGCCGGCGGGCGAGACGAGCGAGGTCAGCAGGCCCTCCACCTCGGATCGGACGGCTCCGGGGGCCGGCTGAAGGTCACTCATGAAAGATCCTTTCGCCCGCCTCGTACTAGGTCAGCAGAAAATGGTCGTGCCAGGTAAGCCGGTGCCAGCTCGTATCCACAGCTTGCCTCAGCGCTTGTGCGTAGTCGAGTGGCTAAGCCGGGAGAAGCACGTCATACACGGCGCTATTTCTGGGACTGACGTAAAGCCTTGTTTCGGTTACCGTTGTCTCAGATCGCGACATGGGCAGCAAACCTGGCGTCGGAGAGCGAGGGCGGAAGTCATGAGTGATATCGACGCTACGGCCGGCAGCACTCCGCCTGCCGTTCTCCTGGTGGCCGCCGATCGGTACACGATCCGGGCCTGCGACCGCTTAGGCGTCGACGCCGTCGTGGTCTACGGGCAGGGCAGCGTTGACGCCGGTCATGTGCACGTGCCCGAGCACATGACCGGGGTATTCGTCGAGGACCAGAAAGATGCCGAGGCGGTGCTCGGCGCCCTGTTCCGTGCTGGCCTCGGGGGACGGCATTTCGACGCGGTCATCTCCGCTAACGAGTACGCCATCCCGCTCGCCGCGCTGCTGGCCAGGTTCTTCGGTGCTCGCGGGCTGTCTCCCGAGGTGGCGATCAGGTTCCGCGACAAGTCGCTGCAGAAGCGCCTGGTCGGCGCGGCCGGTATACCGGTGGCCAGGCACCTGGTCATCGACGACATCCACCGCCTGGACGAGTTCACCGGACAGCTGACCGGCCCGATGGTGCTCAAGCCGGTCGCCGGCGTGGGCACGCGGCTGACCACGATCGTCCATGACCTGACCGAACTGAGGGCCGCGGCCAGCCGGATCATCGCCCAGACTGACCTGCGCACCTTCATACTCGAGGAATTCATCGCCGCCGACGAGTGGATCGTGGACGGGGTCGTGCGCGACGGCGAGCTCGCCTTCCACTCGATGGGCTACTACCCCGAACCGTGCCTGGCCACAGTCCAGCGGCAGAAACCCATGGTCTACGGCAGGTTCGACCCGGTCGCGGACAAGGACATCTTCGACGACGGCGCGGCGCTGGCCCGCCGGGCAATCGCCGCGCTCGGCATGACCGACGGAGTCTTCCATCTGGAGGTATTCCGGCCGGCCGACGGCGGTCCGCTCGTCTTCGGTGAATGCGCGGCGCGGCGCGGCGCGGCCATGATCTTCGAGGAAGTGCTCTGGAAGTTCAACGTGGACCTGGCGGAGGAGACCGTGCGGGCCGCGCTCGGCTGGCCGCCGAAGCTGGACGTGAAGGTCCGGCCGGGCGCGATCGGCACTACCAACCTGCTCAGCCCCCCGGGCGTCATCGTCTCGTGTCCGCCGGTGGCGGACATTCTCGCCAGGAACGGCGCGGTCTACGCACGGATCGAGATGCCGGTGGGAGCGACGATCGCCGACCGCATTCCGGACGCGGCCAGCCGGCTCGGGCAGGTACTGGTGAGGGCCGACGATCGCGATCAGCTCGCCGGCCGCCTCGCTGACATCCGTGACTGGTTCGGCGATCAGCTCGTCGTGGTCCCGGCCAACGCGACCAACCGGGCGCTGCGGGCCTGGCAGCTGAGCACCTGGCCAGCGTCTCAGGTGGGCGACGAGCAGCTATTCGAACCCGACGACGCAGACGACGAGGAGAGCCCAGTGAGCGAGCAGCAGGAACAGGCGCGGGATCGGGCACCGCGGGGCCAGGCCGCACCAGGGCCAGAGCAGGACAACTACGTGCTCGCCGCGCTCGACCTCTTCGCGCGGTACGGCGACGCGGAGGCGATCGTGCAAGGCGGCAGGAGGCTGAGTTACACCGAGGTCGCGCACCTGACCCGGAGCCTTGCCGCAGCCCTGCTCGAGGCGGGCGTCGAGCAGGGCGCGGGAGTGGCCGTCCTGGTGTCGGACTGCCCGGAGGCAGCCTCGCTCCAGCTTGCCCTGCACCTGCTCGGCTGCAGGACAGTCTGGATCGTGCCCTACGCTCCGCGCCGGGATCAGCTTGCCTACCTGGAGCTGGCCAAGCCGGAGGCACTGATCTACTCCCCGGCATCGGAGCGGCTGTCCGGCCTGGCCGCCGAGGTCATCCAGCGCGACCCGGGGATCAAAGTGCTCTCCATGGGCGAGTCGGAGCAGCACCAGAACCTGTTCGCTGGAGCCAGGGACGGCTCGGCCGAAATCCCGCCCGGCCTGGTAGGGCCGCAGCCCGCGTCGCTCTTCTACACCGGGGGCACGACCGGCCAGCCGAAGCTGGTGCACCACTGGCAGGGCTTCTACAAGATGCTGCTCGCCATTTCCGCTTACTACCGCTCGGTCAACGAGCCGCCGATGCGGTTCTTGTCCGGTTCGTCGTTCAGCTACACCAGCGGTCAGATGCCGGCCTTCCTCACCCTCTTCCAGGGCGGGACGTTCTTCATCACCGAGGATTGGGATATCGCCGGCTGGCTGGAGACGATCGAGAAGGAGCGCATCTCGAGCACGTTCCTCACCCCGTACCTGCTGTACAAGGTCATCGAGCACCCGGGGGCCAGGAATACCGATACGAGCAGCCTGCGGTATCTGAACGTGGGTGGTGCGGCGGCGAGTCCCGCGCGGCTGGACGAGGCCATCGGCGTCTTCGGCCCGGTCCTGCGCATCGTCTACGGCTCAAGCGAACTGCCGCTGATCGCCGACTTGCCGTTCCTCGACCGCGACCCTGAGCACCCCGAGCGGCTGAAGTCCGCGGGCAAGCCGTTCTTCGGCACCGAGATCGAAATCCGGGACGAACAGGGCAACGTGCAGGGCACCGGTGAGTCGGGGGAGGTATGGATCAAGGGTCCGCTGGCGATGGCCGGCTACTGGCAGCAGCCGGAACTCACCCGCGAGACCATGTCGGCCGGCTGGGTGCGGACGGGCGATGTCGGATACCTCGACGCGGACGGCTTCCTCTACCTGGTCGACCGGGTCAGCGACATGATCGTGACCAGCGGTGCCGCGGCTAACGTGTACGCCAAGCCGATAGAAGACGTGCTGACCAGCCATCCGCGGGTGCGGGCGGCGGCGGTTATCGGCATTCCGGACGAGGATTACGGCGAGGCCGTGTATGCCTATGCGGTCACCGAGCCCGGCGCGCAGGTGACCGGGGAGGAGCTGCGTGATCTTGTCCGCAACGAACTGAACGCGCTCTATACGCCCCGTCAGGTGCAGTTCGTCGACGAACTGCCGCTGACCTCTATCGCCAAGGTCGACAAGAAGGAACTGCGCAAGCGCTACCTCGCCGAGCACGGCACGGCCCCTGGGCCGGCCTGAACCGCGGCCTAGGACGAAGAGAGGATCTCCCAGGTCCCTGCCCTAACGGGGACAGGGACCTGGGAGATCCTCGTGGTGCTAGCTCATCCAGGATGAGACAAGACCTTTGGCCGAACTACTTGACGATCGTGTCGTCCTTGGCGAGCTTCAGGTCGTCCTTCGCGACCTTCACGTCGTCCTTGGCGGCCTTGATGGTGTCGTCCCTCATGTGCGCATCCTTTCGGTCTCCTGGCCACTGGGGCATCGGGCACGGCCGCGGTCACGGCTGACGTCGCGGCTGACAGCCGCGGGGCACGGAACCGCCGGTGACGTGATCAGCATCGCTAATCAGATCACCTATGGCTAGATTGGTGTTCTGCCACAGATATGTCAAGCATGGGAATGTTCTGCCCAGGTCACTAATGATTGGCCGGTCCGTGTGCACCGGTCCCATTTTGTGATCCATCCTCGCATCCGGCCGTGCCTATATCCCGTTATGCTGGGGTTATGCGATCACGGCGCGGTGCTTCTTTCCTCTCGGATAGATTTGCCTATCCTTAAGGAGAGGAATAGGTTGCTTCTCTGGTGTCATCTCGCCGTGGGCAAGACCACGGCACCCTGGCGGCGTCGATCGCGGTGACGATTCCGTCCCAGAGCCTGCACCTGGCCTCAAGCGCGGCGTTGACCGTCTCCTCGCACTGGTGCCACTTGGCCTCGTCGTCGGCGCACAGGTCCGCGAGCATCTGCATTGCCATCGGCGTATGCTCTTCGGCGTCCACCTGGATGTGCCGCCGCAAATAATCGACGAAGACCGCCAGCTGATTGCCCAGGGTGTCATTGACGGCCACTACCTGGTCGAACATATCCGGAATAAGGTCTTCCCTGCCGAAGGCGAATGCGGCGGCCTGGCAGTGCACCGGCAGGCTCTCGATGAAGCTCCAGCTCGTTGTCGTGAAGTCGGCGGACGGTGCGGGGGCGTCGGCTTCCTTCAGTGCGGACAGCACCGGCTTGCCGTTGCGCAGCAGCGCGATGAAGGTGTCGATCGGGCCCCGGTCAGCCCCGGCCTGGCTCATGCCTTCCAGGTAGAGCTCGAAATGGCTGATGAAGCCACGCCTGAGTTCGTCGCTCTCCTCGACGAGCACAATGTCGTTGATTAGGCGGCGGCTTCCGGTCGGCCCGGTGGGTACCCAGGGGACCTGGACGCAGGTGAGCTGGCGCTGTAGGGACTTGAGTAACGACATGAAATCCCAGACAGCGAAGACGTGATGCTCCATAAAGGTGAGCACGGCGCCGAGGTTATCGAGCCTGTGATACATGGGATGACTGATGACTTTGTTACGGGCTGGACTCACGGCCAGCTTGAGCCGTTCGACTCCCTGGTCGGTGGTGTCCCACTCATAGCGCGGCATGAAGCTCTCCTAGCTGCGGCGCGGCCAATGTGCTATTTTCACACTCTAAGTCTCGTTCGACCGACTGTATATAGGCGGTGCGGTCGGATCATCTGTTAAGAAAAATGACGTGAGATGAACGGAGGGAAAGCCGAGATGACGAGCCGAATTCCTGCCCTCACGCCTTCGGCTGGCGCGACGGTAAGTGACCTGGCTGACCAGGGCGAGCCGGCCGGCCGGCCGATGCTGGCCGTGACCGACGCGGAGCAGGCGGCCGCCGCGCTGCTGCCGGGTGACGTCTGGGACTTCGTTTCCGGCAGCAGCGGCGCGGAACTGACCGAGCGGGCGAACAGGGCCGCCCTGGACAGCGTGTTCCTGGTGCCCAGGGTGCTCAGAGATGTCTCGGCCTGCCGTGCCGGGACAGAACTTCTCGGCCGGAGCGCCGCGATTCCGGTGGCGATCGCCCCGATGGCCTACCAGCGAATGATCCACCCTGACGGAGAGCTGGGGATGGCCCGGGCTGCCAAGGCCGCTGGAGTTCCGTTCACGGTGGCGATGCTGGCCAGCGAGACGATCGAGCAGGTCGCCGCGGTCGGCGCGGATGTCTGGCTGCAGCTGTACTGGCTGAAGGACCGGGCGGTGACCCTGGACCTGGTCAGGCGGGCCGAGCGGTCGGGCTGCCGTGCCCTGATGCTGACCGTGGACGTCCCCGCGCTTGGCCGCAGGCTCAGGGACCTGCGGAACGGGTTCTCCTTTCCCGACGGCGTCACGCCGGTCAACCTGAGCGGGGAGTCGGCGAAGCTGGTGCCGGCCGGCGCGGACGGCCCGCGCGGCGGAGTCGCTGACGCAAACGGTGGCGTAGCTGGTTACTCCGCGGTGGCCGCGCACACGGCCGCGACCTTCGATCCTGCGCTGAGCTGGAACGACGTGGCATGGCTCCGTGATCAGACCGACTTGCCGCTGGTGCTGAAGGGCATCTTGGACCCAGCCGATGCCCGGCGCGCCGCCGACCTTGGCGTCGCCGGGATCGTCGTCTCCAATCACGGCGGCAGGCAACTCGACGGGGCGGTGCCCAGCGTGACCGCGCTGCCCTGGATCATCGACGCGGTCGGCGGGCGCTGCCAGGTCCTCATGGACGGCGGCATCCGCGGCGGGACCGATGTGCTCAAGGCGCTCGCGCTCGGCGCCTCCGGCGTCTTGCTCGGACGTCCGGCGCTGTGGGGCCTGGCCGCGGGCGGTGCGGCCGGGGCAACTCGCGTGCTCACCTTGCTCAGCGAGGAGTTCTCGCACGCGATGGTACTCGCCGGGTGCTCCGACCTGGCCAGCGTCCGCGCACTTCGCACGGTGACAGAAAGGAGCCAGGTCCGGTGACCGTCTCAGATGTGACGCAGAACGCAAGTGACCTGGCCGCATCGGCGCTACACGGCTCGCTGCTCGATCCGGCACTTGAGTCGATGAACTTTCTCAACGAGATAGCGAACCGCTACCCGGACGCAATTTCGTTCGCCTCAGGGCGACCATACGAGGAGTTCTTCGACATCGGCCTGGTCCACGGCTATCTCGATGCCTACTGCGACTACCTCACCGGCGAACGCGGTTACTCGCAGGCTCAGCTGAACCAGACCTTGTTCCAGTACGGCCGCACCAAGGGGATCGTGCACGAGCTGATTGCCAGGTATCTGGAGGTCGACGAGGGCATCACCGCCGATCCTGAGTCGATCGTGGTCACCGTCGGATGCCAGGAGGCGATGTTCGCCGTCCTCCGCGCGCTGCGCGCCGACGACCGGGACGTCTTACTCGCCATCTCGCCGGCCTACGTCGGGCTGACCGGAGCGGCCAGGCTGGCCGATTTCCCGGTCTGGCCGGTCCGGAGCGGGCGCGATGGCGTCGACCTGCACGACCTCGCCGCCCAGGCGGCGCGCGCGCGGCGAGCGGGATTGCGGGCCCGAGCCTGCTACGTGATGCCGGACTTCGCTAACCCGTCGGGGGTCAGCATGACCGTGCCGATGCGGCACCAGTTGCTTGAGGTCGCCGCACGGGAACGGATACTGCTCCTTGAGGA
Organism: Streptosporangiaceae bacterium; assembly: GCA_035533915.1. GTDB lineage: Bacteria > Actinomycetota > Actinomycetes > Streptosporangiales > Streptosporangiaceae > Chersky-822. The sequence goes on from DATLSX010000038.1 coordinate 174,264, forward strand.
CAATCCATACGGCACGTTCCACGCGGGAGAACACCTTCCGACGCTGAAAGCCCTTGATCACTCCCGGCAGGTCATTTACCTCGGCTCGTTCGCGAAAACCGGCTTTCCTGGTGCCCGTATCGGCTTCGCGGTCGCGGACCAGCGGGTCGCCGACGACAGCGGGAACGTCAGCTTGCTCGCTGACTACCTGTCCAGGATCAAGAGCATGCTCACGGTCAACACCCCGCCGCTCGCCCAGGCGGTCGTCGGCGGCAAGCTGCTGGCGCACGACTTCAGCATGGCCAAGGCCAACCAGCGCGAGACCACGCATTACCTGGCGAACATGGGTCAGTTGCTGACCGGGCTGGCCAGCCGGTTCACCGGTGGGGACGTGAGCTGGAATACGCCGAGCGGCGGGTTCTTCGCCGTTGTCACGCTGCCGTTCCCCGCTGACGACGACCTGCTGGAGTACTCGGCTCGTGAGCACGGGGTGCTGTGGACGCCGATGAGCCACTTCTACGCCGCCGACGGCTACGACGCCACGGCGGGCGGGGCCGGACCGGGCGGGGCCGGACCGGGCGGGGCTGAGCACGACGGCGGTCGCTACCAGGCCAGGCTCGCGTGCAGCCAGCTCAGCTCAGACCTGATCGAGACCGGCCTGGACCGGTTCGCCGCGCTGATCGCCGGCCGCCGTACCTGGCGGCGGGCCCGTGCGGGCGGGCCCGCCACATCTGATAATGGGCCACCGAGCTGAAAGCGAACTGAACCTGACCTGGCAGTGCGCTGCGGACGTGGCAGTGCGCCGCGGACGTGGCAGTGCGCCGCGGACGTGGCAGAGCACTGTCAGCTCAGCGGCGCGGGTCCGCCGACCGCGGCCAGCGACTCGCGGATCTTCTCGCCCGATCCGTCCCGGCGGCCGACTGGCGGCGGAAGCGGCACCGGCGTGCCTGCCGCCGTCGCGCCCCGAGCCGGTCCTGGCCCGGCCCAGGCCAGCACAAGCACGTCCTCGCCCTTGAGGAACCGGTGGCAGCGGACGCCGCCGGTCGCGCGGCCCTTCGGGGGGTACTCCGCGTACGGCGTGACCTTGACGCTTGCCGCCGTCGTACCCGGCAGCGCACCCGTGCTGCCCGCCACGGTGACAACTTCCAGCTGGCCGGCCTCGGCGGCGCCAGGCCCGGTGCCCTCGCGACCGCCGCCGGGGTCCACGGCGCCGAACCACGTCACCGATGCGCCCGCGGACAGCTTGATCCCGGTCATCCCCGCGGCCGCGCGGCCCTGGGGCCGGACGGCCGCAGCGCTGAAGCGCAGCAACTGGGCGTCGCTGGTGATGAAGACCAGTTCCTGGTCCTCGCTTTCCAGCTGAACGGCTCCTACCACCCGGTCACCGTCCTTCAGGGCGATGACATCGAACTCCGCGAGGTTCTGCGGGTAGTCGGGAGTGACCCGCTTGACCACGCCGTTCGCGGTCCCCAGGGCCAGTCCCGCGCCCGCCGTGTCGGCCGCGACGATAGCGACGACGGTCTCCCCGCGCTCGGTCGCGATGAACTCGGTCACCGGCGCGCCACCGGAAAGGCCGGGCGCGTGCGCGGTCGGCGGCAACGCGGGCAGTTCGAGCACGCCGAGCCGCACCAGCCTGCCGTGCGAGGTCAGCACGCCGATGCTGCCCCGTGCGGTGGACGGCACCGCGGAGACGATGACGTCATGCGCGGACCTGGGCCCCGCTGACCGGCCGCCTGCCTGTCCGGCCCTGCTGTCGGCGGCCCCCTGCTTGCCCCGTTGCGCCGGTGGCTCTTCCTCGGGCAGTTCCTGCTGGCCGGCGGGCGGCTTGGCGGCGGCGGTCCGGGCCAGCAAGCCGGCCGAGGAGAGCAGCACCGTACACGGATCATCGGCCACCTCGAGCGGTACCGCCGCCGTGCGGGTGGCACCGCTGCCTTCGAGCAGGACGGTACGGCGCGGCGTGCCGAACTTCTCGGCCACGGTCGCCAGTTCGGCGGACACGAGCTCGCGCAGCCGCTGTTCGGAGTCGAGCAGCGCGGTCAACTCGGCGATCTCGGCTTGCAGCGACTCGCGTTCGCGCTCGAGCTCGAGCCGGTCATACCTGGTCAGCCGGCGTAGCGGGGTGTCGAGTATGTACTGCGCCTGGATGGCCGACAGGTCGAAGACGCTCATCAGCCGCTCCTTGGCGGCGGCGCTGTCGTCGCTGCTCCTGATGACCGCGATGACCTCGTCGATGTTGAGCAGCGCTATGACCAGGCCGTCGACCAGGTGCAGCCGGTCGGCCCGCTTTCCGCGCCGGAACTCGGTGCGGCGCCTGACCACCTCGAGGCGGTGGTCCACGTAGATCTGGAGCAGTTCACGCAGGCCGAGTACCCGGGGCTGGCCGTCCACGAGCGCGACGTTGTTGATGCCGAACGTGTCCTCCATCGGCGTCAGCCGGTAGAGCTCCTCGAGCACCGCCTCGGGATGGAAACCGCTGCGGATCTCGATCACCAGGCGCAGCCCCTGGTGCCGGCCCGTCAGGTCCTTAAGGTCGGAGATGCCGTTCAGCTTCTTGGCCTGGACCAGATCCTTGATCCTGGACACGACTTTCTCCGGACCGACGCCGTAGGGCAGTTCGGTCACCACGATTCCGGTCCGCCTGGGCGTGACCTGCTCGATCCTGGTAGCCGCCCGGGTGCGGAAGATGCCGCGGCCGGTCTCATAGGCATCCCTGATCCCGTCCAGCCCGACGATCTTGCCGCCAGTCGGCAGGTCCGGCCCTGGCACGAACCGCATCAGTTCGTCCAAGGTGGCGTCCGGGTTGGCGATCAGGTGCCGTGCGGCGGCGACCACCTCGCCCAGGTTGTGCGGTGCCATGTTGGTCGCCATGCCGACCGCGATCCCGGCTGCGCCGTTGACCAGGAGGTTGGGCAGTCCGGCGGGGAGGACTTCCGGCTGGATCTCGGTGCCGTCGTAGTTCGGGATGAAGTCGACGGTGTCCTCGTCGAGGGAGGCCGTCATCTCCAAGGCGGCCGCCGCGAGGCGGGCTTCGGTGTACCGCATCGCGGCTGGGGCGTCGTCCCCGCCGAGCGAGCCGAAGTTCCCGTGCCCGTCGACCAGCGGGAGACGCATCGAGAACGACTGGGCCATCCGGACGAGCGCGTCGTAGATGGCGCTATCGCCGTGCGGGTGCAGCCGGCCCATAACCTCGCCGACCACTCTGGCGCACTTGACGTGCGCCCGGTCGGGGCGGAGCCCCATCTGGGCCATCTGATACAGGATCCGCCGCTGCACCGGCTTGAGGCCGTCCCGCGCGTCAGGCAGCGCGCGCTGGTAGATCACCGAGTAGGCGTATTCGAGGAAACTGCCCCGCATCTCCTCAGTGACATCGATGTCGACGATGTTCTCTTCGAAATCCTCGGGGGGCGGAGTGGTCGCTGTGCGTCGTGCCATGTCGTCATTCTGCCGTGAACCGGCGCAAGCCTGCGCCGACCAGGGCCGCGGCGCGCCGTGGCCGGGGTCAGGTCGCCGAGAAGCCGCCGTCGACGCAGATGAGCTGACCGGTCAGGTAGGCACTCGCGTCGCTTGCCAGGAAGACGGCGATGCCTTCGAAGTCGCCAGGCCGGCCATTGCGGCCGGTCATCGTGCGCGCCGCGAGCGCGGCCGAGCGCACCGGATCGTCCGCGATCTCCTGGGTCATCGCCGACGGCACGAAGCCGGGGGCGACGGCGTTGCAGCACACTCCTGAACGCGACCAGGCCTCGGCCTGTGATCTGGTGAGCGACACCAGGCCACCCTTGGACGCGCCGTAGCCGCCGCTGTTGCCGAACGCACGGAGAGCCTGCTGGGACGCCACGTTGATGATGCGGCCCCAGCCGCGCTCGGCCATGGCAGGGCCGAAGGCCTGGCCGAGCAGGAACGGCGCGGTCAGGTTCACCGCGAGCGAGCGGTCCCAGTCCTGCGGGCTCAGTTCCGGCAGCGGAGGCCTGAGGTTGACCCCGGCCGCGTTCACCAGGATGTCCGGTGCGCCGAGAATGTCGCGTGCCTGGCCGACGGTACGTCGCAGGTCCGAGCGGTCGCCCAGGTCCGCGCAGACGCGGTCGGCTACCGAGCCCGCGGACCTGAACTCGGCTACCGTCTCGTCCAGCGCTGCTACGGTCCTGGCAACGACGACCACGCGCGCCCCGGCGCCTGCCAGGGCGCTGGCGATGGCCTTGCCGATCCCGGAACTGCCCCCGGTCACGACCGCCGTCCGGCCGTCCAGGGTGAACAGCCGGTGCAGGTAGTCCGTCACTGTTGCGGGCTCTCCGGCACCCTAGAGCAGCGGCCTGGCACCGACCAGTGCCATGGCTTTCGCGGCCAGGCGGCATCCGCTAGTCAGGGCCTCGCTCGGCGGCTTCTTATCCAGCCAGGGCGGCAGGAAGCCCGCGCAGAACGCGTCGCCGGCGCCGGTGCGGTCCACGATGCGCTCCACCGGCGGAGCGGGAACCCGCACTGGCTCGGGACGGCCGTTGGCATAGAAAAGCGCGCCCTGCGCGCCGAGTTTCATGACCACGTGCGGATACCAGGCATTCAGCACCCTGGCCGCTTGCTCCGGCTCGGACCGGCCGGTGAGCACCTTGCCCTGTTCGGCGTTGACGAACAGCAGCGTCGCGCCGTTGGTCATCTGCAGGAACGGCTCGGCTCCTGCTCGCTCGAGCGGCGCGGACGAGGCGCCGTCCACCGAGATCGTCATCCCGGCCCGCCGCGCCATCGAAATAGCGGCCAGCGTGGCCTGCCGGGAACCCGTGTTCAGCAGCGTGTACCCGGAAACGTGCAGGTGACATCCGGGGGTGAACAGATCCTTGGGCAGGTCGTCCGGGCTCAGAGCGGCGTTCGCGCCGGGATCGGACAGCATCGTCTGATCGCCCTTGTGAGTGATCATGACTACGCACATGCCCGTCGGCCGTTCCGGGTCCATCACCAGCCGGGCATCGACTCCGTAACCCATCAGTTCCATGTCCCGGTTACGGCCGGCGATATCGGCGCCGCGTCGTCCGACGAAGGCGACCTCCGCACCGTCGACGGCCAGCCAGGCCGCGATGTTCGCTCCGGAGCCGCCGCCGTGCATGGTTACCGTCGCCGGCGTATCGCTGGCCTTGGCCAGTGGCAGCATCGCGTGAGCGACGGTGTCGGTCATGAGGTCACCAATGACGACAACGCGCGTCAATGTCGTCCACCACCTTGATCAGGGTCGATCCTGGCGGACAGGGGAGCGTCCGCCGCAGGAGTCTAGGCATAGAACTTAACAGTTCCGTGAGGCTACCTGGCTGTGTTCAGTAGCGGAATCCACGGACAAGGCCGAATTACGGTCTAGTTCGCTCGGCGTGCCGCGCCGTCAGCGTTGCTGGTGTGGCGTCTCGTAGGCTATGCGCCATGTCCTGGAGCTGGCAGTACGAGAAGGCAGACGGAAGCGCGGCGACCGCACGGACGCTGCCGAAGGAGACCTTCGGCAGTCAGGGCGATGCCGAGACGTGGCTGGGCGAGCACTGGCGCGGCTTGCTCGACTCCGGCGTCGACCAGGTCAGCCTGATGGAAGACGGCAGGTGCGAGTACGGGCCGATGAGCCTGCACCCGGCCGAGGACTGAGCAAGCGCCGCGAGGCCCGCATTCCCGGGCGGCCTGCGCCTTGCGTTACGGCCGGGCCGCTGGGCTGGCCGTCTGCGCCGGGTCGCGCACGACGTCGGGGCCGATGACGTCGTCGATCCTGGCCATGAGGGCTGGGTCGAGCCGGACGCCAGCGGCCTTCACGTTCTCCCGCACCTGCTCTGGCCTGGAAGCGCCCACGATAGCCGCGCTGACGTTCGCGTTCTGCAGCGTCCAGGCGACGGCGAGCTGGGACAGGCTGAGTCCTGCTTCGTCCGCGATCGGGCGCAACTCCTGGACCCGGCTCAGCAGGGAGTCCTTGAGGTAGCTGCCGATGAACGCGGAACCGCGGTCGTCGGTCGCCCGAGATCCGGTCGGCGGGGCGGCACCGGGCAGGTACTTGCCGCTCAGCACGCCCTGTGCCATCGGCGACCAGACGATCTGGCCGACCCCCTCGCGCTCGCACAGCGGGATGACCTGCGACTCGATCACCCGCCAGATCATGTTGTACTGCGGCTGGTTCGAGACGATCCGGTCCAGGCCCAGGTCAGCGCCGATCCGCAACGCAGCGCCGATCTCCTCGGCTCGCCACTCGGAAACGCCGACGTAGAGCACCTTGCCCTGGCGCACCAAGTCGTCGAACGCCCGCATGGTCTCTTCGAGCGGCGTGTGGTGGTCGTACCTGTGCGCCTGGTACAGGTCCACGTAGTCGGTCTTGAGCCGCCGCAGTGAGGCATGCGCCGATTCCATGATGTGCTTGCGCGACAGTCCGCGATCGTTCGCTCCTGGCCCGGTGGGCCAGTAGACCTTCGTGAATATCTCCACGGACTCGCGCCGGACGCCGTCAAGCGCCCGCCCGAGCACCTCCTCAGCCACCGTCCCCGCATAGACGTCCGCCGTGTCGAACGTAGTGATCCCCTCGTCGAGTGCCGCCGCCACGCACGCACGCGCCGCGTCCTCGGCTACCTGGGATCCGTGCGTCAGCCAGTTGCCGTAGGCGATCTCGCTGACCTTCAGCCCGCTGCGGCCCAGATGACGGAACTCCATCAGAACTCCTCGCCTCGGCCGACCCTGGTCGGCGGAATCCGTGAACCGCGCAGCCGCAGGCTGCGCTTGGCGATGTACCAGACGACACCGCGGGTGCTCTCGCCGGGGAAGCGCCGCTTCGCCAGGCTGATTACCCTGCTGCCGTGGTACAGGCTCTCGATCGCGATCACTGCCAGGATGCCGATCTCGATGTACAGCAGGATCGCCGAGTTTTTCGCCCTGCCGAGCAGGAAGACCAGCAGGATCAGGGCGAAGACCCCGAACAGGATGTACTCGCTGACGACGAACTTGCGCGAGTCGATGTAATCCCTGGCCAGGGCGCGAACCGGGCCGCGGTCCTTGGCGGGCAGCGCCCACTCCTTGCCCTCGCGCATGGCGTCCATCCGGCGCTTCTGCTCGGCGCGCCGGTGCTCGCGGTCCTGGGCCGCTGCCTCCTTGCGGTTCTTGGGCGGAGCGGTGTAAGGCTGACGCCTGGCCCGCTCGACCTCGCTCCGCTTGGGAGTGGGCCTGCCCTTTCCTGCCAGCTTGGTGCCCTGATCCGCTACCGCGGTCTCCGGCTCGTCGGCCGGCGTGGCGGTAGCGCTGCTCGTACGTCGTCGCAACACCGTCACAGCCTACCGGGATTGAAGGACGAACCTCCCAGAACATGTGTTCCCGTCCCGGGCTCGATCTGCCTCGGACAGCGGCGCACGCCCCGGACTGGGCGCCCGTTGGCATGCCGTCGCCGGGCGTCGGTCCGGCATCGGTCCGGCATCGCTCCGGCGTTGGCCCGGCATCGCTCCGGCGTTGGCCCGGGGTTGGTCCGGTTGCCGTGATGACGTCCTCGCCGGTAGGTCATAGGCTGGGAAACCAGCATTGCGGAAGACCTCCGTTGCTGCGCCAAACGGCAACCGCCGGCGCGCCGAGTGCAGTGCGGCAGCGGCATAACAGGATGAGGGGATGGCCGCGCTTATGGGCGTGATGAAGCGGGTTTCGACGATCTTCAGGGCCAAGGCCAATAAGGCACTTGACAAAATGGAAGATCCACGCGAAACGTTGGATTATTCCTACCAAACCCAGCTAGAACTGCTGCAGAAGGTGCGCCGCGGGGTGGCCGACGTCGCCACCTCCCGCAAGCGGGTTGAGCTGCAGATGAACCAGGTGCAGCAGCAGACGGACAAGCTGGACCGTCAGGCGCGGGAGGCGCTGGGTGCTGGGCGGGAGGATCTGGCTCGCGAGGCACTGCAGCGCAAGGCTGGCCTTCAGTCACAGTTCAACGACCTCCAGACGCAGTACGTCTCGCTGCAGGGCGAGGAGGAAAAGCTGACCGCTGCCTCGCAGCGACTGCAGGCCAAGGTAGACGCGTTCCGGGTGAGGAAGGAGACCATCAAGGCCACCTACACTGCCGCCGAGGCGACGACCAGGATCAACGAGGTCTTCACCGGCATCTCCGAAGAGATGAGCGATGTGGGTCTGGCCATTCAGCGCGCCGAGGACAAGACCGAGCAGATGAAGGCCAGGGCCGGTGCCATTGACGAGCTGATGGCGTCAGGCGCGCTTACTGACGCGCTCGGCGGCCCGCCGCCCGACGACATCCAGGCGGAACTTGACCGGATGGGTACCGGCCAGGGCGTCGACGCCGAGCTTGAGCGGATGAAGACAGAGCTCTCGGGCGGCAGTGCACCCAAGCAGCTCGCGGGATCGTCAGGTCAGCCAGGCGCGGCGCAAGAGGGCCAGGCCGCTGACACGAGCGTCCCGCCTGAGCGGCAGAGCTCAGGGGAGGCGTGATGATCATCCGCATCATGGGCGAAGGCCAGCTGCGAGTAGACGACGCGGCACTTCCAGAGCTCAACAAACTCGACAGCAGCCTGGAGGCCGCGGTCGAGCAGCGGGACGAGGCCGCCTTCGCCACCGCCCTGCAGTCGCTGCTCGCCAAGACCAGGGAGGTCGGCACCGAGTTGCCTGCGGACGCGATCGAGCCGTCGGACCTGATCATGCCGCGTGAGGGCGCGACCATCGAGGAGGTGCGCGAGCTGCTCGCCGACGGCGGGCTGATTCCCGGCTGACCGCGGTCTGGAGCGGGCCGGTCAGCTACCCGCTGCGCGGCCCGTGTCCCGGTGCGGCCCGGTGCTGCGCGGCCCGCCCCGGTGCTGTGCGGCCCGGTCCGGCTCAGCCTGGCCGGGCTGGCGATGCGCAGACCATCGGTGCGGTTGAGATGTAATGAAGTAAGTCGGCTTCCTTAGACGCAGGACTTGAAACGGAGGCGGCGCCGATGGCTCGGACTCGTTACGCGACCGACCGGGGACTGATCGCGCGGATGGGCGCGACGATGTTCTTGCTCGGGCTGGTTTTCACCGCGTTCATAATCGTGATCTTCTTGTTGCTGACCAGGTTCACGACCGTGAGCAACGGCGGCATCATCTTCATCGCGGTGCTGTTCGGGGTAGCTGTCTCGTTCGGCTCTTACTACTGGTCTGACCGGATCGCGCTCAGCACGGCGGGCGCTCAGCTGGTGACTCCGCAGCAGGAACCGGAATTGCACGGCGTCATCGACCGGCTCTGCGCACTCGCCGACATGCCCAAGCCTCGGGTGGCGATCGCGCCGACGGACATGCCGAACGCATTCGCTACCGGGCGGAGCAGCAAGGTGGCCGTAGTCTGCGTCACGCGCGGGTTGCTCACCAGGCTCGACCGGAACGAACTCGAAGGCGTACTCGCGCACGAGATGTCACACGTCGCGCACAAGGATGTCGCGGTCATGACGATCGCGTCGTTCCTGGGCATCATCGCGGCGCTGATGGTGAGGTTCGCGTTCTACTCTGAGCTCTTCGGCGGCGGCGGCCGAGGCCGGGGCAGGAGCGGCAATGACCAGAACGCGCTGCCTGTGGCCCTCGTCGTGATGGTCGTGGGCATGGTGGTGTACGCGGTCAGTTTCTTGCTCATCCGGATGCTCTCGCGGTACCGCGAGCTGTCAGCGGACCGGTCCGGTGCCCTGCTCACCGGCCAGCCGTCCGCGTTGGCCAGCGCGCTGGTGAAGGTCAGCGGAGATATGGCCAGGATCCCGACCAGGGACCTGCGGGCCGCCGAGCCGCTGAACGCCTTCTTCTTCGCTCCGGCGCTCTCGGTCCGCCGAGGCGAGATGAGCTTGTCTCAGTTGTTCTCGACGCACCCGCCGCTGGAGAAGCGACTGAAGGCACTCGACAAGATCTCGCAGCAGCTCAGCAAGTAGCGGCAGCTCAGCAGGTAGTAGCTCAGCAGGTAATCGACGGGGAGGTTGGCGGTGGGGTTCCTCGATACGCTTCTTGGCCGCACGAAGCCGGTGCCGCCTAATCTCGACGCGCTCTTCGCCCTGCCGTCGGCGGCTATCACGCTGCAGGCAGCTACTGATTTCGTCCCTACGGGTACCGGGTCGGTCTGCTTCCGCGAGGCTGAAGGCCGGGCGTTCAGCGACATCGAGAAGGACGTGCGTGATCTGCTGAGCATGGGATCGAACACGCCGCCAGTCGAGGTGAGCGCCGATTCCTACGGTTACACCTGGCTGGTATGCACGCATGGCTCCGATGACATCGAGGGACTCGTCACCGACCTGCACGCGGTGAACTCGTCGCTTGAGGCAGGCGGGTTCGGGCCGCAGTTGCTGTGCACGATCCTCAGCTTCCGTGACTCGGCGGGCCGTCGGCTTGGCCTGGTCTACTTGTATAAACGCGGCACGTTCTACCCGTTCGTCCCGCAGTCCGGCGAGCGCAGGGACAACGCAACCGAGTTGCGGGTGCGCGGTGCGCTCGGTAACGACCTGAAGATCGAGCCTGACCTGAGCCGCTGGTTCCCCGTCTGGGGCGCACCCGGCCTCTGAGCGGTCCGGCCAGCGGCTCTCCGCGCCTGGTGCTCCGTGCGCCTAGTGCTCCGTGCTCCGTGTTCCGCGTCCCGCCTGCCCCTTTCGGGATACCGGTTATGATCGCGGACGTTAGTCAGTCAGCACGACTGAGAATCGACCACGATCATGGTTGCGGACCTGGGTGTTGCGCCGGGCAGCGAACTCGGATCTTCCGTCTGGCGCGGATCTAGGGCAGGGCGAGCATCTGGTCGAGCGCGGCCTTCGCTTCGCTGGCTGTCTTCGGATCCACCGTGATCTGGTTCACGACCTGGCCCGCCACCAGCGACTCCATTGCCCAGACCAGGTGCGGCAAGTCGATCCTGTTCATCGTGGAGCAGTAACAGACGGTCTTATCGAGGAAGACGACCGTCTTATCTGGGTTGTCCTCGGCCAGTCGCTGCACCAGGTTCAGTTCGGTTCCGACCGCCCAGGCAGACCCAGGCGGCGCCTGCTCGATCGTGGAAATGATCTTTTCGGTGGAACCGACCTGGTCGGCTGCGAGCACGACTTCGTGCTGGCACTCAGGGTGGACGATGACATTGACGCCCGGAATCCTGCGGCGCACCTCGGCGACGTTCTCCTTGGTGAACCGACCGTGCACCGAGCAGTGCCCGCGCCAGAGGATCATCGTCGCCCGTCGCAACGCCTCGGGATCCGCGCCGCCATAAGGCTTGTACGGATCCCAGACGATGCAGTCATCGAGGCTGAGGCCGAGCTCACGGACGGCGGTGTTCCTGCCGAGATGCTGGTCGGGCAGGAAGAGGACCTTGCTGCCCTTGCTCAGTGCCCAGGTAAGCGCTCGCTTGGCGTTCGACGATGTGCAGACCGTGCCGCCATGCCGACCGGTGAACGCCTTGATGTCGGCGGACGAGTTCATATACGTGACCGGGATGATCGAGTCGGCGAGGCCGAGATCCTCGAAGGTTTCCCAGCACTCTTCGACCTGGTTGTACGTTGCCATGTCGGCCATCGAGCAGCCCGCCGCGAGGTCGGGCAGGATGACGCGCTGGTCCGCGGTGGTGAGAATGTCCGCGGACTCGGCCATGAAATGCACTCCGCAGAAGATCACGTATTCCGCTTCTGGCCTGGCCGCAGCTTCCCGTGCCAGCTTGAACGAGTCTCCGGTTACGTCCGCGAACCTGATCACCTCGTCCCGCTGGTAGTGGTGGCCGAGGACGAACGCGCGGTCGCCGAGCGCCGCTCGTGCGCGCTCAGCCCGGTGGACCAGGTCTGGATCCGATGGAGGAGGCAGCTCGCCAGGGCAGTCGACGCCTCGCTCGGAATTCGGGTCAGCGCCCGCGCCGAGGACCATCAGGGGGATCGGGCGGCCAGTTTCGGCTGCCGGGCTAGCGGCGTCATCGCCTGGCCGTGAAATGGTGAGGTGGCTTGCTGACCTGGACATAGTGACCCCTACTTCACCGAGAGGCTTATCGTCGAATTGACGATACCACTAACATACCCTCGGTCTTAGCCGGATCTCACCTGCTCGGCTCGGCGCGCAGGGAAGGCGGGCCGGCGCTGGGCGACGCGCTGGATGGCCGGCCGAGGTCTGGCGGCAGGGCCGGCCGAGGGTAGGTGGCAGGGCAGGCGGCAGGGCCGGCCGGTGGCCCTGCGGGAGGGCCTGGCTGAGGAAACGCGGGACGGCCGGCTGAGACGGAATGAGCTAGCGAGGCATATCGTTGGAAGGCATGGACGATGAGCCGCGCTCGCGCGCGGGCACCTGACAGCGGGAGCTAACCAGATGACAGTTCAGAACGAAGTGACGGCTCAGGGCGTCATTCTCACCGAAGTGGCGGCCGCCAAGGTCGGCAACCTGCTGGCGCAGGAGGGCCGTGATGACCTGCGGCTCCGGATCGCCGTTCAGCCCGGTGGCTGTTCTGGCCTGCGATATCAGTTGTACTTCGACGAGCGCCAGATCGACGGGGACATCGTCAGCAACTTCAACGGCGTTGAAGTTGTCACCGACAAGATGAGCGGCCCGTACCTGTCCGGGGCCACCATCGACTTCGTCGACACCATCGAGAAGCAGGGCTTCACGATCGACAACCCGAACGCGAGCGGTTCTTGTGCTTGCGGGGACTCCTTCCACTAGCCTGACTTCGTTCACCCTTCACCGTGCCGTCGTGCTGCCAGGACGCTAACGGGGTCATCGGCCTGCGCTGCTAGAGGTTCCGCTTCGTCAGAGAGACCGCCGTGCGCATTGCAGTCACCGGATCGATCGCGACCGACCATCTGATGACCTTTCCGGCTAAGTTCGTTGATCAGCTCATGCCGGATAAGCTTGATAAGATCGCACTTTCTTTCCTCGTTGACACCCTGGTGATCAGGCGTGGCGGGGTAGCGGCCAACATCGCGTTCGGGCTTGGCTGCCTGGGCTTGCGGCCGCTGCTTGTCGGAACGGCCGGGAGCGACTTCGGGGAATACCGTGCCTGGCTTGAACGGCACGGGGTGGATACCGGCGGCGTCCGCGAGTCGGCGCATCAGCACACCGCGCGGTTCATCGGCACGACCGATGTCGACATGAACCAGATTGCCTCGTTCTATCCGGGCGCGATGACGGAGGACAGGGAGATCGACCTCGCCGAACTGGCGGGGCAGGTCGAACTTGTGCTGATCGGCGCCAGCGATCCGGACGCGATGCTCGCGTTCACCAAGCAGTGCGTGCAGAACCAGATCCCGTTTGCCGCTGATACCTCCTGGCAGCTCGCCAGGCTCGACGGCGAGCAGGTCAAGACCCTGGTGACCGGAGCTCAGTACTTGTTCTGCAACGAGTACGAGGCCGAGCTGACCGAACATAAGACCGGGTGGAAGCCGACCGACATCACCGACCGGGTCGGCGTCCGGGTGACGACCCTAGGCGGTCGCGGTGTGCGGGTCGACCAGACCGGACAGCCGCCCATCCTGGTGCCCGCCGTGCCGGGAGTCGTGCCGAAGGAGCCGACCGGCGCTGGAGACGCGTTCCGCGCCGGCTTCTTGGCTGCGGTGTCCTGGGGCCTCAGTCTGGAACGGGCCGCGCAGCTCGGCAACATCGTGGCGGTGCACGCGCTGCAAACGACCGGAACGCAAGAGTACCTGCTGCATCCCGAACCGCTGACCGCTAAGTTCGCTGCCGCTTACGGCGACCAGGCGGCAGCGGAGATTGCCAGGCATTACATCTGATTCAGGGCTTCTGGCGGCGGGCCTCAGGACTTTGGCTGAAGGAACTCCAGCCTGTTGCCGAACGGGTCGTGCGCGTAGAACCTGTCATAACCCTCCATCTCCGCATCCCAGGTGACGCTCGTACCTGCTGCCTCAAGCCGGGCAGCGAGATCCCGCAGCCCGGTCACGCTGATGCCGGGATGGGCCTTGCGAGCCGGGCTGAATTCGGCTTCTACCCCGAGGTGGATCTCCAGCCCGCCGCCGCTGAACCAGCACCCGCCTCGCGCGGCGAGTTCTGGCGGCTTTGTGAGCTCGGTCATCCCGAGTACCTCGCCCCAGAAGGTGCGGCAGGCGCCCTCCCCGCCAGGGGGGATGGCGAGCTGAACGTGGTGCAACCCGGTCATGGTAAAGCCCGCATACGCAGTCATTTACCCATGGTCGCAGACCGCCTTGTCTGTTCGCGGTCTGTTCGCGTCGCGGTCTGTTCGCGCTACTAGGCGGGCCGGTAGTTCGGGCCTGCCGGACCTGTCCTGAGCTGTTGGTAGCGTGACGGCATGCCCAGCCTGCCCGCCTCCGGATATCACGGGCCGCCCGAACTGACGCTGGCCCGTGCATTGACCGAGTGGATGATCGACCCGTGGGCTGTGGCCGGCGTGCTCGCCGTCTGCGTGCTCTACCTGGCCGGCGTCCGCCGGCTGCGCCGCGCAGGTGGTCGCTGGCCGGCGGGCCGGACTGCGGCGCTAGCGGGCGGGATGGTCTTCGCGATCATCGCCACCTGCTCGTTTGTGGGCGTCTACTGGCCGGTGCTGTTCTACGTGCGCGCGATCCAGACGGTACTGCTGTTGCTTGCTGTCCCGCTCTTCGTTGCCCTGAGCAAGCCACTGACGTTGGCGATCGCTGCGTCACCTCGCCTGGGGCCGCGTATCGAAGCGGCGGTGGCCGGACGAGTCGTGCGGACACTGACGTTTCCCGCGATCACCGCGCTGGTGCTGGTACTCACGCCGATCGTGCTCTACTTCTCTGGGTGGTACGAGGCGGGATTTCACAGCCAGGCGGTCCATGAGCTGACCTGCCTGCTCTTGGTAATGCCCGGGCTGGTCTTCTTCTGGACGCTGCTGAGAGTCGACCCTGTGCCCCGGGCCTATCCGTACCTGGTGTCGCTGTGGGTGACCGCTGCCGAGGTGGTCGGTGACGCGATGCTGGGGCTCGCCGTGATCGCCGATCGTCACCTGCTCGCCGGTTCGTACTATCACGGGCTCGGCCGGCCCTGGGGCCCGTCGCTGGCGACGGACCAGGTGCTCGGCGGCGGCGTGCTGTGGATACTCGGCGATGTCGTCGGGCTGCCGTTCCTCGCGGCCGTGCTGATCGCGATGATCCGCGAGGACGAATCCCAAGCACGGACCATCGACGCGGAACTCGACGCGGCCGAGGCTGTCGCGGTGCTGCGCACGGGGGAGGGTCCGGCCGTGCCTGGCGCGGGGGATTCTGGCGTGGTGCCTGGCGCGGGGGAGACCGATGCGGCCACCGATGCGGCCGCCGATGCGGCAACCGGGGCGTCGGCCACGTCGGCAACGGCAGCTCAGGCGGCGGCAGCTCAGGCGGCGGCAGCTCAGCCGGGGTCGAGCCTCTGGTGGGAGTCCGACCCCAGGTTTGCCGGCCGGTTCGCGCCAGTGGACCGGCGCCCGGACCGCGACTAGCGGCCGGCCCGGATCGTGGCCTGACGCGGTTGCCCCGGTCGGCTGGCCGTGAAACTCGGGGTGGCTAGTAGCTGCGCCGCACCAGAAATGCCCAGCCGCCGCGCGCGAGGTCGGTCGTGCTGATGAAGCCGTGTGACTTCAGGTTGCACCAAGCGGGCACGTCGGACTTGGCCGCAGGATCGTCGGCGAGCACCTGCAGGCACTGGCCGATCCCGACCTCACCAATCCGCTCGGCGAGCATGATGATCGGGACCGGGCACTTCTTCCCGAGCGCATCGATGCTGAGCGCGGGGGTTTGCGCGACGGCTGGCGGGTCCGCGTGCTGCGGGGAATTCACTGCTCACCTCCAGGTCGGCTGCGCGTTAAGTCCATGGTCGGACAAGGTACGCCGTTGTCAGCCGGGCGGCTTACCGAACCCCGCAACCTGTTGACGACATCAGGCACGAGTTCGATGAACGCCGTCACTGACTCCTGTGTCGCGTCCCTGGGCAGCGAGACCCTGACGTTGCCGTGTGTGATCGCGCCCATCGCTGCGAGCACGTGGCTGGGCTGCTGGGTGTCGGAGGCGCACGCGCTGCCAGAGGAGACCGAGAATCCTGCCTTGTCCAGCTCGATGACAAGGGCCTCACCATCTACGTACAGGCAGGAGAACGTGACGATGTGGGGCAACGAGTTCGCGCGGTCCCCGTGGACCACGCAATCGGGCACGAGTTCGGGCAGGCGGTCCCTGATCTGACTGGTCAGCGCCCGCAGCGCGATGTCCATGGTGCCGCGATCGGCATCGAAGTCCTCAAGCGCCGTAGCCGCGGCGATGATGGCGGGCAGATTCGGAAAGCCAGGTACTCGGTGGAACTCCCGGTTGTCGGCTGGCCCGGGGGAACGCCAGCGGACGCCCTTGCGCACGACGAGCATGCCCACTCCCGGCGGGCCTCCCCACTTGTGCCCGCTCGCGGCCAGCAGCGACCATCCGCCAGGCAGCGCCGTCCTGCCCACAGCCGCCGCCGCGTCGACGAACAAGGGCACGTTCAGGGTCTGGCACTCACTGGCGATCTCCTCGACCGGCTGTATAGTCCCGATTTCCTGGTTCGCCGACTGCAAGCAGGCCAGCACGGTCCGGTCCCGCCCGACCGCGGTCTTGAAATCGGCCACGTTGATCCGGCCGTCCGCGCCCACTCCGACGATGGTGACCGGGCTGCCTGCCTGCTCGGCATAGGCCGCGGCGTTTAGCACGCAGGAGTGCTCAACCGCACTGACGACAACATGCCCGGGGCCGCGGGTAGCTGACTGACGCGCCCGGACCGCGCCGAGTACGGCTAGGTGCGCGGCCTGCGTACCGGAACTGGTGAAGGTGACCTCGTCGGCGCGGCAGCGCAGCACGTCGGCTATCCGCTCACGTGCCTGGTCGAGCACCAGCCTCGCCCGGCGCCCCTCCCGGTGCAACCGTGCGGGATCCGCCCATCCGTCGTCTAGCGCCGCGAGCAGCGCGGCCCGGGCGGCCGGTACCAGCGGCTCGGCCGAGGCGGCATCGAAATACGCCATGACTTCGACCCTACGGCGGCCTCCGGGCGAGCATTTTCCGCCCCCCGGCGTCGAATCTAGCGGGGGTCCTGGGCGACCACGGACGGTAGCGTTGTACTGTTTGCACGACAGCCTGTAGGACAGGCAATCGGACCGGCTCGGAAGTCGGCAGACCGCCGCTGGGAAGGCAATCTGTGAGTCCCATCCGCAGTACCCCATGCCACGAGGGGAGCGCACGAAGGCGCCGCCGCTGGCTGCCGTCCGCGGCCATGCTGGCCGGGCTCGCGCTCGTCACCACCGGCTGCAAGTCCACCGCGTTCACCCGCGAGGGCCTGCTCGTCCCTGTCACCAAGCAGGGTCAGGTGACCCTGACCATGTGGCAAGGTTCCTGGCTCGCCGCATGGTGCGTCGGCATCGTGGTCTGGGGCGCGATCCTGTGGGTGATCTTCTTCCACCGCAAGCGCGGCGACAAGCTGCCGCAGCAGGTGCGCTACAACCTGCCGATCGAGATCTTGTACACGGTGCTGCCGTTCATCATGGTCGGAGTGATGTTCTACTTCACCGCCCGTGACGAGAACTACATCACCAGGCTCCCGGCCCGTCCGGACGTCGTCGTGAACGTCACGGGCTTCCAGTGGAGCTGGGAGTTCCAGTACCCGCAGTACAAGGTGCCCGGAGTCAGCGGGCCGCTGTCGGTCGTCACCGAGACCGGAGCGATGTGGAACCCCCGGTCGTCCGTGCAGCACTTGCCCGTGCTCGAGATCCCAGAGAACGAGACGGTGCAGTTCAACCTCACCTCGATCGACGTGGTGCACGCCTTCTGGATCGTCCCGTTCGAGTTCAAGCGTGACGTGATACCCGGATACGCGAACCACTTCACCGTCACCCCGATCAAGACGGGTACCTTCATCGGACGCTGCACCGAGCTTTGCGGCGTCTATCACAGCCGCATGCTCTTCACGGTGAAGATCGTCACGCCCGCCCAGTTCAGCCAGTGGATCCAAGCGCAGCTAGCGCAGCAAAGCTCTTCCGGGGGTGCTCAGTGACCGCAGTCCGATACGCAGAGCCGGAAACGAGCGCAGCGCAAGTCAGCTACCGCAAGGGATCGCTGCTCGCCGACTGGCTCTCCTCGACCGACCACAAGATCATCGGCCACCTGTACCTGATCACCTCGTTCTGCTTCTTCCTGGTCGCCGGCCTGATGGCGCTGGTCATCCGCACCCAGCTCTTCGAGCCGAAGCTGTCGCTGGTCTCCGACCAGCAGTACAACGAGTTGTTCACCATGCACGGCACGATCATGCTGCTGCTCTTCGCCACGCCGCTCTTCGTCGGCTTCGCGAACGAGATCATGCCGCTGCAGATCGGCGCGCCGGACGTGGCGTTCCCGAGGCTGAACCTGCTGAGCTACTACATGTTCCTGTTCGGCGGGCTGATCGTCATGTTCAGCTTCCTCACCCCGGGTGGCGCCGCCGCGTTCGGCTGGTACGCCTACTCGCCGCTGACCAGTTCGCTCTACTCGCCTGGTCTGGGCGCGGACCTGTGGATCATGGGCCTTACGCTCAGCGGCCTGGGCACCATCCTCGGCGGTGTCAACTTCATCACGACGATCTTCTGCATGCGGGCGCCCGGCATGACCATGTTCCGCATGCCGATCTTCACCTGGAACACGCTGCTCACCTCGATCCTGGTGCTGCTGGCCTTCCCGGTGCTCGCCGCGGCGCTGCTGGTGCTGGAGATCGACCGTAAGTTCGGCGCAAAGGTCTTCGACGCGGCCAGCGGCGGCGCGATCATGTGGCAGCACTTGTTCTGGTTCTTCGGTCATCCCGAGGTCTACATCCTGGCCCTGCCGTTCTTCGGAGTGGCGACGGAAATCCTGCCGGTCTTCAGCCGCAAGCCGCTGTTCGGCTACAAGGGCCTGGTCGCGGCGACCATCGCGATCGCGGGCCTGTCGATGACCGTGTGGGCGCACCACATGTTCACCACCGGAGCCGTGCTGCTGCCCTTCTTTTCGTTCATGACGTTCCTGATCGCGGTTCCTACCGGCGTGAAGTTCTTCAACTGGGTCGGCACGATCTGGCGAGGGCAACTGACCTTCGAGACGCCGATGCTGTTCATACTCGGCTTCATGATCGTCTTCCTGTTCGGCGGCCTGACGGGAGTCATCCTGGCGTCACCACCGCTGGACTTCGCGGTCAGCGACACCTACTTCGTGGTAGCGCACTTCCACTACGTGCTCTTCGGCACCGTCGTGTTCTGCATGTTCGGCGGCTTCTACTTCTGGTGGCCGAAGTGGACCGGCAAGATGCTGAACAACACCCTCGGGGTCTGGCACTTCTGGTTCGTCTTCATCGGCTTCAACATGACATTCCTGGTGCAGCACTGGCTGGGCGTGATCGGGATGCCGCGGCGGATCGCCAACTACCCGTTCCTGCCGCACATCGCCACTACGCTGAACCAGATATCGACGGTCGGGGCCTTCATACTCGGCGTCTCGAACTTGTTCTTCTTCTGGAACGTCTACCGGACGCACAAGTACGGTGAGCGAGTCACCGTGGACGATCCGTGGGGCTTCAGCAACTCGCTGGAGTGGGCGACCTCCTGCCCGCCGCCACGGCACAACTTCACGTCGATCCCGAGGATCAGGTCTGAGCGCCCGGCCTTCGACCTGCACCATCCGGACGTGCGGGCCGGCCGCGATCCCGCGGAGCGCCAGGCGATCGGAATCGGGCATTGAAAGCGGAGCTGACGAAGGCAGGAGTACCGGCATGAGAGTCGAGGGCTGGCTCTTCCTAGGCTGCGCCATCTTCTTTGGCGTGGCAGACGTCTTCTACTGGAACCTGGCGCACGATCCGACCGGCGGGACCGCGCTTGCCCTGGCGGTAGCGCTGGCCTTCCTGACCGGCTTCTACGTCCTGTACACAGGACGCAGGCTGCCGAGACGGCCAGAGGACGACATCGAGGGCGAGATCGAGCACGGTACCGGCGAACTCGGCTTCTTCAGCCCGCATAGCTGGTGGCCGCTCTTCGTCGGCATGTCCGCGGCCGTCGCCGCGCTGGGCGTCGCGATCGGCTGGTGGATGTTCCTGATCGGTGCCCTTGCCATCCTGCTGAGCGTGATCGGCTTTGTCTTCGAGTACTACCGAGGTCACTTCGCGCACTAAGTCGCCGGGCCCTTCCCCGGAACGGCAGATGCGGCGCTTGCCGGATCGCACGACCCCTGCCATCGCAGAGTAGGAAGCCACGCGCATGGACGTCTACGAGGCGCTGTACACCACGAGGGCGATGCGGCGGGTCAGGCCTGACCCGATCCCTGAGCGGGTCCAGGCGAGAATCCTGGACGCGGCGATCAGGGCGCCGAGCGGTGGCAACGCGCAGAACTGGCGTTTCATGCTGGTCGATGACCCTCAGGTCAAGGCGCAGCTCGGCCCGCTATACCGGGATTGCATAGCGCAGCTCTGGGCGACCGGATACCAGGAGCGGATCGCGCGAGCCACCGCCGCCCCAGCCGCCCCGGCCAGTGCCGCGCTGCTGCGCGTCGTCGCCTCGGCACAGCATCTGGCTGACCGGTTCGAAGACGTACCGCTGTTCCTGATGGCATTCGGGCGGAACGATCCGAGCGGCGGCTCCATCTATCCGGCGGTGTGGAGCGCCCAGCTCGCGGCTCGCGCCGAAGGAGTGGGCAGCGCGCTGACCACGGTCCTTGGCATCTTCCGCGCCGCGGAGACCCTGCGGATTCTGCGGGTGCCCGCCGATCGTGGCTGGGAGATGGCCTGCTGCGTCTCGTTCGGCTACCCGACCGGGCGGTGGGGAGTAGCTGCCAGGCGCCCCGCGCACGAGGTCGCGTACCGCAATGCCTGGGGCGCTGAGCTGGGTTTCAGCGTGAACGAACCGCTGTGGCCAGGGGAGGCTCCGGGCCAGGAGTGAGATTGCGGCAATAACGACCCCCGACACGTCGGTGTCCAGCGGACACGACTGGTATCCGTGCGTAACAATGCGACTACGTAGAGTTACAACATCGACGGGGGGAACACCATGCACAAACGCACTCTCCGGGGGACTCTGGGTGCGACCGCAGTGGTATCCGGATTGCTCGCCGGACTGCCGGCGACGGCCGGTGCGCAGGCGGCGCCGACAGCGCCTGCCGTGACCATCGGCTGCGGGAACGTCACCGCCCTCCGGGTCGCGATCGTAGCGGCCAACCTGGGCGGGCCGTCCACCATCTTCCTGGCTCCGCATTGCACCTACCTGATCAGGTCACCTGTACTGCCGGTGTCGGTGTCGCAAGGCGCGGTAGGGCTGCCGATCGTCACCAGACACGTGACGCTGATCGGGGACCACACGACAATTCTCCGCTTCTCAAGAGCGCGTTTCCGCATTGCCGAGGTGGCCGGATCCAATCGGCACAGTGCCAGCCTGACGATCCGGGGAATCACGCTGCGCAATGGCCAGACGAGCGGCCTGTTCGGCACTCCTGGCCACGGCGGCTGCGTGCTGGTGACCACGGCTGGGCGGACGCGGCGCCTGGGCGGCAGCACGCTCGTGCTCCTCGACAGCGAGTTGGAGGATTGCTCCGCTGGTGACGGCGGCGGCATCTACGCGGACTCCCACACGGACGTCTTGGCCACCGGCAGTTCGGTGCAGGACAACATCGCTGGTGACGGCGGCGGCATCTACGTCGACTCAGGCGGCGATCTTGTCATGAGCAAGAGTTT
The DNA here is from genome assembly GCA_035533915.1 of Streptosporangiaceae bacterium. GTDB lineage: Bacteria > Actinomycetota > Actinomycetes > Streptosporangiales > Streptosporangiaceae > Chersky-822. The sequence continues at coordinate 195,812 of DATLSX010000038.1, forward strand.
CGTCAGCGACAACTCCGCGCACCACTTCCTGTTCTTCCACGGACGCGGCGGCGGCCTGTACAACGACGGCGATGCCAGGCTCATCGGCGTCAACCTGATCGCCAACCGGGCATCACTGACCGGCGGCGGAATCTACACCGACGACGACCTGTTCCTGGGCGTGTCTTTCTTGCAGCGCAACCAGGCGGGGATATCGGGAGGCGGACTGTTCGCCGACCATCACGCGTCGACGCATATCGCGGCGTCGACATTCCAGGCCAACACCGCGCACGTTTCCGGCGGCGGTATCGCCAACTTCGGCAACGCTCTGCTGCAGATGTCGTTCATCACACAGAACGTCGCGCCGTTCGGAGGCGGCATCTTCGAAGGCTTCTCGGGCGTCTTCATCATCCTGAACAGCCTTGTCGCGGGCAACATACCGAACAACTGCCGGCCGTTCGCTTCCGTGCCGCTCTGCTTCGGCTGATCGGCCGGACTGACCCGCGGGAAACGGTCACAGAATAGCCGGAGCGCTGGCGCGGGCCGAGTAGTCGGCTCTCGCCAGCGCTCCGGCTTTCGTGCTGCCTGGCTCGTGGCTCGCTAGCTAGGCTCCGGGCTGATCCGTACCGCTTTCCTGGCCACCCGAGCCGACGGCTGCGTGCGCGTGCTCGTCTTCGTCATGACCACCGGGCCCGTTCGGACCGTGCCCGTTGGTGCCGTGCCCGTTCACCGGGATGCTCTCGGTGACGACCTTGTTCAGCCGTGCCTTGACCCGGCCGAGGCCGCCCCGCATGCCTGGTGGCGGAACGTCCGCCTCGCCCTCGCCCTCGGCCTTGGCGCCAGCCAGAGCCAGCGGCTCGGGCCTGGCGATCTTGGCCCGCACCTCCTCGGAGGCCGGCCTGGTCTCCTCGATGAACTCACCGCTCGGCAGCTGCCTGATGATGCCCGTCTCGACGCCGTGCTCAAGCAGGTGCAGGTCCTTGCGCTGGAGCCCGAGGCAGATCCGCTTGGTGACGATGTAGGTGACGATCGGGACGATGAAGACCGCGAACCTGGCGATCCAGGTGATCGTGTACAGCGGGACGTCGAAGTGCTGCGCGAGCACGTCGTTAGCGCCTTCCAGCCAGAGCACGCCGTAGAACGAGACCATCGCGAGACCGAGAGCCGTCCTTGTCGGGGCGTTCCTCGGCCGGTCGTTCACATGGTGCTCACGCTTGTCCCCGGTGATCCACTGCTCGATGAACGGCCAGAACGCCGCCCCGGTCATGACAAGGCCGAGTGGCACGAGACCGGGGATGAACACGTTGAACGCGAACGTATGCCCGAAGACGACCCACTGCCAGGCAGGCATGATCCGCAGCGAGCCTTCGAGGAAGCCCATGTAGAAGTCGGGCTGGGAGCCGGCGGAGATCGCGATCGGGTTGTACGGCCCGTACACCCAGATCGGGTTGATCTGAGCCAGCGTCGACGCCAGTGCGAGAGCGGCGAAGGTGAAGAAGAAGAACGCCCCGGTCTTGGCCATGAAGTACGGGTACATTGGCGCGCCAACGACGTTCTTCTCGGTGCGGCCCTTGCCCGGCATCTGGGTGTGCTTCTGGTGGAACATGATGAACAGGTGCGCGCCGATCAGTGCCATGAACAGGCCAGGGATCAGCAGCACGTGCAGGATGTACATGCGCGGGATGATGTCGGTGCCCGGGTACTCCCCGCCGAACAGGAAGAACGAGAGGTAGGTGCCGACGATCGGAACAGACTGGAGCACTCCCTGGGTGATCCTCAGGCCGGCGCCGGACAGCAGGTCGTCAGGGAGCGAGTAACCGAAGAGGCCCTCAAGCAGGCTCAGGGTGAACAGCACGATCCCGATCAGCCAGTTGAGCTCGCGCGGCTTGCGGTACGCGCCGGTGAAGAAGATCCGGAGCATGTGCGCCATGATTGCCGCGACGAAGAGGTCGGCTGCCCAGTGATGGATCTGGCGCATCAGCAGGCCGCCGCGCACGTCGAAGCTGATGTTGAGCGTCGAAGCGTATGCCTCGCTCATCCGCTGGCCGTCGAACTTGAGGTACGAGCCGTGGTAGATGATCTCGGTCATGCTGGGCTTGAAGAACAGCGCCAGGAACGTGCCGGTCAGCAGCAAGATGATGAACGAGTACAGCGCGATCTCGCCGAGCAGGAACGTCCAGTGGTCCGGGAAGATCTTGCGGAAGAAGGTGCGGAACCCCTGGGCGCCGCGGAACCTGTCGTCCAGGTAGCCGCCGACGCCGCCCAGCGCCCGGTTGGTGGTCATCCGCGCTCCCAGTAACTTGGTCCCACTGGCTCGGTGAAATCGCTCTGGGCCACGAGGTAGCCGTCGGCATCGACTGTCATCGGCAACTGCGGCAGCGCCCTGGTAGCGGGCCCGAAAATCACCTTGGCGCCGCGCGCGGCGTCGAAGGTGGACTGATGGCACGGGCACAGGATGTGGTGGGTCGTCTGCTCGTACAGGGCCGCCGGGCAGCCGACGTGCGTGCAGATCTTGGAATAGGCAACGATATTGTCGACGGTCCAGTTCATGACCGTCGGAGCCTGGAGCACGCCAGGCGGCATCTTGATGATGATCACCGCCGCTTTGGCCAGGGCGTTAAAGTCGTCCTGGTAGCCGTCTGGCACCACGGTGATCATGCCGCCAGGCGAGCTGAAGTCGCCGGGCCGGATCGGGGTGTTGACGCCGTAGTTCAGCAGCCGCAAGCCTTTGCGCCAGACGGTGTGCTCCAGGCTCTTGCCCGGCAGCGGGCCGAGGTCACGCAGCAGCACGATAGGCGCGACCGCGACCGGCACGGTCGCCGCGATCAGGGTCCGGCGCAGCAACGGCCGCTTGACGAACTGGCTGGCGTCCGCGCCTTCCTCGAAGGTCTCGGCGAACGCGGCGCGGTCCTGCGGAGTTGACCGCAGCGGCTTGCGCTGCTCGGTCAACTCGACGTCGGGCATCAGCCTGCGTACCCAGATGGTCGCGCCGATGCCCAGGCAGAGGAACGCCAGCGCCATGGTCCCGCCCAGTGCCAGGTTGGAATGCAGCACGTTCCGCACCGAGTGCACGCCGAAGATGAAGTACGAGGCGAGGAAGCCGAGGCCCGCCAGCATCGAGAGCATGAAAAGGGCCGCGACGATCCGCTCGGCGCGCTTGGCGCTGGCCAGGTCCGGCGGGTCGGCCGGCAGCTCGCGTTCCCGCTCGGCGGGTACGTTGACGGCAGCCGCGCCCAGCATTGACCTTGCCTGAGCTGGCGGGGGAGTGCCGATCACCCGGTGCGGGCTGGCCTGCGCTTCTTCGCCGTTCGTGCTGCCGGTCTCGGCGCCCGCTGGCAGGTCACCGTGCTGGCCGCTGTCCCCTGGCCCGCGGCCAGGTGTCGAGTCACTCATGAGCCTTCCCGTGCTTCGCAGTGATCCACAGTGCCGCGAACACCATGAAGAGAAGCAGCCCGATGAAGGCCACCAGGCCCTCGGTGACCGGCCCGACGCGGCCCAGGCTGAATCCGCCCGGGTTCGGTTCACTGCGGGTCTGGACAATGTACGCGATGACGTCGCGCTTCTCCTGCGGGGTGATCGTGGTGTTGTTGAAGACCGGCATCGCCTCGGGACCGGTCAGCATGGCTTCGTAAATCTGAGTCGGCGTCGACTTGGTGAGCGGCGGCGCGTACTTGCCGTAGGTGAGGGCACCGCCGGCGCCGACGAAGTTGTGGCACTGCGCGCAGTCAGCGACGAACAGTTGCTGGCCGAAACCCGGGCTCGCGCCAGTCTGGCTGACCTGGGCGCTCGTCGGAATGGCCGGGCCGCCGCCGAGTGATTCGATGTAGGCGGCCAGCGCGCGGATCTGCGCGGTGTTCAGCTCAAGCGGCTTGCGCGGCATCTCAGCAGCCGGTTCCTTCGCGGGCATCCGGCCGGTGCTGACCTGGAAGTCCACGGCGGCCGAGCCGACGCCGATCAGGCTGGGCCCGGAACCGGTCACGCCCTGCCCGAACAGGCCGTGGCAGCTGGAGCACTCCTGGTTGAATATCGCCTTGCCCTGGGCGATCTGCGCCTGCTGGGTGAGGCTGTGCGAAGACGCCGAAGCGGCGCCGCTGCCGGTAATCGCGGCATAGCTCAGGCCAGCGAGCAGCAGGCCGAGCGTGACGACAGCGTAACCGGCGGCAGGGTGCCGTCGCCTGGCGGTGATCGATGTCACTGCTATCCCTATTTTCCGGTCAGTGGGAGTAGGTAGATGGTGGTGAACAGGCCGATCCACACCACGTCGACGAAGTGCCAGTAGTACGACACCACGATGGCGCTGACCTGCTGCTCGTGCGTGTACCGCTTGGCGGCGTAGGTACGTCCGAGCAGGAACAAGAACGCGATCAGCCCGCCGGTCACGTGCAGGCCGTGGAAGCCGGTCGTGAGGAAGAACACGGAGCCGTAGTTGCTCGAGGCGATCGTCAGGTGGTCCTTGAAGATCAGCTGCAGGTACTCGAAGCCCTGGCCGAGCACGAAGTACAGGCCCATGAAGAACGAGAGGATGTACCACTCGCGCAGTCCCCACGCCCGCACGTTCCAGACCGGGCCGGAGCGTCCGATCTGGCCGCGCTCGACGGCGAAGACCCCCAGCTGGCAGGTCACGCTGGACAGGACAAGCACGGTGGTATTGGTGAAGGCGAGCGGGTAATTCAGGTGTGCTCCCGGCCACGGCAGGCCGAGGCCAGTGTCCACCGACTTGACGGTGAAGTACATCGCGAACAGTGCCGCGAAGAACATCAGCTCGGAGGACAACCACACGATCGTCCCGACGCTGACCAGATTGGGTCTGCTCGCGGGGGTACGCGGCATCACGGCCGCGTCTGATGCTGTCGTCACGCGCCCATTATTACGACACCCGGTAGGGGAACGCGCCACGACCCCCTAGGTCGGTAGCATCCAGTTATGAAAGTTGTCGTGTATAGCCATGACGCGGACACCCGGGCGCGGATCCGGCTGGCCATCGGAAAACGTCCGGCGACCGACGTCCCAGAGGCCGAGGTCGTCGAGGTTGCCACGCACCCGGCGCTGATCCGGCTCCTCGATGCCGGCGGTGCCGACGTGATGGTGCTGGACGGCGAGGCGCAGCCGTCAGGCGGCATGGGAGTGTGCCGGCAGGCCAAGGACGAGGTGTACGACTGCCCTCCCGTCCTGCTCATCATCGGCAGGGCGGACGACGGCTGGCTCGCCACCTGGTCCGGTGCCGATGCCGTAGTGAGTCACCCGATCGACCCGGCCGCGCTCGCTGAGGCCCTGGCCGGCCTGATGCGACAGCGTGCCGCGGTGACGTCTGCTGGTGCGTCCGCCTGACCCGACGATGAGGAAGCCGCCATGGATTCATCCGACCCCCGGTCCGTAACCACCTCCTGGCCCGCTCTGCTCGGCCAGCTCGTCAAAGGCGAGTCGCTGACCGAGCAGGCCGCGGAGTGGGCGATGAACGAGATCATGGACGGCGCTGCCACGCCCGCTCAGATCGCGGGCTTCGGCGTGGCGATGCGCATGAAAGGCGAGACCCCGGCTGAGGTCAGCGGGTGTGCCTCGGCGATGCTGGCGCACGCGGCGCCGCTCAGCATTCCCGGGCGCCTGACCGACCTGGTCGGAACGGGCGGCGATCGCGCCAGGACGGTGAACATCTCGACCATGGGTACCGTGGTCGCGGCGGCGGCCGGGGTGCGGATGGTCAAGCACGGGAACCGTGCCGCGTCGTCGGAGTGCGGCACGGCCGACGTGCTCGAGGCGCTCGGCGTGGTGATCGACCTGCCGCCAGCGGCGACCGAGAAGCTTGCTCAGGAGATCGGGGTGGTGTTCCTCTTCGCGCCGCTGTATCACCCGGCGCTGCGGCACACCTCCGTGCCGCGTCGCGAGCTTGGTGTCCCTACCGTGTTCAACTTCCTCGGCCCGGTAGCCAACCCGGCCAGGCCGCAGTCGCAGGCGGTGGGCGTCGCGGACCCGCGGATGGGTCCGGTGCTGGCCGGCGTGCTGGCCGAGCGCCGTTGCTCGGCTCTCGTCTTCCACGGCGACGACGGGCTGGACGAGCTGACGACGACCGGACCGTCTACCGTCTGGGCGGTACGAGACGGAGCGGTGACGCGGACCAGGTTCGACCCGGCCGAAATCGGCATCAGCCGTTGTCAGCCCGAGGACCTGCGGGGCGGCGACCCGCCGCACAACGCCGCGGTCGCCCGTTCCATGCTGTCGGGCGAGCCCGGTCCGGTGCGGGAGACGGTGCTGCTGAACGCCGCGGCAGCGGTCATCGCCAACGCCGGCGTGCCTGAGCCTGAACAGCTCCCTGAGGCGTTCGCGCAGGCGTATGCCCAGGCGGCGGAGGCGGTCGATACCGGAGCTGCCGCGGCACTGCTCGATCGCTGGATAGCGGCCAGCCAGCGCTTGGCCCGCTGATCAGCTTGGCCCGCTGATCAGGCTGCTGAGTCGGAGTAGCCGATCGCGAACGCTGCGTCGAGGTCGTGCCGCGAATAGGCGCGGAAGGCGATGTGCGTTTCGGTATGCGTCACGCCCGGCACGCGGTTCAGCCTGGCAGGTATGACGTCGCCGAGTTCGTCGTGAGCGCGAACCCGCACCATCGCCACGAGGTCGAATTCACCGGTGACGGAGTAGACCTCGCTGACCTGCGGGATCTGCGCGATGGCTTCGGCCGTCTCGGGAATGCGCGCCACATCTGCCTTGATCAGGACAATCGCGGTGACCATAGCCGCCTCCTGGAGTCCGGGAGCCCGTATCCGTGCTGCGGCGCCATCGTAGCGGTTCGGAGCCTGCCGCTCCGATCGCACCCGGCCTTTCGCGACAGCCAGCGATCAGCCGTCCCGGTGCCAGCCGCCGACGCGCGATGGTGCCGGGCAGAGCATGCCGAACAGGCCGATCAGAACCCCGGCAGTGGCCTTGGCATCCGCGAGCGCGCGATGGCACGGCCCGGTCCGCGTTGCGAAATGGCCGGACAGAGTGGCCAGCTTGTGGTCGGGAACCTCGTCTGGCGCCAGGACGATGCGGGAGAGCACCGCTGTATCGATGACGGCCCGGCTCGGCCACGGGATGCCGCACTCCTCGCTGGCGGCGGCCAGGAAGCCGATATCGAACGGAGCGTTGTGCGCCACCATGACGCTGTCCCTGGCGAATTCGAGGAACACTGGCAGCACGTCGCCGATTGGCGGCGCGTGGGCGACCATCTCGTCGGTGATGCCTGTCAGCGCCGAGATGTCGGGCGGAATCGGCACCCCAGGGTTGACCAGGACCGCGAATTCGGACAGCGGCGCGGCCGGGCTCAGGCGCACGGCTCCGATCTCGGTGATGCGGGCCGCGTCCGCCAGCCAGCCGGTGGTCTCCACGTCGACCACCACGATGTCCGCTCCGCGCAGCCTCAGGCCCGGCGGCCACATCCCGGTCGGCGACTGTGCGGACTGCACCGGTGCGCTCACAGGGTCACGTTATGGCCAGGCACCGACAGTGCGGATCAGGATGCCCCGATCTTTCAGATCGGAGGGAGCTGCCGCACTTGCCGGACATCGAGATGAGGCGAGAGTGCGCGAAGTGGTTGATTGCAATACCCTGCCTTTACTACTCTCAGGGATCGAGCCGGCCGTTTGTAGCCGCGTCGATCGTGGCGGCGGTTGGCGCTACCGAGTTCTCGGTCTGGCCGCGAGGCCAGCGGGTGAACTGGGCGCCCTCTGGAAGGCCGCAGGTCCGCGGTGTTGCGAGCGGGAGCGAATCTTCCCCGAGGTGCATCGGACTGGCAGCCAAGGCCAGAGTCGACGGGCAGCCGCCACAGCCCGTGCCCATAAGCCGACTCGGCAGTGAACGTGGGAGTGAAGGAGCGTGTCTGGCGCGTGCATAAGCCGCTGTCAGTTCGCAGAGCCGGTCGCTACGGCTGGATCGTTGTCGCTAGCCTCGCCACCGCCGCCGCCGTCGTCAGCATGGGCGGTTCGGCGGCTGCCTTTCCTGCGCCCACTGTGTCGCAGGTTCAGCACGAGCTCACGACGCTGAACAACAGGGCAAGCCGGCTCGGCCAGCAGTACGACGTGGTCCAGCAAGAACTCAGCCTGGCCAGCCAGCGACTGAACCTGCTGAACAAGGAAACCAAGCGCTACCGGTCCACCTTCGATTCGATGCGGTCGCAACTCGGGCGGATAGCCGCCGTCTCCTATGAGCAGGGCGGCGCGGACACGCCGCTGGCGCTGCTGACCTCGAATTCGCCGCAGCAGGTGCTGAATCAGTCCTCGATCCTGGGCGAGCTGTCGGCCGTCGACGCCTCCCAGATCAGCCAGTACCTGGTCGCCAGCCGCCAGCTGCTCGACGCGCAGCAAGCGGCAAGCCGCGAACGGACCGGGATCTTGCAGCTCAGCCACTCGCTGCACAAGCGTCTCGCGGCGCTGAACGCGCTTAAGGCACAGGCGGAGACGCTGCTGGCCCAGCTGAGTCCGGCGCAGCGGACGGGGGTCGGTCCCGGCAGCGGGAGCGGCACCAAGCAGAAGTACACCGGTTCCACCAAGACGCAGGCCGGCAAGGCCGTGCAGTTCGCCTACAACGCTCTCGGCTGCCCGTACGTGTACGGTGCGACCGGCCCGTGCAGCTCGGGATTCGACTGCTCGGGTTTGATGCTGGCGGCCTGGGCCAGCGCGGGAATCTCGATCCCGCGCGTCAGCTGGGACCAGATGAGCTCGCTGCCTGCGGTGGCCCTGCACAATTCCTCAGGCGCATTCACGACGGCCTACCTCGAACCCGGCGACATCCTCGGTTTCGCCGGCAACTCCCACGTCGGCATGTATGTGGGTGGTAACGAGGTAATCGACGCGCCGGTGCCCGGTGCGTCGGTGGAAAAGGTCTCGCTGACCGGCTGGTACCTGCAAGAGCTAGACGGAGCCGTCCGACCATAACGCCGTCCGACCGGTGGTGGTAGCGGAAACCGCACCTTCGGCGTCAGCAGGTATCAGGCTCGCGGCGATGCTCGCGGCGATGCCAGCGTCCGGCATGCCCATGAGACGCGCGATGCTGGCTGTGCTGGGTAAGGTAGCCATTGTTATGCCGAAGGTCCTGATCGTCACCAATGACTTTCCGCCGCGCCGCGGCGGTATCCAGTCGTTCGTACACGCGCTCGCCTCCCGGCTGCCGGCGGACGGCGTGGTCGTCTACGCCCCGGCCTGGCCCGGGGCGCCGGAGTTCGACGCCAGGCAGCCGTTCCCTGTGATCAGGCATCAGGGGTCGCTGATGCTCCCGGTCCCGTCAGTAGCCCGACGGGCTCAGCGGATCCTGACCGAGCATGGCTGTGACACGGTCCTGTTCGGCGCGGCCGCACCGCTCGGGCTGCTCGCGCCAGGACTGCGCCGGGCCGGCGCGCGCAGGATCATCGCGCTGACCCACGGGCACGAAGCTGGCTGGGCGGCCGTGCCTGGCGCCAGGGCTTTGTTGCGGTACATAGGCGAGCGCGTCGACGTCATGACTTACCTGGGGGAGTACGTCAGGCTGCGGCTCGCCAGGGCGCTGACCCCCGCGGCGGTTGCCCGGATGGTCAGGCTGGCGCCTGGAGTCGATAACGAGGTGTTCCGGCCCGGCGCCGGCGGTGACGCGATCAGGGCGCGGCTTGGGATCGCACCCCAGGTTCCGGTGGTCATCTGCGTGTCGCGGATGGTCCCCAGGAAGGGCCAGGACACCTTGATCAGGGCGTGGCCGCTGGTGCGCGCCCGGCTGAAGGGCTCGGTAGCCGAGCCCGTCCTGCTGTTCGTCGGGGACGGTCCGTACGCGGACGACCTGCGCAAGCTGGCACGCCGCCAGCGGGTGGCCGACTCGGTGATCTTCGTCGGCCCGGTGCCCTGGGAGGAGCTTCCGGCCTACTACGACGCCGGGACCGTGTTCGCCATGCCCTGCCGCACGAGGCGGCGCGGACTCGACGTCGAGGGACTCGGCATCGTCTACCTGGAGGCGTCGGCCACGGGCTTGCCAGTCATCGGCGGTGACTCGGGCGGCGCGCCGGACGCCATCTTGCCGGGCGAGACCGGATACGTGGTCCGCGGTGGCGACGTGGCCGGGCTGGCCGACCGGCTCGTGCAGTTGCTCGACGACTTGCCGGGCGCCGCCACCATGGGCGAGAAGGGTCTCGCCTGGGTGGAGAGAGAATGGCGCTGGGATCTCGTCGCGCACCGGCTGGCCGGGATCCTGGCCGGCTGAGCCGCCCCGCCCGCCGCGGCCGTTCAGCCGTAGAGCGCCTCGATCTCGGCTGCGTAGTCCTTGCTCACGACGCTTCTCTTGACCTTCAGCGACGGGGTCAGATGACCGCTCGCCTCGGTGAAATCGAAGCCCAGAATCCTGAACTTGCGAATCGACTCGGCTCGGGATACCGCCTTGTTGGCGTCGTCGACGGCTGCCTGAAGCTCGGACAGCAACTCCGCGTCGGCCGCGAGGTCGGCCGGCGTCGCGCTGGCCGGCTTGCCATGCTGTTGCTTCCAGAGCTCAAGCGCCTCGGGATCGAGCGTGATCAGGCAGGCAATGAACGGGCGGTTGTCACCCACGACCATGCACTGGCTGATCAGCGGATGAGCGCGCAGCCGGTCTTCGAGCACGGCCGGAGCCACGTTCTTGCCGCCCGCCGTGACGATCAGTTCCTTCTTGCGCCCGGTCACGCTGAGGAAGCCCTCGTCGTCGAGCATTCCGATGTCTCCCGTTCGCAGCCAGCCATCGGAGTCGAGGTCCTTGGCAGTCGCCTCCTCGTTCCGCCAGTAGCCGCGGAACACGACAGGTCCGGCGATCAGGATCTCGCCGTCGTCGGCTATGCGCACGCTGACCCCCGGCAGTGGAAGGCCGACCGTGCCGATCTTGTTGCGGCTGGGCCGGTTGACGACGGCAGCGGCTGAGGTCTCGGTGAGGCCGTAGCCCTCGAGCACGGTGATGCCCGCACCGCGGAAGAAGTGCCCAAGGCGCTCGCCAAGGGGTGCGCCGCCCGATACGGCGAACCGCACGTTGCCGCCCATCGCGGTGCGCAACTTGCCGTACACGAGGCGGTCGAAGAGCGCATGCCGCGTCCTCAGTCCCGCGCCGACACGACGCCCGGTCCTGTTCGAGTCATCCAGCGAGCGGCTGTAGGCAATGGCCGTCTCCGCCGCCGAATCGAAGATCTTCGCTTTCAGGCTGCTCGCGGACGCCTGCTGCCTGGCGGAGTTGTAGACCTTCTCGAATACCCGAGGGACCGCGAGCAAGAACACCGGCCTGGCTTCGGGCAGGCCCTGTGCCAGGGTCGAGGAATCAGGCCAGTGCGACAGGACCGCGCCGCCTTCCAGGCAGGCCACCTGGATGATCCTGGCGAACGAGTGCGCGAGCGGCAAGAAGAGCAGCGTCGAGGATCCGGCGAGCTCGAAGAGTTCTTCGAGCGCGCCCTCGGCCGCGTTGCGCGCGCCAGAAAGCAGGTTGCGGTGCGTCAGCTCGCAGCCCTTCGGGCGGCCGGTCGTCCCTGACGTGTAGATGATGGTGGCGAGGTCGTCGGCGGTTCTGGCACCGAGTCGCTGCGCGAACTGCTCATCGGTGACCGCGGTGCCAGTCGCCGCGACGTCGCCGACCGCGTCGACTAGCCAGATATTGGCCAGGTCGCTGAGCGCGGACCGGACACTGGCGATCGTGGCCTCGTGTACCGCGCTCTCGGCGAACACCGCCTTAGCGCTGGAGTCGGACAAGATCCACTCCACCTGCTCGGCGGACGAGGTCTCGTAGACCGGCACGGTGACCGCGCCGGCGGCCCAGATCGCGTAGTCGATGAGCGTCCACTGGTAACTGGTGCGTGCCATCAGCCCGACCCGGTCGCCGGCCTGGATGCCGGCCGCGACCAGGCCCTTGGCGAGTGCCCGCACCTCGTCGCCGAACTGCCGCGCGGTGACGTCGCTCCAATGCCCTGACTCGTCCCGTCTGCGCAACATCACTGCCTCGGGCGAGTGGCTGGAGCGATCGAAGACGACGTCGGTCAGCGTAGCCGTGATCGGGATTTCGACCAGCGCCGGAATGTTGAACTCGCGCAACGTTCCTCCTTGCGGCGCTTCGATCTTCCGCGTTCCCGCGCCTGCCGCGTTTCCGCTTGCCGCGTGCGCCTGCCTTTAGTGTCGCTCTTGCTGGACGGTATCGCGGGTATTCAGCCGGCCGGAGCCCGGGTGGCCTGGATGGGGCGGGATCATCTGCGTATTGTTGGCCAATGCGGGTCCATGTGGTCAGCGACGTACACGGCCGGACTGATGCTCTGCGGCGGGCGGGTGACGGCGCCGACGCGCTGATCTGCCTTGGTGACTTGCTGCTCTTCCTCGACTACGCCGACGATTCCAGCGGAATCTTCGCCGATTTGTTCGGCCCGGAGGCTGCGGGCGAATTCATCAGGCTGCGTACCGCGCAGCAGTTCGACGCGGCGCGGGAGCTTTCGTCGAAACTGTGGGCATCATTGCCCGACCCCGCGGCAACGATGAACGCGGCTGTCGCCGCCCAGTACGCGGAACTCTTCGATGCCATGCCGACCCCCGCGTACCTGACCTACGGCAACGTGGACATCCCGCGGATGTGGGCCGAGCATCTGCGACCAGGGCATCGGGTGCTCGACGGCGAGCGCGCCGAGATCGGCGGTCTCACCTTCGGCTTCGTGGGCGGCGGCCTGCGGTCGGTGTACCGGACGCCGAACGAGCTAGACGACGATGTGTTCGCGGCCAAGGTCTCGTCGGTCGGCGCTGTCGACGTGCTGTGCGCTCACATCCCCCCTGACGTGCCCGAGTTGCTGTTCGACACCGTTGCCCAGCGGATGGAGCGCGGCAGCGAGGCGCTCCTCGCCGCCGTGCGCGAGAAGCAGCCGCGCTACCTGCTGTTCGGCCATGTCCATCAGCCGCTCGTCGCCGAGCTACGGATAGGGCGCACGGAGTGCGTGAACGTCGGCCATTTTCGCGCGAGGGGCACGCCGTACGTACTCCAGTGGTGACGGCCAGCCTGGGCAGCGGGGCGCGGTACGCTCCGAGAGTGGCCGACAAGACACGCTCGACCATGACGATCGACGTCCCGCAGTCGATCATCATGGCGGTTATCGCAGATTTCGCCGCCTACCCGCAGTGGGCGTCCGGCGTGCGGTCCGCGCAGGTGCTGAGTAAGGGCTCCGACGGCCGGCCCGAGCGGGTGCGGTTCAGCATCAATGCCGGGGTGATCAAGGACAGCTACGTGCTCGGCTACACCTGGCAGGGCGATGACCAGGTCCGCTGGGAACTGGCCGAGCGGGGTTCCGCGGTGTCGGAGATGTCCGGAGCGTACCTGCTTGAGGGACTCGGCGGCGGCACCGAGGTGACCTACGAACTGGCGGTCGGGATGTCGATACCGATGCCGGGAATGCTGAAACGACGCGCCGAGAAGACGATCGTCGACACGGCACTCAAGGGTCTGAGGAACCGGGCCGAGAAGGTGGCGCAGGACAGTGGTGAGGACAGATGACTGAGCCGCGCAGGACCGGCAAGGACAGTGGAGGACCTTCTGCGGACTCGTGGGAGCATCGGGCCGCCGCCCTGGCCACCGAGGTTCAGCGCTGGCTGATCAAGACCAGCGCGAAGAACATGCGCGACGAGCTAGGCGGCCAGGTGAAGAAGGCGTTCCGCGGACGCGACGCCGAGCCTTCCGATGTCTGGGCGACTGCCACGACCGAGCCGCCGAACGCGGCCAATGAGCCGCCTGAGTGCGCGTGGTGCCCGATCTGCCGTGCCGCGAGGCGGATGTCGGAGGCGCGTACCGCGGCCGCTGGCAGCGGGCCGGCCGGTGCGGGCGGTGCGATGCTCTCTGATGCCGCCGACGTGATCGCCAGCGCGGCCAGGGACGCGCTGGCTGGCTTGGACTCGCTGCTGTCCTATCGGCCTAGCGAGACCGCGGCTTCGGGAGAGCGGCCTGACGTCGGCGGGGAGAAAGAGCCCGAGGATGAGCCTGGCGATCGGAGTTGACGTAGGCGGCACCAAGATCGCGGCCGGCGTCGTCGACGAGCGCGGGAAGGTCCTTGAGATGGTCAGGCGGCCGACCCCGGCTGCGAATGCCGCGGGAACGATCGAAGTCATCAGCGACGCGGTGCTCGAACTACTGGCTAAGTACGACGTCGATGCGGTCGGCGTCGGAGCGGCCGGGTTCGTGGAGGAGAGCCGGTCGGCGGTTTTGTTCGCTCCGAATCTTGCCTGGCGTCACGAGCCAGTGGCGCGAAATGTCCGCGCGCGGACTGGCCGCCGGGTGATCGTGGAGAACGACGCCAACGCGGCCGCGTGGGCCGAGGCGAAGTTCGGCGCTGGTCGCGGTCATGACCATGTCGTGCTGATCACGGTCGGTACTGGCATCGGCGGGGGAGTGGTGCTGAACGGCGAGCTCTACCGCGGCCGGTGGGGCATGGCCGGGGAACCCGGACACTACCGGGTCGTGCCAGACGGCCGGCTGTGCGGCTGCGGCAACCGAGGCTGCTGGGAGCAGTACGCCAGCGGCAGCGCGCTGGTCGCAGAGGCCCGCGAATTCGCCAGGCGTTCGCCCGGGGCGGCTGTCCGGCTGCTGCAACTCGCTGGCGGCACGCCGGAAGGGATCACCGGCCCGGCGGTCACGGCCGCGGCGCGCGAGGGCGATGCCGCTGCGCTGCGTTGCTTTGAGATCATCGGCCGGTGGCTCGGTGACGGTCTTGCTGACCTGGCGGCGATTCTCGATCCCGGCTGTTTCGTGCTCGGGGGCGGAGTGTCGGATGCCGGAGACCTGCTGCTGGGCGAGACCAGAGCGGCCTTCGAGAACGGGCTGACCGGACGCCAGTACCGTCCGCACGCCGCCATAGTGCTCGCCGAACTCGGCCCGGATGCTGGCCTGATCGGCGCCGCCGATCTGGCCAGGCAGCGGTTATCTCGGTTGGTGCCGCTAGGGATCAGGCGCGGACTGGTGAGCCTACTCCGATGAGTTTCCGACTCTGCTGAGCCGACTCTGCTGAGCCGACTCCGGCTAGACGACAGCGCCCTGGTCGGGGCCGTCCCGCTTAGACGGGCCGTCGCCGAGCCGGGCTACCAGGATCACGAATCCGGTCACGAAAGCGGCGACCGCGAAAAGCTCGGCCCACCCTGGAACCTGCCAGGCAAGCAGCGTCGCGACGAACAAGTAACCTGGGCCGCTGAAAAGGGCGAGCCAGGCGCCCCGGGCAACCGGATCAAGTCTCGGCTGCGGGGGGACCGGCGGCGGGACGTAGCGTTCGTCTGCGTCGTCCTCGTAGTAGTCCAGGTACGAAAGCTCGTGGTCGGTGCGACCCCGGCAATCGCTGTCGGCCGCTTCGCCGCCCTGCTGGGTGTGGGCATCGTGCGCCGGTTCCTGGCCACGTTCGAGCGGCCACGGTTCGGTCGCCGGTACGACCTCGGCTGGCTCGGCGGAGTTGAAGAAGCTGGCCGGCCGGATCACGCGGCTCTGGTTGCCGGAGGCTGGCCTGGCCCGATCGGGTCGGGCCTGATCGGGCCAGGCCTGATCGGGTCGGGCCTGATCGGCGGCTGTATCGTCGGTGCGGGCAGCCTCCGGCAGACCGGGAACCTCGGGCAGACCGGGAACCTCGGATTGCGCGGGCGGCTGTGGCGTTGCCGGGACGTCGCTGAGGTTCCTGGCGAGGTTTTCGCTGCTGGGGTTCCCGCCGAGGTTCTCGCGATCGGGCCACGGCACACTGCCCGGTTCGCCGAGTTGCTGGTTAAATCTCGCGATCAGATCACGCCAGGCAGCCTGCTCGCTGCCCTTGTCCCTGCCTACGTCGCGCCCCACGGTGCCCCCTGCATCGTTGCCCGATCGTGCTCCACCCTCGCCAGAGCCGCATATCCAGCGACATCCATCCTGTCATTCCTTTCCCGCATGACTGCGTGATCGAACGAAATCCAGGCTTCCGGCGAATATCGCCTGAGCATCGTTGTCCAAGGTGGCGACGTGATAGCTGTCCGGGCACTGCCTGACGTCAAGCTGGCTGGCCGGCAGCGCCTTGCGCAGGATCTCGATGCTCGCGGGCCCGACCACGTGATCGACCGTGCTTTTGTAGGCCAGAACCGGCTGGGTGACCTGGTCAAGGTGGCGCCGGGTGATTTTCCACAACTTCGGCAGTTCGGCCGCGGCCCTGACCGGCGTGCGCTCATAGGCCAGTTCGGTCACGCCTTCCATCACGATGTCGCTGCCGATTGCCTTGACTGACGGGACGAACAGCTTTAGCACGGGCCCGAGCAGCAGCAGTTTTGTGTCGGACACCAGTGAGGGGTTGACCAGGACAAGCCCGCGCACGGCCGTGTCCCGCAACTCGGCGAGCCGCAACGCAAGGGTTGCCCCCATCGACAAGCCCATGACGAAGATCTCGTCGGTGGTGGAGCGAAGATCGTCGAAAGCCCGCTCGATCTCCGCGTACCAGTCCTCCCACCGGGTCCGGGCCATCTCCTGCCAGGTGAGGCCATGTCCGGGCAGCCTGGGCAGGCTGACAGTCAGGCCTGCCGCGGCCAGATACTCCGCCCACGGGCGCAGCGACTGCGGCGTGCCGGTGAATCCGTGGCAGAGCAGGACCCCGGTAGGGCCGCCTTGGTGGCTGTACGGTTCCGCGCCCGGTAGCACTGGCATGACCTGGTCCTCTCCGACTCCCCTGGACTGTCCTTACCCGAATCGTCGCATGTCGGTCCATCTTTCGCATGCGCTAGGCGAAGGCGTCAGGTGGTGCGGATAGTCGGCGCGCGCTGGTGTTCTTCCCTCGCTAGGGACCGGAATCCGATCGTGGCGCGACCTTTACTGTATGCAGGTGGTTCGCATGGTGACCTTGCCGTGAAATCATGTGACGATGTTCTACTGGGTGGTCAAGGCGGTCCTCGCCCCGATCCTGCGACTCGTGTTCCGGCCGTGGGCCGAGGGTACCGAGTACGTGCCCAGGACCGGGCCGGCGATCATCGCTAGTAACCACCTCTCGTTCTCTGACCACTTCTTCGCGCCGCTGCCGTTGCCGCGCAAGGTGGTCTTCCTTGCCAAGTCGGAGTACTTCACCGGACGCGGCCTCAAAGGGCTGTTCAGCAGGGCGTTCTTCAGCGGTGTTGGTCAGATCCCGGTGGACAGGTCCGGCGGTGAGGCGAGCGAACGGGCGCTGGCGACTGGCCTGCGGGTGCTTGCGGGCGGCAACCTGCTGGGCATCTACCCGGAGGGGACCCGCACGCCGGACGGACGGCTATTCCGCGGCAAGACCGGCGTGGCGCGACTGGCGCTCGAAGCGAGGGTGCCGGTTGTGCCCTGCGCGATGATCGGCGGATTCGAGTTCCAGCCACCCGGCAGGATCACGCCGAGGCTGCGCATCCGGCCTGGCGTGCGGTTCGGCAAGCCGATGGATTTCTCCAGGTACTACGGGCTGGAGACGGACCGGATCGTGCTCAGGGCCGTCACCGACGAGATCATCTACGAGATCATGAAGCTGTCCGGCCAGGAGTACGTGGACGAGTACGCGCAGCGGTACAAGGCGCTCGTCCAGGCGGAGCGGCGCAGCCATCGGCGCGACGCCAAAGCCTTGGCGGCTAGTGCGGAGGCGGGCGTCGGGGCGGAGGGGGGCGTCGGCCCGGCGCATGACGCGACGGCAACTGGGAGCGCCGTCAGTGCGGATGGCGGCAGTCCTGACCCGACTGGTTCGGCTGCGGGCGCTGATGCTGCCGGCCTGGCTGACGACGGCCCCGGCGCAGATCCCGCTGATTCCGGGTCGGCCGTCGCTGCCGCTCCAGGCGCTGACGCCGCTGCCAGCGCTGATGCCAGCGCTGCTGCGGCCGCAGCTGATCCTCCTGCCAAGGATCGCGGCTGAGCCCGGTCTGCCAAGGATCGTGGCTGAGCCCGGTCTGGTCACCACTTCGATGTCGGTCAATCGGCCCAGCGGTCGTAGATCCAGTGCGTGGTCAGCCAGTCTTATAACAGGAGCAACTGCTACCTCTCCAGTCACCATCGTGGTGGATCAGATTCAGTGACAGTTCAGTTACGTGGCACCTCGCGCCAAGGAGCAAGGCTAACGCCAGGCCGGTGCCCGATCGGGTGTCGGAAAGCGCAGCCAGCCTGACTTACCTCGAGTTAGAACCACTTTCGCACCCCGATTTGTCGGGTATCGGGTGAACTAATTCGAGTGAAGTGGGCCGGCCGAGCCGGAAACGCGAGCCGAATGGTCCGTCAGGCCAGGGACGTCGGACTCAGTCCCGGGTCGGCGCATGGCGCCAGTATGGCGTTATGGTTGTTTCTGGGGGATATCGGAATGTGTGAACGTGGACACGACAGTCAGGGACCTTCGCCGCACTGCGGCTCGCCCGGCGGCAGTTGCGCGGTCCACCGACGGTCGGCACTGGCGTGGCTGCTCGGCACCGACACAAATCTGTTCGGTGGCGACATATAAGACAGTCCTCCGTACAGGGATCATCCGCCCGAATTCCTGATCGCCCGGCTGCTGAGTCGGATCCGGCCGCGTGGTGCACCGGGCGAGAAACTTCCCGCATAGGTCTGTTACCTCGGGCCAGTGCACTATGTACTGCCCGCCCGGGCCGTGGCCGACGCCGCACGTGGCACCGCTGACATCTCAGCCGTCCGTGCCCTGGTCGCTGAGGTTGTTCAGAAGGGCCGGTGCACCGTTGACCAGCTAGCCGCGGAATGAGGATGCGGGCCAGTCCGCGGATCGGCGTTGTTCCGTTCGGTACTCGCCGAGGTTGCCTATGGCGCCGGACTCCTGGTGGGCGGAGTTCGGGGTGGCGGTGGATTCGAAGGAATGGCACTTGTCTCCCGGTGGCTGGGAGCGCACAATGCGCCGCCACGCCAGGATGGCCGCCATAGGGATCTTGGTCCTGCATCTCACGCCCCGCCAGATCAGGATGGAGCCGAAGGAGGTACTGAGAACTATCCGGGAGGCTCTCGACAGCCGCTGCGGATATCCGGTGCCGACCATCCGCGCCGTGCCGGCCATCCGCGCTGTGCCGGCGGGGCGGGCTGAGGAGCTGTGCCGGCGGGGCGGGCTGAGGAGGTGGCCGGCGGCGGGCTGAGGAGGTGTGCCGGCTGCGGGTAGACGCGGGTGGCGGGATTCCGGCCCGGGTCGGGCCGGAATCGGGTCAGGCGGGCTCGGATTCGGACAGCAGAGTCGGGTCAGGCGGTGTCCGCTGGCGCATCGTCCGCTGCCCAGCCGAGCGACCGGCTGACGGCCTCACGCCACCGTCGGTGCGCGGCATAGTCGGTTGGGCCGGGATCGAAGCGCCGGTCTAGCTGCCAGGTCGCAGCCAGTTCGCCGGTCGAGGACCACACGCCTGTCGCGAGTCCTGCGAGGAACGCGGCGCCGAGGCCGGTCGTCTCGGCTACAACAGGTCGTTCGACGGGAAGTTGGAGTTGGTCGGCCTGAACCTGCATGAGCAGGTTGTTGGCCGCCGCGCCGCCGTCCACCCGCAACGGTCTGCTGGCCGCGCCGGGGTCCTGGCCTGCTCCGGGGTCCTGGCCTGCTCCGGGGTCCTGGCCTGATTCGGCGGCTTCTGCGGACATCACCGCCATGACGTCGCGCACCTCGAATGCGATCGCCTCCAGCGTAGCCCGGACCAGGTGCGCCTTGGTCGTGCCACGGGTCAGGCCGAAGATCGCCCCGCGTGCGTCCGGGTCCCAGTCTGGTGCCCCAAGGCCGGTCAGCGCGGGGACGAACACGACTCCGCCAGAATCGGGCACGCTGCGCGCGAGTTCTTCGCTGTCGGCGGCATGAGCGAGCAGCCCGAGCCCGTCGCGCAGCCACTGGATGGCCGCGCCCGTGACGAACACCGATCCTTCGAGCGCATAGGTCATCGCGCCGGTGTCGTCCATCCAGGCGACGGTGGACAGCAGGCCCGCCTGCGACCTGACGATTGCCGACCCGGTGTTCGTCAGCACGAAAGATCCGGTGCCGTAGGTGCACTTGGTGGCGCCCGGTGTGAAGCATGCCTGTCCGAACAGCGCCGCCTGCTGGTCGCCGGCCACCCCGGCGATCGGTATGCCGAGCCCGAGGAACGACTCGGGGTCGGTGTGCCCGATCACGCCCGTCGACGCGGTGACCTCGGGCAGCGCGTGCGGGGGTACCCGGAACAGTTCGCAGAGCTCGGCCGACCACTGTCCGGCCTCGATGTCGAACAGCAGCGTGCGCGAGGCGTTCGACGCGTCGGTGACGTGCCGCTTGCCGCAGGTGAGGCGGGCGATCAGGTACGAGTCGACAGTGCCCAGGGCGAGCGTTCCGTCGGTCACTCCTGACCAGAGGTCGGGTTCGTGCCGGGAAAGCCAGGTGAGCTTTGTTGCGGTGAAATACGGGTCAATGCGCAGTCCGGTCAGTTCGGCGATCCGGGCCTCATACCCGTCGTCGCGCAGTTCCGCGCAGATCCTAGCCGTCCGCCGGTCCTGCCAGACGATCGCGCGCCGCGGTGCGGTCAGCGTCGAACCGTCCCAGATCACCGCCGTCTCACGCTGGTTCGTGAGCCCCAGGCAGCTGACCGGATCGGCGCTGTCCGCAGTCGCGAGCGCCTGTTCGCAGGCGGTGAGGGTGGCCTGCCAGATGCCTTCGGGCAACTGCTCTACCCAGCCCGGCTCAGGGAAATACTGACCGAATTCCGAGTAGCCACGGCTCGTGACAGTGCCGTCCGTGGCGACGACGAGGGCTGTGACACCGGTTGTTCCGGCGTCGATCGCGAGGACGCTCATGGGACTAGTGTGGCGGGCAGGGGCCGGGAACGACAGTCGAGCGGGATGGAGGAGGCACATGCGAGTCGGAGTCCTGACCGGAGGTGGGGACTGCCCAGGGTTGAACGCGGTCATCCGAGCGATCGTGCGGACTGGCACGCTGGAGCACGACTGCGAGTTCGTCGGGTTCCGCGATGGCTGGCGCGGTCCGCTCGAGGCGGACACTCAGCCACTGGACCTCCAGGCGGTTCGCGGCATCCTTCCCCGCGGCGGGACGATCCTCGGATCATCGCGAACAAATCCGCTCTCAGAATCCGCAGCCCGAGACGGCAAGTCTGGCTTGGAGCGGATCGAACTGAACCTGGCCAGCCTCGGTGTCGACGCGCTGATCGCGATCGGCGGCGAAGACACGCTCGGCGTTGCCGACCGCCTGTTCCAGGGCGGAGTGAACGTCGTCGGCGTGCCGAAGACCATCGACAACGATCTCGGCGCGACCGACTACACGTTCGGCTTCGACACCGCGGTGAACATTGCCATGGAGGCCATCGACCGGCTGCACACGACTGCGGAGAGCCATCATCGCGCACTGATCGTGGAGGTCATGGGCAGGCATGCCGGGTGGATCGCGCTGCACGCGGGACTCGCTGGCGGAGCGAACGTCATCTTGATCCCGGAGCAGCCGTTCGACATCGAGGAAGTCTGCGCTTACGTGCAGCAGCGGTTCGAGACGAGGTACGCGCCGATCGTGGTGGTGGCCGAGGGAGCGCATCCGAAGACCATCAGCTCGCCCGTTGCCGATGCCGAGCTGGACGCGTTCGGGCACACCAGGCTCGGCGGCGTCGGCCAGTTGCTTGCCGAGGAGATCGAGCGCCGGACCGGCAAGGAGGCGCGCGCGGCGGTGCTCGGCCATATCCAGCGGGGCGGCACGCCGACCGCGTTCGACCGGGTACTCGCGACCAGGTTCGGCATCGATGCGATCCGTGCGGTCATGGACGGCGCGTTCGGCATGATGGTCGCGCTGCGGGGGACCGAAATCGTCCGGGTGCCGATCGCCCAGGCCGTCAAGGAACTCAAGCTCGTGCCGCGGGAACGCTATGCCGAGGCCGAGGTCTTCTTCGGCTGACCGCAGCCGGGCCGGCGATCAGGCCTGGCGGGCGCGGAAGGCCGCGGCTTTGACGCGATTCTGGCACGCGGTGGAACAGAACCTGCGGGTGCCGTTCCTGGAGGTGTCCACGTAGACCCGATCGCACCGGTCGGCCGTGCACACGCCCAGCCTGCCGTGCAGATCGCTGCCGAGAACTACAGCAAGTCCGGTGGCACAGCCGGCCGCCCAGCCGGTGACCAGGGATTCGTCGGCGCCGTGGAAGTGCAGGTGCCAGGGTTCCCCGTCGTGCTTGTCCAGCCACGGCCGGGCCCCGGTCTGACGCAGCAATTCGTTCACCCTGGCCGCGGCGTCGTCGATGTCGCCGGCGGCCACGGCGTCGAAGACGCGGCGCAGGGCGAGCGCGATGGCCGCGAACTCGGTGGCCTCGGCCGGCGTGGCTGACCTGCTGTCCGGCCGCCCGGCTCGTAGCGCCGCGGTCGCGGCGGCGGCGAGGCTCGCGCCGCCGCCCGGAGGCAGATACGGGCGGCCGCGAGCATCGCCGGGCGTGAGCGCGTTGGCTAGCCGCACCGCCACGGTCACCACGGCATCAACGTGACTGCTGAAATTCACTTGACCAGTGACGTCCTCATCCTTAGCGTGTAACTGTCCAATGGATTGTAGCCAGTTATACGAGAGGTCAGGGGAGCACTGTGCCGGAAACCCATCGTGCTAGCGAGGCCGGTCTCAGCCAGGCGACAGCCCGTTCCTGGATCGACCGGTGGGACGAGCAGCAGCAGCACTACCTGCCCGACCGGGAGGAACGCTTCACGATCCTGATCGACGCGGTGCAGGAATGCGCGGGGCGGCCTGATCCTCTGGTCGTGGACCTGGGGTGCGGCCCTGGATCGCTCGCGATCAGGCTGCTGGACCGGATGCCGGCCGCGACCGTCGTCGCGGTCGACGCCGATCCGCTGCTGCTCGCGCTTGGTCGCGCTGGCTGGGCCGACCGGCTGGCGGAGCGAAAGCGCGTGAGCGGTTCTGGGGGAGCGGGCACTGGGGGAGCGGGCACTGGGGGCGCGGGTGCCGGGAATGCGGATGCGGGGTTGCGGTTCGCCGATCACGACCTGCGCGTACCCGGCTGGTCAGGCGAGCTGCGGTTGGACCGTCCAGCCGACGCGGCAGTCAGCACGACGGCGCTGCACTGGCTACCGCCCGCCGCCCTGGCTTCGATGTACGCGGAGGTGGCCGGCCTCCTGCGTCCTGGCGGGCTGCTGCTGAACGGAGATCACCTAGCCGAGGACCAGGAAACCGCGCCGACGCTGGCCAGACTCGGCCGCGCGCTGATCGAGCGCGAGGAACGGCGCCGGGCTCCTGACGGCAGGGGCGAGAGCTGGGCGGGCTGGTGGGAGGCGGTCAAGGCAGACCCAGTTCTGGCGGATCTCGTCGCCGAGCGCAGTCGTCGCACGGTGGAGTCCGAGCATCACGGTTCGCCGTCCGGGCGGCTGGCGGTTCATGTCGACGCGCTGCGCGCGGCCGGTTTCGCCGAAGTCGGGACGCTCTGGCAGCGCGGTGACAACCGCTTGCTGTGCGCGGTCCGGTGACCGTCTCGGTCTAGCCGGGCGCAGCGGACGCGTCGAGCCCGGCATGCGTGATCGCCTGGGACCGGTGGTCGAATCCGACGATCTCGGCTACCCGGCCAGCGCGGACGGTAAGTACCTGCCACCGCTCGGTCGGACCGCCGTCGCGTGCGGCGCGCCGGTTACCGGTCAGCTCGAGGCCGACCAGGATCCGGTCGGCGAACGCGGTGGTCTCGATGACGCGGGCCCGGACGCCGGCTTGCCGCCCCGCCTGATACCAGTCCAGCACTTGGGCCCGGTTCTGGCAGGTCGGCGAGGGGTCACCTGGGGCGCCCCACCGGACGTCCGGGTCGAGCAGGTCGGCAAACGCGGCCAGGTCGGCCGATTCAAGCGCTGTCGCTACCCGCGGCGCCAGCTGCCGCGCGGAAGCGGGCTGGCCGGCCTGTGCCGCCGGTGCCTCGGGGACTTTCTCCGTCGGGTCCATACCTTCAGCATGCCTGCTCGGTTCGGCCTCGTCAGCGCATCCTGCCGAGAAATCGGCTCGGTTACCTGACGCGGCGGCGGCGCTACGCCAGGGCCGGGGAAGGTGCCGTGCTGCGCGGGTCGATCAGGCCAGGCTCCGACGCCATGTGCAGGTCGAACTCGGCGACCCGCCAGCCGGCCGCGAGGAGGGTGCGGGTCGCCGGATGCGGCGCGGGCAGGCAGATCCGAGCCCGGCCGTCCGCCGGTTCCAGCCAGGAGAGCACGGCGGCGACGGCATCGGCGGCAGCTTCGCCGGTCGCCGCTCCCGGGTCGGTCACCAGGTGGCTGATGCCGTACTCGGCCGCCGCCCCGCCAGCCGTGCCTGTGGCGACTGGCCGGCCGTGCAGGCAGGCGATCACGCCTGACCCGTTCGGCCAGGCCGCCCACATCGCGTGCTCCGCGGCCCGGTCAAGACCGGTCCAGCTCTCCTCCAGGGACGCGACCTGCGCAGCCGTGGCGGGACTGACCGACCAGCCCGCCGGCATCGTCAGCCGTCGTACCTCGCCGCGCAGGTACAGCAGCGGCCACCAGGCGTCGAGCCCGAAGCTGGTGTACAGGGGCAGCGCGTGCGCGTGCAGGCTGCTGAACGTCATCCGGCGCGGCTCGTCCTGCCATAGCGCCGCCAGGATCGCCCGGCCGGTCCCGGTGCCGTGCACGACCGGGTCGACGAACAGGTCCGTGAGCATGGAGACCGACCGCGGGCCTTCGCCGATGCGGAGCGCCGCGCCATAGCCGGTCAGCACGCTCGCGCGCTCCGCTACGAGGAACCGGCCGTGTGCCATCACGTGCCGCACGTACCGGGGGAAGACATTCTGCCAGTCCTCGTCCTGGCCGGTCGCCTGCGCGATCGCCGCGATCGCGGCGAGGTCGGCCTCGGTTGCGGCGCGTACTTCGACTGGCTCATGGAGTCTCACCCCGCTACCTTGCCATAGCTGTCTGACCGTGTTGTACGTAATTTCCGGCCGGCCCCGCCGGCTCGCCAGACCTGTCAGACTCTAAGCATGACCGCTTTGCCAGCCGTCGCGATCAACGACCATGAACCGGCCTATCCGCACGAGCCATGCGTACTGCTCAAGCTGGGCGAGATCGTGCTCAAGGGCCGCAATCGTCAGCAGTTCGAGCGGTTGCTCCAGAACAACATCAGGCTGGCGACGCAGGATCTCGGGGTCGGCGTCCAGTTGTGGCAGCGCGACGGCGTCCTCGTCGTGCGCCCGGTGGCTCCGCGTCCGGCAGAACGACGGCATGAACACGTCGTCTCCCTCGCGGGTGCGCGCGCCGCGGCCGGCCCCTGGTCGCCCGCCGCCGCCGCGGCCGCCGCCGACGGAATCGCCGAGCGGATGCTGAACGTCATGGGCGTGGTCCGGGTGTGCCGGGCGGTTCGCGTCGCCAAGGAACCGCGGGCAGCGATCGACACCGCGGTCAGCCTCGCCGGCGGCCGGTCCGGTTCGTTCGCGGTACGTGCCAAGCGCCGCGACAAGCGATTTCCGATGGACTCCGCCGAGCTGGCGATCACGGTCGGGGCCGAGGTTCAGCGCAGGTTCGGCAATCCGGTCAATCTGCGGCAGCCGGACTTCACCATTCACCTCGAGGTGGACCAGTCCGAGGTCTTCGTCTATGCGGACGGGCAACACGGCCAGGGCGGGCTGCCCGTCGGCATGAGCGGGCGCGGCCTGGTCCTGATGTCGGGCGGGATCGACTCGCCGGTCGCCGCCTACCGGATGATGCGCCGCGGACTCTACTGCAGCTTCCTGCATTTCTCCGGTATGCCGCTGACCGGTCCTGAGTCGGTCTACAAGGCGTACGGACTGGTCCGCCAGCTCGACAGGTTCCAGCATGGATCGCGGCTGTACGTGATCCCGTTCGGCCGTGCGCAGCAGCGGCTCGCCTCGTCTGGTTCGGGCAGGCTGCAGATCGTGGCGCAGCGGCGGCTGATGCTGAAGACCGCTGAGGCGATGGCGCGCCGGGCGCGCGCCGCCGCGCTGGTGACCGGCGACTCGCTTGGTCAGGTGGCCAGCCAGACACTGGCCAACCTCACCGCGCTCGACGAAGCGGTCAAGCTGCCGATCCTGCGGCCGCTGATCGGGCTGGACAAGACCGAGATCATGGCGCAGGCGCGCCTGATCAGCACGCTGGCCCTGTCCGAGCTGCCGGACGAGGACTGCTGTTCGCTCCTGTTGCCGCGCCAGGTCGAGACTCATGCCAAGGTGGCGGACCTGCGCAGGATCGAGGCCAGGCTCGGGGCCGACGACCTTGCCGACGAGCTCGCGGCCTCGGCGCAGGAGTACCGGCCCGGGTGACTGATCCGGGCTGGCCCGATGCTAGCGCCGGCCACCGTCAGCAGGCGCCCGCGGCTGCGGTCTCGGGAACAGGCGTGAGCGTACGTCCGAGCACTCCGGGCATGGAGCGCATCACGCCAGCGAGTTCGCGGATATCGTCGCCGGCGAGCGCCTGGTCGCCGTCGCACAGGGCCTTGGCCGGCTCGGGATGCACGTCGACGATGACGCCGTCGGCACCGGCCGCGACGGCGGCCCTGGTCAGCGGCAGCACCAGATCCCTGCGCCCGCCCGAGTGCGACGGGTCGACGATGACCGGCAGGTGCGACAGCCGCTGGACGACCGGAACGGCGCTGATGTCGAGCGTGTTGCGGGTGGCGGTCTCGAAAGTGCGGATGCCACGCTCGCAGAGCACGATGTCCAGGTTGCCGCGCTGCGCGATGTACTCGGCCGCCATCAGCCACTCCTCGATGGTCGAGTTCATGCCGCGCTTGAGCATGACCGGCTTGCCTGCCGACCCGACGGCCTGGAGCAAGGCGAAGTTCTGCATATTGCGCGTGCCGATCTGAAGCATGTCGGCGTGCTCGCAGACCAGGTCGACGCTGGCCGGATCGACCACCTCGGTCACGACCGGCAGCCCGACCTCTGCCCGGACCTCGGTGAGGATCTTCAGGCCGGCCGCACCGAGCCCCTGGAACGCGTACGGAGACGTGCGCGGCTTGAATGCGCCGCCGCGCAGCAGCGACGCCCCGGCCTGCTTGGCCATCCGCGCTGCTGCGAGCGTCTGTTCCGGCGTCTCCACGCTGCACGGGCCGGCGATCAGGGTGACCGTCGACGGGCCGATCGGGACGCCGCCGACCCAGATCACCGACCGTTCGCGGTGGTGCTCGCGGCTCACGAGCTTGTACGGGACGGAGACCCGGATGACATCGTTGACACCCTGGCTGCCACGCAGGTTCAGCGCGCCGAAGTGGTCGACGTCGCCGACCAGTCCGATGATCGTCCGTGATACGCCGCGGCTGACGAAGGCTTCACCGCCGGCGGACCTGACCTGGTCGACGACTGACTCGATATCTCCCTGGGTGGCCTCGGGAGCCATCACGATCACCATCTGGTCCTCCTTGTCCCGCAATAATGACGAAAGCCCCCGGCCTTCCGGCCGGGGGCTTGGAGTTCATGCCCTGTGTCAGCGCGATACTGAGTGGGCTACCTCCCCGGTACCGGGCGAGAAGCCATAAAAAAACTCATGCGCGTGACCCACGCTGGGTAGCTTAGCGCACTCGGAGGGTGCTCTGACGTCTGGTCGCCGAACAAGCTGATGCGGCCGGGTGACAAGATGGCTGCGCGGCATGACCGACGTTGCTTGACACGGTCGGCCGCAGGTTCGACGACAGAAAGGACGGGGCGTCTCGAGATGAGACAGCCAGATGCCGCCCCGCGCGGGGTCAGCGCGGACGGCGATGGTATCAGGGCCGCTGGCCTGCCGCACCCGCGTCCGAGCGACGATCAGTCGGCTTCCGCTGACCGCAGGTTGCCGCCAGGTCAGTGCGTCCAGGCCACGATGCCAGTGCTGCACTACGGGCCGGTGCCTGTGTTCGACCAGAAAACCTGGGACCTGCGGGTATCCGGGGCAACCGAGTCCAGGCAGGAAACCGGCTGGGACTGGGACGGATTCCGGTCGCTGCCGCAGGCCGAGATCATCGCGGACTTCCACTGCGTCACGAAGTTCACCATTCTCGGGATTACCTGGTCGGGGGTGTCGGCGGCGCAGGTCCTGGCCGCGGTGCCGCCGGACGCGGCGGCGACGCATGTCATGGTGTGGGCGGATTTCGGGTACGGCGCTAACCTGCCGCTCGATGTCTTCGCCGCGCCGGACACCCTGCTCGCCACCTACCGCGACGGCAGGGAACTCGAACCCGCGCAAGGCCATCCGGTGCGGCTGGTCGTGCCGTCGCGGTACGGCTGGAAGAGCGTCAAGTGGGTACGGGCGATCGAGTACCTGGTGGGCGACCGGCGCGGCTTCTGGGAGGAACGCGGCTATCACAACCTTGCCGATCCCTGGTGTGAACAGCGTTACTCCTACCAGGAGCAGCCGGGCGACGGCCCGCCGCTCTGAGCCGGGCCGCAGGTGCCGCAAGCGCCGGGCCGGAGGCGGCGGTGTCAGAAGCCGGTGTCAGAAGCCGGTGTCAGAAGCCGCTGAAGAGACCGACGTTCAGCGTAATAGTGCTCCCTTGCGGCTGGGTTCCGGTCGGGCTGTAGCTGAGCACGGTGTTACCAAGCCCTGAGTTGATGCTCACCTGGAAGCCAGCCGCCTGCAGTATGTGCGTGGCCTTGTCTACCTTCATGCCTGTCACGTCAGGGACCGGCACGCCAGGCGGTCCTGGCGAGACGTGCACGATGACCACTTCGCCCGGCGTGATCGGGGTATTCGGCTGCGGTGACTGGCTGGTGATCGTGTTCGCCGGCTGGCTGCCCTTGGGGTCAGTGACCTGCTGGATCGTGTAGCCGCCCTGCTGGGCGGCCGCTTGGGCGTCTGACAACTGCATGCCGACGAAGTCCGGCAGGCCAGGTCCCGCGCTCACCGTAAGGCCGACCGGCTTGCTCTGCGGCCAGGACGTGTAGGCCGGCGGCGTGGTAGCGATCACGTTGCCGGCCGGCACCGAATCCGATGCCGCGCTGGTCACCGTGCCGGGGATCAGGTGCGCGGCGGTGAGCGCTGCCTGAGCCTGGGCGAGCGGCTGCCCGGTCACGTCCGGAACCTGGATCATCACCGGACCGAGGGACACGGTCACGGTTACCCACGACCCGTGGGTGAGCCTGGAGCCGCCCGCAGGCGAGCTGGTGATGATGTCGCCCTTCGGCAGCAGGTCATGTTCCTGTTTGCCGACCCGCAGGTTCAGGCTCAGGCCGGCCAGCTCGCTCCTGGCCGCGCTGAGCGCGACGCCGCCGAGCCTGGGCACCTTGCTGAACTGGCCAGCGCTCAGCCACCAGCCGCCCAGCGCGAGCAGCAGGATCACGACCAGCCCGCCCGACAGATACGCGAGCCGCCGGCTGAACAGCAAGTGCTGCAGCCACGGCTCGGACCGCTGGCGTCGTGCTCTGCGCCCTGCGTACCGGTGACCGGAGTACCCGCCGTCGTAGGGATAACCGCCGCCGGGGTACCTCGCGCTGTTCGGCCCGGTCGGAGCGCCGTAGTCGTCCAGCGGCACGCCAGCAGGGACGATCAGCGTGTGGTTGATCGCACCTTGCTGATCGCCCGGCCGGCCTGGCACGTTCCCTGGTGCGAGAGCCGCGGACTGCGGGCTGAGCGAGGGCAAGGCCGACGCGCCGACCGCGCCGCGGTCGTGCGGCTGCGGGTACCCGCCCGAGTCGTACCTGGCAGGCTCGTAGCCGCGTTCCTGTCCGCCGTAGGGGTGCGACGCCGGCTGCGGTGCGCCGGCCGGGCCGCCATACGGCGCGCTCTGGCCGGGCGCCTGGTACGGCGCGCTCGCTGGCAGCCCGCGCCCGTTCCTGACCTCCTGGATGGCCCGCAGGAACTGGCCGGCATGGGCGGGCCGCAGCTCAGGGTCGCGGCTGGTGGCCATCGCGACCAGCGCGTCCAGGGCCGGGGCGAGTCCAGGCAGGACGCTCGACGGCGGCGGGACGATCTCGTTGACATGCTTGTAGGCGACGTTCAGCGGGCTGTCGCCGGTGTGCGGCTGGGTGCCGGTCAGCAGCTCGAACAGCAAGATCCCGGCCGCGTACACGTCGGTGCGGGCGTCAGATTTCCCGCCGGACACCTGCTCAGGCGCCAGGTAAGCGGCCGTGCCGATGATCATGCCGCCCTTGGTCTGGACCGCGCCAGCGACCGACCTGGCCAGCCCGAAGTCGGCGACTTTCACGCCGCCGGTCGAGGTCAGCAGCACGTTCTCCGGCTTGACGTCCCGGTGCGCCAGGCCAGCCTGGTGGGCGGCGGCCAGGCCGGAGAGCACTCCGGTCATGATGTCCAGAGCTTCGTCTGGGCTGAGCCTGCCGCGCTCGTTGAGCAACTGGCGCAGCGTCCGCCCTGGCACGTACTCCATCGCGATGTAGTGCAACCGCCGGTCCGAGCCCTGGTCGTAGATTCCCACGACGTTCGGGCTGGACAACCGCGCAGCCGAGCGTGCCTCACCGATGAACCTGCGTACGAACTCAGCATCGTCCGACAGTTCGGGATGCGCGATCTTGAGCGCGATCACGCGGTCGAGCCGGGTATCGGTGCCGAGGTACACCGTCGCCATGCCACCGCGCGCGATCCGTGACCCGACGTGGTACCGGCCGCCGAGCAGCTGGCCCACGGGTGGCGAAAGGGCGGTATCCATCGGCAACAGTGTAGGGGCAGGATTGCCCGCCTGAACCGGGAACTCTTCGCGGACTAGGTGCCGTCTCGCGGTGAGCTGGCGGGCGGTGAAGAGGCCAGCGCGTACCGTCGCCGGGGTATCCGGCCGGCTCGGTAGGCGAGCCGTCCGGCGGTCACCGCTGACCGCATCGCCGCGGCCATCAGTTCCGGATCGTGCGCTCTGGTCACAGCCGTGGCGAGCAGCACCGCGGCGCAGCCAAGCTCCATCGCCTGCGCGGCGTCGCTCGCCGTCCCGATTCCTGCGTCCAAGATCACAGGCACCGAAGCGGCCTGCACCATCAGCTCGATGTTGTGCGGGTTGCGGATGCCCAGGCCGGAGCCGATCGGCGCGCCGAGCGGCATCACGGCCGCGCAGCCGGCCTGCTCGAGCCGCCTGGCGAGCACCGGATCATCGTTGGTGTAGGGCAGCACCGTCAAGCCGTCGGCGACGAGCTGCTCGGCAGCGTCCAGCAACTCGACCGGGTCAGGCAGCAGCGTCACCTCGTCGGCGATCACTTCGAGCTTGACCCAGTCGGTGTCCAGCGCCTCGGCGGCCAGCCGCGCCGTCCGCACCGCCTCGGCGGCGGTGAAGCACCCTGCCGTGTTCGGCAGCACGCCGATGCCGTGCGCGGCGAGCAGGTCGAGCACCGAGCCGGACGACGACGGATCGACCCGCCGCATCGCCACCGTGGTCAGTTCGGTGCCGGAGGCGACCAGCGCGCGCCCGAGCACGTCAAGGCTTGGCGCGCCGCCGGTCCCCATGATCAGCCGGGAGCCGAACTTACGGCCCGCGATCACCAGCGGATCGTCGGTCAGCGGATCGCCCACATGGGCCTCCTTCTGGTCGGTCACCTCAGCCTCCTTGCACGGCGGTAAGTACCTCGACCTGGTCACCGGCGGCCAGCCTGGTAGACGGCCATGATGCCCTGCGGACCAGGTCACCGTTGAGCGCTACCGCGATTCCGGTGGCTGAGCTCGTGATCAGCGCAACGGCCAGGTCCAGCGACATGTCGTCGGCCACGCGATGGGTCGCTCCGTTGATCA
Source organism: Streptosporangiaceae bacterium (assembly GCA_035533915.1). Classification (GTDB taxonomy): domain Bacteria; phylum Actinomycetota; class Actinomycetes; order Streptosporangiales; family Streptosporangiaceae; genus Chersky-822. The sequence goes on from DATLSX010000038.1 coordinate 227,312, forward strand.
CTATCTTCATGACGGTGCGCCTTTGGCCCGGGCGATGCGTTGCGCGGAGAAGCGCTGCGCGGAGAAGGGCGATGCGGTCTCGCTCATCGTCCCGGTCCGCAGGAAGTCGGTAATCAGATCCGCGGTGACCGGCGCGAGCAGCACGCCGCCGCGGAAGTGGCCGGTGGCGAAGACCAGCCCCGGCAGCTCGGACGGGCCGAGTACCGGAGCGTTGTCGGGCGTGCCTGGCCGCAGGCCTGCCACGGTCTCGGCCAGCTCAAGCTCGGTGATGCCGGGGACGAGTGCGCGGGCGTCGCGCAGCAACTGCCAGACGCCGCCGGCGGTCACGGTAGTGTCCGCGCCCAGCTCTTCCTGGGTGGCGCCCACCACGAGCTCGCCGTCTTCTCTCGGCACGAGGTAGACCGGCGATCCCCGCACGAACGCGCGCACAGTCCGGTGCAGCAGCGAGGGCGACGTGCTGCCGGCCAGCGTGGCCGGAGTGGGCCGCAGCCGGATGGTCTGGCCCTTGACTGCCCGCAGCGGCAGAGCGGCCGCCGCGGGCAGCCCGTCCAGCGTGGCGCTCGCCCAGCCCGCGCTGAGCACGACCTGCCCGGCCGTCACGGCGGACCCGTCGGCCAGGTCGGCACCTTCCGCACGTCCGGCTCCGGCGCGCAGCCGGACGGCCCGCACGGGCAAGTGGACCACGCCGGCCTTGCGGGCCGCGGCTAGCAGGGCTGCTGCCAGCAGCCGCGGATCGACCGACGCGTCGTCGTCCACCAGCAAGCCGCCGAAGACCGGGCCGAGCATCGGCTCGGCCCGGCGGCACTCGCGGCCGGTGAGCCGCTGCGTGGGCACGCCGAAGGACTCGCGCAACAGCGCGTGCTCGGCCAGCATGGCCATGTCGTCGGCGTCGAAAGCGACCTGGAGCGTGCCGGAGCGGCGGAAGCCGACGTTCAGGCCGGTCACGTCAGTCAACTCGGCGACGAAGTCGGGGTAAAGGCCTAGCGACGCACTGCCGAGGTCGAACAGTTCACGTTCGGCGTAGGCGGCCTCGGCGACCGGCGTGAGCATCCCCGCGGCGGCATAGGAGGCGCCAGCGCCGGGTGCCGGGTCGGCGAGCACGACTCGCAGGCCGCGCTGTGCCGCCCGCCACGCGATCGCGAGGCCGATCACTCCGCCGCCGATGACAAGCACGTCGGCGTTCTGGCTCGTAGTCAAGGTCCGTGCGCTCCCTTCGCCGGAATGACCCGGATCAGGTTCGGCGGTCGGCGGCTCCTCAGCCGCCCTCTCAGTCCGGTCCGCACCGGGCTCCCGCGCGTCTGATCCCTAGCCTAGCCGGGCCCGCGCGGCGCGGGCACGGCTGCCGGGGGTGCCCGGCTTGGGACTCGATGTACCATCCCGATGTGGTCAGCCAACCCGCCAGCCCCGCACCTGCCGGTCCCCGGCGGATCGTCATCGTGGGCGCAGGGCTGGCCGGTCTTCGGACGGTCGAGGAACTGAGGTCCGCCGGTTACGCCGGCCAGGTGACCTTGATCGGAGCGGAGCACCGGCCGCCTTACGACCGCCCGCCGCTGTCGAAGCAGTTGATGACCGGCCTGCTGGACGACACCTCGCTCCGGGACGACCTGGCCGCGTACGGTGCCCGGATCCTGCTCGGTGAGCGGGCCGAGTCACTGGACGATCACATGCTGCGCACCGATCGCGGTGAGTACCCCTTCGACCGGCTGGTGATCGCGACGGGCGCGCGGCCGGTCGTGCTGCCAGGGCCCGGCCGGCAGCGGTTCCTGCGGACCCTGGACGACGCGCTCAGCCTGCGCGAGGTGCTCGTGCCCGGTGCCAAGCTGGCGATCGTGGGGGCGGGCTGGATCGGAGCCGAGCTTGCCACGGCGGCCGCGGCGCGCGGCTGCGGCGTCTGCGTGGTCGAGGCTGGCCAGGCACCGCTGGCGACGGCGATCGGCGCGGAAGTAGGCGCGCTGACCGCTCCCTGGTACGAGCAAGCCGGCGTAGAACTGCGCGTTGGCCAGCCGGTTGCCTCGGTAGCGGACGGCGGGCTGGCGCTGGCCGGGGGAGGCTGGCTGGCCGCTGACGAGGTGGTGTCCGCTGTCGGGGTGCGGCCGGAGATCGGCTGGCTGGAGTCGTCCGGGCTGGCGCTGGACAATGGCGTGGCCGTCGACGGGCAACTGCGGTCCTCGATTCCCGATGTCTATGCCGTCGGTGACTGCGCCGCGTTCTGGTCAGCGAGATTTGGCCGCCGGATGCGCCCGGAGCACTGGGACGTGGCGTTGCGGGGACCGACCGTTCTCGCGGCCAACCTGCTGGGCGAATCGCAGAGCTACGACCCGGTTCCCTACTTCTGGTCCGAGCAGTTCGGCCGGATGCTGCAGTACGTCGGTGACCACCGCGGTGCCGACCGCCTGGTCTGGCGCGGGGACACCGCGAGCGATCGCTGGGCCGCGTGCTGGCTCGCGGGCGAACGGCTGACGGCTGTGCTGACCGTCGGCTTGCCCAGGGACGTGCAGCAGGGACGGCGGCTGATCGAGTCGGCGGTTCCTGTCGATGTCGGCAAGGTGGCCGATCCCGCCGTCCCGTTGCGGGAAGCGGTGCTGGCCGGCTGACACGGCGCATCCGACGAATCGCGGATTCGCGGGTTTGACTGCTGGGGCGGTCGGGGAAAAGATCTGGACGTGGCACAGATCGACCCCCCGGCCGACGCTATCGTCGGCCAATGGCTGAGCATCCCTGAAGTCGCCGAGCAGCTGGGAATCCCGGTGAGCCGGGTCAAGCAACTGCTGCGTGATCGCAAGCTGCTTGGCGCGCAACGGCCGGACGGCTCGTTCGGCGTTCCTGCCGCATTCCTGGGCGGCAATCAGGTCGTCCGCGGGCTGCATGGCACGCTGACGCTGCTTGTCGACTGCGGGTTCAGCGACTGCGAGGCACTGCGATGGCTGTTCACCTCGGACGACTCGCTGCCTGGCAGCCCGATCGAGGCGATCGCCGCGCATCGTTGCGGCGAAGTCAACAGACGGGCGCAGGCACTCGCGTTCTGACCGTGCCGCGGCTGGCTGGTGAATCCGGACCGCGTCAGTGATCGCGCCGTGCCCACTGGCAAGATGGCAGCATGGCTAACGGGGGCGACGGCGCCGAACTGCGAGCAAGGCTGGCTGCGGCCAGGCTGTACTTGTGCACCGACGCACGGGAGCGTCAGGGTGACTTGGCTGGCTTCCTCGACGCGGTGCTCGGCTCGGGCGTGGACATCGTCCAGCTCCGGCAGAAGGGCCTGGAGGCCGCGCAGGAGCTGCGGTTCCTTGAGACGTTCCGCGCAGCGTGCGACCGGCACGGCGCGCTGCTCGCGGTCAACGACCGGGCCGATGTCGCGTTCGCGGCAGGAGCCGACGTGCTGCATCTCGGGCAGGACGACCTGCCGTCAGCGGTTGCCAGGCAGATACTCGGCCCCGGGCCGATTGTCGGCCTGTCGACCCACTCGGAGTCGCAGGCCGACGCGGCCGCGGCGGATCAGGCCGCCGACTACTTCTGCGCTGGGCCGGTCTGGCCGACACCGACTAAGCCCGGCCGTTCGGCGCCTGGGCTCGGGCTGATCAGTTACGTGACCGGGCTTGCCGCGACGAAACCGTGGTTCGCCATCGGCGGCATCGACGAGGCGAGGCTGGGCGACGTGCTGGAGGCGGGCGCACGCCGCGCCGTAGTGGTGCGGGCGATCACCGACGCGCCCGACCCCGGTGCCGCGGCGGCGCTCTTGGCGGCCCGGCTGCGCGCACGCTAGCGCGGGCAGTGCATGCGGGCGGCGGTGATTCGCCAGCGGTCAGCCGGCTGTTGTGGTCCGCCAGCGGTTAACCGGCGGCTTTCAGTCGGCTCGGGAGGTCGCTGCGACGGCGAGCTCGGCGAGCGCTGACTTCGCCTCGGCGGTGATCGGCGCGGACTCCAGGGCGGACAGCGCCGCCTTCAGGTTGTGCTCGATCATCAGCTCGCATTCGGCGAGGGCGCCAGTGCCGGTGATGACGGCCCTGACTTCCTCAGCCGCTGAACCGCTGAGCGCAGGGTCGCCGACGCAGCGGTCGAGTACCTGGGCCTGGGCCTGGGCCGCACGCTCCCTGGCGATCGCGAGCATCACGGTCCGCTTGCCCTCGCGCAGGTCGTCGTTGACGGGCTTGCCGGTCATGGCCGGATCTCCGAAGACGCCGAGGATGTCGTCGCGCAACTGGAACGCGATCCCGAGGGGGATCCCGTACTCGGTGAACGCGGCCGGCGCGGCCTGGCGCGTGTCGGCGGTGGCCAGCGCGGCGCCGAGCTGGAGCGGCCGTTCCACCGTGTACTTGGCTGACTTGTAGGTGATCACGCGCAGGGCGTTGTCGATCGAGGAGATCGCGGAGGCCTGGCCGATCAGGTCAAGGAACTGCCCGGCGAACACCTCGGTGCGCATGGCGTCGAGCACCAGCATGCCGTGCTGGATCGCGGCCGGCGACAGTCCGCTCTTGCGCAGCATCTCGTCAGTCCAGGCGAGCAGCAGGTCGCCAACCAAGATGGCCGCTCCGGCGCCGAAGCTGTCCGGGGCTCCGCGCCAGCCGGCGCTGGCGTGCGTGGCAGCGAACCGCTTGTGCACGGACGGCTGACCGCGCCGGGTATCGCTGGCGTCCATGACGTCGTCATGCACGAGCGCACTGGCGTGCAGCAGTTCCAGCGAGGCGGCGGCCGCGAAGATGGCCGGCTCGTCGGTGCCGCCGCAGGCACGCCATCCCCAGTAGCAGAACGCTGGCCGCAACCGCTTGCCGCCGGCGAGCAGGTCGGTGATCGCGTCAACGCACGGCACCAAGTCGGTGCCGATGCGAGCCAGGTCGTCGCGCTGCCGGCCGAGGAAGTCGCTGAGCGCCGCGCCGACCTGCGACCGGATCCTGATCAGGTCTGCCGGACTACTAGCCATGATCGTGACCTTAGCCCGAGCCAGGATCGCCGGCGCGGCCGGCTCGGCGAACGTCGGCGAGGTCGCGGCCGGGCGGCGGGGCCGGGCGGCGGGGCCGGGCGGCGGGGCCGCGGACCGCCCGGTCAGAAGTCAAGCCGGTTGGTGCGGTCCGCCGAGTTTCTGGTCACGGTGCGGATACCCTAGAACGATGGCGCCACGACTGCCTCGGGTACCACTGATCAGGGATCTGCTAGCCGCTGGCGGCAGATCCTTCTCGTTCGAGTTCATGGCCCCGAAAACAGACGCCGACGAAGACCAGCTCTGGCTGGCTATCAGACGGCTCGAGCCGCTCCGGCCGACCTTCGTGTCGGTCACCTACGGCGCTGGCGGCACGACCAGGGACCGGACAGTGCGGGTCACCGGCCGGATCGCCGAAGAGACGACGATGACACCGGTCGGCCACCTGACCGCGGTGAGCCACTCGGTCGCCGAACTGCGCCACGTGATCGGCTCCTACGCGGCGGTGGGCGTGCAGAACGTGCTCGCGCTGCGCGGTGACCCGCCAGGAGATCCGTCGGGGGAGTGGATCGCGCACCCCGAGGGTTTGCGGTACGCCGCCGGGCTCGTCCGGCTGGTGCGGGCATCCGGCGACTTCTGCGTCGGAGTAGCCGCGTTCCCTGAGGGGCACAGCAGGTCCGTCAGCCGGGAGTCTGACGTCGCTTTCTTTGCGGAAAAATGTGCGGCTGGCGCTGACTTCGCCCTCACCCAGATGTTCTTCTATCCCGAGGATTACCTGCGGTACCGGGACGAGGTGACAGCCTTGGGCTGCGAGGTGCCGATCATCCCGGGCATCATGCCGATCACCAGCGTGCCCATGATCGACCGCGCCCTGCTGCTGTCGGGTGCGCGGTTCCCCGCGGACCTGGCCGAGCGGCTGCACGCGAACGCCGGCGACCGCGCGGCCGTCCGCCGGATCGGCGTGGAGTACGCCGCGGGGATGTCCCAGAGGCTGCTCGACGAGGGCGTCCCCGGACTGCACTTCTACACGCTGAACGGCTCCCGTGCGACCCCCGAG